>CAJUTC010000030.1 GCA_910589195.1 uncultured Lachnospiraceae bacterium
TTTTTGTATAGACTGGTTTTATCAAGGGATCGAACAATATAGTTATATTACAGTTAGGACTCTTGTGATACGATGCCTTATGGTAGCATTTATTTTTCTTTCCATCCATTCGTCTGAAGATTATTTCATTTATGGAATTAGCTGTGTGATTATGGATACTGGAGCTAGCATATGTAATCTTTGGAACTTACGTAAACACGTCAATTTGAAAAAAGTTAAAAAAATTCAAATCCGGAAACATTTGAAACCAATCTTTATTTTCTTTTTGTCAAGTATAGCAATAAATATTTATAATCAGATAGATATGACTATGATCGGTTGGATAAAAAATGCGGCGGAAACAGGATTTTATGAATATGGAATTAAACCCGTTAAGGTTATTTGGACAGTATTAATTGGCTTGACATCAGTAGTAATGCCTAGGATTGTATCATGTATTGAGCAAAAAAGGGAGGATGAAGAAGAGAAAATAAGAAAAAAAACAATACAGGGGATTTTTTTGCTTGCTGTACCAATCACTATTTTCCTTTTTTCAATTTCAAAACAGCTTATATTATTTTTATTTGGTTCCAGCTATTTGATTTCTGTATATGTATTTAAAGTTTTTGTATTTGCTATTATTCCGGTGGCTTTAAGTAACTATTTTGCCAATATTATTCTATTGCCACATGGAAAAGAAAAGCAAAGGGCATGGTCTGTGAATATCGGATTAATCGTAGATATTATTTTAAATGCTATGTTAATTCCAGCATACGGAGCAATCGGCGCGGCAGTAGCAACACTGTGTACGGAAATTATAGTCTGCCTAGGTTTAATGTGCTGTTCAGTAAGTTATTTGAAAAATGTATTTATAGATTTTAATTGGATGCCCAAATTGATTATTTTGATGACTTGTGTTGTTTTGGGAAATATTATTAGTTGGATACCGATTACTAACTTCTTGCTAAAAATAGTAATGGCAGTAATCATTTATGGACTGGGATATTCTATTATTCTTTTAGTTGTGCGTGAACCATTATATATTTCACAGCTAAAAAAGATAAGAAATATTTTAGTGAGAAAGCATGAATTGAAATAACTTAGCAGGATCAATAAAGGAGTTTATTAATTATGAAAGCATTAATACTAAATTCCGGCCTTGGAAGCCGGATGGGCAGTGTTACTTCTCAACATCCGAAATGTATGACAGAGATTACTCATAAAGATACCATATTAAGCCACCAGATGAAACAGATTGTTTCTTCCGGTATTACAGAAGTGGTTATGACAACCGGCTTTTTTGACAGTGTATTGGTTAATTACTGCCAGAGCCTTGATCTTCCTCTCCACTTTACATTTGTTAAAAATCCCGACTATAAAGAAACGAACTACATATATTCCATTTACTGTGCCAAGGAATATCTGGATGATGATATTATTCTTATACATGGGGATCTGGTATTTGAAAATGAAGTATTGGATCAAGTTATGGCCAGTAAATATAGCTGCATGGCAGTAAGTTCTACATTGGAGCTGCCAGAAAAGGACTTTAAGGCAGTCGTACAAACCGGGCGGATTATGAAAATAGGAGTTGATTTTTTTAGTGAAGCCATGGCTGCACAGCCCTTGTATAAACTGCTGAAAAAAGATTGGAAGACCTGGCTGGATAAAATTACAGAATATTGCGAAGCCGGGAAAACGAAATGCTATGCAGAAAACGCATTAAATGAGGTTTTGGATATCTGTTCCCTGTATCCGCTAGATATTCGGAATCTGCTCTGTAAGGAAATTGATAATCCAGAAGATTTGGCGGTAGTTTCCACAAAAATAAAGGAGGTAGAGAACCGGACGGTCTATATGTGTTTTTCTACCGATATGCTTCACAGCGGCCATATCGCACTGATTAAAAAGGCAGAAAAGCTGGGGAAGCTTATTATTGGTGTTTTGTCAGATGAGGCGGTTGTTAGCTACAAGCGATTCCCCCTTCTGCCCTGTTCAGAACGTAAGGTAATGTTTGAAAATATTGCAGGGGTCTATAAGGTTGTGGAACAGAGGACTTTGAGTTATAAAGAAAACCTGGAACGATACCGGCCAGATTATGTTGTGCACGGTGACGACTGGGTATCTGGGTTTCAGAAGCCGATCCGGGATGAGGTGGTTTCTGTTTTGGCAGAGTATGGAGGTAAATTGGTTGAATACCCTTATTCCAATGACCCAAAATACCGGGATTTGGAGAACCGTGCACGAGCCCAGTTGTCAACTCCGGATGTGCGCCGTGCCCGCCTGAAGAAGGCTCTTTCTATGAAAGGAACCATATCGGCAATGGAAGCCCACAGCGGTCTGACAGGACTGATTGTGGAAAAAACTTCGATTTGCCAAAATGGGGAAAACCGCCAGTTTGACGCCATGTGGATCAGCTCTTTATGCGACTCTACAGCGAAGGGGAAACCAGATATTGAATTAGTTGACATGACCTCACGTTTCCGGACAATTGATGATATTATGGAGGTTACAACAAAGCCAGTTATCTTTGACGGAGATACTGGTGGTCTGACAGAGCATTTCGTTTATACGGTGCGGACATTGGAGCGTATCGGTGTGTCCATGGTGATCATAGAAGACAAGACCGGTTTGAAGAAAAATTCTTTGTTTGGCACAGAGGTAATACAAACTCAGGACAGCATTGAGAACTTTTGCGCAAAAATCAGGGCGGGAAAACGGGCGCAGAAGACAAAGGATTTTATGATTTGTGCTAGAATTGAAAGCCTGATTCTGGAACAGGGGATGGAGGATGCTCTGAAGCGGGCATTCGCCTTTACAAAAGCTGGTGCGGATGCAATCATGATCCATAGCCGGAAGAAAGATCCGGCAGAGATTTTTGAATTTGTAGAGAAATTTCGCATGAATGATCCGACTACGCCGGTTGTTGTGGTGCCAACGGCATTCAATACGGTTACAGAAGAGGAATTTAAGGTACGGGGCGTCAATATTGTAATTTATGCAAATCATTTGACGCGAACCGGTTTCCCCGCTATGCAGAATGCGGCAAGGCTGATCTTAAAAAACCATCGCGCAAAAGAATGCGACGATGTTTGCATGCCGTTTAAGGAAATCATTTCTTTGATCCCCGAAGAGTGACCAGATGGGAGGTGTCAGGGCTTGGTAAAACAAAAAGTTCTGGAAGCAAGTGCAGATTATCAGGAGCTGGATGAATATTTGAGAGAAAATAGCGTTTCGAAGCTCTTTCTTGTATGTGACAATGCATTTCCTTTTTTAAGGCTGTCAAACTACTTTGAAAATTTGGAGTCCCGCTTGGGAATCCAGGTGGTAAAGTTTAATCAATTTAAACCCAATCCGGAATATGAATCGGTCGAGAAAGGTGTGGCTTTGTTTCTCCAGGAAAACTGTGATACCATTATCGTGGTGGGCGGGGGAAGCGCAATGGATGTGGCGAAATGTATAAAGCTGTATGCGAATATGGACATGGGGAAAAACTTTCTGGAACAGGCCGTTATCCCAAACCAGGTTAGGCTGCTGGCAGTGCCAACGACTGCGGGAACCGGAAGTGAGGCGACCCGGTACGCTGTCATTTATTATCAAGGAGAAAAGCAGTCCATTTTGGATAAAAGCTGCATCCCAGGGACTGTGCTGATGGATGCGTCAGCCTTAAAAACCCTTCCGGATTACCAGAAAAAAGCTACCATGATGGATGCCTTCTGCCATGGGGTGGAGGCATTCTGGTCGGTAAATGCTACCAAAGAAAGCAAAGAATTGTCAAAAATGGCAATACAGGCCATTTTAAAGAATAAAGATGGGTATCTAAATAACGAAGATTCTGGGAATGCAGGGATGCTTGCGGCAGCGAATCTGGCTGGGCAGGCGATTAATATTACCCAGACAACCGCAGGCCATGCGATGTGCTATAAGATTACCAGCCT
This sequence comes from uncultured Lachnospiraceae bacterium, assembly GCA_910589195.1. Classification (GTDB taxonomy): domain Bacteria; phylum Bacillota; class Clostridia; order Lachnospirales; family Lachnospiraceae; genus Caccovicinus. The sequence goes on from CAJUTC010000030.1 coordinate 3,918, forward strand.
CTATGGGATTGCCCATGGCCATGCGGCGGCATTGTGCCTGGCCAAGCTTTGGCCTTATATGGTTGAACATACCGATCAATGTGTCGATCCACGTGGGCCGCATTATCTAGGGCAGATTTTTATGGAACTTGCGTCTGTAATGGGGTGCAACACAGCAAAAGAAGCCGCAATCAAATTTCAAGAGATTTTTCGTGGACTTGGCCTTTCTGTCCCGGAACCGAAGGAAAAGGATTATGAAATCCTGAGGAGGTCTGTAAACACAGTGCGGATGAAAAATAATCCGGTTGCGCTGACAGATGGGGATATTGACAGGCTCTACCGCCAGATATTCCATAAAGGTGAACTAAGCTTATGATTAATGGGAAAACAGAAATTTATTTTGGAGGAAGTGGGATATGAGAGTGGAAACATTAGCAGGAATCATCGGGGCGGAATTTTATACTGGAGTGCCGGATTCCCAGCTAAAAGCGTTGTGTGATTATCTGATCCATACATATGGGGTTGATCCAAAGCATCATGTAATTGCGGCAAACGAGGGAAATTGTGCCGCCCTAGCTGCTGGCTACCATTTGGCTACAGGAAAAGCGCCGGTGGTATATATGCAGAATTCCGGAGAGGGGAACATCATTAATCCAGTTGCTTCATTACTACATGAAAAAGTGTATGCAATTCCTGTAATATTTATTGTAGGATGGAGGGGAGAACCGGGAATCCATGATGAGCCGCAGCATATTTACCAGGGGGAGGTGACCATTCAGCTTTTGGAAGATATGGGAATTCAGCCCTTCATTATCAGCAAGGATACCACAGAGGGAGAAGCCAGGAAGGCAATGGGGGAATTTAGCCTGCTTCTGGAGCAAGGCAGGGATGTTGCTTTTGTGATCCGTAAAGGAGCGCTTACCTTTGACCAGAAAGTGGAGTATAAAAATAACTATGGAATGGTGCGTGAGGAGATTATCCAGCATATTGTGAAGATATCTGGTGAAGATCCAGTGATATCTACAACTGGAAAAGCCAGTCGGGAATTGTTTGAGATTCGTGCTGCTAATGGACAGAGTCATACGTATGATTTTCTGACAGTAGGCTCTATGGGACATGCCTCTTCGATTGCCCTTGGGGTTGCATTGCAGAAATTAGATACAAAAGTCTGGTGCATTGACGGTGACGGAGCGGCTCTAATGCACATGGGTTCCATGGCAGTGATAGGGGCAAGTGCCCCGGAAAACTTGGTTCATGTGGTAATCAACAATGAGGCTCATGAAACAGTCGGAGGAATGCCTACCGTTGCCGGAAGAATTGATTTAACAGCAGTGGCACAGGCGTGCGGGTATCCAAATGTGGCCTGTGTGGATACGCTAGAGCGGCTTGACAAGGAGTTGGAAGCGGCTAAGGAAAGAAGGGGATTAAGCTTTATTGAAGTAAAATGTTCTATTGGTGCCCGCAGTAACCTTGGAAGGCCAACCACAATACCAGTGGAGAATAAACAAAATTTTATGAGGTATCTTGGCAAGTTGAAATAGCTTTGTATAAAGAGGTGGAAAAGGGAAAGCTCATTATGTCCATTGTTGGAGATAATGGACAGATCTTAAATATCGTTTATCTGGAATATGTTTTCATGTAAACGGTATTTAAGAAAATTGGAGTAATTATCCTTCTAGCAATTTGTGTTGACAAATGATATTGTGTACTTCTAAACCATTACTATTATAATAATCCATGTGATCTTGCGGATCCTGTCTTGTCAGTAACCAACTACGCTACCTCCTGGCTCTCTAAGGGTACAGAGTGACAGGCTCCCATGGTATCAATGAACACGATCATCGCCTTCCAACTGCCTCCGGAATTCCGTAGGAGACACCCCGCATTGCTTTTTAAACAAGCGTGAAAAATACAGCGGGTTGTTGTAGCCTACGATCTCCGCAATTTCCGTAACATTATAAGATGTCGATTCCAGCAGGCTCTGGGCGTTGGATATCCGGAGGGAAAGCAGGTACTGTGTGGGCGTTGAACCAGTATAATCTTTAAAATTCCGGATAAACCAACTGATGCTCATACCTCGGCTCCTGGCATATTCATCAATACTGATGGAATGGTTATAGTTGGCATGGAAATAGGTAACAGCCTGCTCCATTTCATCAAGCAGGAAAACATTTTTGGCTCTGGTCTTCTTTTCCTGAAGCCGGCTGATCAAGATAAACAATAATTCAAGGTAGCGGACAAGCACCTCCTCGTAATGTGGCTTGGTAAGCTTTAATTCTTGGATCATCTGTAAATAAATCTTTTTATAATCGAAAGAAGTTCCGGTATGAATGGTATGCGCATGATCCGGAATTCCATATTTTCTCAATATATTCTTTACATTATTTCCCGTAAAATGAACCCAATATACTTCTGTATGGTCAATCCCATAATAGTAATAGCGCTGCTCCTCTTTTGGGCGATAAAGGACCATATTTCCGGCAGGTACGATTTCCTCTTTGCCTTGGAAATAGAAATGTGCTTTGCCGGAGGCGATATAAAGCAGTTGATAATCAAGGCGTCCCTTTGGCCTGTGGGTGGGAAGCCTGGGTCTGGTCAACAAACGGTAAACCCCGGCGCTTCCTACAAATAAAGGATGCTTTTTGTCTTTGAAATCACGGCGTGAATTATGCCAGTATGCGTTATCTGTATACATAGAATGGCTCTCCTTGGGAAACTGGGTGTCAAATAGTTTATAGTGCCAAATAGCTTGTAGTGTCAAATAGCTCGTAACAAGTTAAATAAAGCAATAAAAAGGCAAAGTAAAAAAGGCTATCTGGATGACAAGATGGCTGTTTGCCATAATGCACAAGAAGAAATGGAAAACATGGCGCAAGATCTTGTGAATATGGATAGTTATTAATGGCCTGTCAGATATAATTGTATCATTTTGTGCATATTTTGTCTATTCTGATTTATGTAAAAAGTAAATTGATTATCTTATAATATAGGCAAACACAAGGCCTTGTGGAAGGAATACGGTATTTGCAAACGGTTATGCTGTGATACAGTATAGTCTAAAATAATGTATATAAGGAGGAAACTGCCATGATTATACCCCGTTATTACGAGGATCTGCATATGCTTCATGAGAATACGATGCCGGATCGCTCTTATTACATACCGGCGTCAGCCAGGATGGATGGCCTCATTGAACAAAGAGAACGGTCTGACCGCATCCAAATGCTGAACGGCAAATGGAAGTTTAAATATTACGACAGTATTTACCAGCTTGACCAACCATTTTACCAGCAAGGATTTGACACACAAGATTTTGAATCTGTATCAGTTCCGGGGGTCTGGCAGAATTACGGCTATGACTGCCATCAGTATACGAATTTCCGCTATCCTTTCCCGGTGGATCCCCCCTATGTGCCGCAAGATAATCCATGTGGAACGTATATCTGCACATTTATTTACCAGAAAGACGAGAAAGCGCCAAAGGCATTTTTGGAATTTGAAGGGGTTGATTCCTGCTTTTATGTGTGGCTGAATGGGGAGTATGTGGGCTACAGCCAGGTTTCCCACGCCCTTAGTGAATTTGATGTAACCAGATATATCAAAGAGGGGGAAAACTGCCTTGCGGTGCTGGTGCTAAAATGGTGTGACGGCAGTTATTTGGAGGATCAGGATAAATTCCGGATGAGCGGCATTTTCCGGGATGTGTATCTTTTAAAGCGTCCCGGACAGTGCATCTATGATTATTTCATCAACACAAAAATAGAAGATGACAAAGCTTTAGTCAGCATTCAGACCAAATATCTGGATGAGGTGATTCCGGTGAAGGCGGCGGTTTACGACAAAGAGGGAGAACTGGTTACAGATTTTGTCTATAAGGGAGATACCGGTTTTACCATCCATAACCCATATTTGTGGAACTGTGAGCAGCCATATCTGTATACCTTGGTTCTGGAAACGGAGGATGAAGTAATCACAGAGCATATGGGTATCCGTGAAATCTGTGTAAAAGGAAATGTGGTATGCATTAACGGTTCTCCGGTGAAATTCCGGGGAGTAAACCGGCATGATTCGGATCCGATAACAGGATTTGTGGTTAGCGTGGAACAGATGAAAAAAGATCTGGAAATGATGAAGCAGTATAATTTTAATGCAATTCGCACGAGCCATTACCCGAACCAGCCCATGTTTTATCAGATGTGTGACCAATACGGGTTCTTTGTTATTGATGAAGCTGACAATGAAAGCCATGGGCCATGGATGCTGTGTTATTCCAATGATACTGACGCGGAGCGCGCAGGCAGGTGGAATGAGCTGATTTCTGATAATCCGGAATTTGACGAAGCTACCCTTGATCGGGTAAAAAAACTGGTGGAACGGGACAAAAACCGTCCCTGTGTGGTTATCTGGTCCATGGGGAACGAATGTGGTTACGGCTGTACCTTTGAAAAAGCCTTAGCATGGACGAAACAGTATGACCCAGGAAGGCTGACCCACTATGAAAGCGCATACTACAGAGGCCGAAAGCGAAAATACGATTATTCCAATATTGATCTTTACAGCCGTATGTATCCGGAATTTCAGGAAGTTTTGGATTATGTGGAATCGAATCCGGATAAGCCCTACATTTTATGTGAATATTGCCATTCTATGGGAAACGGGGCAGGAGATTATGAAGATTATTTCCAGTTGATGGAACAGTATGACTGCATCTGCGGAGGCTTTGTGTGGGAGTGGTGCGACCATGCCATAGATAAGGGGAAAACGCCAGACGGCAGGAAGATGTATTTTTATGGAGGAGACCATGGGGAGTATCCCCAGGATGGGAATTTCTGTATGGACGGTTTGGTGTACCCGGACAGAACTCCTCACACGGGACTGCTGGAATACAAAAATGTCCACAGGCCGGCAAGGGTCCGCTCATACGATCAGGCAACAGGGGCGCTTGTGCTGAAAAATGAGATGAATTATGTGGATATCCGGGACTATCTGGATATCTCCTATGAAGTAAGCACAGATGGCAAGAGAGTATCTGCCGGAACAATAGACGCTGCCAATATTCCGGAAATTTTGCCAGGCAAAGCGGCGGTCATTTCCCTTCCGGTGGCTGTCCCGGATAAGGGGAAGGCGTATTTGAAAGTGTTTTATACCTTAAAACACCAAGATGCGTTCCGCAAACAAGGGCATATGCTTGGCTTTGACGAAATTGCCCTGAAAAGTGAGGATCCTAGGAACCAGATAAGCCTTATGTGGCAGGAGGAATCGGAAGAGGCAAAGCGTAACCTGCCCCAGATTGAAGTATTGGAAACGCCAAGGCAATTGATCGTAAAGGGAAGTAGATTCACATACGTTTACAATAAGCTCCGGGGTATTTTTGACCAGTTAACAGTAGAAGGGAAGGATCTTCTTGACCGGCCAATGGAACTGAATGTATGGAGAGCGCCCACTGACAATGATATGTATATCAAAGCAGAATGGGAAAAAGCCATGTATGACCGGGCTTTGTCCAGGTCTTATGTAACCAATTATACGCTGACTGGCCAGCATATTAAGATCCACAGCAAGATGGGAATGACAGCAGTAACGGTTCAAAGGATGATGGATATGGATACCATTTGGCGCATTGATAATGGGGGACAGATTTCGATAAAAATGGATGTGGTCAGAAATATGGATTTTCCGGAACTGCCCAGGTTCGGCCTTCGCTTATTCCTCCCAAAGGAAATGGATCAGGTGACATACTTTGGCCTGGGGCCGGAAGAAAGCTATGTGGATAAATGCAGGGCTGCCAGCCATGGGATCTATTCCTCATCTGTGGCAGGGCTTCATGAAGATTATATAAAACCCCAGGAAAATGGCAGCCACAACGATTGTGATTATGTGGTGGTCAGCGGGGCGGGCAGTACCATTAAGGCGTATGGAGAGAAGCCGTTTTCCTTTAATGCTTCCGTTTTTACACAGGAAGAGCTGGCGGGGAAGAAGCATAATTATGAGTTGGTTCCCTGCGGGAGTACCGTATTAAACCTGGATTTCAGGCAAAATGGAATCGGATCCAATAGCTGCGGCCCAAGGCCTCAGGAAAAATACAGGCTGGCGGAGGAATCCTTTACATTTTCGCTGAATTTAAAACCGGAATACACGAACGAATACAATAGGGGGTAAATGATGCAAGAAAGAACGTATTTAAAATGGTACAATAAAGTTGGTTATGGTTCCGGCGACATTGCCGGCAACGTAGTATACGCGCTTTTGTCAGCGTTCGTGATGATTTTCCTGACGGATACGGTTGGACTGAACGCAGGGATTACAGGAACATTGATTGCGGTTTCAAAGCTTTTTGACGGAGTCAGTGATATTTTCTTCGGCTCCATGATTGATAAGACCCACAGCAAGATGGGGAAAGCCCGTCCTTGGATGCTTTATGGCTATTTCGGATGCGCGGTCTGCCTGGTGGCAATCTTTATCATTCCTGCCGATATCAGTGAATTTGCCCAGTATGCATGGTTCTTTATCGCCTATACGCTGCTGAATGCCGGTTTTTACACAGCGAATAATATTGCGTATTCTGCGTTAACCGCCCTGGTGACTAAGAATAACCATGAGCGTGTCCAGATGGGATCGATCCGGTTTATGTTTGCTTTTGGCACCAGCATGTTGATCCAGACCATTACGGTGGGATGTGTGGCCTACTTTGGCGGCGGCGCAAGCGCCTGGAGGGCGGTAGCCATCATTTACGCAATTGTTGGCGTGATTTCCAACACATTATCGGTGCTGTCTGTAAAGGAATTATCCCCGGAGGAACTGGCAGAAGGGGAAACCGGACAGGAAAATCAGGAGCAGGAAGAAAAGTACAGCCTGATTGAGGCGTTTCAGCTATTGATTCACAATAAGTACTATCTGATGATTTGCGTTTCGTATATCCTGATGCAGATTTATTCCGCAACACTGAACATGGGAATTTATTTTATGACTTATGTGCTGAAAAACGCAAATCTGTTAGGTGTTTTTTCCTGGGCAATTAATATCCCTATGATTATTGGACTTTTATTTACCCCCACATTGGTTGCTAAGTGGAAGGGAATGTATAAACTGAATTTATCCGGTTATGCGTTAGGAACCATCGGGCGCCTTGGGGTGGTGGTGGCCGGCTATATGGGGAGCGTTCCGCTGATGCTTTTATGTACCGCGATTGCGGCAATCGGAATGAGTCCGCTCCAAGGAGATATGAATGCCCTTATCGCAACTTGTTCCGAGTATACGTTCCTGAAAACAGGCAGACGGGTAGACGGAACCATGTATTCCTGCACATCCCTTGGGACTAAGCTTGGCGGCGGTATCGGAACAGCGGTTGCAGGGTGGCTTTTGGCATACAGCGGCTACGTAGGCGGCGCTCCGGAGCAGTCGGCTTCCTGCATCAACATGCTTCATATCATGTATCTGTGGCTGCCAATGATCTTTAACCTTCTCATTACCTTGATACTGACCAGGTTAAATGTGGAGAAAGCTAATGAAGAATTGCGCTTAAAAGAACCCGTTTAAATACAGAATTTTCAATCGATGGAAAACAGAATATAAATAAACATGGCACATCTGCGGATATGGATGTGCCATGTTTGCTTTTTGGAAAGTGTGTCCTATAAGGCAAAAACGTTTCAGGATGTGCGCAATATGGAAAGGATAATGGCTGCTGCGGCAACCGTGAGCCCAGGCGGGAATCTGGCTGGCAGGACTTTTTGCCCTCAAATCAAAATATTGTGTTAGCCGCTGTTATATGACAATAAAAGATGCAAAATGATAGGATGTTTTAAGAACCAAAAAGGCTCTGCCACCTTAAGAGCCGCGGTATATTGGCGATATATTAAGTATAGGCAGCAGAGAAAAATGTTTGCTGTGTTAAATTTTTAGCTGTAATTACTGCTGCGTTGTTGGAAATGCCTTGCGATCTTAAAATTTATTTCCGCGAGCAATGAGCCAAGCGCTCAATATACAAGGATATAGAGTTCGGAAAACGGCTGGATAAAAGGAAAAAGGAGGAGGAAACCATGGATGAAAAGCGGTTAGTGATTACCATAGGCAGGCAATATGGCAGCGGAGGAGCTGAGATAGGAGCCAAGCTGGCAAAGGATTTAGGGATTCATGTTTACGATAAAAATATCCTGCGGATGAATTCGGACAAAAGCGGGATTAAGGAAAGCTATTTTTATCTTGCTGACGAACGGGCAGGCAGCAAGCTGTTATATAAAGTAATTGCCAGCTTGACGCCTGAGAAAAAAGCGCCTTCTTTTGGATCGGATTTAATTTCAGCCGATAATTTGTTCCGCTTTCAGTCGGAAGTGATCCGGAAATTGGCAGAAGCAGAGGACTGCGTGATTATTGGGCGGTGCGCGGATTATGTGCTGGATGGGATGGAAGGGCTTGTAAAGATTTACCTGTATGCGGACATGGACGCGCGGATTCGGAGAATTACAGAAAAAGGCTATTACGATCCCAAGGATGTAAAAAAGAATATTAAGAAAGTAGATCGGGAACGCCGGGAGTATCATCGGTACTATACCGGAAAGAATTGGGAAGATGTGGAAAATTATGATTTGATGTTAAACACCTCAAGATTAGGAGTAGAGGGCACGATTGAAATGATCAAAAAATTTTTGTCGCTGAGAGCATAAACATATGGTAAAGAGGGATGCTGCAAAACCTTCACTTCATACAGAGAATTTGTGGATTATTTGGCGGAAGTAAAAACAGAAGATTTAATGAAGCTGTGAAAGAAGCAAAGAAGAATCCGGAATGAAACATGTCAGTACATTAAGAAACGATTAGAACGAAATGCTATAAATCACCATACATAGCGATTGCTATTCATAATCGCTATGTATGGTGATCGTATCAAATAGCAGGTTTTTCCTGCCGTTTAATGCGGAAACGCTATTTTTTGCAACACCTATTTGTTGTTTTTTGGAAAGGAAAGTTACATAATGATCCGCATAATATGTATGGTCAAATATAATAACTCTTCCCGTGGTATTTCCACTTGTATGGATTTACGGATATAATCGCTGATTTTATTTGCGCAGCGATAGCTTTCTGGCGAATTGGCGGCGATTTGCTCAAATATGGCTAATTCATTCCCGGAAAGCATCTTATCATCGAATACTCGTTGTAAGAAAAACTGCATATGGGCTACAAATCGTGTGTAATGGACGGAATCCGTCTGAATTTCTTTTGTAAAAGAGAATTTAACAATATTAAAAATGTCTTTTAGCATCCGGACAACCAGCAAGGTTTGCTCCATATCCGGATTTTCAGTTTGGGCATTCACAAGATGGAAGGCGATATTTCCAGCTTCTTCCTCAGGCAAGGAAACATGAAGCTGTTGGTTTAAATATCCAATGATTGCATTTCCCAAAGCAAATTCTTTTGGATAAAACTGTTTCACCTCCCAAAGCAGGCGGTTCTGAAGAACCACCTGCTTGTTTAAACGCTCCAACGCAAAAAACAGATGATCAAAAAGAGTGATAAAAATTTGTTCATTTAACTTTCCTGGCATATGATCATCCGCTAAAAGAATAGCAGAATGAATGGCTTCTGCATAATCTTCTGGTACGCCTTCCAAAACCTGCTGCCAATCCCGGACTATTTTTTTATCCTTGGGCGCAAAAATTTTCTGGATATTTTCTTTGTTTAACTCATTTCCCACACGATTGGAAAACCGCAAACCTCTCCCCATAACGATTAATTCATTTCCATGATCATCTTCTACCAAAATATAATTATTATTTAGTATTTTTACCACCCTCATAAGATCACCCCTTTTGTTTTTCCGCTGGTTACAAGGATGCGCCATTCTCCTTAATCACATTTTGATACCAAAAGAAACTGTCTTTTTTGATTCGGCTCATTTCCTTTAGCTCAAATTCATCCCGATCGATATAGATAAACCCATACCGTTTCTCATATCCTTGATGGGTGCTGACCACATCTAGCGCTGCCCATGGACAATATCCCAACATCTCTACACCATCTGTAATTGCAAGGCGCATTGCGTGAAGGTGCTGCCGGATAAAATCAATCCGGTAATCGTCATGTACCGCTCCATTTTCTAACACATCTGGCGCGCCAATTCCATTTTCTGTAATTAAGATTGGAAGGTGATAACGTTCGTATACCTTTCTTAGCGTATAGCGGAACCCTGCCGGATCAATGACCCACCCATATTTGGTTTTGGAAACGAATGGGTTTTCAGCCGCGCGGTACACCCCGGTTTCCCCCAACATAATCTGTTGATCGCCAGCCCTTGGCGATACATCAGAAGGATTTCCCTGGCTGGCGGCAATGGTTGCTGTTGAATAGTAATTCATGGCAATAAAATCTGGTTTTGCGCCTGCTAATATATCAGAATCTCCCGCATAGACTTCAGGCGCAATCTCTCTGTCTTCAAGATATCTCCACGCCAGGGAATGATATCGTCCAAATACCGGAACATCAGCAAAATTCCAACAGCGGAGCACTTCCCAATTATGGGCGGCAATGGCATCTTCCGGTTTACAGGACTCTGCGTACATGGCAGTTAAGTTTAATGCCGGGCCGATCTGACTGTCAGGGCAAAGCTCATGGCACAACTTCATGGTTTTTGCTTGAGCCAGCATCATATGGTGGTTCTGCTGATATAATTCTTTTTTCGATGGCAGTACGCCGTTTTCCGGAAGACCAATTGCTCCCGGATGAAGAATCATGGTATTCTGCTCATTGATTGTGAGCCAGTACTTAACCTGGGAACCAAAAGAAGTAAATAAAACTCTGGCATATGCCACAAAAGCATCTATGGTTTCCCGGTTATTCCAGCCGCCTTTCTCTTCCAGACAGTAAGGCAGATCAAAATGGTACATGGTAACGATTGGCTCGATCTGATAATTGCGGCATTCCCGGATTACATCCTGGTAATGCGCAATCCCAGCCTGGTTTACTTCCCCAGTCCCGTCTGGAATAATCCGTGTCCAGGCAATAGAAAACCGGTATGCCTTTAATCCCATTTCCGCAAACAGACGGATATCTTCCTTGTAGCGGTGATAATGGTCGCTGGCCACCTTAAAATCCGCATATTCCTTTGGGTGCTGATAGTTATCAATAATGGACGGGCTTTTTCCGTCTTCGTTCCAAGCCCCTTCTGCCTGGTAGGCAGAGGTTGAGGCTCCCCATAAAAATCCTTCCGGAAATGGCGCTAATTCTTTATAATGCATAAGATACTCCCCTTCACTTCTAATCCAAAACTTAGCGCAATTCTTATTGAATGGTAAGAAGAAGCTCCCCAGCTTTTACCATTCCGTTTGCGTCGGTTTTGACTGACTTAAACTCTGCTGTATTGGCAACTAACACCGGCGTTATGATTTCATAGCCTTCTTCCTGGATGGCCTTAGAATCAAAGGAAATCATCCGATCGCCTTTTTTAACGGAATCACCCACTTTCACATGGGCTGTAAAATATTTTCCCTGCAGATTGACGGTGTCAATGCCAATATGAATTAAAAGTTCTACCCCGTCCTGGCTGGTCAGGCCAATGGCATGTTTTGTTTCAAATAAAGCCGATACAGTACCGTCCACTGGAGCGAATACATTCCCCTCTGATGGAAGGATTGCCACACCATCGCCAAGGACTTTTTGCGAAAATACAGCATCATGAACTTCAGACAAAGGCACTACAGTTCCATTTAAAGGCGATGCAACTTGCTTGCTGCCAGTTTTGGGGGCAGTCGTTTGGGACGCCTCCTTTGCCTTATTTACTGATACAGAAGGTTTACCTGTATCTTCCTTTGCATCATCAAATCCCATTACCCAGACAGCGATAAAGGCAGCCGCAAACGAAATAATACAGGTAATCACCGCATGTACAATATTCATTGGGTTTTCCCCGATAAATGCCGGAAGAGCGGCAAGACCAGGAGATACGAAAGCATAACGCACCAGGCCGGAAATGCCTGCATACACGCCGCCAACGCCACCACCGATCATAGAAGCAATCAAAGGTTTTTTCAATGGTAAAATTACTCCGTAAAGGCACGGCTCTGTGATCCCCATAACGGCTGTAAAGCCAGAGGAACTTGCTAATTGCTTTAACTGTTTGTTCTTTGTTTTCATGGCGACAGCCAGTGTTGCGCCGCCCTGGGCAATATTGGAAGCCAGCATACCTGGCCCATTGACAATTTCATAGCCAAGAGAAGAGATCTGGACGGTTGCGATAGGAGTCATGGCCCAGGCGGTTCCGGTGAGAACCAGGAAAGGCTGAAATGCCCCCATTAGCATGGGAAGGAGCCAACTTGCCTTTGCGTTAATGATATTGGCCCCAGACTCAATGATCGAATTTAGGAAACTTCCAAATGGGCCTACAATCACCAATGCGATAGGTACTGAAATAAATAAAATCACCAGTGGCTTCAGGAAAAATTTAATAATGGATGGCGTATATTTCTCAGCCAGTTTTTCCACATAAGACATAATCCATATGCTTAGGATAATAGGAATTACCGAATAGGAATAGTCTACAAGTTTTACCGGGATCAGAAAGAATGTTACAGGTTCCCCAGCTCCAACTATCCCGCTCCAGCTTGGATGCAGCAGCGCGCAGGCTAATGTCATGGCTAAAATTGGATTACACTCAAACTTTAATGCCGCGCCGTAAGCCAGCAATACCGGCATAAAATAGAAAGCGGCGTCAGAAATCAGATTTAATAACGCATAGGTGGAGCTGCTGTCATTTAATCCGCACAGCACAAGAATTGACAGTACAGCCTTAATCATACCACCGCCGATCAATGCGGGGATCACAGGTGTAAATGTGGTTGAAATCACACTGACGATTGCTGTAATAATGGAAGATTTCCCCTTTTTCTCGTCGGAATCCCCCCTTGAATCTTGGGCGTTACTTTTACCTGCGCTGCCTCCCATCTCATTAATCAATACCCGGTAGGTAATCGGCACATCGTTTCCCACAACTACCTGGAATTGCCCTCCTTTGTCTACTACACTGATAACACCTGGGGTGCTTTTGATGGCAGCTTCATCTACTTTGCCGCGGTCGCAAAATTCAAAGCGGAGCCTGGTTGCGCAGTGAGTTAATTTGCTGATGTTATCAGCTCCACCCACTAATGGGAGCAAGTCACGTCCCAATTTCTTGTAGTCCATAAAATTCTCCTTTCGTTAGCTGTTACAAAAATTGGCAACACACATTAGGATACCAAGCTTTGGCAGGATCCATGTGAAATTTCTGCTAGTTTGATAGAAAAGCAAAGGTCTTCATACCTTACAGCAGAAAGGCATTTTATCGTACAGAAAAGGTAACGGGCTCTTTTATACCATAAAAAAAACCACAACAAAAACAATGCCGATTCGACATGATTTTGTGTGGTCTTGCCTGCTTTACCAGTAACAGCCATCTTTTATTTTATACGCTATAGTCTATCAGATAATAGGAAAAAAATCAACCTTTTGTTTCTGGAGTGGAGCGCTTTTTTTCATAAAAGAAATTAATTTCAGCGCCTAAAAACAAGATGCAAATGCAGAAGTACAGCCACAGCATCAAAAGGACAATAGCAGTCAGGCTTCCATACATATAGGAGTAATTGCTGAAATTGTTAAAATAGACCGAAAAAGCAAAGGAAAAACCGATCCAGCATAATGTGGAAAAAACAGCGCCAGGGAGCTGGAATCGCAGTTTCTGCTTTTTATCCGGGATCAATGTGTAAAGGCCGGCGAAAATAATGGTCAGGATGGTTAATGACAATAAGGCGCGAAAGCTGATAATGTAAAAGGTAATACGCCCCAAAACCGGGAGGGCTTTTAGGATCAGGTTCTGTAAGGTACTTCCGAATACCAGAAGAGCCAGCGACATAATACAAGCGATTGCGAACAGGATGGTGTAGCCGGTGCAGATAAAGCGGGAGAGAAAATACCCTCTTCGGCCATTACACCCAAAAATCCGGTTAAACCCCCGGTTCATGCTTAACATTCCCTTAGAGGCAGACCAGATGGCCAGCAAAGCAGTAATGGAAAGGATTTTCCCCGGGGATTTTGTGAACAAATCATCAATTATGGAAACCGTAGTGGATTTTAACATTTCTGGCATAAGGGAAACCAGAATGGATAACAAATCGGATTTGGAAATAGTTGGTATTAACTGAATGGCGGTCAGCAGTACCATAATAAAAGGAAAGGCAGACAGCAAGATAAAAAAGGATGCCTGCGCGGCGTAAACTGAAATTTCATCCTCAGTATATTTTTCTTTCAGGCGTATCACATAAAGAAGAAATTCAATCATACAATTTCTGCACCTTTCCTATATGATGATGCCGCATATTCGACATTAGTTTCCGTGAAAGCCTTGCACTTCTGTGGGGAACGATATCAGACTGCACGAAAATGGGGGCGCAAAGTAACCGATTCTGCTAAAAAAGCATTCTATTACACCCAGTTTTCCTTTAAAAAAGCAACCATATCCACGGCCTTTGGCGGGCAGCCTGCTAAAGACCTGGAAAATTGGCAGGTACATTGCCCTACACCGATATCGCCAGGCTGGCCTTTAAATCCCTGCCCGATGCAGATAGGAGGAAGGTTCCTTTTTAATGCGCCGGAATCGTTCAGGCGGTCGAGGGCATAAATCAAAGAGCCGTAACAGGCACTGCAGGCATCCTTTTGATTGGTGAATTTTGCCAGATTCTGTACCCTTCTGGTCATATGGGGACGGCCTTTTCCGATCCGATCTTCATTTAAATATATGAAATTAGCATGAGCGGTATCCGTACTTCCCACACCTAATTTTTCAGCCATAGTGATGTAGGGGATCTCCTCTGGCCGATATCCCATACAATCACAGACATAGCTGTCGCAGAGTACCGGATCTTGAAAGCCGAGTACCCGATTCATGGTAACCGGGTTCCCGCCTTCTTCAAAATCCAGATCCCCGCAGATATTATCTACCAGGATAAAGCTGTTGGGGGCGATTACGTTTAAGTGGGCAATGGGTTTGTGAAGACCCATGGTATGGAATTTCCGTTTTTCCTTATTTGGGATAATACCCTTGTTATTTTTTAAAGCGCAGGTAATGATCGTTTGGCAGTGGCCTTTTAGAACAGGCATATTAATCATGTAATCTACAGCAGCCGCTTTGTCACAGAGGCATATTTTCATGCCCTTTGCGTCATACTCAGTGTAGCTGTCTTTTTGCAGATCAATTAAAGGGACATTATACATTTTAGAGATTTCTCGGTAGCCGGAAGCGGAAAACGCGGACGGAGTATGATCGCCCACCCAGGAGCCTTCCATTATAGAAATATTTTGGAATCCATGGCCTTGCAGATATTCAATTGCCCCGGCTAACAGTTCGCTGTGGGTAGTAGCGCCTCCTGAAGGGTGGGCGGCCACCACCAGATTTGGCTTTAAAGCAATGGTCTTATTTTTATCGCCGATTTCAGAAGCAACATCAGCCCGTTCCAGCACCTGGATCGCCATCTCTTTATAGTTGGTTCCATGAATAATAATAATGTCATTTCGGTTCATTAACTTCCAGCCCCTTCTTCTTTAATTTGTTGTATAGTTTAATTATAACATTCTTTTTTTCAGCAGGCAATGGAATTTACCTATCGCAATAAAACCCGCTTGTCTGCTAAAAACAGGCATGGTATAATAAGAAAACGTATCCCTTATCCGCAGCCTGACGGCTGTGGACATAGCAGAATAAGGGAATGTATCACCTCGGCGGAGATGATACGGCGCCGGGTAAGGCGAGTGCGCACTGTGAAAGTGTGGCATATCTGAATAAAGAATAATGAAGCAAGAGGAAAAAATTATGAAACGACTGTTACGCTATCTGTCCAACTACAAGTTAGAGAGCATACTTGGGCCTTTGTTTAAAATGTTAGAGGCCAGCTTTGAACTGTTTGTTCCCCTTGTAGTCGCAAGTATGATTGATGTGGGGATCAAAAATCAAGATGTGGTTTATGTTCTCCGGATGGGAGGCCTTTTGATCCTGTTAGGCCTGATTGGGTTAGCCTGCTCATTAACGGCCCAATATTTCGCGGCCAAAGCTGCGGTGTCCACAGCATCCTGTCTGCGCAATGATCTGTTTTCCCATATTTCCCATATATCTTATTCTGAGATTGATACCATAGGAACCTCTACCTTAATTACCAGAATGACCAGTGATATTAATCAGGTGCAGACAGGAATCAATATGGTGCTGCGCTTATTTTTGCGTTCCCCCTTTGTGGTATTTGGCGCTATGATTATGGCATTTACAGTGGATATAAAGGCTGCGTTGGTTTTTGCAGCAGTTATACCATTGCTTTCTTTGGTGGTATTCGGGATTCTTTTAATCAGTATGCCTCTTTATCGAAAGGTGCAAAAGCAGTTGGATCAGGTAATGCTGACCACAAGGGAAAACCTTTTAGGAGTCCGTGTTATCCGGGCGTTTAACCGGCAGAAAAGCGAAACAGCCCGTTTTGAGGAGGAAAATGGCCTGCTGGTGCGGTTTCAGGTGTTTGTTGGAAAGATATCAGCCCTGTTAAATCCAGTAACATACATTA
Source organism: uncultured Lachnospiraceae bacterium (assembly GCA_910589195.1). Taxonomy (GTDB): domain Bacteria; phylum Bacillota; class Clostridia; order Lachnospirales; family Lachnospiraceae; genus Caccovicinus. Next base: position 20,465 of record CAJUTC010000030.1, read on the forward strand.
TGATCAATTTAGCAACCATTGCCGTGATTTGGATCGGAGCCAGGCAAGTGGATGGGGGAGTAATTACCCAGGGGAAAGTAGTAGCGCTGGTCAACTATATGTCCCAGATTTTGGTAGAGCTGATTAAGCTGGCCAATCTGATTATTACCATTTCCAAGTCCATTGCCTGCATGAACCGGGTAGACTCCATTTTCCAGGTTCAGCCAAGCATTCAGGAAAAAGAGGCGAAAAAGGAGCCGAAGGCTGGCAGCCAGGCTCCAATGGTGGAATTTCGCCAGGTGTCATTTTTGTATGCGGGGGCGAAAGAGGAATCCTTGTCAGGTATTGACTTTTCCGTAAGGAAAGGGGAAACAGTTGGAATTATTGGAGGAACTGGCTCAGGAAAGTCCACTGTGGTGAACCTGATTCCAAGGTTTTATGACATTGTGTCAGGGAGCCTGTTAATCGATGGGGTGGATGTTCAGGATTATTCATTAGATAGCCTTCGAAACTCGATTGGCATGGTTCCTCAGAAGGCTGTGCTGTTTAAAGGAAGCCTGAGGGAAAATATGCAATGGGGCAAGGAGGACGCGTCAGACGAGGAAATTTACCGTGCCCTGGATATTGCTCAAGCCAGGGAATTTGTAGACCAAAAAGGAAAGGGACTGGAACTTTTAATTGAACAGGGAGGAAAAAATCTGTCGGGAGGCCAGAAGCAGCGCCTTACCATAGCCAGGGCATTGGTAAGGAATCCAAAGATTTTAATTTTAGACGATAGCGCGTCTGCCCTGGATTTTGCCACAGACGCTAAGCTAAGGAAGGCAATCAAAGAAAATACGGGAGATATGACTGTATTTTTAGTATCCCAGCGGGCGGCTACCATAAAAAACGCAGATCAGATTCTGGTGCTGGATGATGGGAAGCTGGTGGGAAAGGGAACCCATAAGGAACTGTTAAATGGATGCCCGTTATATAAAGAAATTTGCTTGTCACAATTTTCCAAGGAGGAGGTAGAACGGGATGGCCGGTAAGAAAAAACTGGATAAGGCTGCTTCCACAGCAACCTTAAAACGGATTTTAACCTATATTAAACGGTATCGTTTCGGAGTAGCCGCTTCTATTTTGATGGCAACGGTTACGGTGGCGCTAACCCTTTACGTACCGGTTTTAATCGGACAGGGGGTGGACTTGATTTTAGGGCCGGGACAGGTGGATTACAAAGGCCTTTTTCGGATTTTGATGAAAATAGGGATTTTGGTACTGATAACAGCGGCGGCTCAGTGGCTGATGAACCATATCAATAACGTGATTACCTATCGTGTGGTAAAAGACATCCGGACAAAAGCATTTAACCATCTGGAAGTGCTGCCCTTAAGTTATCTGGATGTTCATCCTACCGGTGACTTGGTCAGCCGCATTATTGCTGATATTGATCAGTTCTCAGAAGGTCTTCTCCTTGGGTTTACCCAATTATTTACTGGTGTTATGACCATTTTGGGAACATTGCTGTTTATGCTTTCCATCAATCCGCTGATTACGCTGGTGGTAGTGTGCATTACCCCGGTATCCTTCTTTGTGGCAAATTTTATTGCCAGACGGACATTTACCATGTTCCAGAAGCAGTCCCAGGCAAGAGGGGAACTAACTTCCCTGATTGATGAAAATTTAGGGAATTTAAAGGTGGTTCAGGCCTTTGGCCATCAGGATAAGGCGCAGCAGGAGTTTGAAGAGATTAATAAACGGCTGGCAGGCTACAGCCTGCGGGCAACCTTTTTCTCCTCCATCACAAACCCAGCCACCCGTTTTGTAAATGGCCTGGTTTACGCAGGCGTAGGCACAGCCGGGGCTTACGGGGTGATCCATGGGCTGCTATCAGTAGGGCAGCTTTCCAGCTTTTTAAATTACGCGAACCAATACACCAAGCCTTTTAATGAAATTTCCGGGGTGGTGACAGAACTGCAGAATGCTCTTGCGTCTGCTTCCCGGGTATTTGACTTAATTGATCAGCCAGCGGTGGCAAAGGATGAAACGGATGCGGCAGAATTAAACCATGTATCAGGACAGGTTTCCCTGGAGCATGTGGATTTTTCCTATGTTCCTTCTGTGCGCCTGATTGAGGATTTCAGCCTGAAGGTAGAGCCCGGGCAAAGAATTGCGCTGGTAGGGCCGACCGGATGCGGAAAAACCACAGTGATTAACTTGCTGATGCGGTTTTATGATGTAAATTCCGGAGCAATCCGGGTGGATGGGAAAGATATCCGGAAGGTAACCAGGAAAAGCCTGCGCGCCAGCTATGGAATGGTTTTACAGGAAACCTGGCTGAAATCCGGCACCATCCGGGAGAATATTGCCTACGGAAGGCCGGACGCGTCACTGGAGGACGTGATCGCGGCGGCCAAAGAAGCCCATGCCCACAGTTTTATTAAGCGGATGCCTAATGGATACGATACGGTGATTTCCGAGGATGGAGGAAACCTGTCCCAGGGGCAGAAGCAGCTTTTATGCATTGCCAGGGTTATGCTCTGCCTTCCGCCTATGCTGATATTAGATGAGGCAACATCTTCTATTGATACCCGGACGGAGATCCGGATCCAGCGAGCTTTCTCAAAGATGATGGAAGGAAGAACCAGCTTTATTGTGGCCCACCGGCTTTCTACGATTAAAGAGGCAGATGTGATTCTGGTAATGAAGGATGGCCACATTATCGAGCAGGGAAGCCATGAAGATTTGTTAAAGCAGGGAGGATTTTATTGGGAGCTTTATAACAGCCAGTTTGCGGTAAGCTGATTGGCAACTGTGGCTGCTGTTTGCTGGATTGGCTTAACAATCGGCTTAATAAAAAAATAATGATTGACAAATTCCTTGCTTTTTATTAGAATAAGCTTTAACAAAAATTAAGCAATGTTTAAAAGGCTGTGAAGATGTAAGTAGACCATTATTTTCCATCAGAGAGGGAATGCCACTGGCTGAAAGCGTTCCCGGGTTCCTGTAATTGGTCCAAGTTCCCATCGGAGCCGCATGGCTGAACGAGAAGTGAGATCTGGGAAACCAGTTGCGTTTCTAATAAGTAAGCTGTGACGTGATACATGCGTTAAGTGTAAATGAGTGCCTGCGTAAGTTGATCCATTGCCAATGTTTGAAATAAGATTGGCGTAAGTTTGGAGCAGGAATCAGGGTGGTACCGCGAGATTATGCCTCGTCCCTTCAATTTATTGGAGGGATGAGGTTTTTTTATAGGAAAATGCGTCCTATAAAGCAAAAATCCTCTGGGGGAGGCGCACTCTGCGCTAAGGGCCTTATACTATTTTTGAATCCAAATCAAGAAGGAGAACTGATATGAAAGATCAATTAGAAAAAATCAAATCAGAAGCATTGGCTAAGATTGATGCTTCGGACGCGCTGGAAAAGTTAAATGAGATCCGGATTGCCTATCTGGGCAAAAAAGGCGAGTTAACCAGCGTATTAAAAAGCATGAAAAATGTAGCGCCAGAGGATCGCCCGAAAGTAGGCCAGATGGTAAATGATGCCAGGGTTCTGATTGAAGAAAAGCTTGAGGCTACGAAAAGAGAGTTGGCAAAAAGAGCCAGGGAAGAGCAGATGAAGAAAGAAGTCATTGACGTTACTCTTCCGGCGAAAAAGAATAAAATCGGGCACAGCCATCCCAATTCCATTGCATTAGAAGAGGTAGAGCGGATCTTTATCGGTATGGGCTATGAGGTAGTGGAAGGCCCGGAGGTAGAATATGATTTGTATAACTTTGAAAAGTTGAATATTCCGGCAAACCATCCGGCAAAGGATGAGCAGGATACCTTTTATATTAATAAGGAGATTGTTCTCCGCACCCAGACCTCTCCGGTTCAGGCACGCGTAATGGAAAAGGGAAAGCTGCCAATCCGCATGATTGCCCCAGGACGTGTGTTCCGCTCCGATGAGGTGGATGCCACTCATTCACCTTCCTTCCACCAGATTGAAGGCCTGGTGATTGACCGGAATATTACCTTCGCGGATTTAAAGGGAACCTTAGCTGAATTTGCGAGAGAACTGTTTGGGGAAGAAACAAAAGTGAAATTCCGGCCTCACCATTTCCCCTTTACAGAACCCAGTGCTGAGGTAGATGTAACCTGCTTTAAATGTGGAGGAACGGGCTGCCGGTTCTGCAAGGGTACCGGTTGGATTGAAATATTAGGCTGCGGCATGGTGCACCCGCACGTTTTAGAAATGTGCGGAATTGATCCAGAAACCTACAGCGGCTTTGCCTTCGGCGTAGGATTAGAGAGAATTGCGTTGTTAAAGTACGAAATAGACGATATGCGGCTTCTCTATGAAAATGATGAACGGTTTTTAAAGCAATTCTAATTCAAGGGGCAAAAGGAATCCAAAGAGCAAAACGAATCGCAAGAGCATAATAGCACTTGTTTCAAACCAACAATGAAACCAAAAGGAGCAAATAGAATATGAATACATCACAAGCATGGATCAAAGCATACGTTCCTGATTTGAAGGCATCTCCCCAGGAATATACGGATGCCATGACCTTATCCGGAACAAAGGTAGAGGGGTACGAATGCCTGGATAAAAATCTGGAAAAAATTGTAGTAGGTGAAATATTAAAAATCGAACATCATCCAGACGCGGATAAATTAATTATCTGCCAGGTAAATATTGGAACGGAAACCATACAGATTGTAACAGGGGCGCCCAATGTAAAAGAAGGGGATAAGGTTCCTGTCGTATTAGACGGCGGCAAAGTAGCAGGAGGGCATGACGGCGGCCCCCTTCCGGAAGATGGGATTAAAATTAAGAAAGGGAAGCTAAGAGGGATTGAGTCCAATGGCATGATGTGTTCCATTGAAGAGCTGGGCTCTTCCCGGGATTTCTATCCGGATGCCCCGGAAAGCGGAATCTATATCCTGCCAGAAGACAGCGCCCCTGGAGATGACGCAATTGGGTTGCTAGGCCTTCACGATGTGGTTTACGAATACGAAGTTACCTCGAACCGGGTAGACTGCTACAGTGTGCTGGGAATAGCAAGAGAAGCAGCCGCTACCTTCCGTCTTCCATTTTATCCGCCAGAGGTTCCTGCCACAGGAAACCAGGAAGATATCCGTGATTATCTGAAAGTACGAGTGGAAGATACAGATCTTTGCCCTCGTTACTGTGCACGTATGGTAAAGAATATTAAGCTGGCTCCTTCCCCGGAATGGATGAAACGCCGTTTGGCAGCCTGTGGAATCCGGCCAATTAATAACATTGTTGATATTACCAACTATGTAATGGAAGAATACGGACAGCCCATGCATGCTTTTGACTATGATCGGCTGGCAAACCATGAAATCATTGTGAAACGGGCAAAGGACGGGGATGAGTTCCAGACATTAGACGGCCAGATCCGGAAACTTGACCGGGATGTGCTGATGATTAATGACGGAGAAAAGGAAGTAGGGATCGCCGGAATTATGGGCGGCGAAAACAGCAAAATTACAGATGATGTGAAAAATATGGTATTTGAGTCAGCCTGCTTTGACGGAACCAATATCCGCCTTTCCGCTAAACGGGTAGGCCTGCGCACAGATGCTTCCGGAAAATATGAAAAAGGGCTGGATCCGAATAATGCAGAGGCCGCTGTAAATCGTGCCTGCCAGTTAATTGAAGAGCTGGGGGCAGGAGAAGTAGTGGGAGGAATCATCGATATTTATCCGGTGAAAAAAGAAGAAAAGCGGATTCCCTTCCAGGCGGCAACAATCAATAAGCTGTTGGGAACGGATATTGAAGAATCTACCATGAAATCGTATTTTAAGATGCTGGATTTAGGGTTTGATGAGGCAACCCAGGAAGTGATTGCCCCTACCTGGCGCCAGGATTTGGAGCGGCCTGCTGATATTGCGGAGGAAGTGGCAAGATTCTATGGCTATGATAAGATCCCAACAACCCTGCCCACAGGAGAGGCCACCACTGGAAAGCTTTCCTATAAACTGCGGATTGAAGGGGTGGCAAGGGAAGTGGCAGAATTTTCTGGATTTTCCCAGGGCATGACCTATTCCTTTGAAAGCCCCAAGGTGTTTGACAAGCTGCTTCTTCCAAAGGATTCGCCCTTACGCCAGGCAATTACCATTATGAATCCGTTAGGTGAGGACTTTAGTATTATGCGCACCTCTCCTCTAAATGGGATGCTTACATCCCTTGCCACCAACTATAACCGGCGGAACAAGGACGTAAAGCTTTATGAAATGGCAAATATCTACCTGCCAAAGGCTTTGCCGCTGACAGAACTTCCGGATGAGCGGATGCAGTTTACCCTTGGAATGTATGGAGAAGGTGATTTCTTTACCATGAAAGGGGTAGTAGAAGAATTTTTCAGCCAGATTGGAATGAAGAAAAAAGTCCACTATGACGCTGCTTGCAGCCATCCGTTCCTCCACCCGGGAAGAAAAGCAGATATTATATATGAGAAGCAAAAAATAGGGTATTTGGGTGAGATCCATCCAGAATGCGCCGATCAATATAAAATCGGGGAAAAAGTGTATGTAGCGGTGCTGGATATGCCTGCGATTCTTCCCTTTGCCACCTTTGACCGGAAGTATACCGGAATCGCAAAGCATCCTGCCGTTACCAGGGATATTAGCATGGTGGTTCCAAAGAATATTATGGTGGGGCAGATTGAGGATGTGATTACCCAGAGAGGCGGAAAAATCCTGGAAAGCTACCAGTTGTTTGATATTTATGAGGGCAGCCAGATTGTGGCAGGCTTTAAGTCGGTAGCTTATTCCATCGTATTCCGCGCAAAGGACAGGACGTTAACCGATGAAGATGTAAATGCGGCCATGAAGAAGATTTTAAATGGTCTGCAAAGTTTAGGGATTGAACTGCGGGGATAATGGAAACGATACAAATGAAAACGGTTGTTATGAAAAGAGCTGCGTTTATAGGGGTACGTGGCTCTTTTTCGTTTATCGGGTATCAGGCAACATGCGCTAGGCGTGGGTTTACAGTAAACCTGCATGCGCCCGGCTGCGGAGGCACTGCCACATATGAAAGTCTGGCGGGCACATTTGGCATCTCTGAATTCATGTCGCCTATTCGGCGGCGGGACTTTTACTGTAACCCCATACCATATTCCTGACATCACCATGAATGAAAGGGGGAAATTCACTATGAGAGATGTGAAGAAGATGGTTGAAATTGGGAAAGAGCTGGCGGAGAAAAAGAAAAAACAGGATATAAAAGCCAGAAAGCTGAAAATAAAAATAAGAGAGAATGAAGTAAATCCAAATCCTTCTAGGGTGAGCGATATAAAGCTTGATAACAGGGAAGCGTTAGCGAAATAGGAACCAAGCTGGATATGATACCAGTACAGTTTGTTTCAACCAGAGAAAGGAATAAGAATTATGAATGAAGCGATTATAAGAGATGCTTTTGAAGAACTGAAGTATGGCTATGCTAAGAACAGGATGGTATCCCTTTATGATAATATTTATCAGGAAGTTTGCGATATGGATCTATGTCAATTCTTTGGACAAACATGGATTCTCTATGGATTTAGCTGATATACAGCTAATGCAGGATAGGGGTAATAACGAAAATGCAATCAAAGGAGAAGCTGGCCTGGTATTAACGGAACAACTAGAGTCCGAGATTTTGGATGCCCTGTCCGGGTATTTGAAAGAGATGACTGAAACAAGAAGTGGAGGCGGCGAAAAATAGCAACATGAAAAATAGCCTGCCGCCATAAAAAATAAAAACGTTCTACAGGAATAAAATATAAAAAATAAGCCATCCTTACCATAGGCACAGAGAGATTAAAGGAGCATGAAAAAACGGTAAGGAGGCTTATTTTATGAACGAAAAATTTGAAATCGCGGCGGTTTATGGAAGGGAAATTTTAGATTCCAGGGGAAATCCTACGGTAGAGGCAGAGGTACATTTAGAAGGGGGCGCATGTGGAAGAGCGGCAGCTCCTTCCGGCGCTTCTACCGGCCAGCATGAGGCCATAGAATTAAGGGATGGAAGCAGCCGCTACCATGGGAAAGGCGTACAGAAAGCAGTCAATGCAGTCAATACCGTCCTTGCTGAAGTTCTGATGTTTGAGGACGCAAGGAATCAGAAGAATATTGACCATCTTTTAAAGGAAGCAGATGGAACGGAAAATAAGGGAAAGCTGGGAGCTAATGGGATTTTAAGCGTTTCTCTGGCCTGTGCCAAAGCGGCGGCTGCGGCATATGGTCTGCCTCTCCATCAATATATTGGAGGGATTTACGGAAATAAGCTTCCTATGCCTATGATGAATATCTTAAACGGCGGCGCCCATTCAGACAATTCTGTAGATATTCAGGAGTTTATGATCCTTCCTATGGGAGCATCCTCCTTCCGGGAAGGTATGAGATGGTGCGCAGAAGTCTATCAGGTGTTAAAAAAGCTGCTGAAGGAGAAAAAGCTTTCTACAGCAGTAGGAGATGAGGGCGGCTTTGCTCCGGATCTGCGCAATGGGGAAGAAGCCATTGAACTGATTTTAAATGCCATTAAGCTAGCTGGCTTTAAAGAACGGACAGACTTTATGGTTTCTTTGGATGCAGCGGCCAGCGAATGGAAAAATTCTGAGCTGGGGCCAGGTTTTTATACCCTTCCAAAGCAGAAGCAAACGTATAACCGGGAGCAGATGATGGAATACTGGGTGAAGCTGGTGGATTCCTACCCCATTTATTCCATTGAAGATCCCATGGATGAGGAAGACTGGGAAGGCTGGAGAGTTTTAACCGGGAAAATCGGCGGACGGACCAGACTGGTAGGGGATGATTTATTTGTAACCAACTGCAACCGACTTCAAAAAGGAATTACGGATCACAGCGCTAATGCAATTTTAATTAAGCCAAACCAAATCGGAACCCTGTCAGAAACTATGGACGCGATCCAGCTTGCGAAATTAAATGGCTATACCACAATCATGTCCCACCGTTCCGGGGAAACAGAGGACAGCACCATTGCGGATTTGGCGGTGGGGATGGGAACGGAGCTGATTAAGACCGGGGCGCCATGCAGAGGAGAGCGGACGGCAAAGTATAATCAGCTTCTTAGGATTGAAGAATTAATAGAAGGAAACTAAAGTTCTGTATGCTGCGAACCCACGTAAGCCGAAACGGCTGATTGCCTGGCAGATTAGAATTTTTCGAAATGTATTGTAATTACCGGAAAATTATGCTATGATACAAAAAGTATGGTTTTAAAACAGGATTTAGGAGGTGGAATCATGACCGCGTTAAAAATTGTCCTTTCCATTATTTTTGTTATCATATGCATTGCTTTATCTGTAATTATTCTGATGCAGGAAGGCAAGTCTTCCGGATTAGGTACGGTAGCTGGTATGGCGGATACCTATTGGGGGAAGAATAAAGGCCGTTCCATGGAAGGTGCATTAGAAAAATTTACCAGGTTTGCCGCCGTTGCGTTTATGCTGCTGGCGATTGTTCTGAATTATCTGAATAAGTAAACGAAAGCAAGCACTCTTGTGATAACAAGGGTGTTTTCTTTTTCGTATCTGGCGGCAGGGTTTTTTGGAGGAAAATGAGGAAAATAATATGGAAGAAAATTTATTAAAACAGAGAAAGGAAATGCTGACGAAACTAATCCACGATCCGGCTTATGTTCCGATGAAAGCAAAGGAAATAGCCATTTTACTGGATATTCCAAAAAGGAAGCAGGAAGAGCTTTTACAGGTATTAACCATATTAGTGGATGAAGGAGCAATCGGCATTTCAAAAAAAGGAAAATACGGAAGACCAGAGCTGTTTTCCGTAACCGGGATTTTTTCAGGCCATCCCAAAGGCTTTGGTTTTGTAGCGGTGGAAGGGATGGAACAGGATATTTTTATTCCGGCAGAAAAAACAGGAGGCGCCCTTCATGGCGATCGGGTGCATCTTACGGTGGAACAGGAACCAAAGGGAAGGCGGGCGGAAGGCGCCATCTTAAAGGTGCTAGAGCATGCCAACCGGGAGATAATCGGATACTACCAGAAAAGCAAAAATTTTGGCTTTGTAATACCAGATAACCAAAAAATTGCAAAAGATGTGTTTATCCCTGGGGGAAAGGATATGGGGTCTGTAACCGGGCATAAGGTAGTCGTGCAGATTACGGATTTTGGAGGGAAGAACGACCAGAATCCGGAAGGCGTAATTACCGAGATTATCGGCCACATCAATGACCCTGGTACCGATATTTTATCCCTTGTCCGTGCGTACGGCCTGCCAGAAGCATTTCCGGAAGGGGTAATCCAGGAAACAAAATCCATAGCAGATGAGGTAATGCCCAAGGAGTATGAAGGACGCCTGGATTTGCGCTCCCTTCCTACCGTTACCATAGACGGCGAGGATTCTAAGGATTTGGACGATGCCATTACCTTGTCAAAAGAAGGGGATCATTACCGGCTGGGTGTGCATATTGCGGATGTTACCCACTATGTAACGGAGAACAGTTTGCTGGATCAGGAGGCGAAAAAGCGGGGGACAAGCGTTTATTTGGTGGATCGGGTGATCCCTATGCTTCCCCATAAACTGTCCAATGGCATCTGCTCCCTGAATGAAGGTTCTGACCGGCTGGCCTTAAGCTGCCTGATGGAGCTGGATCAAAAGGGAAATGTGCTGGGGCATGAAATAGTGGAAACGGTAATTCGTGTAAACAGGCGAATGACCTATACGGCAGTAAACGCCATTATTTCTGACGAAGACGAAGCCATGATAGAGGAATATCATGAGCTGGTTCCCATGTTCCGGCTGATGAAGGAGCTTTCAGAGCAGATCCGAAAACGGCGGGAGGCAAGAGGAGCCATTGATTTTGATTTTCCGGAAAGCAAGATTCTTTTAGATGAAAAAAGGAAACCAGTATCCATCCAGCCTTATGAGAGGAATGGGGCCACAAAACTGATTGAAGATTTTATGCTGACCGCTAATGAAACGGTGGCGGAAGATTATTACTGGCAGCAAATCCCGTTCCTTTACCGGACTCATGACAACCCGGATCCAGAGAAGATCAAGCAATTAACCACGTTTCTCTATAATTTTGGATACACAGTCCGAACCCAACAAGGAGAAATCCATCCAAAGGAGATCCAAAAGCTTTTGAAAAAGGCGGAAGGAACCTTAGAAGAGTCTTTAATCGGGCGGCTGACGCTCCGCTCAATGAAGCAGGCAAATTATACCATTGACTGTACCGGGCATTTCGGCCTGGCAGCCAAGTATTACTGCCATTTTACTTCCCCTATCCGCCGCTATCCCGATTTGCAGATTCACCGGATTATAAAAGAGAATATAAAAGGTGGCCTTAGACCCAACAGGATTGCCCATTATGGTTCCATTCTTCCACAAGTTGCCATCCAGTCCTCCCTGTTAGAACGGAGGGCGGAGGAAGCGGAGCGGGAAACGGATAAGCTAAAAAAATGTGAATATATGTCCCGCTTTATCGGACAGGAATTTGAAGGCGTTATTTCCGGTGTAACCTCCTGGGGACTATACGTAGAGCTTCCCAATACAGTAGAAGGGATGGTGCGGATTAGCGATTTAACAGACGACTACTATATATTTGATGAAGCCAGCTATCAACTGGTAGGAGAGATGACCAGAAAAACCTATAAACTGGGACAGAAGGTGAAGGTTCTGGTATCTGGAACAGATCGGCTGCTGAAGACCATTGATTTTGTGTTCGTAAATCATTTTTAGACCTTTTTAGAAAAAGTGCCCTGATTTTTCATGTGTTTTTGCTATCAAAACTTTGCTATAATAGATTCCAGAACGAATGAGGAGAACCGGAAGATGCCGGATACCGTCTGGGAAGCAGCGGCAAAGATGGGCGGGAAGGCCTTGCCAATATCCTGAAAGAGAATCCGGATCTGGCTTTGGTGGATATTAAAATGCCCGGGCTGAATGGTTTGGAGGTAATTAAGGAAGCATTTAAAACTGGAAAATATTGCTAAGACATTTAACTATAACAGCGCTTACTTAGGAAAACTGTTTCACAAGAAATGGGGGAAAATTTTAATAATTCGTTGGATCTGATCCGAATTGCCAATGCCAGAAGGCTGCTGCAGGAAACCAATTTAAAGGTATACCAGATATCTGAGCGTGTAGGCTACAGCAGCATTGACTATTTTTATATGAAATTTAAAAAATACGTTGGAATCAGTCCCAAGAAATACCGGAAAAACATGAATTCGGAAGAGTAAAGGGAATCGTACCTTTTTATCTGAAATGTTGTATGAGGAAACAACATGTCTGATGAAAAGGTACTTTTTATTTGTGCAGGATTTGATGATAAGACAGGAAAAATCTAAAAATTAAGAAATTCAGGTCTAATTTTTCAGGTATTAGGAACAAGGATTAGAATGGTAAAATAAATCCATAAAATATAGCAGGGAGGGCAGTGATGAACAGAGCATGGAAAAACCGCGTCATAAGGGCAGCGGCAAAACTACTTACTGTGGCAGTAGCCACAACATCCTGTTTATCTGACATGGTATTTACAACTCGTGCATAGGGATACGGGAAAAACGGAATTGTGCGTGACATTACCTCGCAGCAGTTGGTGGAGGATATGGGGCTGGGGTACAATATTGGAAATACCTTTGACAGCATCGGTTCCTTCATTGAACTAGGAGAACTGTGGGATTACCAAAAAGGGTGGGGCAATGAACCGGTTTCCAAACATTTTATCCGGAAAGTGAAGGAGAGCGGGTTTAAGACCATCCGGCTTCCGGTAAGCCGGGCCCAGTGGATTGATGAAAATAACCAGATTAATCCAGGATACATGAGCGCTGTCCAGACCGTTGTGGACTGGTGCCTGGAAGAGGACATGTATGTTATATTGAATATCCATCATGACAGCGGAGCGGCAGATACCTCCTGGATCAGGAAAGCGGCCACAGATTTTGAAGGCACCACAACGAAATACGGAATGGTTTGGACGCAGATCGCAAATAACTTTAAGGATTATGGCGACTATCTGATTTTTGAAGGCATGAATGAGGTAGAGTTTCCAGACGCGCCTAATATGTCCCGCCAGTATGAAATTTTAAACGCAATGAATCAGCTTTTTGCTGATTCCGTGAGAAATACGGGAGGGAATAACGCCAGCCGCCACCTTCTATCCCAGGCTACAATACGGATATTATGAATACCATGCGGAACGTAAATTTTATTATTCCAAGAAAGTTTACATTAAGTAATTACCAGTATATATTTACATCCAATAACATGCTAAAACCATTTGCCCTTTCTGTGTTAAAAACGCTGGTAGGAACAGGAATTGGCGTAGTTTGTACATCTATGCTGGCTTACGTATTAAGCAGGAAAGACTTTTATTTTAACAAGTCAGTTACCATTATTTTTATTATTACCATGTATGTTAGCGGCGGTATGATTTCGGAATATCTTTTAATTATGCGAACCTTAAAGATGGGAAATAATTTTTGGGTTTATATCATTCCCGGCCTGATTTGGGTATACAATGTGATCTTGATGCGTTCCTTTATTGAGGGGATGCCAATGGCTTTGCAGGAAGCGGCAAAGATTGACGGAGCCAATGATTTTGTGATTTGGTCCAGGATTATCTTTCCCTTATGTAAGCCAGTTTTAGCTACAGTGGCATTGTTTGTGGCAGTAGGACAGTGGAACTCTTTTATGGATACCTACCTTTACGCAAGAGAACTGCCCACCCTGCAATATATTTTGTCCGAGATTATCGAGAACGCGCAGATTAAGATTGATCCTCATGCGGCGGCATTGGGGCAGGTAAAAAACGCGGTGTCACCTATGTCGGTTCGCATGGCAGTTACTGTGATTGCAACCGTTCCGATTTTGATTGTTTACCCCTTCCTTCAAAAATACTTTGTAGGCGGTATGACATTAGGCGCGGTGAAAGATTGATGGAGAGGAGGAAGCATTATGATGAAAATAGGGAAAATAAGTGTTTTTTTCTGGCGACATTTCTGTGTGCCGGAGGGCTTTACGGATGTGGCAGCAAGAAGGAAAGCCAGATGGGAGAAGATGGCGTGCTGGAGCTGGAGTTTTTAATAAAGATGGGGAAGAAGATGCCTGGTCAAATCCGGTTGCCCAGGCATTAACAGAAGCAACCGGCGTGCGGCTAAAGATTGATTATCCCGCAGCTTCCCAGGATTTAAAAGTTGCACTAATGATTGCGGAACAGAATTTTCCGGACTTGATTTATACAAAAGGGGATGTGGCTAGCCTCATCGATGCAGGGGCATTGATTGATATGACCGATTTAATTGAGGAGTACGGCCCTAATATTAAAAAGATGTATGGAGATGAATTTGACAAACTGAAATACTCAGAAGAGGATCCTTCGATCTACCAGCTTTCTTCTTACGTTATGGGAGGGGAAACCTATAAGAGCGCCGGAACTGCCCAGCTTCAGTGGTCTGTGCTAAAGGAAAATAACTACAAGATTCCACGGACCTTAGATGAACTGGAAACCATGATTAAGGACTATATGGCAGACCATCCGACCACAGACGACGGTCTTCCTACGATTGGCATTACACTATCAGCTTCCGACTGGCACTGGATGATTACCCTGGGAAATCCGGCCACCTCCATTGCTGACGGCGCTCCGGATAATGGCCAGTGGCTGATTGATGAGGATTATAATGCCATGTATAAATTCCGTTCTGAGAATGAGCGGGAGTATTTCAGATGGCTGAACCGGATGTACAATGAAGGCATTTTGGATCCGGAATTTGCGACCCAGACTCACGAAGATTATATTGCGAAGCTTTCATCCGGAAGGGTGCTGGCGATTTTTGATGCGGATTGGGATTACCTGGATGCTGAGCGTGTTTTAAAAGCTGACGGCAAACTGGATAAAATATATGCGCCTCTTCCTGTTACCATCAGCGATGATGTGAAATGCCCCACCTTAATGTCCCAAGGTTTGGTTACGGGACAGGGGGTAGGCATTACAACTGCCTGTAAGTATCCGGTAGAAGCGATTAAGTTTTTGGACTATATTTGTTCCGATGAGGGGCAGGTATTAGTGAACTGGGGCGTAGAAGGAATCAATTATTTGGTGGATGAAGACGGAAAACGCTACCGCACTCAGGAGGAAATTGACCGGTCGAATTCAAATAAAGACTATGCGAAAAATACAGGAGTAGGTTTTTACGCTTGCCCATTCCCTACATATGGGTCAGGCGTAATGGATGCTACTGGAAATGCTTACACCACAGCCAGCAAGGAAGCGGTAATCGCAGAGTATGATGTGGAGCAGAAAGCCGCCTGTAATGCCTGGGGAGTGGATCTTTTACTGGATATTTTTCCACAGCCAGAGGAATTTGAAATTCCCAAATACCCGCCTGTGTGGGCCTATATTAAGCCTGCAAAGCTGGATGACATTGGCAATAAATTAGATGAGGTGGCCTGGTCCAGCCTGATAAGCTGTGTGATCGGAAAGCAGGAGGATTTTGACAAAAATTATGACGCTATGATTGCCAGCTTTGAAAGCACAGGGATGGAAGAAGCGGAGGCAATTCTTACCCAGCTTATTAAAGATAAAGTAGCTTTGATGGAAGATTAGGCATATAAGCTTTAACATGCAGATAGGACGGCAGAATGGATTGCCGTCCTATTTGTGTGTTAATTTAGCCGCCTTGCTGCTGAACATTGATTTTGCAAAGCTTCAACAGACAGAATTTAGTACCCGGAAAAACGGTTTTTACAATAAATATTGTAAATGACGGATAAAAATTATATAATCAAATCAATCGGAAACTGGCAGGGGGGATTATGGAATAAAAAGAATACATGAAATAAGGTTTAAATGGAAAAGCATCATATAAAATTATCGTATGGAAATATACAATAGGCGTTGTACAGTTCTTATTTCTGAGAGGTCAATATGGGAAAATTAGACAAATTAAGCATCTTTATCAGTTTGGTTTTGCGGCATAATCCTGCTGCCGCTAATATTTCGCTAGATAAGCACGGATGGGCTAATGTGGATGAATTAATAGCTGGCATTAACCGTACCGGAAGAAACATAAATATGGATATACTAGAAGAGATTGTGGCTACTGACAAGAAGCAACGATATTGCTTTAACCAAGACAAGACACAAATCCGGGCAAATCAGGGGCATAGCATTGCCGTGGACGTGGAACTAAACCAGCAGGAGCCTCCGGCGACTTTGTACCACGGAACCGCCACCAGATTTTTTGACGCAATTAAAAGCGAAGGTCTAAAACCTATGAACCGGTTATATGTCCATTTATCAAAGGATATGGACACTGCGCTAAAGGTAGGAAGGCGGCATGGAAAACCAGTGGTTTTAAAGATCGATAGCGGGTCTATGTATCAGGACGGGCATCTATTTTATTTATCGGAAAACGGCGTATGGCTCACTAAGAAAGTAGAAGCCAAATACTTAGAAAAGATAAGCGGTTAAGCGTTGCCAAGCATAATCCGGAAAGGTATTTCAGATGTATCTGACAGAAACTTGAAAAGGTTAACGTATTCCGCTACAGTATGAATAGCAAACCAGCAAGATGGTTAGATTCAATGGAGGATAAAAATGAATGAAGCGTATCATGCCGCGCCAGGGCGGTACCAGGAAATGAAATATAATCGGTGCGGGAAAAGCGGGCTGCTGCTTCCCCGCGTTTCCCTGGGTCTATGGCATAATTTTGGAAGCCATGCAGATCCGGATAATATGAAGGCAATGTGCTTGAAAGCATTTGATTTGGGGATTACACATTTTGATCTGGCCAATAATTATGGCCCGGAATATGGGAGCGCTGAGAGAAATTTTGGAAAAATTTTAAAGGAAGATCTGTGGCCGTATCGTGATGAGCTGCTTATCAGCACAAAGGCAGGCTATGATATGTGGGAAGGCCCTTACGGAAACTGGGGAAGCAGGAAATATTTGATTGCCAGCCTGGATCAAAGCTTAAAGCGTATGGGATTAGAGTACGTGGATATTTTTTACCATCACAGGATGGATCCTCAAACGCCCCTTGAGGAAACGATGATGGCTCTTGACGCAATCGTCCGAAGTGGAAAAGCCTTGTATATCGGTTTGTCAAATTATGACGGGCCAACGCTTTCAAAAGCGGCCAAAATCCTGGAAGAGTTAAAGTGCCCCTTTATCATCAACCAAAACAGGTATTCCATCTTTGATCGAACCATAGAGGAAAACGGGTTAAAGGATACGGCACAGCGTTTCAATAAGGGTCTTATCGTATTCAGCCCATTGGCACAAGGCCTATTGACAGACCGCTATTTAGATGGGATTCCTGCCGACAGCCGGATCCGTACTGACGGACGTTTTTTAAAGGAACAGGCATTGGCAAAAAAATTAGATTCGATCCGGGCATTAAATCAGATTGCCCAAAGCAGAGGGCAGACCCTGGCGCAAATGGCCCTGAACTGGGTTTTAAAAGATGGAGATGTTACCAGCGTGCTAATCGGCGCGTCCAGGCCGTCCCAGATTGAAGAGAATGTAGACCTGATCCATCAAAAGGCATTTACCCAAGATGAGCTTGCGAAAATCGACCAGATCAGCCAGGAGTAAGCCGTCTGTATTACAATTTACAAATTTCCCTAGATTTTGTTTATTTCTTAGCCACAATCAGATAACGGTGAATAGTTCCTTCAATTACTCCATTATCTTCAATGCTTTTTTGCATATGCAACAATCCATCCAAGCATCGATCCACGGAAAAACCAGGAAACTCCCATTCAATGATACGTGCGAACCATACGAATGCCGCCACATCATAAAATTTAATTGGCCGATATGCTTCCTCGGCGCACAAGATATGAAATCCGGCCTTTTCAAACACATCCCTCTGTTTGGTAAGATTTAAGTGAGGGAAAGGTTTTTTCGTTCCGGGAAGAACCTGCTCAACCAAATCCCGGTCATTATCGCTGCCAACCTGTTCTGTAATAAAAATTCCATCTTTTTTTAAAAGACGGTACAATTCATTGGCACAGAAATTGCCATGCCGATTAATAATGATATGAAAGACTTCGCTGGCAAATGGAATGTTGGAAGGATTGTTGCATTCTTTAAAATCAATTCCCAAAGGCAACAGTTTTTCCCTGCATAACTGTACATTAGGCGGATACCCTTCTGTTGCGGATGTTTTGCTGTATGGATGATTTAACGACAGCAGGAATTCTCCTCCGCCAGTATCATAATCCAAAAGATTGGAATCCGGATGTAAATATTGTTTTACTATAGATTCGTAATTCCATGGCAAGTCATGTTCTTCCTCATATCTGCCGCGAATATGAGAAAAGTCCCAACCGTGAATATGGGCTGCTTCTTCTTCCTTTTTCCAAATCGATGTTAATTCCTTTTTATTCATCATAACGGTTTCCTCACGATATGTTTTCATCATAGAGAGATACCTCCTTTTTATCTTCGGACTCCCGCTTAAAGTATAGCACGAAGCTAACCAGCGTTCAACTTTTATTGCAGGGTCTTCACCTGCTTGACAAGCCGCGTCTTTATGTTTCAGTAATTACTAATTCACTTGGATAAAAATCTTAAAAGGGGAAGAATTTCATACGTATTCCACATTGATATGGTAAACTTAAAATAGGCGGATGATTACATCACAAAACCGTTTTCCATGATCCTGCTGGGCAGGCGTATCACAGCCCTATTACGGCGGAGTGGAAAAGGCGCGGTATCCGACAGCATGACTTTTGGGGATGTAACGGTAAATTTCTCCGGCTATACAGCAAAGGACAAAAATGGCAGGATTGACATTACACCAAAGGAGATAGACCTGCTAAAGCTGCTTGTGGAGCATAAGGGGCTTGTGCTTACCCGTTCACAGATATTGGATGACCTGTGGGGAAACAACTGCCCGGTCATTGACCGGACGGTTGATACCTACATTAAAAACCAGCGTAAGAAGCTGCGGCTTGACTGCATTGTTACTGTTAAAGGCATAGGCTACAAATATGAGGTGGAGCAATGAAGCAGATGAAGATATTCCCGAAAACATTTCTTTACACATTAGGTCTGATGCTCTTTATTGTGGGGATTGCCCATGCACTGATCTATTTTCTGACTGCCCCAGTAACACTCGACATTTCAGTTGCGACCTTTGAAGAGTTTTCCTTAAGCACAAGCCTGAACGTGAACCGGTATGTTACGCAGGACGTCCTGAAAGCGCTGCCCATATCCCTTGCCTGCTGTATGGTCATTTCCATAGCCTGCTCTTTTGTATTTTCACGGAAGATCACAGTTACCATAGAACAGATCGGGGCAGTGACGGAGCAGATGGCGCGGATGGAAAAGGATGCGGTCTGTAAAATCAATTCAAAAGACGAAATAGGCATACTGGCGGATAATATCAACCATTTATATCATAGTCTGCTGTCGGCCATTGAGAGCCTTGAAGTTGAAAAACAGCGTGTAAGTGAGAGCGAGCGGTCAAAGGCTGATTTCCTGCGGGCTGCTTCCCATGAATTGAAGACGCCAGTTACCGCGCTGAATGCAACGCTGGAAAATATGATACTCGGTGTCGGGAAGTATAAGGATTATGACACTTACCTGCCGGAGTGCAGGGAAATGACAGGACGCCTCGCAGACATGATACATGATATCCTTGAAACCTCAAAGGCTGGGATGTCGGCAGAAAACGAGGAAGCAGCGGAAGTTGACCTGTCAGGGCTGCTTTCCTCATTATGCGGGCCGTATATGCTGAACGCAAGGGCCAAAGGGATCAATTTCCGGACAGATTTGAAGCAGTACTGCCGCCGCAGATGTTTGGAAAAGCGGTGTCAAATATTCTTGCCAATGCTGTGGCATACACGGAACCAGGAAGAACCGTTTCCATATATTCTGACGGGTGCCATATCCTTATAGAAAATGAATGTGCCACCATACCTGAAGAGGAACTGCGGCATCTGTTTGAGCCCTTTTATCGTCCTGATTTTGCAAGAAATCGGGACAAGGGCGGCAACGGTCTTGGTCTGTATATTGTGGACATATTATTAAGGACAATGAATATTTCTTACTCATTCTGCCCGATGGAGGAACCACAGGGGATGAGATTTACAATCTATTTATGACAGTGCTGAAAAGCTCTCCGACAGGCTGGGGAGTTTTTTAATTTCTTCTCTATTTCACATACGTTTCATACTGGTTCCACATTGGGGGTGTACGATACCAGCGTCAGAAAGAATAACAGAAGAAAACGGAGGTATCAAAATGGGAGCTATCAGGCGGGCGTATTGCTACGTTACACGGAAAAAAGGAAAAAGCATCCTGCTGTTTTTCATTCTCCTTATTATGGCAACTTTTGTACTGGCCGGTCTTTCTACCCAAAAGGCATCACAGGCGGCACAAAAAAATCTGAGGGAGGCTTTAGGAGCGAAAATGAGCTAAAGAAAAGGAGGATGATAAATGGCTGTTTTGGAAATGAAAGAGATATTCTATGCCTATGAGAAAGGAAGGCCAGTATTGCAAAACGTAAATACCAAATTTGAAGTGGGGAAAATGTACGCCATTCTTGGGCCGTCCGGTTCCGGCAAGACAACTCTGCTGGCACTGATCGGCGGTCTGGATACCCCGCAAAAAGGTGAAATCCTCTTTGATGGCGGAAATATTTCACGGTGCGGGCTTGCCGCTTACAGGAGAAATCATGTTTCACTGATATTTCAAAGTTACAACCTCATTGATTATATGACGCCGATTGAGAATGTGGTCTTGACAGCGAAAAAGGATGCCCTTCCCCTGCTCATGCGGCTTGGATTGACAGCCGAGGAAGCAAAGCGTAATGTGATGAAGCTTTCTGGCGGGCAGCAGCAGAGAGTGGCAATCGCCCGCGCCCTGGCTTCTGATACCCCGGTTATTTTAGCGGATGAACCGACAGGAAACCTTGACGAGGATACGGCGGAAGAAATCACGGGTATCTTGAAGGAAAGCGCACATGAACGGGATAAATGCGTAATAGTTGCAACGCATTCAAATGAACTGGCAGCGCAGGCAGATGCTATTTTGAATTTAAAGCGTGACAGTCTTCATATGGTCTAAATTTTTAATTAGAAGTACGCAAAAGTGAACCGCCGTTATGGATTTAACCTGTACGAGGCGGTTGGCTATTTGTATATTCGCTTTTCGGTAAGGGAACATCATGTACATGTTCAACTTCTTTTCTGTAAAATTCTATTTTCTCATCCAATTTTATCTTATGTTTCTGTAATTGTGCTATCTGCTCATCAAGCGTCTGCTGATGCTGCACCAGCATCTTCAGCCTTTCAGAAAGGGTGGGATCGCCTGCTGCCCGGAGTTTCGCATAGTGCTTGATTTCCTTAATAGGCATTCCGGTGTCTTTCAGGCGTTTGATAAAGTAGATCCATGTGAGGTCTTTATCAGAATAACAGCGGCGGTTGCTGGAATTTCTTTCTGGTGTAATCAAGCCTTCGTGTTCATAATAGCGCAGGGTATGGATGCCCAGACCTGTCAATTTTGAAAATTCCCCGATGGGATATTTCATAAAAAGTCACCTCAATCTTCTTGACATAGAGTGCACTCTACATTGTATGGTTGGATTATACCAAATCGAAGGAGGATTTTCAAATGGTTCAGGGAACAGGAAAATATACGGTCATTACAGGGGCGAGTTCAGGCATTGGGTACGAAACGGCAAAGGCATTTGCGGAGCGGGGAAAAAATCTGGTCATAGCAGCAAGGCGAAAAAATAATCTGGAAAGACTGAAACGGGAGATTTTAGGGATATACCCGGATTTGGATATTGTCATCAGAAGCACCGATTTATCTGTGCCGGAAAACGCACATCAGCTTTATGAAGATTTGAGGGGCTATGAGATTGAAACATGGATCAATAATGCGGGCTTTGGTAACTATGACAGCGTGGCGGATCAGGACTTGAATAAGATCAGTATGATGTTGAATCTGAACATAGAGGCTCTGACAATTCTGTCCTCACTGTATGTCCGTGATTACAAGGATATAGAGGGAACACAGCTTATCAATATATCCTCATGTGGGGGCTACACCATTGTTCCCACAGCAGTGACGTACTGCGCGGCAAAATTTTATGTAAGTACGTTTACGGAAGGGCTGGCACGGGAACTGGAAGAAGCGGGAGCGAAAATGAAGGCAAAGGTGCTGGCACCTGCGGCAACAAAGACAGAGTTCGGAATGGT
>CAJUTC010000031.1 GCA_910589195.1 uncultured Lachnospiraceae bacterium
GGGTTTGTCAAGTTAAATGTGTAAGTTTTTTTATTTTTTATCAGCGGTTGTATACAGCCGCTGATTTTTGTGTGAAATATCATTTTAAATCAATCCCGGAAACCGTTGTCAAGAGAACCGTGGAATAATGGGGCAGGGGCCCTGTTATGCCGCGAAAGTCTCTTGACATAAGGCTCTCAGAACATCCTTATCCTTCGGAAAAGGGTCTTCCCTTTTCCGCGCTTCCGGCATGGACGGGTCTGGGCAGAGCCCGGCAAGTGGGTCAAGGGACTGGTCCCTTGCGGGTTCTTAGGGCAGAGCCCTGAGACGTCAGCATTCATAGCACTTGTGATCATATCTTCTATATCATCTAATGTGGATGTGAATTCCTCCCGGAGATCCTGGATCTGTGTGAGCACATCCTCCAACATCTCGCTGCATTCTTCAAAAGTAGTTTTATTTTGTCGCACCATTATCCTTTCCTCCTATAATTCCTCATATTTTAAGATCCGTGACTGCATCTTATCATCCATGGACAGCTGGTTCCTGACCAGTGCCCAGTTGGCGACCGGCCGGCCGTTCCACTTCTTATATAATTCCGTGATCCGCAGGTACAGGGCTTTTCTTACGGCGTCTTCGCTGGGAAAAGAACCCTTCTTTGTCACTTTACGGAAGCTGGAATTGACAGCTTCTATACTGTTAGTCGTATACATCACTTTGCGTACTGCGCTCCCATAGTTGAAGAGCTGTTCCACATGCTGCCAGTTACGTACCCATACATCCACGGCCCCGGGATATTGGCTCCATGCCTGCTTAAACCTCTCAAATTCTGCCTCTGCCGCTTTCAGGCTGGATGCGCCGTACACTTTCTTCAATTGGGCTGTATATGTTTTATAGTCTTTAGAGGGTATGTATCTGATAGAATTGCGGATCAGATGCACGATACAGCGCTGGACCACTGCATCCTTAAAAATGGACCTTGCCCCTTCCTCCAGCCCGGATACACCGTCCATGCTGATGAACAGCACATCCTCCACGCCGCGGGCTTTGATCTCATCAAAGATCTGCATCCAGTAATGTTTTCCCTCTGCTTCACCGATCCAGAGCCCTAAGATATCCTTGATCCCGTTTACGTCATATCCCAGGATCACATAAACAGCGAGGTTTTTTGTTTCCATCTCCTTGCGAACCGACACATACAGGCAGTCTACAAACAGAAAGGTATAAAATTTCTTAAGAGGACGGTTCTGCCATTCGTCAGCCGTTTCGATCACTCTGTCTGTGATCGCTGATATCGTATCATGGGATATCCCAAAGCCATAAATATCCTCCACGGTATCGGCAATATCACGCTGGCTCATGCCCCTTGCATACATGGAAAGGACCTTATCCTCGATCCCGCTCACATCCCGTGTACGCTTTGGGATCACCTGCGGTTCAAAAGAGGCATCCCTGTCACGGGGTACCTCTACCGGGATATCTCCGTAAGTAGATTTCAGAGTCTTACTGTTGTATCCATTGCGGCGGTTTTCAGTACTTTTAGGGCCATGGTCATTGGATTCGTACCCCAGGTGGGAATCCATCTCTCCCTGCAGCATCGCTTCAAACATGGGGCCAAAGATATCTTTGATCGCATCCTGCATGTCCTCTACATTTTTACAGTTGTACTGCTCCAGGATCGCCTTTGCTATTGCAACAGTCCTGGGGTCTCTTTTCTGTTTTCTTGCCATAAGTGTTGTGCTCATAATCCTTTCATTCCTTTCGTTTTAGAATACCGCACCTTATATAAAAAATAAAGTGCGTAAGTTTTGTTACCGGTAACTTACACACTTTATTTTACACTCTCCGTTTCCGATAATTCTTCCGTCCAGTTTCATTATAACCATCATTTCCTCTGTCATAAACCCTTTGGAAACTCCGGTAGGAGTTACGAGTATCGTATCTTCTTGAATACGGCAGCTTATATTTCCGTCATTAGCCCCTACAAAACCGCTTTGATACACACGTTTTCCGATTTCCACGATGGCTTTTCGTGCATCTGTTTCATTTAAGTATTGATTCATTTTCGTTTCTTTTCTTTTCCTTTCTGTTTCCTGTGTTTTGCCTGTTTTTATATGGCCGGATTCCAGCTTATGCAATTTTCACGGTTTGTCATTTGATAGCATTCAACCTATTTTTTATATGTCTGTGCTAAATATTTTGCGATTACCTAAGCTGATTCAGGCGTCAAAAGAGGGAAATGCACCCGCTTCATACCAGATATTGGCATATAAACTTAATTGCTGTAACAATATCTGGTATGAGTGCTGCGCTGAAGCTATTTTTGACACCCTAATTCCAAGTTTCATTTATTGACAGGTGGACGTGATTTCAAACGTTCGCCGCAATCAGCGTTAGCCAGTTTTTAGCACCGGATGCCTAGTGATGCTAGAAGAGCAATGATGATTGCTGTGCCTATGGGGATTGCCACAGAACAGACAAACATATCCAGATATCCTTCTTTGTGGTTAATATTGCAAAGTGACAAGGTGGTAACTGTGGCTCCGTTGTGTGGAAGGGAATCCAGACCGCCAGAGGAAACGGAGGCAATCCGGTGCAGGACTTCCGGCCCGATGCCGATTTTGGCGCCAGCATCGATGAATGTGGCGGCAAGAGCTTCTAATGTTGCGCCCAGGCCACCGGAGGCAGAGGCTGTCATACCACAAAGAAGATTGACAGCTAAGATTTCTGATACCAACGGATTGGCGGAAATTGACAGGATAAACGCCTGAATGATTCCAAAAATAGCCAGGCCTTTGATGACTGCGCCGAATCCTACTACTGCACAGGAATTAATTAATGGCATTAGTGAATTGGCGGCGGCTGTTTTTAAATCTCCTTTTAAGTGCTGACAAAGGCGTGGCAGGCTTACCAGGATTAGGTAAATGCTGGCAGCTAAAAGGGCGATAAGCACTGACCAGTTTCCGGACACCGCGCTAAGCTTCGTTTTGTATCCTTCCAGATATGCTGCGTCTGAACCAGGATAGTACACCTTTGAGAAGAACAAGTTTACACCAACGATCAGTAAAAACGCAATTACCGGATGGAGAATACCAGGCAGATCCTTCTCAGAAATTTCCGGCTCGTTTCCCTCATCTACATGGCTGCCGTACCCTTCTCCTTTGCAGCGGGCGGCTTTTTCACGTTTGGTAAGCCATAGCATGCCCAAACCAAACATGAGAAGAGATGCGATGATTCCCAGTACTGGGGCGGCAAAAGCATCCGTTCCAAAGTAAGTCATGGGAATGGTATTTTGAACTTGAGGGGATCCTGGCATGGCGGTCATAGTGAACGTAAATGCACCAAGAGCAATGGAACCTGGAATCAGCCGTTTGGGAATATCAGCTTGGCGGAATAGAGAGATAGCAATGGGAAGTACCACAAAGGTTACTACAAATAAGGAAACGCCACCATAGGTCAGGATAGCACAGCAGAGGACTACAGACAAAATGGCTTTCTCTTTGCCTAGTTTTTGGGCAATAACGTGTGAAATGGCATCTGCATATCCGGATACCTCCATGATTTTTGCGAATACTGCGCCGAATAGATACAATGGGAAATAATTTTTTGCGTAATTAGCAAATCCGATCATATATGTTTCTGTGTAATCCGCCATAAGATGGGCGCTGCCGCCAGATGAAAATATCACAGCTACCATGGCGACGATAGGTGCGATGATGATAACGCTGTGGCCCTTAAATGCCAGATAGATTAAAAGGAACAGCGCCAGAAATAATCCGATAATACTGATGAATGTATTCATATTTCCTCCATATTAAATACCACATGGCATTTGCCGTATGCCAGTGGCGCTTGACAAATGCCGCAAAATGAAAAGCGTCAAATGTGATGTAATGTAGTGTCAGCAGCTAGTAATAGTTCTTAATGCGTTGGCAGCAGCCTGCTGGCAGGATAGATCGTTAATATTCCCATGTACATTTACTACTTTGATCTCTTTTTTCAGCAGGTGGCAGATCGTTTGGATAAATGCCTGGTCTGCTTTTGGATCATACATGGGGCCTCCAAAGGCGGCGGCTTCGCAAAAACCTTCATCCGGCAATATTAAAGTTACCGGAGCTTGGGAACGGTTTAGCCGTTCGGCCAAAACATGGGCCAGACGGACAGCCTCTTCTGGATAAATTTTAGTGTGGCAGATGCTTGCGTTATGATATACGGTTTTCCTTTTATGGATGTCTTCCGGAAGCCCTTTTCCATCTTCATCGATAAAGAAATCCAGCATATCCAAAGCACCTGGCACGACTACCATAGGAATGTTACTGCGGATAGCAGCTTCTAGCCGGTGGTCTGCGCCGGTGCAATATCCGCCCAGAATTTCACAGGTAATCTCATGAAGTGTCATATCTAAGATTACATCAAATTTTCCGGCGTCAATCAGAGCTTCCATACATCTGCCGCCTACGCCGTTTGCGTGGAAGCAAGTTTTTTCAAACTGTTGGTCTGGAAGCCGCCGAAGGGTTCCTTCCACTCCTTTTGAAGTAATTCCAAGCATTGTGGCTGCTACTTTTTTTCTGGTATCCGGCAGCATATTTCTTTGGTTCTTTAACATTCCGGAAGCAGCGTGGCAGACATTTAAAATTACTGTCTTTGTGGTATCATTCAGCATGGAAATATCCGCTACTGTATGAACGACCATAATGTCATTATCTCCCACATACTGTTCCATAGTCCGTTTGCCGCATGCCAGGGAAGAGGCAATAATTTTAGGAACTCCAAAGGGAAGGGGTTTCATGGCAGCGGCGGCCATTCTGGCATTTTGACCGCCGCCGATGGAAATTACCCCGTCAAACCGGCCTTGCTGGTAAAAAATAGGAACAGCTTTTTCCAATGCCCGAGCCATGGTTTCAATACTGTCTGCCTTATTTAGCGGGTCAAATTCCTCCCAGGTCATTCCATAAACACGTAAGATTTCTTCTGGTCCAATCTGTGCTCCCCGGTCAGCTAAAGTTTTTGTACTGATATCAATCAAAATCGGATCGCAGCCACAGCGGCGGATTTCATCGCACGCATACATGGTTTCCTCATACTTTGTGTCAAGGGAGGCAATGCATGCCAGCTTATTTTTTTGATTTGCCAAAGTGTTGCCCTGCGGTTTTGCGTCTGTGTTCGTTTGCGTTTTCCTTCCCATAATCCACCTTTACTTTCCGTATACTTTGCCAGACTCAACGATGGCAAGCATTTCCGGGGCATGGGTGGGGAGAATGTATTGGTTTCCCTTTGCCCTTCGTTTTAGTTCGCAGATACTTTGCCACTCCTCTTCAATGTTTAAGAATCTTGCGGGCGGAGTGACGGCATATCCAATTTCAGGGATTTCTTTTAAATTATCATAGGTGAAGATTAAATCGCCGCAGCAGTGGAATTGGCCTTCCCTGGTATTTACTATCACTGTTTGGGAACCTGCCGAATGGCCTGGGGTGGGATATACATAAATGCCATCCAGGATTTCACATTCTCCATCCAGCAAATTGAAATATCTTCCATGGAATTGGGGCTGGATTCCAAGAGCCGGATATTCATAGGATTTGTAATACAGGGGAATTGGATTCATGGCATATTCATATTCTTTCCGCTGAACGTAAAGATTGGCATTTGCAAACTGATCCAGATAATAGACGTGATCCCAGTGAAGATGAGTGAAAATAATATCGGTAATTTCTGCCGGATCTATGCCTAGCTTTTTTAGCTGCTGGTGAATGGCAAAGCCTTCTGGCTGGACCGAACCTGGGTGATGATATTTTCCGGCAATTTCTGTATTGGACATGCCAGTATCGATCATAATTTTCCGGTCTTTGCCCTGTACCAGAAAAACCGTAACCGGAAGTTGGATCGTTCCCTCTGTATCATAATATTTATGTACACTGTGATGATACAGATAGGTTGCTTTGTTTGAGTTAACGAGGCCAGTGTTAATTGGGGTGATGGTATAATTTGTCATGGTTATGTTCCTTTCTTTGGTGTTTTATTTAGGCGTTTGAGAAAAACGATTCAAGATACATAGGATAGGCAACCCATACAAAATCAGGGGGCTTTGCTATTGGATTGGAACCTGCTTTTGTTTCGCTGAACGAAACGCTTTATAGAGAAAACGCTTCCCAATTGCTTAAGAGGTTTCTGATTATGTGGAGAGCCAATGCGAGTGCTCTTCATTTTATCCAAATTGCTTTTAATGGCTTAATGCCTGATGACGCGTGCTATCCGTCTGGCAGTTATCATACCTTTCTGACCCAATGCTGTTGCCACGCGATTTGGGCGGTTTCTTCTATCAGTTCGGCGATTTGCCCGGCTTTTACCGCGTTGGAGGCCATGGCTACGATTCCATGTCCTTTCAATATAAATGCCGATGTATCTGGCGCTTGATCCATTACGGCAAAAACTTTGGGCAGTTCTTCTTCTGTTACTGCCTGGGTTGCTACATCAATTACTTGTATTGGCTTTTTCAATTTTAGTTCTGAATGAAGCGTTACCAGGTTTAGCCAGGAAAAATTCAGGGAAATTAAAATGGAATA
This sequence comes from uncultured Lachnospiraceae bacterium, assembly GCA_910589195.1. Lineage (GTDB taxonomy): Bacteria > Bacillota > Clostridia > Lachnospirales > Lachnospiraceae > Caccovicinus. Next base: position 6,543 of record CAJUTC010000031.1, read on the forward strand.
TGGGCTATGGGTATGGATAATACCGCCGATATTCGCGTATCGCTTGTAAAGGTTTCCGTGAAGCGTGCTTTCCCTGGTGGGTTTGTAGGTTCCCTCCTGCAGATTGCCGGAAAAATCGGTAATAGTCAGGTTTTCTTCAGTACACTGTCCATAAGAATAGCCGCTGGGTTTTACAATCATAAGATCGGTTCCGGGAATGCGTACGCTTAAATTCCCTCCGGTTCCTGTCTGGATACCGCTTTGATATGTCCTGGCTGCAGCCTGGAGAAAATCTGTTTTTGCTTTTAAAAATTCACGGTACATGGTATAAGGTGCCTCCTTTCAAAAGTATCCCAATTTAGGATTGCTAGTGACTTCTTCTGTGGGATTACATGAATATTGGTTTAAAATGACTGATTAATTGGTATTTGATTTGGTAAGTACTATGGGCATAATTTAACAGTATTGCAGACAAAAATCAATATTTTTGTGCGATTTTGTCCCAAATTTCAAAATATATGCCAGACGGATGTGAAAATTGGTATATAATTGGAATAAAATTATGGATAAATAATTGGTATTATTCCGAAAACTTGATGCCACTTTTTTGATATATTCGATGGTTTATTCTTGCTGAAAGTTTCGGTTCATGGTAAACTGGAAAAATGCAGGAGGTCGGCTTGGGCGCTCCCTAGCGCTTGGATATCATGGGAAATGCTTTCCCGGTTTGTAAAAAGGAATAAAAAGATAAGAAGGTAAAAATGGCAAAAAACCGATTAAGTGATGATATTTTTCGTGATTTGAAAAATAAAATTATTGCAGGAAAATATAAAGTAAATGAAAAGCTTCCGCCAGAACGGCAGTTGGCAGAACAATATGCTACCAGCCGGATCCCTGTCCGTGAGGCTCTTCGGTTACTGGCAGAACAGGGGTTTGTAAAATCTATGGCTGGATCAGGAACTGTTGTTATATCCCAAGGAAACGCCTTATTTGAAGATGATGGGGAATCGGCTGCCCATCATGCTCCTATTGAGATTGGCGATACCCGTGTGTTGTTAGAAACTATCCGGCTGCGCTGCCTGATTGAATCCGAAGCTGCCCGCCTGGCTGCCATAAACCGCACCACAGAGGACATTAAAAAAATCCAGAGTGCCCTGTTTGACTCCATCAATGAGATCCGGAAGCTGAAATTGAAAGAAAACCATGCGTTTTTTGACGCGGATCATGCATTCCACCATGCTATTTTAAAAGCGTCAAAAAGCAAGCTGCTGGTAGACGCAATTGATGCAATGCCGCTTTTGGTGCTTTCTCACCAATTTTGGAGTTTAAAGTACACCACACCCAGGGATGAGGTGGTTTCGTTCCACACTCAAATTTACGAAAGTATTTTAGATGAAAATGAAGCCAAAGCCTATGAAGCCATGAGGATGCATCTTTCCCGGGTAGAATCCTTGATTACCATGCGAAGTGAAAAGGGAATGAATGAGGGAAAGGAAGAGGGGGAAGAAGAAATATAAGCGGAAAGGAAACCAGGAGATTAGGGCATATGAGAAAAGAAGAGGAGGATAGGCCATGCCGATAAAACATTTCAGCACCCTTTGCTATATCCAAAAAGATGGGGCATATTTGATGCTTCATCGAACGGTGAAGGAACATGATGTAAACAAGGACAAATGGATCGGAGTAGGCGGGCATTTTGAGGAAGGGGAAAGCCCGGAGGAATGTGTGCTTCGGGAAGTAAAGGAGGAAACCGGCTATACCTTGACTTCTTACAGGTTTCGAGGCCTGGTAACGTTCCTTTCAGGCGATGGGGTGACCGAGTACATGTCATTGTTTACAGCAGACGGCTTTACAGGGGAGCCGGTTCCATGCGATGAAGGCGAGCTTGAGTGGGTGCCCATAGAGCGGATTCAGGACTTAAATATCTGGGAAGGAGATAAGATTTTTTTCCGGCTTCTTGATGAAGAAGCGCCCTTTTTCTCCCTGAAACTGGTATATGACGGACATGGAGGCCTGGTGGAAGCAGTATTAAATGGAAAGCCAGTGGAGCGGGATAAGGAATGGAAGGAAAACGGATGAACTGCGGTAAAATGAAAATTATGATCATTGAAGATGATACGGCCCTTGCAGAGGCCATCAGCTCTTTTTTGAACCGGTGGGGATATGAAACGGCAGCAGCCATCCATTTTGATCAGATATTGGAAGAATTTTTCGGATATGGCCCACAGTTAGTGCTGATGGATATTAATCTTCCATATTATGATGGATTTTATTGGTGCCAGCAGATCCGGCAGGTTTCCGCAGTCCCGATTCTTTATATCAGCAGCCGCAATGACGACAGGGATCAAATTATGGCCATAGCCCAGGGCGGAGATGACTATATTGAAAAGCCTTTTCATTTGGAGCTTTTAAAAGCAAAGATTCAGGCAATTTTAAGAAGAACTTATGAATATAAAGTAAGGGGACAGGTCTTTTTGGAGGAAGGCATGTACTTTGATTTGGAAGAGCAGGCCTTGTATGTAAAGGGGCAGGAAGTGGAACTGACCAAGTCAGAACGGCGGGTACTGACAAAGCTGATGGACAGCCGGCCTTATGTAGTTACCAGAGAAGAACTGATGATGGACTTATGGGAAACGGATGAATATGTATCAGACGGCACGTTGACGACCGTAATCTGCAGGTTGCGGAATAAACTGAAATCGGTATGCGAAAAAGAACTGATTGGCACGAAGAAAGGACAAGGATATTTTTTGCCATGACCCAGGAAAGAAATAAAAAGCGGGCAGAAATAAGATGGCGTCTGCTTTGCTATGGAAAATCCAGATGGACTCAAATGCTTCCTTCTATTATTATACTGGTTTCTTTCCACCTTTATTTTATGTGTTTCCTTCATAATGGAACGAATCTGGTGTATCTATTGTACTTGGATATCCTTTTGTTTGTGCCTGGGATTATGTGGGCGGCTGTAGATTACAGCAAAGCTCAAAAAGAAGAGAAACAGATACAGGAATTAATGGATGGAAATATGCTGATTTGCAAAAGCCTCCCACAGTTTGCGGGAAAGGAAATCGCCCGGCATGATGTAAGGGTTTTAGAAGAACAGATGAGCAGGCAGTTTGAGGAAAGCTGCCAGCTTCAGGATTATGTGGCAAAATGGTGTCATGAACTGAAAATCCCTCTGGCAGCCGGTCTTCTGATTGCGGAAGGGATTTCGGAGCCAGATGTAAAACAGGGGATGCGGGGACAGCTTGAAAAAATGAACCAGCAGCTAAATTCATTGCTGCTAGGCTGCAGGCTCCAAAGCCCCCTATTTGATTTGCAGGTGAAAAAGGTGCTGCTTTCAGAATGCGTCAAAGCTTCTATCCGGAATAACCAGTTTTTTTTAATTCAAAACCATTTTTCCTTGGAAACGGCTACTGGAAAACAGACCGTATACACTGATCCGACATGGCTGGTTTATATTTTGGATCAGCTAATTGGAAATGCTGTTAAATATGCAAAGAAATGCTCCGATCCAGCTCATCAGCCAGAAGCCTACATCCATATTTGGAGCGAAAAGAAAGAACGGGCAGTTTGGCTATTTCTGGAAGACGGGGGAGAAGGAATTCGTACAGAAGATATGGGCAGAATTTTTGAGAAAGGTTATACAGGAAGAAATTACCATAATGGTAAGTATAAGTCCACTGGGTTGGGCCTTTATATGGCAGAGAAAATTATCAGGCGGCTTGGGCACGAAATCCGGGTAGAGAGTGAATATGGCAAGTATACCAGATTTTGCCTTATCTTTTGGGAAAATGACAGCAGAGAATGACAAAACGGTTACAAAGGGGGTTAGAGAGAAAAACGGGCACTGCCTTAAGAATGTAAGGCTGTGGCCCGTTTTGTAATGCAGATGTAAGGATTTTTTCCGGTTTTTGGATTACAATGAATCTACCATTATCAGACAGGAAAGCCTATTTTCAGCAAAGCACGGTCAGGTAAGGGGATCATAAATTAATGCAAGGAGGAAATCTGTATGAAAGAAGAACGTGGGATGCCCATTGCCATTATTCGGAATCTAGTAAAAACATATGGCTCTAAGGGCTTCCAGACCAAAGTATTAAAAGGGATCGATTTGACCATATATAAGCATGACTTTATCGCACTTATGGGGCCTTCCGGTTCTGGCAAAACAACCTTGTTAAATATATTGTCTACCATAGATCAGCCTACCCAAGGAACTGTAGCTTTGGATGGGCAGGATCTGGCCCAAATGTCCAACAAGGAGCTTTCAAAACTGCGGCGAAACAAAATCGGGTTTATATTTCAGGATTACAATTTGCTAGATACCATGACCCTCCAGGACAATATTGCCCTGCCGCTGATTTTAAATGGCGTTTCTTCCCAGGCGTGTATCCAAAAGGTGGAAACGTTAGCGTCTGTTTTCGGGTTAAGCGGGCATTTAAAGAAATATCCGTACCAGCTTTCAGGAGGCCAGAAGCAAAGAGGAGCTGCCTGCAGGGCATTGATTACAGAACCTGAAATTCTGTTTGCGGATGAGCCAACAGGGGCTTTGGATTCCAAATCAGGACGTGATTTGCTGGAATGCCTGAAAATGGTAAATGCCAACGGCCAGGCAACAATTTTTATGGTAACCCACGATCCCTTCTGCGCCTCTTACGCAAACGATGTTTATATGCTAAGTGACGGCATTATAACCTGCAAGCTTAGCAAAGGAGCAGAACGGAAGGAGTTTTATGACCGGATTATGGATCTGCAGGCATCTATGGGAGGTAATGGTTCATGACAATGGTAAAATTAGCGTTTTTAAATTTTAAAAATGGTTTTAAACATTATCTCTCTCTGATCATTTCACAGGCATTTACCATTTTGGTGCTGTATAATTTTCAGAATATTATTCATTCCAGGGCATTTGAAGTATTAGGCACCAGAAATAGGGAATATATCCAACTGTTGATGCAGATGGTTTCGTTTGTTTTGGTCTGCTTCATGTTCTTTTTTATCTGGTATTCCACAAACGTGTTTTTAACAAAGCGGAAAAAAGAAATCGGCATTTATGCCTTTATGGGACTTTCAAACGAAACGATTGGACAGATGTATTTGCTCGAAACTATTATGATCGGATTGTCATCGCTGGTGCTGGGAATTGGTTTTGGAACCCTTAGCGCCGGCCTGTTCCAGATGATCCTGATGGAAATCTCTGGCTTATCAGTGGAAATCCAGTTTTTGCCCAAAATCAGGCCAGTTTTGGTTACAATTGGGATTTATCTGGCAATCTATATGATATTTGCAATCAAAGGATATGTGAACCTTGTCAAAAGCAGCGTATTAACGATGATATTGGCTGCGAAACAGAATGAATCGTTCCGGCAGAATAAATGGCTTTTGCTTCTGAAAGGGATTATGGGAGCAGGAATTTTGGGACTGGGATATAGCCTGGCATTAAAGGACAGCAGAGGGGAGGCGATGGCGAATGCGTTTGGGGCAGTCGTATTGGTAACGGCAGGAGTATATCTGCTGTTTGGCGGCATGCTTCCCATAGGGTTTCAGGCAGCAGCAGAAAAGAAGGAGTTTTTATACAGCAGAAAACGGGTACTTTGGGTAAATAATATGATATTCCGGATTAGGAGAAATTACCGCACATACGCAATCGTGTGTATTTTAATGCTATGTTCGGTAACAGCACTGGCGCTTGGATTTGCCATGAGGGAGCGGTATCAAAGTATCATCCATTTTGAAAACACATATACCTTTCAATTAATAAGCCAAAGGCCGGATTTGGATGAAACTGCCAGAAGCATTATTGCTCAAGACAATGAAATCATTTCCAGCTCCCGGATTCCCGTTTTAAACTTGGATCAATCCAGGATAGAAGATGAGGAATATGGTCAGGAGTACGGAATCCTGCCGTATTCTCAGCTGCAAAAACTAGCAGAAGAAATGGGAATGGAATTTCCGTTTCAAGAATTGGCAGAGGACGAAGTGATTAAAATTTCCCATATGTATCTATTGTCTATGATTACCCAGCGATCCCAAAAAGAAATTCATATCAATGGGCAGCCGTTTTGCCAGGTAACAGATGTTACTATCCCATATTTAGGTTATCTTCAGGAGCGGATGAGCTTTTATGTGGTAAACGATTTTGTGTATGAAAGGCTTCGCCCTGTGGGAGAAGAGCTGTATACCTATAATTATAAGATAGGAAATCCGGCTCATTTTTTTCAGACACGGGAACGGCTGGATGAGATGATACACGCTCAGGAAGGGGATCGGATCGCCAGGGTTGCCATTGATCCTAACAGCAACGAGTTGGACTGGATTAAAGTGCTGTATTCCATCTGTGTTTTTATGTTTTTGGTGTTTATTATAGCCAGCGGCAGCATTATGTTCATGAAATTATATAATGATGCGTTTGAGGAAAAGGAGCGGTACCAGATTATGATGAAAATGGGGATTGATCAGGAAATCCTGAAACAGTCCATTGCCGCGGAGCTGGCAACGGCTTATGGGGTAATCTTTTTTGTAATGGCAGTGTCCTCTGTTTTTTCAGTAAAGGCGTTGGCCAAGATGATGTTTTCCGATTTAACCTTGGTCAACCTGGTTAGCGTGGCGGTTGTGTTTGCGATCCTGCTGCTTTGGTATGTATTATCATTTAAGGCCTATGGAAGAAACGTTGGACTGAGAGGAAAATAATTCCTTGTATTCCTTTGGTGAAAGGCCGTATTCTTTCCGAAAAGCCCGGAAAAAGCTGGAATAATCTTTAAACCCATACATTAAATATCCTTTTTGGATTTCTGTATTGCTCAAAATTGCGTCCCGGCACATAGCCAGGCGCTTTTTTGTTATGTACTGATGGATGGAAATACCTAAGTTTTCTTTAAATACATGGGCAATATGGTATTTACTGACATAAAAGTTCCTGGCCAGGTGTTCCAGGGTTAGATCCTCATCTAAATGGCCTTCAATATATTGAAGCAGGCCTTCATACAGCTTTTGCTTCATATGGGGCGTATGGGGGTGGGCCTGCTCGTATGCCGTTCGGTTTAAGTAAAGGATTAAGTCACACACATTTAATGAAATCATAGCCTCTCTGCCGTAATGCTGGGAATGCATTTCCTCAATTAAGCGAAACAGTTTTCCCTGAAGCGTGTGGAAGTTTACGATATCATAATGAAACTGATACCAGTGGCTGTTTAAGGCGTGATGCATCAGATAAGAATAGCTGGGGGAAAGCTGTTCCAATTGATGAAAATAGTTGCAGCTAACCCAGAATACAAACCGGCGGTAAGGGACAGAAGGGTCTTGATTGACTGCGTGATGGGGAATTTGTGGCGGAATCAGAAGCACATCGCCTGTTTTTGGAGATAAGGGTGTGTTGTCCACATACATAGTAAGCTGGCCCTCCAGAAAAATATAAAATTCATAATAGCTGTGGGAGTGGCTGTTTACGGTGGTGAGCTGATTATCGCTGTAATAGTAAAGTTCAAAATCCCGGGAAAGCATGTATTGACGGGTGCTGAACGGGGTCTGCAGTTTTTTCGGCATACAAGTTACCTGCCCTTTCATTACGGGTATTCAGCAAAATGGTTCTGTGACGCTTCTTGCCGGATTGCGTATGCCCATGTAAAAACGGAATGGCTTGGTGGGCACATCTGGCATTTTTGGATGGATTTTCTTCATAGATCATGGAATATTCCTATACTCAATTTACCATAATAGGGTAATTTTTGCAATGGAGAGAATGATAAGCTTTGACGAAGGCTATGATGGGTGGTAAACTGTAGGAAGCAGCAAGTAAAAAGCAATAGGTATTGTGAACCGCTCCCTTAAGTGACAGGACTGGCCGAGCAGACGAAAACAGGCTTCGATATAGTGACAAGTTGCCCTTATGTTATCGGCTTTCCCAAGAGCCTGCACTTTGCGGAGGGGTTTCGCAACTGCCTATAAAAAAGAGAGGTGAAGTTATGTGGGATTTACTACCCATAGTTCTTGCCATTGCTTCGCTATCAGGAGGCTCCTTTGTAAATATTGCGGCTTCTGACAGGATGGAGAAGGATGGAAACGGCAAAATTCAGGCGGTTATCTGGGAGAATCCAAGAGAAAGCAAAGAAAGCCGGGTAATAACAGGAGAAGATGACGGAGAAGGCCAGGGAATAACGGGAGCGGATAACCGGGAAGGCCAAGAAAACGTGCAAGAGGATGCAAAGAAAAAGGAGTGGGAGCAGGAAGTGGAACTGGCAGGCCCGGTCTATGAGCGGGAAGCCAAGGCGCCTGATAAAGTTACAATATCGTTTGCCGGGGATATCAGCTTTGCGGAGGGCTATGCCAATATGTCCCATTACCACAGCAGTGGAAATGATATTACAAAGTGTATTTTGCCTGAAGTAATTGAAGTGATGGATTCCGCAGACATTATGATGCTGAATAATGAGTTTACTTACAGCACCCGGGGAGCGCCTCTTTCCGGAAAAACGTTTACTTTCCGGGCCATGCCACAAATGGCCCAAAACTTAAGCCGCTTGTCAGTGGATCTGGTGTCGCTTGCCAATAACCATGTGTATGATTATGGAGAAACGGCTCTTTTGGACACTATGGATACCTTGGATCAATATGGGATCCCCTATGTGGGAGCCGGAAGGAATTTAGAAGAAGCAAAGAAAATCGTCTATTTCCAGTCGGGCGGGCTTCGGATCGCGTTTGTCAGCGCTACTCAGGTGGAGCGTTCCTATGTATTTACGAAAGAAGCCACGGATCAGACACCCGGAGTATTGCGCACTTTTCAGCCAGATACTTTTCAGGAAGTGATCCGAAAGGCGGAGGAAACCAGTGATTTTGTGGTGGTTTACGTTCATTGGGGAACAGAAGGAACCAATTACTTTGAAGGGGACCAGCAGCTTTTAGGCTATCAGTATATTGACGCAGGTGCTGATTTGGTGATAGGGGCTCATCCCCATTGCCTCCAGGGGATTGAATATTACAAGGGGGTTCCGATCGTTTACAGCTTGGGAAATTATTGGTTTAACAGCAAAACCTTAGACACAGGCCTGGTAGAAGCAGATGTTGGGGAGGATGGGCTAAAAGAGCTGCGCTTTGTTCCTTGTCTGCAACAGGGATGCCGGACAAGCCTGGTTACAGACGAGGGACAAAAGCTGAGAGTGTACCGATTTTTGGAAGGCATTTCAGCAAATATTTCCATTGACGGAAATGGCGTAATTCGGGAAACCGTCACAGAGGGAAATTAAAAATTAGAACAGGGACAGTCCGGGTCTGCCACAAAATAAGAGATATGCGCCAGATATGGCGCATATTGTTTTGCAGTATCGGCAGTAAGACTATCAGGCTGCGGCAGACCCGGATCGGTACAAAGGGATCAAAAGGCCTAGATTAAAATTTCCGGCTGATACGTCCGAAGCCAAAAGTCGATTTGAATCACATAGGCCATCATTTGGGGGGCGGCCATTAACTGGCCATACCATGGCTTTCCATAATCCGATGGTCTTTCTAAAAAGGCTTCCGTCTTGTTTCTATCAAGAAAACGCAATACAGGAGATTTTGAGTCTTCTAAAATTTCACGGACTTTTCCTGCTAACAGCCGCTCATACCCTTGATCGTAAGTCTTGGGGTAGGGGGATTTTTTGCGGAAAAGGATTTCCTGGGGAAGGCGGCCGATTCCGGACTGGCGAAGAAGGCTTTTCACCACATTGTCCTTTGCTTTCATTTCCCATGGCACATTCCAAAGATATTCGATGATCCGATGATCCGCAAATGGAACCCTGGCCTCTAAGCCGCTGTACATGCTGGTTCGATCCATACGGTTTAATAAGGTTTGCATAAACCAGCGCAGGTTCAGATAGGAGATTTCCCTTCTTCGGGCCTCTTCTTCCGGCTCTCCTGGAAGGCGGGGAACCTGAGCTAAGGAAGCTTCGTAAGCGTTGTTTACATAATCCTCCATTTTCAGTTCCGCTAAAAATTCATCGGACAACAGAACTTGGCGGGCTTTTAAATCCATAGTCCAGGGGAAGGTATGGGCATGGAAGCAGTCTTTTCGGTGGAACCAGGGGTATCCGCCAAAGATTTCATCAGCGCATTCCCCTGTCAGCGCTACTTTGCAGAAGGGGCGGACGCTGGAACAAAAATACAGCATAGAAGAATCTACATCGGCCATAGCGGGAAGGTCGTGGGCAAGCACCGAATCGTTTAAACATTCCGTCTGGCTCTGGGTACTGCATTCCAGATAATGGTGATTGGAATGAAGGTAGTTTACCATGATTTCCACATAGGGCCGATCCTGAGATGGCTGAAAGGCGCTGGCCTGGAAATTTTCCTTGTTTCCTGCAAAATCGAAGGAGAAGGTGGTAAGCTGCCGGTTTTTCTTCTTTAACTCCCTTGCGCAGATAGAGGAAACCAGGCTGGAATCAATGCCGCCTGACAAAAAGGTACAGATAGGAACATCCGAAACCATTTGCCGGCAAATGGAATCTTCCAAAAGGAAGGATGTTTTTTCAATGGTGTCCTCATAGCTGTCCTCGTGGGGATGGCTTTCCAGCTTCCAGTAGCATTCCTGGCGGACTCCGCTTTCGGTGCAAAGAAGATAATGGCCGGGCAGAACCTCTGAAATGTGTTTGAATACGCCACAGCCGCTTGTTCTGGCCGGGCCGATACTAAAGATTTCGTTTAGACCATTTAAGTCCAATTGTTTCGCTACGCAAGGATGGCAAAACAGTCCTTTGATTTCAGAGGCAAAGATAATTTCTTCTTCGCAGGTGGTATAAAATAAAGGTTTTACGCCTGCCCGATCACGGCACAGCATCAGGCTGTGACGAGCGGTGTCAAGAATTGCGAAAGCAAAGATGCCATTTAATAATTTTACAAAATCCGGCCCGAATTCCTGGTAGGCGGTAAGCAAAACTTCCGTGTCACTGGATGTCTGAAAGGAATAGCCAAGGGAAACTAAATCCTGGCGGAGTTCCATAGTATTATAAAGTTCCCCATTATAGACAATTGCCCAGGTTAAGTCGTTTACTGTTTTTAACATAGGCTGATGCCCGGTAAGCAGATCTACAATTTCCAGCCGCGCGTGCCCAAGGCCTGCATACTGGCATAAAAAAGTGCCGGAATCATCAGGGCCACGGTGCCAAAGCGCCTGATTCATGGAGTGTAATATGTCTTCATATCGGTTGGTCTGTTGCGTATAGTCTTTTTTCGGATGGTAGAAGCCAGAAATACCGCACATAACAAAAGGTTCCTTTCCTGAAAATAAAAGTAGATGACTGCGAAACATTCTCCCGGCGTGACGGGGCTGGAAACAAAAGCCTACAACAGGAAGCAGGCGGTTATGAATGCGCACAGAAACCCGATAAAGACCGGAAGCAGGTTTTTCCGTGCCAGATCTAAGGGGCTTACGTTACAGATGGCAGCTACAGGAATTAATCCCCAGGGAACGATGGTTCCTCCGCCTACAAAGATAGCGGCGATCTGGCCTAAGGAAGCCAGAACCGGAACGGAAGCGCCCACGGCTGTGCCGAACGTATGAGCCATGGAACCAGTCAAGGGAAGGCCGGAAAAGCCGGAACCGTCCAGGCCGGTTAATGCGCCTATGGCTAACTGGATTCCTCCGATCAGGTACTTGTTTAAGGGCGCGTGGGAGGCAAGCCATACGGCCCAGTCATTCATAATGCCGCCGGTAGAGGAAGTTCCAAGAATCTGGGACGCTTCGCCGCCCATAATGGCAGTGATTCCTTCCCCTCCCATGAAAAAGAATGCGCCGATTGCGATAACCGGAGCAAAAATCCGGATGGCAAATAGAAAACCGTCTGTCAGATAACCGGTAATTCGCTCAAGGGAGGATTTGCGGAAGGCAAGAACGGAACCGAAACACATTAGGAGGACGGCAGTACCGGAAACCAGGCTGGTAGCATCCCCTCCCCGAAGGTGAAAGGCAAGCATGGCAGCAATATCAGCCAGAAATGCCAAAGGTGTAGCCACTGCCAGAATCAGGGCAGGACGGCTGTTGGCAGGAGCCTTGGAAAGAGAGGAGAGGTCTGGATTTTGGTCAGGAGAGGCCTGGTTTATGGTTACTCGTTCACCGACTGTATATTTGCGGTTAAGGAGAAAAGCAGAAACAACCGTAGCAGCGCCCATAACCAGGAATACGGGCCTGCCTTCCGCAAGAATCTGGCTGGCCGAAATCCCGGCGGCTCCAGCGGAAATAGCAGGTGCGCCTTGTATCACCAGATCATAGCTTAAGGCGATTCCATGCCCGAATAAATTCATGGCCATTGCGGCCATAAGGGGATTTAACCCGGTTCGGATTGCGAAGGGCAGCATAATGGCGCCCACCAGGGCCACAGAAGGGGACGGCCATAAGAATAATGAGAAAATAAGCATGGTAAGGCCCAGGATCCACCAGGTAACAGAAGGGGTTTTCATAATTTTCCCCATAGGACGCATCAAAAGATAGTCGCTGCCTAAGTCGCTTAAGCATCCCGAAAGGGCTGTTACCAGGGCAATGGTTGCGATTACTTCCATAAATTCTTTTGCGGCATAAAGCATGGCGCTGAAGACTGTTTGGATTCCGCCGGTTACGCTTTCACGTCCAGCCAGACCCAAAAGAAAAAGAAACCCAAGACAGACGGCAGGGGTATCTTTGCGCAGAATCATGACGCTTAAAATTACAATCACTCCAGCCAGATACAGATAGTGGAGCGGGGTAAGGGTGGTTATGGTTTCCAGCATAAAGCACTCCTTTATATTCATACATGTAATGTAGAATATGAAAGGAGTGCCAAAAGAGTGTGGCATTTTAGCCCATCATTAATTGAATTGTTTGGAGAACAATGCCAAACAGCATATTAAGAGCTACAAGTCCCAAGACTACCGCCCAGATCAGGCTTTGCGTTCTGGTTTTCTGCATAGCTTTTCGGAATTCTTCAACAACACAGCAGCCGGGATCTGCCGGAACATAACAAACCTTATAAGATCCGCCTAGTTTATAATGGCCTCTCCGTTTTTCAGCCCAGTCCATATGTACCATATATTGTTTGCCATTCGCGGCGTAGGTGATGACCGGGTATTCGTTTTTCCAACGGAAAGAACGGTTTCTTCGGGTTACGGTTACCACTTCACTGATGGATCCGGTGGCAGTCTGGGTCATTTCGTGGGCGCGGTTCAGTGCAGTGCCAAGCCGTTTATAACGGCTGAAAAAGGTCCATGCGACAAAGGCGATTAGAAGGTTAATTACCAGTGAAATCCCTGCACTTACAAAATAAAAACTGCTGTCCATGTTAGATACCTCCTGAGATAAAAAATAATATAAAAAATTTCTGTTCCTTAATTCTATAATAGAAAAGTTGGTATTGCAAGTATTTTTCTAATCGGTTGCTTTTTCACTGAACGAATGCTATAATTAATATCAATCTTGAATGATGCGTTTTCGGATGAGAAGATTTGATGTACCTCATTGTTACTGAGTATTAGAAGACGGAGTGTAAAGTTATGATTGGGAAGACTAGAAAGTTTCTGCTGATAAGCCTTAGCTGTATGATTCTTCTGTGTATTGCAGTGTTTACCTGGATAGTTTCCTTTATGAGCCGAAAAAGCGAGGGGGCTATCAGCGAAGTGGGTATGATTTACATGTCAGAAATGAGTACCCAGTATCAGCAAAAATTCAGCGCGATTGTGGAACTTTGGTTATCTCAGGTGGAAGGGATTGTCCGTCGGACACCTCCAGAAACAACCGATTATGGAGAATCCATGCTGGAGGAATTGGCATTAGGTGCCAGCGTCCGCACATTTGAGTATATGGGGCTTTACACCGAGGACGGAGATAGTGAAGTTATCTATGGGGAGCCCATTGAAATTATTGATCAGGAAGAATTTATAGAAGCGTTAAGCAATTCAAAAAAGCGGCTTTCCAGCGGTTTTGCCTCGGATGGGGAAAAGCTCCTTATATTAATTGTTGATGCGAAATACCAGATGGCAGACGGAAGAACCAGCACAGCCATAGTTGCGGGAATTCCCATGCAATACCTTCAGGACGCATTGGTTTTAGAGGAAGATAATGCCTTGGTATATTCCCATATTATACGAGGTGACGGAAGCTTTGTAATCCGGAGCGGGGAAGCTTACCGGGATAATTATTTCACCAGGCTTACGGATATTACCCAGACGATGGATGAGCGTGGGGGAAAGCAGTATGTGGAGGAAATGAAGGCGGCCATGGAAGAGGGCCAGGACTATTCCGCTCTTCTGCGTTCAGACGATACCCACCGCCATCTGTATTGCTCTATGCTGCCAGGTTCTGACTGGTATTTGGTAACGGTTATGCCTTACGGTGTGTTGGATGATGCTATCAACAATCTTGGAAACCAGCGTGTCTATACGATGCTATCAGCCTGCAGCGCGATTTTGGTGGGCATGTTAATAGTATTTGCTCTGTACCTGCATCTTTCCCAGCAGCAGATGAGGGCGCTAGACGAGGCAAAGAAGGAAGCAGATCGGGCCAATAAAGCAAAAAGCGAGTTCCTGTCCAATATGAGCCATGATATCCGGACTCCAATGAATGGGATCGTGGGAATGACAGCGATAGCTATGACCAATATCCATGATATGGATCGGGTTCAGGATTGTCTGAAAAAGATTACATTATCCAGCAAGCATCTTCTGGGACTAATTAACGATGTGTTGGATATGTCTAAGATTGAGAATGGAAAGCTGTCCTTAAATATGGATCAGATTTCCCTGCGGGAAACCATGGACAGTATTGTAAATATTGTGCAGCCTCAGATTCGGGCAAAGAATCAGCATTTTGATATCTTTATCCAGCAAATTGAAACGGAATACATAAACTGCGATTATGTGCGGCTGAACCAGATTTTAATTAACCTTCTTTCCAATGCGGTAAAGTTTACGCCAAATGAAGGAACAATTAATGTTTACTTATTCCAGGAACCTTCTCCCAAAGGGGAAGACTATGTGCGTTGCCATTTCCGGGTAAAAGACAGCGGGATTGGGATGTCTTATGAGTTTCAGGAAAAGATATTTGACACGTTTACCAGGGATGATTCCAAACAGGTTCAAAAGACGGAAGGAACCGGTCTTGGGATGGCCATTACCAAATGCATTGTAGACGCCATGAAGGGAACCATTGAGGTTATCAGCACTCCTGGAAAGGGAAGCGAGTTCCACGTTGTGCTGGATCTGGAGAAATCCCTGGTGCAGGTAGAAGATATGATTCTTCCGCCCTGGAATATTCTGGTTGTGGACAATAACGAAGAATTGTGCAAAAGTGCGGCAGCAGAACTTAAGGCAATCGGTGTCAATGCGGAATGCGCCACCAGCGGTGAGACGGCGGTTGAGATGGTGGTAAAGCGGCATCAATGCCGTGACAGCTATCACATCATTCTGCTGGACTGGAAGATGCCAGGTATGGATGGCCTTCAGACCACCCGTGAGATTCGCAAGCAGGTAGGAGATGAAACGCCCATTTTAATTATTTCCGCATATGACTGGAGCGATATTGAGGATGAGGCCCGAAACGCAGGCGCCCATGGGTTTATTTCAAAGCCATTGTTCCGATCGAACTTATATCTGGGCTTAACGCCGTTTGCCGGAGGGATGAAGAAGGAAGACGTTCGGAAAGAGCAGGAAACGGTCGATTTTATCGGAAAGCATATCCTTTTGGCGGAGGATAATGATTTAAATTGGGAAATTGCAGAAGAACTGCTTTCGGAAGCCGGCTTTACTTTAGAGCGGGCAGAAAACGGAAAGATTTGCGTAGAAAAGTTCCAGGCATCGGAAGTCGGTACGTTTGATGTGATTCTGATGGATATCCGGATGCCGGTAATGAACGGTTATGGCGCGGCGAAAGCGATCCGTGCACTGGATCGGCCAGATGCCAAATTGCCGATTATCGCTATGACGGCAGACGCTTTTTCAGAGGATATTCAGCACAGCTTAGAATGCGGCATGAATGCCCATGTGGCAAAGCCGATTGATGTGAACCAGTTGATCCAGCAGTTAAATAAGTTCTTAAAATGATATAGGGCTCGAAATCCATGCCCATTCATTCTTGTAATTTCGCATTAAAGAACAGAAACAGGAATCGGTTTGAAAACCTCTCAGGGGCACCCCGGGAGGTTTTTGGTTGCGGCATATTAAGGTGAATCATATAGCCGGTTGGCATGAACTCGGGTGATTTGGCTGAAATGTGTTTGCGGCATGTGAATTTTATTGGCAGCATGGAATGATGGGATAGAAGCAGGAGAAAAATGAAAAAATTAGTCATAGGAATATTAGCTCATGTAGATGCTGGGAAGACCACCCTTTCTGAGGGAATGCTTTACGTAAGTGGATACCTGAGGAATTTGGGACGAGTTGACTACGGGGATGCCTTTCTGGATACATATGAGATGGAGCGGGCCAGGGGAATTACAATTTTTTCAAAACAAGCAGTATTTTCGCTGGGGGAAACAGAAATAACGCTGTTGGATACCCCGGGACATGTGGACTTTTCGGCAGAGATGGAGCGAACGCTTCAGATCTTGGATTATGGGATCCTAGTAATCAGTGGCGCTGACGGAATCCAGGCTCATACATTGACCCTTTGGAAACTGCTCAACCGGTATCAGATCCCAGTATTTTTATTTATTAATAAGATGGATCAGGAAGGTACGGATCAAAAGCAGCTTTTGAGTGAGCTTCAAAGCAGGCTGGATGAACGGTGTGTGGATTTTTCTGTTTGCGGATGGAAAGAGGAGGGAGAAGAGCCTTCTGAAGGCGCTTGGAATGAATTTTATGAAAATCTGGCCATGTGTGATGAAGAACTGCTGGAACAATATTTGGACAAGGGAACGATTGAGGAAGAGGAGATCCAAAAACTAGTGGAAAGGCGGCAGGTATTTCCATGTTACTTCGGTTCCGCATTAAAACTAGAGGGTGTACAGGGATTTTTAAAGGGTCTTTCGAATTATACAAAGAAGCAAACCTATCCCCAGGTGTTTGGGGCTAAGGTGTTTAAAATATCCAGAGATCCCCAAGGCAACCGACTGACCCACATGAAGCTGACGGGAGGCAGCTTAAAGGTTAAGGACAGCATAACAGAAGGAGAAAAAATAAATCAAATCCGGATTTATTCCGGCGCCAAGTTTGAGGCAACCAGCAAAATAACGGCAGGAAGTGTTTGTGCTGTAACTGGACTGGCAAAAACGTATGCCGGACAGGGTCTTGGAAAAGAACTAGCCGCAGATCTGCCAGTACTGGAACCAGTATTGCTGTTTCAGGTCATAGTTCCAGAAGGCTGTGATATCCACCAGATGTTGGGAAATCTGCGGCAGTTGGAGGAAGAAGAACCACTTCTTCATATTTTGTGGGACGAGCAGTTAAATGAAATTTATGTCCAGCTAATGGGAGAAGTCCAGATCCAGGTTTTGAAAAGCTTGATTGAGGAACGCTTTGGAATAAAGGTGGAATTCGGCTCAGGCCATATTGTATATAAAGAAACGATTTTGGAGCCAGTGGAGGGCATAGGGCATTTTGAACCCTTGCGCCATTATGCTGAGGTTCATCTTTTGCTGGAACCGGGGGAACGGGGAAGTGGGCTGCAGTTTTTGGCTTCCTGCAGCGAAGATGTTTTGGAGCGGAATTGGCAGAGGCTGGTGCTGACCCACCTGGAAGAGCGGGAGCATAAAGGCGTTTTGACCGGTAGCCCTATTACTGATATTAAAATTACGGTAATTGCGGGGAAAGCTCATCAAAAGCATACTGAGGGCGGCGACTTCCGCCAGGCCACTTACCGGGCTGTCCGCCAGGGTTTGATGAAAGCTAAAAGTATCCTGTTAGAACCTTACTATCAGTTTCGGCTGGAGATTCCAGAAGAATTTGTAGGACGTGCCATGTCCGATATCCAGAAAATGAGTGGAACTTTTGAAGCGCCCAGGCTGGAGGGAGCGCAGGCGATCCTTACAGGAAGCGCTCCCGTAGAGGAAATGAGAGGCTACCAAAGCCAGGTTTCCGCTTATTCAAAAGGCCTTGGAAAGCTGATTTGTACCATGAAAGGATACGAACCTTGTCATAAGGAGGCACAGGTGCTGGAAGACTCTGGTTACGATCCGGAATTGGATTTGGAACATACACCAGATTCCGTTTTCTGTTCCCATGGAGCAGGATTTATTGTTCCCTGGTATCAGGTAGAACAGTATATGCATATTGAAAGCGGATTCGGGCGGGAAGAAAGCCGGGAAGAGCCAGAAAAAGACTATCAATGGGATGGTGGCGGGAAAACTGCCTTTGGGGAATATAGCTCAGGCGGATATTCCGGCTCGTTGGAACTGGATAAAGAACTGGAAGAAATTTTTTCACGAACCTATAAAGGAAGCAAAAAACAGCGGGATTTACTGGAAAAACGGACGCTTGGAGGCAGGCTGTCTGGCCAGATGAACCTGAAAGAGCGAACCTGGCAAAGCAAAGAGCCGCTGGAGGAATATCTTTTAGTAGACGGATATAATATTATCTTTTCCTGGGAAGAATTAAAAGAACTGGCAAAAACGAATCTGGATGGAGCCAGGCAACGCCTGATGGATATTTTATGTAATTATCAGGGATTTCAAAACTGCCATTTGATCCTGGTGTTTGACGCTTACCGGGTACAAGGGCATCGGTGTGAGGTTCAAGCGTATCACAATATCCACATCGTTTATACGAAAGAGGCCGAAACAGCGGATCAATATATCGAAAAAGTGGTACATGAGCTGGGAAAGAAATACCGGGTAAGAGTTGCCACCTCAGACGGTCTGGAGCAGGTGATTATCCTGGGACAAGGCGGGCTTCGCATGTCAGCTTCTGAGCTAAAGGAAGAGGTAGAACGTGTGAACCAGGCTATACGGGAAGAATACCTGGAAAAACCTCATAAAAAACAGAACCTTTTGTTCCAGGAAGTAGATTCCGAAACAGCGGTCTTTTTGGAAGAAATAGGGAAAATCGATGAAACGGCAAAAACAAAAACAAAAGCAAAACAAACTATAAAAGCAAAGGATAGGAGAGAAAAATGAAGATTGTATATCCGGCGATTTTTTCAAAAAAAGAGGATGGAAGCGGCTATCAAGGATATTTTCCGGATTTGGAGGGTTGCACGGCAGAAGGGACAGAGATTGAGGATGCGGCAGATCAGGCCAGGGCGGCTGCCACAGATTGGATACTGGTTGAGATGGAGGAAGGAAATGATCTGCCTGAGGTAAGTCACGCAGATGATTTAAAATTAGAAGCAGGCCAGGTTGTAAAATACCTGACTATGACCATTCAATTAGTTCCAGGATATGAATAAGACGATGAAAACTAATCAAATGCTTACGGGAAAGCCTGGAAAAACTTTGTTTTTCTTTGCGCTTCCCATGATAATCGGAAATTTGTTCCAACAGTTTTACAATATGGCGGATTCTATTATTGTAGGACGTTTTGTAAGTGAGGAGGCATTAGCGGCAGTAGGGGCTTCGTACTCCTTTACCAATGTGTTTATTATGATTGCTATTGGAGGCGGGATCGGCGCGTCGGTTCTTACCAGCCAATACCTTGGGGCAGAGGACTATGGGAAAATGCGGACCTCTGCCTATACTGCGCTGATTAATTTTCTGGCAGTCAGCATTGCGCTTGCGCTGTTTGGATTTTTTATGAACCCATGGATCATGCGGGCGCTGAAAACGCCGGATAACGTATTTGATGATGCGGTGCTTTACCTACAGATTTATTTTATTGGCCTTCCTTTCCTTTTCATGTATAATGTGCTTTCTGCTACCTTTAACGCACTGGGTAAATCCAGAATCCCCCTGTATTTTCTGATTTTTTCTTCTGTGCTAAATGTGGGCTTGGACTTATGGATGGTAATCGGCTGGCAGCTTGGGGTAGCCGGCGTGGCGATCGCCACGGTAGCGGCTCAAGGTCTTTCTGCTGTCATTTCATTTCTGGTTTTTTTAAAGGAGCTGAACCGATATCCGGCAGCAGAAGGCCAGCGGGTAAAGCGGTATGACTGGGAAATGCTGGCACGTGGAACTCAGATTGCGATTCCATCTATTATCCAGCAGTCCATTGTCAGTATTGGAATGCTTTTGGTACAGTCTGTAGTAAATGGCTTCGGATCGTCGGTGCTTGCCGGATATTCAGCCGGAACCCGGGTGGAGTCCATCTGCATTGTGCCTATGATTGCCACCGGAAATGGAGTTTCCACATTTACGGCACAAAATTTAGGCGCCAGACAGCCTGAGCGGGTTCGCAAGGGTCTAACAAGCAGCTTCTTTATGATAGGGATTTTCGGCGTGCTCATCTGCCTGATTTTAAATTTGTTCCACAGACAAATTATAACAGCATTTATAAATATAGAAAGCGGCCACTTGGCGTTCACTACAGCAAATTCCTACATCAGCTTTATTAGCTGGTTTTTTGCGCTGATTGGATTAAAGGCGGCAACGGACGGTGTGCTGAGAGGTTCCGGGGATGTGAATGTTTATATGGCGGCGAATTTGGTAAATCTGGGGATCCGGGTACTGGTAGCAAACTTGTGCGCCCCTATCTGGGGCGTACAAGTTTGGTATGCCATTCCCATGGGATGGGGTGTAAATTTTCTGATTTCCTTTAGCTGGTATCTTACCGGGAGATGGAGCCGAAAACAGATCATCTCGTAGAAATCAAATAAAACTCTGCCCGGTAACAGAATGTGAACAGCGGCATGCATTCAGGGATGCCAAATGCGCCCGCCAGATTTTCGTGACTGGTGGAGCGTCCGCGTCCTGGCGCATGATGGTTTACTTTAAAGGTGGAACTCTTCACCAACAAGTATATTATACCCATCCTCCGTCCAGACTGATGATCTGGCCAGTCAGGTAAGAAGGCCCGGTGACTAACTGAAAAATCAGGTCAGCTACTTCGGAAGGCTGCCCCATCCGTCCTGCTGGGATTTCTTCCAGCAGGGCTTTTTTTTCGGAAGGCGACATCCAACGGTTCATATCTGTTTCAATGGCTCCGCAGGTAATGGCATTGACCTGGATATTACTGGGAGCCAGTTCTTTTGCCAGTGCTTTTGTAAAAGCGTTTACGCCGCCCTTAGCGGCAGAATACGCCACTTCGCAGGAAGCGCCGCAAATCCCCCAAACAGAGGAAATATTTACGATTCGTCCCTGGTGGCGGCGGATCATCTCCGGCAACGCCAGGCGGCAGCAGCAAAATACAGAGGTCAAATCGCTCTCTATTATCTGGTTCCATTCGGATATGGACATATCCTGTATCAAACCGATTCGGGACATCCCCGCGTTATTGACCAAGGCGTCCACAGGGCCAAATTCCATATGAATCTGTTCAAACAGCCTTCGGCAGGAATCAAAATCTCCCATGTTGCCAGTGTAGGCTAAACAGGGGCTGCCAAGGGCTTGGATTTTACTTTGAACCTGAAGGAGCTGTTCTGTATTCTGGATACAGGTAATGGCAACCTTCCAGCCGTGCCGGGCAAACGTTAAAGCGGTTGCTTTCCCGATTCCACGAGAAGCGCCAGTAATTAAAATGGTTTTTGAGGACTCCGGTTTCATATTGTAATTATCCTTTCTACATGTAACAGAATTGTAAGAAAATCAATAGAATTAAGTTATGAAAATATGTTATACTAAACAAAAAGAAAACACAACCCTTTGAAAAATACTGAAATAAAATTCCAATCAGAATTTGCGGATTCTGGAAAATCCACCGCCGAATAGGCGGTCTAAGTTCAGGGATGCCAAGTGCGCCCAGCAGACTTTCATGGGCGGTGGTGCGTCCGCATCCGGGCGCATGAAGGTTTCCAGTATCAAGCAGCAATACAATAGGACAGGAGATTAAAATATGGAAAAATATGATTTGCTTATTATTGGTTCTGGCCCGGCAGGTCTGTCAGCCGCAATCTATGCTCAGCGGGCACGGCTCAATACGGCGGTCATCGAAAAAGAAATGATGAGCGGCGGGCAGGTTTTGACTACCATGGATGTGGACAACTATCCAGGTCTTATGGGAATCGGCGGTTTTGAACTGGGGATGAAATTCCGGGAGCATGCGGAACAGTTGGGAGCGGTATTTATTGAAGACGAAATTAAAGAACTTAAAGTAGAAAAAACAAGCGGCCAGGAGAGTGACTGGAAACATGCTGTGGGGGAGAAGGGAACGTATTCAGCCAGGGCAGTGATTCTTGCTTCTGGGGCAACCCACAGAATGCTGGATGTTCCCGGCGAAGAAAGGCTTAGAGGGAAAGGCGTATCTTACTGCGCCACCTGCGACGGCGCCTTTTTCCGGAATAAAGTGACGGCAGTGATAGGCGGCGGCGATGTAGCGTTAGAGGATGCGGTGTTTCTTTCCAGGATGTGCCGGAAGGTATATGTGATTCATCGCCGGAATGAACTAAGGGGCGCAAAGATTCTCCAGGAAACCTTGTTTTCCCAGAACAATATTGAAGTAGTTTGGGATACGGTAGTGGAAGCAATCGAAGGCGACGCTCAGGTAGAAAACGTAAAGCTGAAATCCGTCATAACCGGGCAAACGCAGAATTTGCAGGTTCAGGGCGTGTTTATCGCGGTAGGAATCACTCCAAACAGCCAGGCGTTTAAGGGTCTGGCTGCCATGGAAGACGGATACATTAAGGCGGCGGAGGATTGTGCGACTTCTGTTCCCGGAATATTTGCGGCAGGGGATGTGCGCACAAAATCGCTGCGGCAGGTGGTGACAGCAGCGGCAGACGGGGCAAACGCGGTGGCAAGCGCAGAGCGGTATCTGACGCGGCTTGGCCGGAGCGAACATCCAAGGCTGGATTCGGGTATTGATAGCGGGAATAATGGGAGAGGCTGAAATGCTGACAGTTTCTCAGAAGAAAAAGGAAGAGCTGAATGAAGAAAAGGGTGAGCAAGCAAGCATTGGCGGTGGCAGGATTCTTGCTATGTTTGATTGGATCCGGTTTCCGGATCGGTATATTTGGGGAAAGTAAAGAAAATGGTGTGAGCCAGGCGGCGCTTATGGAAAGGGCAGAGGATCTGGTTCTTTCTGTAAGCGAAAACCGCCTTTGGCCGGTGGCGGCTCCGGAGGATTATCAAAATATTGCGGTTTCCCAAGTATCAGACTATGTAAATATTCGCCAGGAGCCAAGCGTATCGGGACAGATTGTAGGAAAAATTTATAATAATTGCGCGGCAACCATTTTGCGAACCGTAGAAGGGGAAGGCGGCAATTGGTATCAGATCCAGTCAGGAAATGTAAGCGGTTATATAAAAGCTCAGTATTTTATCACAGGCGCCCAGGCAGAAGCGGTGGCCAGGGAAATTGGAACGGAATATGCCACGATCCAGGTGACATCTCTGCGGCTTCGAGCGGAACCGGATTTGTCTGCTCCCGTTCTTACCACATTGCCCCAAGGGGCGGAATATGTGATGTTAGGAGAAACCAACCATTTTGCCCATCTTTCTGTGGATGAGGATCTGGAGGGATACGCATCCATGGATTACATAACTACCCGGATTGAATTCCGGCAGGCGGTTTCTTTGGAAGAAGAGGCGGCAAAATTTGCGGAGGAAGCGAAAAGGAAACAGGAGGCTGCCGCAGCCTTGCAGAATTTGGAAGAGATTAAGATGGTTGAGGCAAAAAATGATTTGGCCACAAATAGCTGGAATCCGGCTCTAACCCCAGGAGGCATGGATGGAGCTACTGTTACCATGATTCCCAAATCGGCATCGGGCCAGACTAGCCAGGATAGCCAAACCATAGCGGCAAATCCTCTGGGGAATGGTGACAATCCTCAGGTTCCGGCCCCCATCCCCAGTACGGCTCCGTTGGATTCGCCTGATGTTTCCTATGGCCTTGGGGGGAATGCCTCATCTGCCATGGTTTCCGCAACCAGGACAGCGATGGTGGCATACGCAAAACAGTTTTTAGGAAATCCGTATGTGTATGGTGGCAGCAGCCTGACTCAAGGCGCAGACTGCTCCGGATTTGTTATGCGGATCTATGAACATTTTGGGATTCAGACAGGACGGAATTCCAGGGAACAGGCAGCAAATGGCAGGATGATTGCGATTGAAGCGGTTCAGCCAGGTGATTTGCTGTTTTATGCCAGCGGCGATACCATAAACCATGTGGCAATCTATATTGGCGGAGGACAAGTAATCCATGCGGCCAGCGCAAAAACCGGGATTATCATCAGTCCGGCTAACTATCGAACGCCGTGCAGGGCAGTAACATTTTTAGATTGATATGTGAAAATATGATATCATTCATATAAACTGGAATGGGCAGGAAATTAATCCTGCCCATTTTTTCCGGAAGAAGAGATATTTTCAACCAGGGTAATCATACCCTGCATAATAGGTGCCTGGGGTTTCATTTCATCTCTTGCTTTGGGGATATAGTGTTCTAAAATCGGAAGCAGAATCAAAGCGGTGATTCCGGCGGTAAAACCGCCATTATATAGAACATATCCTCCATGAAGCGCACTGGTTGCGGTACACATGGAAGCGCATAAAAAGCCGGAGAGAAAACCGGCCCGTATGCCATAACGCCCTACAATAGGGCAAAGACCGGTAGCAAAAGCCACCCCATTAATATAGCCTTGGGTTGTAATTGACCAGGTAATTGTTCTGCCGTTCATATGGCAGAAGAAAGAAGTTACCAGATACAGAATCTGATATCCGATTATAATTGGCCACACATTTTTAGGATGCTGCCCCATAGCTGTGAACGTTAAGGCAGCCAATACGACTCCTATGGTAGGCCCGGTGAATCCGGCTCCCTGAGTATAATGGATAACAATATTTAAGTATGCTAAAAAGAAGAGGCCATAACAGCCGATATTAATCAGGCATACCGGCATTCCGTATTTTTCGGAGAAATTGCTGCCGTGACCGGTATCTTTAAGTAAACGTCCATATCCCTGAAAGCTTTTGCCATTTAGCAGGTACCCTGCCAGAAGGCATGAAAGAAAGATGGCCAGAAAAAAACAATTGGCATACATCCGGTAAGAATGGTGGAACTGGTTATAAATCTCGTTATTGTGGTAAACTGGCCCCATGGATAAAATCCCCATGGTCCGATACATAAAGTTATATATAAAGAAGCCGAAAATGCCAAAAGCCAGACCGCCGTTATACAGGTTATAGCCCTTGTGCCAGGCCTGCGCGCCAGGCAGGATAGCTGGGATAACAAAGCCTAACAGCAGGCTGAATATGATTGTCAGCAGGATGCCAGACCATGTTAAGTTAAGATGACCGAACACGTAACTTCCCCTTTGCGTATAGCGGAATAAAAATTCGCTGATAAAAGGCGCGAAAGAGGTGGCAAACATACAAACCGGAAGATTTTTTTTGAAATTCAGTTTTTTCCAGCGCAGGTAGAGGAATGGAGCCAGGAAACAAGGCCACATATTAAAAAAGTTAAGGCCGTAAAAACAATGGGCTACCACCAAGAAATATCCGGCTAATGTGTTAGCCTGGGATTCGCCTTTCAGGCCAGTCATAAACAGAAAGCAGGCCATTCCGCAGGCGCCGGCATTCAGCATAGCGCTGGAGAGTCCTCCTAAGGCCAGGTAGTCGGTGACCAGGGGGCATGGGGAAATCATGATATGATACCAGTTGAAAAATACTTTCCCCCATTCCCCTGTATAAATAGCGGCGATCCACGCTGAGATCAGGAACGCCACAGAAAAACCGAAGGCAGTCCCGTTGATAATTTGGCTGTTTGTATAACTTGTTTGTTTCATTTTTTCCTCCATCTGCCCAGACCTATGCCTCATCGTCGCAGGCGATTTCAAATGGGCATATGCAGTTACGTTCACAGGGAGCTTATGAACAGTAATGTGTTAGGTTTGGCATGGAAAAAGCTGCCCACGGCAGCTTTTTCGAAAAACTTAAGTTTATGGTTCTGTGTACAACC
The DNA here is from genome assembly GCA_910589195.1 of uncultured Lachnospiraceae bacterium. GTDB lineage: Bacteria > Bacillota > Clostridia > Lachnospirales > Lachnospiraceae > Caccovicinus. Next base: position 32,439 of record CAJUTC010000031.1, read on the forward strand.
TGGCAGAAACCAGGCATAAGTTAAAATTCCGGTTCGATCAAACCATATGTGCCGCCTTTTCGCTTATATACTACGCAGACCTGATCGCTTTCCGCATTTAAAAATACGTAAAAACTGTGTCCTAAAAGCTCCATCTGCAAGCAGGCTTCTTCTGGATCCATAGGCTTTACCGCGAACTTTTTCGTCTTAACAATCTTAATCTCCTCTTCCGTAACAGGAGTTTCTTCCTGGAGGAATGCTGCGGAGAACGAAGGGGAGGATTGTTTCCGGTCAATCAATTTTTTCTTATATTTTAAAATCTGACGTTCGATAATTTCTTCCACCAAGTCGATGGACACATACATATCGCTGCTGGACTCTTCGGCACGGATAATACTTCCTTTGATGGGGATGGTAACCTCAATGCTTTGCCGCTCTCTCTGTACGCTTAAGGTGACATTCACCTCCGTATCAGGAGCAAAGTAGCGATCCAGCTTCCCGATCTTCTCTGTAATGGCATCCCGCAGTCCTTGGGTTACTTCAATATTTCTTCCGACGATTGTGTAACGCATATAATCAACTCCTTTTATTGAGATGAGTCCAGTATAACATATTTATTTGAAAAAGACAAGAAATAACGCTAAATTGCAAAGACAATTTTGTGGGATTTTTTATAAATTTATTCTTTAAAAGGAAGAAATGTTTTTTGAAACACGAATGGACGATAATGAAAAAGTCAAGGGGAAAATAGAGATAATTGATCGATTCCTGTCGGTTTATGACATCTGTACAAAGTTTTTCCGGTTTTGGAAATCATGTGGATTTTCGGTTATATTCAGCAGATAATTGTGGATAATGTGGATAACTTGGTGTATAACTTTCGTTTCTTGAAAAATCAAGGTTTTCCAAGTGGATAAAAAACGGGAAAAGTGTGGATGAAAAATGTGGATATTGTGGATAAGTCAAAAAACAAACATAGATTTTGTGCAAGTTGCATAGTTGACCATAATGCGGCATGTTATGGTAACGGAAGAAACATATGGAATGTTAATTTTTTATGAACACATTGAATTACAAGTAACTTAGTGATACAATAAGAAAGATTATGATTAGATTTATATGATACCATGGTCAAAAGGTCGAAAATCCGATGCAAGCTCTCTTGTAAGAGGATTTTTGAACTTGGGATCCGCCAAAAACAGGAAAAAGCAGCCCGCTCCGGGCGGATTTTGAATGTTTTTTAGGATTACGGGATCACAAAGTGGGGAGTAATCTGGTATCAAGGTGGCAAAAGACCTTTTGACACCAACATCATTTATATTGAAGGAAATGGTATAGGAAAAGTTAGGAGATTACCGATGAACATTATAGAAAAAATGTTTGGAACCCATAGTGAACGAGAGTTAAAATTAATTTACCCCATCGTAGATAAGATTGAAAGTTTGCGTCCCCGGATGACAGAACTGTCTGACGAGGAACTGCGTGACCAGACACGGATCTTTAAAGAACGCCTGGCTAACGGGGAAACCTTAGATGACATTCTTCCGGAAGCGTTCGCGGCAGTTCGGGAAGCGGCCAAAAGGACTTTAAATATGGAGCATTTCCGGGTGCAGTTAATCGGCGGGATTGTGCTCCATCAGGGACGGATTGCGGAGATGCGTACCGGTGAAGGAAAGACCTTGGTATCCACAGCCCCTGCTTACTTAAACGCACTGGCAGGAAAAGGCGTTCACATTGTTACGGTAAACGACTATCTGGCCAAGCGTGACGCAGAGTGGATGGGGCAGGTTCACCGCTTTTTGGGTTTAAGCGTAGGCGTGGTTTTGAACGATATGAATTCAGAACAGAGGAAGGAAGCTTATGCCTGTGATATCACATATGTAACAAATAATGAACTGGGATTTGACTATCTGAGGGATAATATGGCCATCTATAAAGAACAGATGGTTTTGCGGGGGCTTGAGTATGCCATTATCGACGAGGTAGACTCTGTGCTGATTGATGAGGCCCGTACTCCGCTGATTATTTCCGGACAGAGCGGGAAATCTACGAAACTCTATGAAGTCTGCGATATTCTGGCCCACCAGTTGGAGCGCGGCGAGGAGTCCGGCGAGTTTTCCAAGATGAACGCGATTTTAGGGGAAACCATTGAGGAAACCGGAGATTTTATTGTAAACGAAAAGGATAAGGTAGTAAACCTGACGGAACAGGGGGTTCGGAAGGTAGAGCAGTTTTTCCATATTGAAAACCTGGCAGATCCGGAGAACCTGGAAATACAGCATAATATTATCCTTGCCCTCCGTGCGAATAACCTGATGCATCGGGATAAGGATTATGTGGTGAAAGATGAAGAAGTATTGATTGTAGATGAGTTTACCGGGCGTATTATGCCGGGACGCCGCTACTCGGATGGACTTCACCAGGCGATTGAAGCGAAAGAGCATGTGAATGTACGCCGTGAGAGCAGGACGCTGGCCACCATCACATTCCAGAACTTCTTCAATAAATTTGCGAAAAAGGCGGGTATGACTGGTACAGCCCTTACAGAGGAGCGGGAATTCAGGAATATTTATGCCATGGATGTAATTGCTATCCCTACGAATAAGCCCATTGCCCGTGTAGATTTAAATGACGCAGTTTACAAAACAAAAAAGGAAAAGTTTAAAGCCGTCGTAGATGAGATTCAGGCAGCCCATGAGAAAGGGCAGCCAGTTCTGGTGGGCACCATTACTATCGAAACCTCCGAAATGTTAAGCGGCATGCTTCGCAAGCGTGGGATTCCCCACAAGGTATTAAACGCAAAGTTCCATGAGCTGGAAGCCGAGATTGTGGCAGACGCGGGAATCCATGGCGCCGTTACCATTGCTACCAATATGGCAGGCCGTGGTACGGATATTAAGCTGGATGAAGAGGCCAGGGAATTAGGAGGCCTAAAAGTAATTGGAACGGAACGCCACGAGTCACGCCGGATTGATAACCAGTTGCGAGGACGTTCCGGGCGTCAGGGAGATCCGGGGGAATCCCGCTTTTATCTGTCCCTGGAGGATGATTTAATGCGTCTGTTTGGCTCTGAGCGTCTGATGAAGATGTTTGAAGCGCTGGGCGTTCCGGAAGGAGAGCAGATTGAGCATAAGATGCTTTCCAATGCAATTGAGAAAGCGCAGATGAAGATCGAAACCAATAACTTTGGAATCCGCGAAAACTTGTTAAAGTATGATGAGGTAAATAACGAGCAGCGTGAGGTGATCTACGCTGAGCGCCGGAAGGTATTGGATGGCGATAATATGCGGGACGTGATCCTGAAAATGGTTACGGACATCGTTGAGAATGCGGTAGACTTATCCATATCGGATGAGGCAGGCCAGGAAAATTGGGATTTGAAGGAATTAAATTCCCTTCTTCTTCCTGTGATCCCATTAAAGACCATTACGCTGACAGACGATATGAAATCTATGAAGAAGAATGAGTTAAAGCAAAAGCTGAAGGAGGAGGCGGTTAAGCTTTACGAGGCTAAGGAGGCCCAGTTCCCGGAAGCGGAACAAATGCGTGAAATTGAACGTGTGATTCTTCTTAAAGTAATTGACAACAAGTGGATGGCTCATATTGATGACATGGATCAGCTTCGAGAGGGGATTGGCCTTCAGGCGTATGGACAGCGAGATCCGGTAGTGGAATACAAGATGGGAGCCTTTGAAATGTTTGACGGCATGACAGCCGCCATCCGGGAGGAAACGGTTCGCATCCTGTACCATATCCGTGTGGAGCAGAAGGTTGAGAGGGAGCCGGCTGCTAAGGTAACGGGAACGAATAAAGATACCAGTTTGGCAAAAGCGCCAAAGAAGCGAGATGTACAGAAAGTGTATCCCAACGATCCTTGCCCTTGCGGAAGCGGAAAGAAGTATAAGCAGTGCTGTGGAAGGAAACCGCTGACAAAGGCGTAGTACCATCAGCAATGCTGTCCTGGTGTTTACCAGGATGGGAATTTACGTTAAATCTTAAAAACAGAACAAAAGACAGCTTCCGGCAAAAAAGAAGATGCCGGAAGCTGTTTTTGTCTGTTTTGACTGGCGTCATCACATCAGGATAAGGTTTCACAATTACCTATTTTATACCATTAGGAAAGGATTCCCTTGTCACCATACGAAATTTCATGTATGATAAGAAGACGAAGGCTTAGAAAGGCCTTGGAGCGTGCTGGAATATCGCTCTAAAATAATAAAATAGAAAGCAGGTGAAGCTTGTGGTTGAATTCGATCAATTCAAATATACGTTATCTACGTATGAAAAACCATTAGTGGAAGTGAGGGATTCACTTTGACTTAGATCATAAGCTGAGGCGGATTGACGAACTGGATAAAAGCATGGAAGAGCCGGGCTTTTGGGACGATGCGGACAAGTCCACAAAGCTGATGAAAGAAGCCAAGCATTTAAAGGATACGGTAGAGGGCTTCCAAAAGTTGGAAACGGAATATGAAGAAATTGGTCTGATGATTGAGATGGGTTATGAAGAAAATGACGCAGACTTAATTCCGGAAATTCGGGAAATGCTGGATGATTTTACGGAAAAACTGGAAAAGATGAGAATCAGCACCCTGCTCAATGGGGAGTACGATAATTGCAACGCGATTCTGCGTTTAAACGCAGGGGCCGGCGGTACGGAATCTTGTGACTGGTGCAGTATGCTTTACCGGATGTATTGCCGATGGGCAGACAGCCGGGGTTTTACTACGGAAGTCCTGGACTTTTTAGACGGGGAAGAGGCCGGCATTAAGTCGGTTACCGTCCAGATAAACGGGGAAAACGTATTTGGCTATCTAAAGTCAGAAAGAGGTGTTCATCGATTGGTACGAATCTCGCCATTTAACGCGGCAGGGAAGCGCCAGACTTCTTTTGTTTCTTGTGATGTAATGCCGGACATTGAAGAAGATTTGGATGTGGAGATCAATATGGATGATCTGCGCATTGACACGTACCGTTCCAGCGGCGCCGGAGGGCAGCATATTAATAAAACATCATCAGCGATCCGTATCACCCATATCCCAACGGGAATTGTGGTAACTTGCCAAAATGAGCGTTCCCAGTTCCAGAATAAGGATAAGGCCATGCAAATGTTAAAAACAAAACTCCTTCTTTTAAAACAACAGGAAAACGCGGAAAAGATTTCAGATATCCGGGGTGATGTAAAGGAGATTGGCTGGGGGAATCAGATTCGTTCTTATGTGCTTCAGCCGTATACGATGGTAAAAGACCATCGGACTGGAGCAGAAAGCGGAAATGCGGATCATGTGCTGGATGGTGGGATTGATTCCTTTATCAGCGCATATTTAAGGTGGCTTAGTTTAGGCTGCCCTGATAAACACGCACAGGAATAGGGTGTGTTTGAACTTTGCTTTCTGCAAGGCACACTTATAATTTGTAGAAAAATTTGTGGAAAATATTGCTTGCAAACCCCCTGGAATTATGGTACTATCTTCCTTGCAAACACAGATGTTTTTTGGAAACGGACAGACCCAATGTGCTGTCTGGGCGCAGAGTTGTTTCCGGATAATAGTGGAGGAAACCATGGAAGAAAAAAGCAGGTATTTTGTTGTGAAGCAAAAGGCCGTGCCAGAGGTGCTTCTTAAGGTAGTGGAGGCAAAACGGCTTTTGGCTTCGGAACGGGCGCTTACCGTTTTGGAGGCTACGGATCAAGTAGGGATCAGCCGGAGTTCTTTTTATAAGTACAAAGATGATATCTTCCCATTTTATGACAATACAAAAGGGAAAACCATAACCCTGGTAGTCCAGATGGATGACAGGCAAGGGTTATTATCCGATTTGCTTCATGTGGTTGCTGTGTGTAAGGCGAATATTTTGACCATTCATCAAAGTATCCCGGTTAACGGGATTGCAACCCTTACATTAAGTGTGGAAGTAAGCGCCAACACAGGCAACGTTTCAAAAATGGTAGAAGACATGGAAGAGATGGAAGGAATCCACTATGTGAAAATAGTAGCCAGGGAGTAGAGAAAATTATGATGAAAGCAGCAGTTATGGGATATGGCACCATCGGATCCGGTGTGGCCGAGATTTTAGAGAAGAACAAAGAAGTGGTCGCAAAAGCGGCAGGCCAGGAGATTTCGCTGAAATACGTATTGGATCTTAGGGAGTTTCCGGGAAGTCCTGTGGAGGATAAGCTGATCCATGATTTTTCTGTGATTGAACAAGATCCAGAGGTGCAGATTGTAGTGGAGGCTATGGGCGGGTTAAATCCAGCCTATCCGTTTGTAAAAGCTTGTCTGCTGGCAGGTAAGCATGTGGCCACTTCCAATAAAGCGCTTGTAGCGGCTTACGGCACAGAGCTCCTTGAGATTGCCAGGAAAAACCATGTAAATTTCTTTTTTGAGGCCAGCGTAGGAGGCGGAATTCCCATTATACGCCCTCTTTCCACTTGCCTGACGGGAGAAAAGATTCAAGAAATAACCGGGATTTTAAACGGTACTACTAATTTTATCCTGACTAAAATGGATAAAGAAGGATGGTCTTTTGATTCTGCTTTAAAAGAAGCCCAGCGTCTTGGCTATGCGGAGCAGAATCCGGAAGCCGATGTGGAAGGCCACGATACCTGCCGCAAAATTGCGATTTTAATGGCGATAGCAACTGGAATGGAAGTAAATTATGAGGAAATTTATACAGAAGGGATTACCCGGATTTCCGATACTGATTTCCAATATGCGGAAAAGATGGGAATGTCAATCAAGCTGGTAGGCTGTGGCAAACGCAAAGATGATGGAATGGTCAGCGCCTATGTGCTGCCTCTTATGATTTCTAGGGATCATCCGCTGTATATGGTTAGCGATGTCTATAATGGCATTTTAGTCAAAGGAAATATGCTGGGAACCACCATGTATTATGGCAGCGGAGCCGGGAAACTTCCTACGGCCAGCGCTGTGGTGGCAGATATGATTGAGGCGGCAAAACATTCAAAACAAAATGTTTCCATGGGTTGGTGCAGCCGGAAACAAGAGATAGCTCCTATGGGAACGAATGAATTTCATTACTTTATCCGCATATCTGGGCAACCGGAAGGTATGCTGCCAAAGCTGACGGCATTTGGCTTGCGGGAAGTGATTTCCATCGATAGCCAGGATGAATTTGCGATTATTTCGAAAAAAATGTCTGAGGCGGAATTGAAAGAAGAAGCGGCAAAGGCAGAAGGGATTTTAAAAGTAATCCGCATTGAATGATAAATAAAGACAGGTCTTTGTGTTACAGGATACGGTGCCCGCTTGGAAAAAGGGAAGGAAGGCCTGTTTTCAGCACTGCGAAGAGGAGCGCGGTCAGATGTTAATTGTAAAGAAATTTGGAGGAAGCTCCGTAGCGGACAGGGAACGGATTTTTAATGTGGCAAAACGCTGCGTGGAGGATTACCAAAAGGGACATCAGATTGTAGTTGTGCTGTCAGCTATGGGAAAAACGACGGATCATTTGATTGCGAAGGCCCATGAGATTGATCCCAACCCGCCAAAGAGGGAATTGGATATGCTCTTGGTAACCGGCGAACAGGTTTCCGTAGCATTAATGGCAATGGCATTCCATGTATTAGGGGTTCCTTCGGTTTCTCTAAATGGCGCTCAGGTAGCAATGCGTACCACCTCTGCTTATGGGGCGGCAAAGCTGAAACGAATTCAAACGGAGCGGATTCGGAATGAGCTGGAAAACCGGAGAATTGTAATCATTACCGGATTTCAGGGGATGAACAAATACGAGGACATGACCACATTAGGAAGGGGCGGCTCCGATACCACGGCAGTGGCGCTTGCGGCAGCGCTTCATGCAGATTCCTGTGAAATTTATACAGATGTGGAAGGTGTGTATACAGCAGATCCCAGGATTGTGCCTAACGCAAAAAAATTGCCGGAGGTTTCTTACGATGAAATGCTGGAATTTGCATCGGTAGGCGCCAAGGTTCTCCATAACCGATCCGTGGAGATGGCGAAAAAGTATGGGGTACAGCTAATCGTCCTTTCCAGCCTGTCCAGGGCAGAGGGAACGGTAGTGAAGGAGGGCACGAGGATGGAGCGGATGCTGGTAAGCGGTGTGGCTGCTGATAAAAACACAGCCAGGATTTCTGTAATCGGCGTAAAAAATGAGCCGGGAATTGCGTTTAAGATTTTTAATATGCTGGCAAGAAACCATATTAATGTAGATATTATTATTCAGTCGGTAGGACGGGAGGACCGAAAGGATATTTCCTTTACGGTTGCGAAAAACGATCTTCAGGAGGCAATGATGCTTCTGAATGAAAATCAGGCAGCCATTACCGCCCAGAATATTACCTGTGAGGAAGGGGTTGCCAAAGTTTCGATTATCGGAGCGGGCATGTTAAGCAATCCAGGTGTAGCGGCTAAAATGTTTGAGGCGCTCTACAGCGCTAACATAAATATTAAGATGATTGCCACATCAGAAATCCGCATTACAGTGCTGATTGATGAGGAAGACGCTAATCGGGCGGTGAGAACGGTTCATGACGCATTTGAACTTGCGGATTAGCCGCTTGCCTTGCCTGTTCCATCTTTTGACCGGGTTTTACTGCCCGGGCTGCGGAGGTACAAGAGCAATAAAACTTTTATTAAAAGGGGATTTGGCGGGAAGTTTCCAGTATCATCCCCTGGTGCTTTATGGCCTGCTGATTTTTGGAATTGAGTGCATTCTGTTTTTGGCCGCTTTCAAAAGGCAAGGGAAGACGGATAAAGGCAGCAGGTTTTGGCTAGCGGGAAAACAGTATTGTTCAGGATTAGAAAAAAGATATCGGTTTTGGACATTGGCAGCCACTTTTATTGTGCTGCTTAATTGGCTGATTAAAAACATATGGTTAATGGCAGGGATTGATTTATTGCCTCCCTTGGCATAAGCGATGGAGAGGCTTGAACGCCCGTGGGTAAAGGAAACTAAAAGTATTTCCTTTTTGGAATACATGATGAAGCTGTTAACGATTCAAAAATACACCGGCTGAAAGGGAGCGATTCCTTACAGCCGGTGTTTGTATGCTTAGGTCTATATAAGATGTTGGTATCAATATAAGCTACTAACAAAAATCAATGTTTGCAGGTTAGTTTCCGTTATAATACTGCCGGAGTATTTCATTAAATAAGGCAGCGGTTTCCGGATCCTGCATCATATGGGCGGTTAACAGGTAGCATCCGAAAATAAATAAGCTTTCACAGATTCCGAAAATAGAAAGGATCAACCCAGCGATGGCATAGCCGGAAAATGGTTTCCCTTTTTTCGAAAGAATGGATAATACAAGGCCGCCCATGCCCAGCGCAAATCCGATAATAAAGCCGGCAGGGAAACAGCAACAGCTAATGATCATGGAAGCGATTCCTAATACCATAGAGGTTACTGCCATATTGTTAACCGGGGCGTTTGGCTGTGATGGTTGGGGCTGGGGTTGGGAATCCTGCCAGTATTGGTTATTTTGAGGCATTGGCCCTCCCTGCCCGTAGGAATAGCCTTGAGGCGGAGCCGGGTAATAAGGAACCTGTGGCGGGGGATTGGTGGGATAATTGGGACTTTGCTGCCATGGAGCTTGGTTCCCCGCTTGTCCCGGATTTTGCTCCCATGGCCCTTGGCTGTTATCTGGCTGTCCCGGATTTT
>CAJUTC010000032.1 GCA_910589195.1 uncultured Lachnospiraceae bacterium
TAATAATCGGTTTCTGGTGCTCCATATTCTTTCTATCAGTCCATCAAACACTAAAGGAACCATCAGACCAGCAAACGCATTAACCTATGGATAATACGGTTTTTCATTAAGCCCATTTGCCCATGAAACGGAATACGGTTTATGTAACAGATACACTCCAATCATGGTAATTGCGCTAAAAGATAATATATGAAAAAGCATGATTGACATACTTCTTTTTCCTATATAGGCCAGTTTATTTTTCAAAAAGCAACTATGCCAAAACACCGTTTTTGAAAAATAAATTAAAAAGTATATTCCGGCCACACAAGTTACAAGCATCCATTTGCCGTTCGAAATGATACCTTCCCGTAAATCTAAATAGTAATTTCCATAATGTTTTGCTTCATATAATAAGATAATGGATAGGATAAACATATCGAAAGCACGCTCTCTTCGTTCTAATTTTTTAATTGAGTCATTTTGAGAATATAGGTAACCACATGTATACCGAAATAAAAATAAGTAAACTGGTTAGGGCAGACATCCTTCAATTGTTCCGACATCTATTTTATAAACTTATATTTTTGCGGATGGGCAGTTCCAATAAAGCAGACATCATGCTTGTATGCATTTATTTTTACTTTACCGATTTTTTCATATTCATTATAATAAAAAAGAGGTAAAAACCTTAAATTTTTATTATCTGCAACATCGTTCTATTGAATGAATAGCTCTTATCAAAATATTTCCGCATTCTTTTGATATATAAGAAATTTTTCATTGAATCCCATTGCTATAGTATAAATTTCGCATTCTGTTGAGTTTTCTTAATCCTCTCGATCATATGTTCACTAAAAGACAATGACTGTCCGGAAATGACAAAAACTATATCATAATCTTTACATCCAACCGTTTCCATTATATACTCAAAATATTGATTGATATAAGTGTGAATCAGATTTTTATTTACTCGAATAATAGCTTTTACCAAACCACTTGTACTTGGACGATCATCAAAAAAGTCAACTTCATATCCCATTCTGCCAAGCTCATCTGAAATAACCTGAGGATAATTAAAAAATCGTGGCATAATTAATAATAGTTTCATTGATTCGCACCATCCAATAGTGTTTCTGTTTCATTAAAATATTCATATAATTTATTGCCTTTGAACAAATCACATGATATTTTTTTCGCTCTATCATCAATATATTGGGTAGTAACATCCACAGCCGTTACATCATGTCCGCTGTCCAAAATATTTTTTATAATACCTTGTCCAAGATATCCATTAGCACCAGTAACTAAGACTTTCATATACCATCTTCTCCTACCTTTTTGTCATCTAGTATTATCCTACATCTCCTCCTTGCCCCAGCTCCATCATCATCTCCCGCACATACCGTCCCAGGCTGTTCTTCAGATCCTTTGGCTTACACCCATCCTCAATCCCATCCATCTCCCGATACTTATCGAATATATTAATCATCATTTTCATGGAAAGTGGTTTCCCCATCTTAGACAAAAACAAGTATCCCTGGTACATTTCATCACGTTCAAACCATTCATGTTCTGACAGCCACTCGCCCATCTGCTTTCTAAGCGTCTGTGAAAAGAGTTTCACCGAGCGGGGCTTTTGCCGCTTTCTCCGTATGGTCAATCTGGCCTCCTTCGGAGCGTAATCTGCCACTTCCAACCTCAGCAATTCACTGATCTCAATCCCATGATAAAATAGAAGTTTCATCATCACCTGATCACGGAGGCAGACGCGGCGGCGAAAATCGCTGTCAAGCTCTTCATATTCCTTGTCAATCGCCTGAAAAAACGCATCCACTTCCCCTTTGGTTAAACGTGTATCGGCAGAAGCTTTGACTGGCTGACTTACAGGATTTAATGGTTTATATTGCTCCAGGATTCCTTGTGACACCAGATAAGCGAGATAGCAGCCAAACACCCTCTGTTTTCTGCAGAGCATAGAATGGCGAAGTCCTTTTTCCCTGGAGAGATAAGCCAGGTATGCCTCCATTTCATCTGGCACAGAACCCTTAGAAATTTTCTTCTGCCTGGAGTTCTTGTTATTTAATCCTTCTTCACCGCCGGAATCTAGCCACAGATAGAACCTCTCCAAATCTATCCGGTATGCTTTGGCAGTACGTTCATCCAGCCCCCGGTCAATCACCTGGGCGCTAATGAATTTTTCTGTCATATTTTGATGATTTCGATTTGATATCATTGTGGATACCCCCATTCCTCACCAAATCCTCTATCAATAAATAACCTTTATTTCTATCCCTTCCAAAAGACAATCCGAATCAAAATCTGTATGGCTTCCCTGTTTTCTGAGAAAAAATAAGTGTATGGTCTTATACACTGATACACTGACCAGATATCATCTAGTCAGTACACTTGCCTGAACTGAACGGATTCTGAATGTTTTTTATAATTCGGGAAGCGCAAACAGAACCAATGGATTCATTGGGTTTGCCAATATGATTGAGATTCTTTAAAGCAAATAACATGTTATCTTTAAATGGAGCGTTATTAAGCATAAATCCATTCAGCTTTGGATTAATTTGATAGGGTCAATAGCTTCACAGATTTAGGAGAACAAAAAAAGCCTTCTCCTGCCATTGGAAATCCTTCTGTCATCCAAATGGCGGGAAAAAGCTTCTTTCTTTATTTGCTCTTATTTATTTGAATTTATTCATTTACTTGATCTATTTTGTTTTTACTAACTACTAACTTGATTCTTAATTTCTTTCGTAATAAACTCTGATTCATTCGGATTGATTGTTTACCATCATTTTATCCATAAATTCTTATCTGTGCTTTCCACCGATAAGTACTAAAACAGAGCGAGGGCCTATTTTTAATCGGTTTCCTTTTAACGGCATCGCTCCTTCAGCACTTGGAATTCCCGTAGGAAGATACCGTCCTTCTGTATCTGCCAGCACATTCCAATTCATAGCCGAAGGAAGGCTTGGCAGAATAACCTCCTGCTCTTCCCAGAACACATTCACTGCCAAACCTATAATATCATCATCATTATCCTTTTGATTCCGTCCAGCATAAATAATTGTTAACACATGTGTTTTATCATTCGGTTCGATTACCTTGATTTCCGGAAATCCAAGAGAACAGTTCCCGGAAAAGCGTCGGATTACACTGTGCTCCTTTCGGATCTGGATCATATGCTTTACATACTCGAAATGGTTCCGGTTTTGATTGAGAAGATTCCAATCCAGCCATGAAATTTCATTGTCCTGACAATATGCGTTATTATTTCCAAACTGTGTATTTAAAAATTCATCTCCTGCCAAAAACATGGGAGTTCCTCGGCTCATCATTAAGACAGTAATAGCATTTTTTGCCAGCTTGCGGCGCAGAGATAAAATTTCTTCTTGATCCGTTTCCCCCTCCACGCCGCAGTTCCAGCTCCGGTTATCATCACTGCCGTCTGTATTATTCCAGCCGTTTGCTTCATTATGTTTTTCATTATAAGAATACATATCCCATAATGTAAAACCATCATGGCAGTTTAAAAAATTAACGGAAGCATTATAACCACGCTGAACCGGATCGTAAATATCCGGAGAACCGGTAATCCTCTGAACTGCCGTTTTTGACATCCAGTAATCACCTTTCAGGAAATTCCGCATATCGTCACGGTAACGCCCGTTCCACTCAGCCCAGCGGTTCCAGGAAGGGAATGTTCCCACCTGGTAAAGGCCACCCGCATCCCAGGCTTCCGCAATCAGCTTTACATTTCCTAAAATGGGATCAAAGGCAAGGCTTTGCAGTAACGGTGGTTTGCTCATAGGGCTTCCGTCTTCATTCCGTCCTAAAATACTGGCTAAATCAAACCGGAATCCTGCAATATGATAAACCGTAGTCCAGTACCGAAGGCATTCTAAAATTAATTGCTGAACAATAGGATGATTACAGTTTAAGGTATTTCCACAGCCGCTAAAATTATAATAATGGCCGTCTGGCGTTAACATATAGTAAATATTATTATCAAAACCTTTGAAGGAAAAAAATGGCCCCATTTCGTTTCCTTCTGCTGTGTGGTTAAATACCACATCCAGAAAACACTCAATTCCGTTTTTATTTAATTCATTGATTAAAGCTTTCAGCTCAGTTCCTTCCCGATTATATTCTGTGGTGCCGGCGTAGCTGGTATTGGGCGCAAAAAAGCTTACCGTATTATATCCCCAATAGTCAACTACCTGTTTTCCGTCCACCATTCGGCTGTCCTTCATCTCATCAAATTCAAAGATAGGCATTAATTCTACTGCATTTATGCCAAGTTCCTTTAAATAAGGAATTTTTTCCATCAGACCGGCAAAGGTTCCAGGATATTCTACACCGGAAGAGCCATGCTTGGTAAATCCACGCACATGCATTTCATAGATAATTAAATCTTCCATAGGAATTAACGGATTCCTATTTTTTCCCCAATCAAAATCGTCCTTTACAACTCTTGCTTTATAAAATGCCCCTTCTTGGGTCGGGCGGCCCCACTGGCTCTGGCCTGTCACCGCTTTGGCATAAATATCCAAAAGAATCTTATTTTTATTAAACAGCATCCCTTTTGACACATCATAAGGGCCGTCTAACCGATAAGCATATTCAAAATCTGAAATGTTTAATCCAAAAACAATCATAGAATAAACATTTCCGATCCGGTAATGTTCCGGAAACGGAAGCACAGCATACGGCTCATCTTCCATCCTGCGGAATAAAAGAAGTTCACAGGAGGTAGCGCCAAGGGAATGCACAGTAAAGTTTACGCCAACAGGAATTGCCATCGCTCCATTCAGTTCATATAAACCTGGCCTTACCTCAAATCCCGCGATCACATCCATGGGAACCATATGGATGCTTCGCATGGGACTGATAAACTTATCGCTGCCATCCTCCTGCTCTTCCTCCATCAGGATTTTTTCTTTCTCTTCGCTGTCCGCCTGCAGTTTTATCCTTTTTTCTTCCATAAATCTCCTCCATTCTGGTATTGATCTGCGTTCATACTTTCTGCTAGTTTACCACATTTTGGAGAAAATTACCACAAGATTTGTTTTTCTGTAAAAGTATTTTGAAACGTATTTCCCAAAATTTTTTACAGCAAATGCCCTCTTAATTCCTCGCCGCTTTTAGCGGAAAGGTACGCCGGCGCAACATCAAATACGGTCTTGCATCCTGTTTGCCCTTCCTGGTTCATACGGAAGGCGGCTCTCGCATAAGCAGTAATCACTGCCCCGGTAAATTCTGGATTAGAATCCAATGTTAGTTGATATTCAATTACATGGCTATGTTCCCGCTCCATTCCTGTCTTTCCAGTACGGATCACACAGCCGCCATGGGGAAGGCCTCCATGTTCTTTGGCCATCTCTTCCTCCGTAATAAAATGTACCGTTGTATCATAATCAGCGAAATAATTGGGCATGGTTTTTATCTCATTTTCAATCACATTTCGATCTGCGCCCGCCTCTGCTACCACAAAGCATTCCCTGGTATGTTTTTGCCGGGTAGAAAGTTCTGGGTTTAAGCCGTTTCGAACAGCCTCTACTGCCTCAGGAACCGGAATGGTATACTGTCGCGCATCCTTTACTCCTGGAATTCTTCGGATAGCGTCAGAATGTCCCTGGCTAACCCCTTTTCCCCAAAAGGTATAATCATGTCCGTCCGGCAAGATTGCATTTGCGTATAAGCGGTTTAAGGAAAACATTCCCGGATCCCATCCGCAAGAAATAATCCCTACTTTTCCCCCTTTTTTCGCCTGGGCATCTACCGCCGCAAAATGGGCAGGAATGTTTGCGTGAGTATCAAAACTGTCTACCACGTTGTACATAGACGCATACTTCGGGGTCTGCTCCGGCAGATCCGTTGCGCTTCCTCCACACAGAATCAATACGTCAAGCTCTTCCCGCATCTGTTCCAACGCGTCAATATGTAACACCTTAACGTCTTTTGTCCGGACCCGCAAAGTTTCTGGGTTCCGCCTGGTAAAAATCGCCGTTAATTCCATGTCCGGATTTTGGCAAACTGCGCTTTCCACCCCTTTTCCTAAATTTCCATAGCCTAAAATACCAATTCGAATGCTCATATGGTTTCTCTCCTTTTTCTATTGCTATTCCATAGACATTTGGGAAACTCCCTTTTAACTTACAGGGGTCTGTTTTGGCCATACCCCATCACTTCAAAGAACGTTTCACAGCCGCCTATTGTTATTATTTATTGGCCAAATATTTTGTATTTTAACATAAATCAATAATTTGTAAAAGCGTTTTCTGATAGGAATCTGGCGCCAAAAATTTCTTATGCCTACTCCCTGCTCTTCCCCCGCATCTGTTCCGCCTTGCCAAATAGCAGGAATCCAGCCAAAAACAAAAGGGGAAGCATGGCAACTCCCATGCTCATCTTCCCTGTTAGCTGTGCTACCAGCCCTACCAGTATAGTTCCGAAAAAAGAGGCACCTTTTCCGCAGATATCATAAATCCCAAAATACTCGCCTGACTTATCCGCCGGAATTAGCTTCGCAAAATAGGAACGTGACAATGCCTGGATCGCACCCTGGAACATACCGACGAACATTGCCAAAAGCCAAAATTCCCACATTTTATCAAGCTGCACTGCAAACAGGGAAATGCCCATATAAGCCAGAATACACACGTTCAAAAGCTGAGAAGTTTTATAGCGCCTGGACAAACGAGAAAAAATTAACGCACAGGGAAAAGCAACCATCTGGGTCACAAGAAGGGCGAGCAAAAGCTGGCTGGAATCCATTCCCAGAGCGCTTCCATAAGCAGTAGCCATTTCAATGATTGTGTAAACACCATCAATAAAGAAAAAGAATGAAAGAAGATATAAAAATATCGGCTTATGGTTTTTTATATCCTGAACCGTTTCCAAAAGTCTTAAGAAACTGTTCTTTACTGGATGATCTGGTAATTCCACACAATATTTTTGCTGATAGTTCATAAATAAAGGAATCGTACACAAAAACCACCAGGCTCCATTTAAGAAAAAAGCAAGCCACATGGCAGTTTTCATTGATATACCAATTGATTCATAGAGCAGGACAAAAATCATAGACAGTACAAATGGAATACAGCTTCCGATGTAGCCCCACGCATAACCGTGGGAGGAAACCCGATCCAGACGTTCCTGGCTGGTAATGTCCACCAGCATGGAATCATAGAAAATCAGGCTGGAATTATAACCAGCCTTCGCAATTACAAATATAACAAGAAATGAGAGCCAATGCGCTGGAAAGCCCAAAAGCCAGCAGCCAATCCCTCCAATTGCCATCGAGATAGCAAACAGCGGTTTTTTAAATCCTTTCGTATCAGCCAAAGTCCCCAGCACAGGGCCAATCAATGCCACCAAGATCGTTGAAATTGAGGCGGCATATCCCCAATAAGCCAGATAGTCCACCTCAGAAAGCCCGGCATTTGATGCCAGGCTGTTAAAATAAATTGGTATTATGGTGGATACCAGCAGAATAAATGCAGAATTTCCCACATCATATAGAATCCAGCAAATTTCCTGTTTTGTCAATTTTTTTTGCTCCATAGCATCCTCTCTTAATCCTATCATACTTGGCGGCAGCCTTTTTAATCATGGCAGGTTTGTTTGTCGTTTGCTGTCATGTCCGGGATTATGATTAGTATGGTTTCATTTCATAAAAACCATACCGCTGTCAAATGATGTTGGGGCCAAAAGGTCTTTTGCCCCCTTTGATACTAGATTGCTCTGCACTTTGTGCTCCCGCAATCTTCAAAAACATTCAAAATAACGATCACTTTAGTATTACCATGCCTTCATCGGCCACAGGTACATTGCTGACAGGATTTTTCCGTACATCCAGATATTTCAGAGCTTGTACTTGATTCAGCGGAGCTAAATCTGTTACATAATTATCCTGGATACTGAGCCAGTTTAGATTCATTAACGATGCTGCAAAGCTAATATTGGTAAGTTGATTTCCATCTAATTTTAATTCTTCCAGGTTAGGAAAATGGGTCAGAAAGTCTGTATGTTCATCCAAGGAAACATCATCATACCAAACTTCCGTCACACCACCATACGATTCCACATGGAAATTTTCCTTAATACGGATCTCATCGATCCACAATATTTTAAGAGAAGGATTCTCTTTTACCTGTTGAAAGGAAATCCCCGCAATACAGTTGCTAAGATAAAGTTCCTCCAATCCCGGTTGATTGAATACATTGGAAATATCTCCATAAATTTCAACATTATTTCCATATCCGCCAAACTGGCTGTCAGCGTTTACATCGCAAAAACACAACCGTTTTAAATTGGGCATTCCATTGATAAAGTTTAAATTCTTCAATCCATGTTCCTGAGTCCAGACCGAATAACAGGTCAGGCTTTCCAATCCGGACAGGGAAGAAAGCGCCTGTGCCTCATCCATATTGCAGCCATGGATGGATAAATCTTTTAAGCTGCCAAGGTTCCCTATTGAGGAAATGGAAAGGAAGCCGCTGATTTCCAGATCTTCCAGACTGTTTAATGGTGAAAGGTTGGGATCTGGTACTGAGGTACTTTTATCAAGTGTCAATGCCTTCAGGCCAGTAAGCGCCCCAAGCGGGCTGTAATCTGCAATAGAATCATTATCTTCCAGCGCCAGGGAAACTAGCTGAGGCATCTCTGCTAACGGCTCGATTCTGATTGCTTCGGTTCCTTTAACCGAAAGGTCGGTCAGATTCGA
Organism: uncultured Lachnospiraceae bacterium; assembly: GCA_910589195.1. Classification (GTDB taxonomy): domain Bacteria; phylum Bacillota; class Clostridia; order Lachnospirales; family Lachnospiraceae; genus Caccovicinus. The sequence continues at coordinate 8,720 of CAJUTC010000032.1, forward strand.
AAGAGGCTTTAAAAAGCTGAACTCACGAATGGCTTCGGAGTCCAAATACAAGGTTTCCAGGCTTGTAAGCACTGATAATGGGGCATAGTCCGTTAACTCTTCTGAATTCTCTTCTGTGATTGACAAATGCCTTAACTGCTTCAATGGAACAAGTTCCTTAAAATCTGGTGATTCAATCTGATCCAAAGTAAGGATTTCCAAATTCTCAAAAACTCCGATCCCTTCTAAGCCTTCTGGGCGCTTCACTTCAAGCTCAATAATCTGGTTCACAGGCAGAACACTGGCAAGCTCTGAAAATGATGCTTGGCTGCAGCATACTCCCTTTAAGTTTTTTAATGGTTCCAGCATGTTAAAATGGGGCTGCCAGTATCGAAGATCCACTTTTATAAGGCCAGTAAATACTTCCAAATCACTTGTATTCCATTCCATAGAAGGAAGCATCAGTACCTGCGGGCTAAATCCTGTTTCATATGGATTTTCGAAACTATACATTATAAGCGCTTCCTCTGCTCCAGCCTGAACACTAAGATAGGTTATTGTTTCTAATTCCTCAGATGTAACAGAATCGGACGATTTCTCAAATATCGCTTCTACCATGGCATGATAAAGAGCAGACCCTTGGGATGCCTGGCCTTTGTCATAATCGTCCATCTCCATAGCAGCCGTAGCGCTGGCAGAAGAATGATAGGGATCCTTATTTCCGTTTATAAGAATCGATGTAACAATCAGGATTGTCATAAAAGCAAACAGGGCAATAACCGCAGCAACTGGCTTAACTGACGGCTGCCCTTTATTACTGGAAAAGTTGCCAGACGGATCCACATTTTGATACTGGTGGATATGGTAGTTAATGACTCTGTCATCTTCCAGCACAAATTGGCTGTTGCAGTACTCACAGTGCACAATTTTTGAGTTTCCTTCCACTGGAACCAATTTGCCGCCGCAGGAAGGACATTTTAAGTCCACAATTTTCATCGTAATATCATCCTTTGCCCCTAGTATACTGACCGGATTCTGCTCATGCAAATCTCCTTGCCTGAATTTCCCTGCCAGTTTTCATCAAGCACATTACTTTTTATCCTATCACAGGATCCTAATCCCCGTCAACCTTCTATCAAAAAGCAGTTTCGCATATCTGCAGGATGCTCTATTTGCTTTTATTCGTCTTCCCGGCATTCTAAAGGGTGCTCTAAAAGGGCCGGCAATTCAGGAAATACCATAAGGCTCCGTTTTAGAATTCCTTGGATGTATGCAATTAAAATTCCATAATTGGTTATAGGAACCTGCTGATCACTGGAGCTGCTAAGGCGGTATTTCATCTCACGCTCATTTAACATGCAGCCGCCGCAGTGGACAATCAAGCGATAACGGCTTACATCTTCTGGAAATTCGGTTCCGGAAGTAAATTCAAATACTAGCTCCTTTTTCGTATACGTCTGAATCCATTTGGGGATTTTTACGCTGCCAATATCGTCACATTGGCGATGATGAGTACAGCCTTCACTGATTAGCACATGATCGCCATCTTTTAGGCTCTCTAAAACGGTTACCCCTTTTATCACGGTTTCCAGGTTCCCTTTATACCGGGCAAATAAAATGGAAAATGATGTTAATGGAATTTCACTTGGCGTAACCGCTGAAACCTTTGCAAATACCTGGCTGTCAGTAATCACCATTCTAGGTTTTTTTCCAAGTTCCTTCAAGGTTGTTTCTAATTCCTGATCTTTTACCACTATCGCTGCCGCCCGGGAATCTAAAATATCCCGTATGGTTTGTTGCTGAGGTAAAATCAGACGCCCTTTCGGCGCCGCCTTGTCTATCGGAACTACCAGCACCACAAAATCAGAAGGGGAAAGCAAATCCCCTACAATCCGCTGTGCTTCTTCCTCTGCAGGAATCAAATGGGCAAGTTGCTCCTTTAGCTGGTAAATTCCTGTTTTTTGGACAGCGCTGACCCATACTATCCTTTCTTTTATAATCAAATCGTTACTCAAAGCAGCTTCTGTTTTTTCCTTTTCAGCCTGTAAATTCCCGCTCTCTTCCAGTAAATCTTCTTTATTCATAACGACCAGACAAGGAATCTTTTTTTCTTTTATCCGCCTAAGCAGTTGAACATCTTCCACTGATGGGCCTTGTGAGCCGTCAATTACCAGAACTGCCATATCCGTTTTATTTAAAACCTGGTAGCTTTTTTTTACCCGCTGCAGCCCCAGTTCCCCGTCATCATCAATCCCCGGCGTATCCATTATGACAACAGGGCCCAAAGGCAAAAGCTCCATGGACTTATAAACTGGATCTGTGGTAGTCCCCTTTTGATTGGATACTACAGCCAAATCCTGTCCTGTTACCGCATTTACAACACTAGATTTCCCTGCATTCCGTTTTCCGAAAAAACCGATATGCACTCTCTGGGCAGCAGGCGTTTCATTCATTCCCATAACCGAATCCCTCCCTTCTTAATCATTTGCAGAACTTCCATTCAGGCACAGGCTAAAACCGAAAATCCCGGTTTCCTTTTTCAATTTCGTTTAAATGTTGGGTTACAATCTGCCGAACCTTTTCTTTCGGGATATTTTGAAGCTGGTCTTCAATCAGCTTAATTCCTTTTTCCCTGGTATCCTCTGAAGCATAATCCATCAGATATTCTTTTAAGGTCATCAATGCGTTGGGCAAGCAGCAGTTGTGAATCTGCCCCGCTTTACACAATGACATAAAGCGGTCGCCAGTGCGTCCTTCCCGATAGCAGGCTGTGCAGAAGCTGGGAATATAGCCCATCCCCATCAGCCAGTTTACCACCTGATCTAAGGTGCGGGTATCACTGACCTCAAATTGTTGAGAAGATTCCTCTTCTGGCTCCGGTTCCACATATCCGCCTACGCTAGTCCTGGAACCGCCGGAAATCTGAGAAATACCAAGGTGAAGCACACGCTCCCGGCATTTCTGGCTTTCCCTGGTGGAAATAATCATTCCGGTATAAGGAACCGCAACCCGGATGCAGGCTACAATTTTTGCAAATGTATCATCATCAATTCCATTGTCAAACACATCCGGATCAATATCGTCAGCCCGCCGGATCCTGGGAACGCTGATGGTATGGGGCCCCACACCGTATACGGCTTCCAAATGTTCTGCATGCATTAAAAGTCCTGCAAATTCATACCGGTATCGCTCCAGGCCAAACAAAACGCCGCATCCCACATCATCAATGCCGCCTTCCATCGCCCTGTCCATAGCTTCCGTATGGTAATTATAATCATGCTTTGGGCCAGTGGGATGAAGTTTTTCATAGCTTTCCTTGTGATACGTTTCCTGAAACAAAATATATGTGCCGATTCCGGCTTCCTTCAACTTCCGGTAATTTTCTACGGTAGTAGCGGCAATATTTACATTAACCCGCCGGATTGCCCCGTTTTTATGTTTGATTCCGTATATGGTCTGAATGCTTTCCAGCACATATTCAATCGGATTATTTACCGGATCTTCCCCGGTTTCCAGGGCAAGCCTTTTATGCCCCATATCCTGCAGGGCAATCACTTCCTGGCGGATTTCTTCCTGTGTCAGCTTCTTTCTTGGAATATGTTTGTTTTTAGCGTGATAGGGACAGTAAACACAGCCATTCACACAGTAATTTGATAAGTACAGCGGAGCAAACATAACGATACGGTTCCCGTAAAAGTCTTTTTTTATCTGCTCTGCAAGGGCATATATCTCCTGATTTTTATCTTCCAGCTCACAGTCTAGCAAAACGGCTGCTTCCCGGTGGCTTAATCCTTTACGCTCCCTTGCTTTCTTTAAAATTTTGTCAATTAATTCCCGGTTTGTCCGGTTTTCCTGAGCATATACCAGAGTTTCCATGATCTCCTCATGGCTGATAAATTCATCCGCGCATTTTGATTTTGGATTATACATAACGTTTCCTTTCTGCCTGGGGTCAGAAATTACTTTCCCTTCAGGAGGCCTTTATTCATTTTATTTTTGTTCAGCAGCTTTGGAGTACAGCGCTTTGGAACTAACGCCGGGAAGCCTTCCCAGCTTTCCGGATAACGCGCTGATAACATCAGCAGGGGCATCTACCACAATGTTGATGATATTAATCTGTTTTTTTTCATAGGGAAGTCCCATACGTCCAATAATATATTGGCCATACTGGTGAAGCAAGCTGTTAACCGATTCTGCCTGGCGCTTATCTTCTATGATGATGCCAATCACCGCAATGCGAACATGGTTCCTCTTTGCTCCCATTTTCCCAATCGGGTCTATTTTTTCGTTTTTTCCAATTGGTTCTATTCTGCCTGCCCGATTTGTCTGGTTCCGATCCATTATTTCCCCCTTTCTTTTCTCTTCGCCTTAGTGTGTTCTTAACTCAAATGACCTTTCGTACCATAGGGAATGTTAGAAAGCACGCCTAATAATACAAGAACACATACAATTACGAAAAAAAATAAGAACCCCGAAAGGTCCCTCTGTAGCAGAAAATACGAAAATAAGCCTGTATCTGCTTATATGCAACATACAGGAAACAATCCACTTTCCGTCAGAAACCTTACCGGTCAGTTACGTAATCGATTTCCTCTTCACCGCAAGATGCCCCTATTAGCCCTATCGCCTTCTTATTCTTACAGCTCAGAACTCTTTGTTATTGTAACAGATACGGCCCCTTTGGTCAAGTTGAATACACTAGAAACAGACATCTGGAAACAAAAATTTCCTATAACAAGGTCGAATTTCCCTGCGGAAAGCCTGCGTTTTAATTGAAGTCGATTAAGAGTTATGATAGAATGGATCTGTGAAATTATAATAGAGTACTAGAAAGAGAGTGTGCAAATTATGCGGAAAAATCGCCTTGTTGCACCTGTTGTAAAATGGGTTGGCGGTAAGCGGCAGCTTTTAGATGATTTAATACCATTATTTCCCAAACGGGTTACTTCCTATTGCGAACCTTTTTTAGGCGGCGGAGCTGTTTTATTTCAATTGCAGCCTAATATTGCGTATGTGAATGATATTAACTTAGAACTGATTCAAATGTATGAAGTTATCCGGGATCAAGTTGATGAATTAATTGCTGCTTTAGAGGAACATCCAAATGAACAGACGCATTTTTACAGCGTCCGGGATTGGGATCGGAATAAGGAACAGTATCGGCAGTTGTCCAAAGTCCAGAAGGCAGCACGCATTATTTATTTAAACAAAACTTGTTATAATGGCCTGTTCCGGGTCAATAATGCGGGGGAATTCAATACTCCCTTTGGGCATTATAAAAATCCCAATATTGTAAATGCGCCTGTCTTAAAAGCTGTTAGCGGCTACTTCCAAAAAGCACAGTTAACGTTTAGCAGCATTGATTACGCAAATGTGCTTGCGAATGTAGAAAAAGGAACGTTTGTTTATCTGGATCCGCCATATGACCCGGTTTCCGATACCGCTAACTTTACCGGCTATGCAAAGGGTGGATTCGACCGGTCGGAGCAAATCCGTCTGCGCCAGTGCTGTGATGAACTAGACCGGCGGGGAATTAAATTTATGCTTTCTAATTCCGCAACCGATTTTATTAAGGAACAATATGCCGCATACAACATCACAGTGGTAAAAGCCAAACGAGCAATTAATTCAAACGCGTCAAAACGCGGACATGTTGATGAAGTGGTGGTGAGAAATTATAAGTGAGCCTGTAAAAAGCCAAAATGACAAAGCGTGGGAAGCTTTATTTAAACAATATCATATTTTGTCCCATATTGAGTCGAATGGAACGTTCCTTATCTCTTCTGCCCAAATAAAAGAATATCGTGAGCCTCGATTGATGGCAAAATTTGATCACCGTATTAATCTGCCACAGATTTTTGCGGAAAATAACCTGGCAATCTTGCCGGTTTCCCGTGGAGATTATATGATTTCCCATTTTGAAGCATACCAGACCTTTGAAGAGCTGAACCAGTCAATTACATATGTTCCTTTGCCGTCTAACCTCCAAAGCCTTGATACAAGCAATATCCCAAGCGAAACCATCGCCATAAACTGCGCACTTGCATCTGGTATGCTTTCTGATTTTCTGGAGGAAGATAAATTATATTCTACCGTATCTGGACGTATGGGATCGGGACAGTTTGATTTTCACATTCAAAATTCCCATAAAAAAACGCTGACGGCGATTTGTATAAACAATTCCCAAATCGAGATTGATGCTGCTTTTGAGGGAATCCACAGCCTTTCTCTGCTGGAGGCCAAACGGGATTTGTCAGAGGATTTTCTTGTACGCCAATTATATTACCCGTATCGGACATGGCGTGAGCGGGTAACGAAAAAAGTCAGGCCAATTTTTCTTGTTTATTCAAATGGTATTTTTCATTTGTATGAGTATGAATTTCAAAATCCTGATTGGTACAATTCTTTAGCGCTGATTAAGCATAAGAATTATTCCATTGAGAATACGGCGATTTCACGTTCTGACTTAGAAGATATTGCATTCCAAACTCGGACAATTCCGGAACCAGAACTGTCATTCCCTCAGGCAAATCGCTTTGAGCGGGTTATCAATCTTTGTGAATTGTTAAAAACCCAGGATTTGAGCCGTGAACAGGTTACAGAAGAATATGCCTTTGATATCCGGCAAACCAATTATTATACTGATGCTGCCAGATATTTGGGATTGCTGGAAAAGCATTATGAAAATGGCCGCAAACCCATATATTCGTTAAGCGCTATGGGAAAACGTATTATGAACTTAAATTATAAGCAGCGGCAGCTAGCCTTTTGTCAATCCATCTTACAGCATGGTGCTTTCAAAGAAGCATTTAAGCTTTATCTGAAAACTGGCTTAATACCAGACACGCCAGCGCTTGTGGCCATCATGCGGGAATCGAATCTCTTTCAGGTGAGGAGTACCAGCACGTATATACGGCGTTCTTCTACCATTAGCGGCTGGATCAATTGGATGATCCGATTGATGGAATCAGGTTCAGAGCATAACCGTTTATGAAAGAACGCAGATTGAAAGCGGATACGAAGGCATAGTCCATTCGGACTGCCGCACCTGCTTTCAATCTGCATTTCTTCTTTTAAACGATCCCGTATGTTTTCTAAGGGTTAAATTTTTGTAATTCCCTTCTAATCCGGATACTCTACCACATACTTCTCATACGCATTGATCACGGTAGTTTCCTGATAATGATCCAGGCGTTTAAATCGGTTTCCATAATTGGCATGTACGTGGCCATGGATAAAAAATTTGGGATGGTACTTTTCCATCAGTGTCCGGAATGCTTCAAATCCCCTGTGAGGCAGATCTTCCATATCGTTCAGCCTGTAAGCAGGGGCATGGGTAAGCAAAATATCAAAACCCTTGTGGCGCAAAAGCTTCCATCTTAGCTTACGGATTCTCCTGTTCATCTCTTTTTCTGTATATTGATGATCCGAATGGGGCTGGTAGCGCATGGAACCGCCAAGACCCATAATCCGGATTCCCTGATATACATAGATGTCATCCTCTACACAGATACAGCCTCCCGTATCATCCGCCTCGTAGTGATCATGATTGCCATTAACAAACAGAACCGGGGCATGGGACATGGTTACCAGAAATGACAGATATCCAGCGTGCAAATCCCCGCAAGATAAAATCAGATCAATGTCATCCAGCATACCGGGTTTATAATAATCATACAGTATTTTAGATTCTTCATCTGCTATTACCAGAATCTTCATGGCCTTTTGCTTATGCCTCCGTTTTTTCCTTCAAATTAATTCCATGAAGCTTTACCAGCTCCTGGGCATCTTCTGTCATCTCCCCAAGGGTTGGAACGGATCCAATCACATTCTCTGCCAGCCAATCCATCGTAACGATTTCTTTGGGGCTTAATTTATAATTCCCGTTGCACCGGCAAACTCCATCCCGTGAATAAATGTCAAAATCAAATGGATGAAAACTTCCGGTTTGGATGGAATTCTTCAAAAAAGTAATCAGCCTGTTGGTTCCTCTTGGCAGGTTTTGGGAACAAATCACATCAATTACACCGGCTGACATTCCCCACCAGTAATTTACAGCCTGTTTTCCTTTCGTATCCAAACTTCCTTTTCCACTTTGGCGGATTTGCTTTACGATCCGTTCATAAAACTTTCCCCAGTGCCAGATGGTACTTGCCAATGTGGTTAATGTGCCGTCGTCTTCCTTATGAAGAAGGCCGAACTCCCTGGCCGGAGATTTGGGAGTAATCATATCATCCGCTGAAATGTACGTGATGCCTTCCTGGGTAAGCTCCTCCAATCCGTTCCGATCCTTTACTGACTTCCATTTTAAGTGAACGGATGCTCTTGGATTAATCATCCTGGCTCCGATGGCAAAAGCATTCACATTTGCCAGTGATCCATAAATCGGATAGTCGGCAATATATCCCAGATTATCATTAGTAGCCATCGCTGCCCCAATGGATCCTAAAAGAAATTTGGCTTCATACATCCTTCCATAGTAGGTTCTGACAGAAGAGAAGGAAGTATTCACATTGCAGTTTAAAATTTTTACGTTGGGATTTTCCACAGCCGCTTTTACACTTGCCTGGATCATTCTGGGCGTGGTGGTAAAAATCAAATGGCTCCCGGCTTCAATGGCCAGTTGAATTGCCTGTTCCACCTGCACGTCCGTATCTGCTTCGTTAAAAAAGTAGGTTTCAACTTCACCTGGAAACGCTTCTTCCAGATAAAGCCGTCCTAGCTCATGGCCATAAGTCCAGCTTGAGGTTTCCGGAGTCTTTTCATAGATAAAGGAGATTTTCATATGCTCCTCGCCTCCGGAAGGCAGCAGGATTCCTCTCAGACCTTTAGACGGCTGGCGCACCTCCTCTGGCTGTTCTACCAGGGCGATGTCGCCTCCCTTTCCTTTCAGAACCAGTTCCGGCCAAATCTTATCCAAATCCTTTTGAATCTGCCCTTCCGTCCGCTGCTTGATCTCTTCATATCCATAAATTTCCGCATAGATCAAAAAAGCATCGGAGCAAGTGAGGCCGATCTTATTTCCGCCCTGTTTATCGAAAATTTTGGAAAATCGCTCATAAACCGCCTTAAAGTAGGAGCGCACATCATCATCCCATACTTCCTCTGGATCCATTCCCATTACTTTTAAAAGGCGTTTGTAGCTTCCTTCCTGGCTGAACCACACATCACAATTGAAAGACACCTGATAAAAGTCCAGAAATTCATAGTACAGCTTATTTTCTTTCTCTTCACTTCGCCTGGGAAGCAGGCGGGTTACCATCCCTGGAATACTGAAAGCCCCGACATATTTTAAAACGCTGACTCGCTTATTGCCTTCCTGGACGTAATACTTATTCATAAATTCGTAGACCAGAATGGGATCGTGGATGCCTTCCTCCATCTGGGCATCATAAAGCGATGCCCATTTTGCCCCAAATTCCGTCTTTTCTGCAAGAAGCGGCATAAAATTGCTGGCAAAGGCATTTGTCCTTCCTTTTGTTTTTGTTCCGATGACGCGGCTTAGCGGAATGTCCACTAAGCCTAAATTTACCTCAGAAACAATATCTGTGTAAGAAAGGATATCATCCAGCACCGGCAAATAGGGGTAAGAACCCTTTGCCAGAGATTGCTGATACTGCTTTCTTCCGGATTTTAACGCTCGGCTGTAATCATATAATGCCACTGGTATTTCCTCCTCTATTTTTCAGGAATATTGGTCTTAATCCAGATTTTAATTTTTGCTGATCAGTGCCATACATAATTCCAAAATCCCATCGTCTTCTACTGGCTCTGCTGTATATAAAGTATATTTTGCCCCGCCCTTTGCCCAACTAGCCAGGCGGCCACCGCTGACTGTTGTTTTCACAATTAAATCTTCATCTGCACCGCAATCGGAAATTGCCACCTCTTCCGGTTCAAATTCCTCAAAAATGCCGGAAAACTCTTCTGCATGGGTCGCTCCCCGATAAGAATAGCGATGTCCATCCAGTTCAAAAAATACTTCCCCGATTTCTCCGCTGATGGAGATATATTGTACATCAGAAGCGTCTTCCGGAACTTCCATATGTAATCCAAGTGCTTCTAATTCTTCTGGCCCGTCCAGTTCTTCAAATGGGTTTGGAATTTCCTCTTCACCAGGCGCTTGGGTTGCGTTTTCATCTTCTTTCGTATCCTGTCCTCCTGTTTCCCCTTGGCTGCTTTCTACCGCCTGGGTCGTTCCGGTTTCATTTTCTTTCGAATCCCCTCCTTGCTTACAACTGGTTATACTGATGGCTAATACTCCAACTGCTGCTAAAATCATCCATTTTTTCATAATAATCCTCTCCTCTGCGATCTTACTATTTATTGTTCCAGATAAGCTATCCGCTCTCTGTAGCAATCGGTTTATTATTTATTAGAGCTCCGGTCGATAAACTCGTTTTTCGTCTTAGAATAGGCAAACTTCTGGCTGCTGTAAAGTCCATAGTACCCGGATAACGTAAAGGTTACGCTAATAATAATGGCAAAAAACCAAAGGCCATGACCGCCAAATAATTCCAAGGCAATAATCATGGTTGAAATCGGGCAATTGGTAACTCCCACAAACAGCGCAACCATTCCGCAGGCAGCAGAAAATGAAGGGGAAATTCCCATTACATGCCCAACCATACAGCCAAAAGTGGATCCGATACATAAGGTGGGAACAATTTCGCCACCCTTAAATCCGGCTCCTAACGCAACGGCTGTAAACAATGCTTTCATTAAAAATGCTTCATACCGAACATGGCCTTCCATGGCCTCTTCAATGAGCTGCAGGCCTCCGCCATTGTAATCCTGGGTGCCTGACAGCAATGTAAGGGCAATAAAAATCCCGCTGGCAGCCAAAATACGAATATATGGATTTTCAAACCGTTTCCGGTACATCCTTTCTGACTGATGGAGCATCATGCAAAAGCCAATGCTTACAAATGCACACATAATTCCCAAAAGCACCACATATGCGGCCCCCAGTAAATCGAAATTCGGCATTCCTACTATCTGGTAGCTTTCAGCCTCAATTCCTATCATGCTGGAAATCCCCGCCCCTAAAAATGCGGCAAACAGGCAGGGAACCAACGCGGCATAGTACATTACGCCTACACGGACTACTTCCATAGAAAAAATCCCTGCCGCAACCGGAGTGCCAAACAAGGCACCAAATACAGCACTCATTCCGCACATCACCGCTATTTTCCGGTCTTTATCATCCAAACGAATCAAATGTCCGGCAAAATTGCCGATGCTGCCTCCTAGCTGAAGGGCCGCCCCTTCTCTTCCAGAAGAGCCGCCTACAAAATGCGTCAGGATCGTGGAAACAAAAATCAGCGGGCCTGTAGCAAAGCTCACTTCTTTATCCGAAGAAATTGCCTCAATTACCATATTGGTTCCCTTATTTTTCTCTTCATGGAACGCATGGTAAAGACCGACAATCACCAATCCTGCAATGGGCATGAAATACAAGGTCCAATTATGCCCCTGACGGAAAGCGGTAGCCCAAATCACACATTTCGCAAAACAGCCGCCAATTACTCCGCCTACGCATCCAATCATGCAGGATATGATAATCCATTTTAAAAAATAGTGTACGTTCTGTTCAAAAGGCTTTCTTAATTGGTAAAGCCCCATATCCATCCCCGCCTTTTTCTGTGTATTCACAATATGTCTTATTCGCTGTAAATCCCTTTTGATTTCACCAGCTTAGGGCGGTATCCACCGTCATTTAACGCTGCCACAATTCCATTCTTATGTTCTGTGCCAAAGGCTTCCATGGTAATCCTAAGCTCTACCGCGGCGTTCCGGTTAATGCTGATAAACTGGTTATGCTCCAGCTTAATTACATTTGCCTGCTCCCTGGCAAGAAGCGCCGATACAGCAGCTAACTGGCCTGGCTTATCCGGCAAAAGCACGGATACGGTAAAGATCCGATCACGCTGGATCAAACCATGCTGAATAACAGAGGCCATGGTAATCACATCCATATTTCCGCCGCTTAAAATCGATACAATCTTCTTCTTTTCCACATTCATATGGCGGAGGGCGGCCACAGCCAGAAGACCAGAATTTTCCACTATCATTTTATGGTTCTCCACCATATCAAGAAACGCTACAATTAATTCCGAATCCTCAACGGTTATAATATCATCCACATTTTCCTGGATATAAGGGAACAGCTTTTCTCCCGGACGCTTTACTGCTGTGCCGTCTGCAATGGTAACAACTTCCGGCAGGGAAACCACTTCCCCGGCCTTTAAAGAGGCTTTCATACAAGCAGCCCCTGCTGGTTCTACGCCGATTACTTTAATCTTTGGGTTGAGAAGCTTTGCAAGTGTTGCTACGCCTGTGCACAAACCGCCTCCGCCTATTGGCACCAAAATATAATCTACAGTAGGAAGTTCTTTGATAATTTCCATGGCAATGGTTCCCTGTCCGGTAGCTACCTCCAGATCATCAAATGGATGAATAAAGGTATGTCCCTTTTCCTGAGCCAGGTTTATGGCGTATGCACAGGACTCGTCAAATACATCTCCTTCCATCAAAACTTCTGCGCCGTAATTTTTCGTCCGGTTGACCTTAATTAACGGTGTAGTAGTAGGCATTACTACCGTAGCCTGCACCCCTGCCAGTTTCGCCGCATAAGCCACGCCTTGGGCATGGTTTCCGGCAGATGCCGTAATCAGGCCTTTTTTCTTTTCTTCCTCTGTCAGCGTACTGATTTTGTAATATGCCCCCCGTACTTTATATGCGCCGGTATACTGCATATTCTCCGGCTTAAAATACACTTTATTCTTGGTAAGCGCTGAATAGTACTCGCTGTACACCAATTTTGTTTCCTGAATCACATTTCCTACTGCTTCGCTAGCTTCCTCAAACTTTTCCAGTGATAACTTGTCCATCTTTTTGTCCTCCTACTTTACCTGAAACAATGCGTTAATAAAATCATCGGCATTAAATTTCTGTAAATCATCAATTTTCTCCCCAATTCCCACATATTTCACCGGAATCCCCAGCTCCGACTGAATTGCTACCGCAATCCCTCCTTTCGCCGTGCCATCTAATTTAGTCAGGATAATCCCCGTAATTTCTGCCACCTCCATAAATTGACGGGCCTGAACCATAGCGTTCTGCCCAGTAGTCCCATCCAGCACCACCAGCGTTTCCCGATAAGCGCCCGGATATTCCTTATCAATAATCCGGTTAATCTTTTTCAGCTCTTCCATGAGATTCTTCTTATTATGAAGCCGGCCTGCGGTATCACAGATTAAAACATCAGCCCTCCGGGATTTGGCTGCTGCTACTGCATCATAAATTACAGCCGCTGGATCTGAGCCTTCCTGCTGGGCAATAATTTCTACTCCCGCACGGTTAGACCACTCTGTCAACTGTTCAATGGCGGCCGCGCGAAAGGTATCGGCAGCAGCCAGGACTACTTTTTTTCCCTGTTCCTTTAGCTGTCCTGCCAGCTTTCCTACAGAAGTCGTTTTCCCCACACCGTTAACGCCGATCACTAATACCACCGATGTTTGGTGCTCAAACTCATACGCATTTTCCCCAAGGTTCATCTGATCCTTCATACTTTGGATCAGCACTTCCTTGCATTGGGAGGGTTCCTTAATATGCTGCTCCTTTACCTTCTGGCGCAAATCCTCTACAATCGCCATGGTGGTTTGTATTCCAATATCCCCCATAATCAGGGTTTCTTCGATCTCTTCGTAAAAATCGTCGTCAATTGCGGAAAACCCGCTGAAAATCGAATCAATTCCAGAAACAATATTATCCCTGGTTTTGGTAAGCCCTTCTACCAGCCTTCCAAAAAAGCCTTTTTTCCCTTCACCCATATCTGGCTGCTTCTCCTTTCAAATTAAATATCGGGGTTTTCTTTGCTACTGTTCCAAATCTGCCTCAATCAAACTTACGGATACTAATGTAGATACCCCTTTTTCCTGCATCGTGATTCCATACAAACGGTCGGAAGCTACCATTGTACCTCTTCTGTGTGTAATTACAATAAACTGGGTATTTTTTGTAAGTTTGTGAAGGTATCCCGCAAACCGATCCACATTGGAATCATCCAAAGCCGCCTCAATCTCATCTAAAAGACAGAAAGGTGACGGTTTCAGATTTTGAATGGCAAACAGCAGGGCAATGGCTGTCAAGGCCTTTTCCCCTCCGGATAGCTGCATCATATTCTGCAGTTTCTTTCCTGGCGGCTGCGAAATAATCTGGATTCCAGCCTCTAAAATATCCTCATCTTCCATCAGCTCTAATGTTCCCTGCCCGCCTCCGAACAGCTCTTTAAATACCTTATCAAACTCCTGCCGGATCTGTTCAAACTGTTCTTCAAACTGTTTCCGCATTCCAATATCCAGCTCTTCAATAATCTTTAACAGGGCATCCTCTGCCTGCACCAAATCATCATGCTGGTTTTTTAAAAATTCATACCGCTCCGCAATTTCCTTATAATCCTCAATGGCATTTACATTAACATTGCCCAATGCTTTGATAGAAGCTTTCAGCGCTTCGCTTTGCCTTCTGATTTCAGGAAGGGAGGTTAAATCCGGATTTTTCAGTTTTTCTGCTGTACTGTAGGTCAGTTCATACTCACTCCACATATAGTTTACCTGATGTTCCAGCTTTTCGTCCAGCTTTTCTTTCTGATTTTGCAGACGGAATAAATCCTTATCCAATGCCCCAAGCCGCTGGCTAATCTCTTCCCGCCTGTCAAACAAAGCTTTTTGCTCCTGCCCTTTTTCATCCTTTAAACGGGTTTCCTGCGCTATCTGGCCAGAAATCAGATCCATCCGATTTTCTGACTGGGAAATCGCGTTTTTCATCTGCTCGATTTCCTGCTGCTTTTTTTGAATAGCAAAGTCGGAATTTCCCTGTCCCTGGTTCAGCCCCTCCATTTCTTCCTTCAGTTTGCGGATTTCCTCATGAATTCGGCGCACATTTTCCTGAACAAACGTTACCTGCTGCTGGTAATTGGCCGTTTCAAGTTGGACTGCTGACAAGTCTTTGGCAAACTGCTCCCTGCTGTGTTTCTTTTCCTCTAGTGTTCCCTGTAGTTCCTCAATACTTTGGTTAATACGGCCATTCTGCCCTTCTAGCGACGCAACCGTTTCTAAAAGCTGGCTCTGGTTCGTTTTTAATTCCCTGGCCTGTTCTTCTAGCAGCCCATGCTCCCGTACCAAATCGATGGATGATTCCTGAATCTCTGCTTTTCTGTTTTCCGCCTGGCGGATATTCATCATCACAGTATTCTGTCGTAAGCTCAGTTCCTGTTGATTTGCCTTTACTTGTTCGATTTGCTGGCGCAGACTGGAAAGCGCTGCTTCTGTCTTTCTAAGTTCTTTCTCAAATCCTTCTGAAATCTTTAATATCTTTTCGCATTTCTGTTCCAGTTCCTCTATTTCCCGTTTTCTTCCTAGCAGGTTGCTGCTGTTTTTAAAGGCACCGCCTGTCATGGAGCCTCCCGGGCTAAGAAGCTCTCCATCCAAAGTTACTATCCGTAAGCTGTATTGAAATTTCTTAGCCAAGGCAATTCCATAATCGATTTGATCCACCACAACAACCCGTCCCAGTAAATGCTGGATCAAACCTTTATAAATGGGGTTTGTTTCCACCAGTTGATCCGCTAATCCCAAAACTCCAGGTTCCAAAAGAGCTTTTTCCTGGTGAAATCCTCCTCTTTTATTCATACTGGTAAGAGGAAGGAAAGTTGCCCTGCCATACTTATTCTTCTTTAAATATTCTATCAATTGTTTCGCAGTTTCTTCTGAATCTGTTACAATATTTTGAATGCTCCCGCCTAACGCTGTTTCAATGGCAATTTCATATTTTTTTTCAGTCGAAATCAAATCTGCCACCACTCCGTGGATTCCCCGGATCCGATCCCTCACATCCATTACACGGCGAATACTATTTCCATAGCCTTCATACCGTTCCGCAAGATTTTGTAACGACTCTAAGCGAGAATAGCAGGACTGGTATTCCTGATGCTTTTCATTTAAGTTCCGGCTAATCCGGCGAACCTCTCCCTCTGTTTGCAAAACCTGTTCTTCCAAATCTGTTTGTGAAAGGGAACACGCTTCTTTTTGGCGGTTAATATCCGCAAGCCTTTCCTGCTCTTCTTTTAGCTGTTCTTCCTGTATGGACTCATCGCTTTTTATTTTTAACAGCTTCTGGCTGATTTCACTGCGGCGCACATTTACCTGTTCTAGCATGGTTTCGTACCGCTGCTGTTTCGCTGTTACGGCTGCCCGCTCATTTAACGTGTCAATAATCTGGCTTTTAAACGTTTCTATCTGATGTTCCAAATCTTCAATGGAAACATCTATATCCATTAAGGTGATTTCCGCATTTTTCTGCCGTTCAAAAACGGCATCTACTTTTCCAGAAAGCTCCTTTTTCTCCTGATCATATTCCTGCAGCTTTTCCTGGCGATCCCCCATTTCCCCTTCAATTGCTTCTTTCCGGTGTTTCAGATGCTCCGCATTCATCCGCTCAGTATTAATCTGCTCATTTAACACATTAATCCGGCCTTCAAAGCTGCCCTTTTTCATATTCTCCTGATTCAGTAGCTGACGGCTTTGGGATAGTTTTTCGTCCAACCGGGTAATTTCTTCTGCCAGCCGGTCATAATCCTGCCGGATTTGTTCTGCCTGAACCTTTGTATCTTCCAAATCGCCGGAAACAACTAATTCACGCCCCGAAAGCTCCCGAATCTGTTCTTTGATGCCAAAGCTTTCGATTAAAAACCCATTGACATCATAAACCTTCAGTTCTTCTTTTAATTGCAGATAGCGCTTGGCTGTTTCTGCTTGACGTTCCAACGGCCCTACCTGCTTTTCCAGCTCTGATAAAATATCCTTTACCCGAACAAGATTTTGCTTCTCATCCTCCAGCTTTTTCTGGGCAATCACTTTCCGCCGTTTAAATTTTACGATTCCAGCCGCCTCATCAAACAGCTCCCGGCGCTCCTCTGGCTTACCGCTTAAAATTTTGTCAATCTGCCCCTGTCCAATAATGGAATAGCCCTCTTTTCCGATACCCGTATCATAAAACAGCTCATTAACATCTTTTAAACGACAGGTACTGCCATTAATTTTGTATTCGCTTTCTCCAGAACGGTAAAGACGTCTGGAAATCGTCACCTGTTCATAGTCAATCGCTAGCTGGTGATCGGAGTTATCCAGGGTAATGGCCACATAGGCAAAGCCTTGGGCTTTCCTAAGCTCCGTTCCGGCAAAAATTACATCCTGCATACTGCCGCCCCGAAGCTGCTTTACCCGCTGTTCTCCCAGCACCCAGCGGACCGCGTCCGCTACATTGCTTTTTCCGCTTCCGTTTGGCCCGACAATTCCGGTTATTCCATTATGGAATTCAAAGACAAGCTTGTTGGCAAAGGACTTAAATCCCTGAATCTCGATACTTTTTAAATACATATTCTGTAATCTTCCCTCGTCTTCCGTCTTTTACAGCCTTTCTATGAACAGCCGCCATTTTCCTGAAATTTTAAAATCCCATTGTAAGCGGCCACTTGCTCTGCTGCCTTTTTTGTCCGGCCCTGTCCTACGCCCACTGTTTGATCACCAATCTTTGCGCAGACTTGGAAGGATTTATTGTGATCTGGCCCTTCTTCACTCAGCAATTCGTATGTTAATGGCAAATCACAACGGCTTTGCACCATTTCTTGCAAGATAGTCTTGCTATCATAAAAGAGCTGTTTATGGTCAATATCATTCAAAATAAACCGATGAATAAACTCTTTTGCATTAGCAAAACCACCGTCTAAATAAATTGCTCCAATCAAAGCTTCCATCCCGTCTGATACGACTGAATGGCGGAATCTTCCACCAGTCCCTTCTTCTCCCTTGCCTAACAGAAGAAACTCTCCTAGACCAATTTCCTCTGCACAGAACGCAAGGGTAGATTCACACACCAGGCTGGCCCTTAATTTCGTCAAATCCCCTTCAGAAAGTTCCTGATAATTCTGAAATAAAAAATCACTGGTAATTAGCTCTAACACTGCATCTCCCAAAAATTCCAGCCGTTCATTGCACCGGGATTTATCCCAGCGCCGCTCATTGGCATATGAGCTATGGGTCATAGCCTGTTCCAGAAAGTTTCGTCCTTTAAACTGATAACCGATTATCTTTTCCAATTCCATGAAACTTCGATTCAAAATATTGCCTCCTTTTTCATGCACGGAAAAGGGGCTGCCGTAACACCCGGCTGCCCCTCCACCCCTTAGTTTACCGCGTTTTTGATTGCTTCTACCGCATCGCCTACTGTAACAATTTTTTCTGCAATCTCGTTTGGAATTTCGATATCAAATTCTTCCTCAATACCCATAATAATCTGGAAAACATCCAGAGAATCCGCGCCTAAATCATCTACAAACGTAGCAGCCATTGTAATCTCTTCTGGCTCAAGATTTAATACCTCTGCAATAATCCCCTGTAACTTTTCGAATTCCATAACATCATTCCTCCTACTTTTCTTGATTCATTAGGCTTTCTTTAATTTTTTCGTTTATCCCCTGTTCTTTAAAAGCAATACATTGGATAATGGAATTTTTCACCTCGTTGGCTTTTGAATTCCCGTGTGTTTTTACTACCAAACCATTTAACCCCAAAAGCGGCGCTCCTCCATATTGGCTAGCATCAAAGGACTTTAATGTTTCCTTTAGGGCAGGCTTTACTAATAGCGCACCGATTTTGCTTTGCAAGCTGGTCATCATACCCCTTTTTACCATGCTGATTAAAGTAGATCCAACACCTTCATAAAGCTTTAAAATCACATTTCCCACAAAGGCCTCGCAGACAATCACATCCGCTCCTCCATGTGGAATCTCCCTGGCCTCAATGCTTCCAATAAAATGAATGTCCTTGCATTCCTTTAACAACGGGAAGGTTTCTTTCACCAACGCATTTCCCTTCTCTTCCTCTGCCCCAATATTCACAATCGCGACTCTGGGATTCTTTACCTTCATAACATGCTCCATATAAATGGATCCCATCCTTGCGAACTGAACTAAATGGGAAGGCCTGGCATCTACATTGGCTCCACAGTCAATCAGCAGGGAAACTCCCTTTTCCGTGGGAATCAGGGGCGCCAGCGGAGGCCTCTCTACTCCTTTAATTCTGCCTACAATTACCTGGCCGCCTACTAATATAGCACCGGAGCTTCCCGCCGATACGAAAGCATCTGCCTGGCCTTTTTTTACCAGGTTCATACCTACCACGATCGAAGAATCTTTCTTCTTTCGTATGGCATTCACCGGCGGTTCTTCCGTAGCAATCACTTCTTTGGCATTTACCACCTCAATCCTGCCCTTATCATAAGTATGCCTGGAAAGCTGGGAATTTACCACTTCTTCCTTTCCTACCAGAAATATATGAACTCCGGGTGCAGAATTAACCGCTTCTACGGCTCCAGCTACCATTTCTGAGGGTGCATAATCACCGCCCATAGCATCAACTGCTATTTTAACCATCCTTGGATTCTCCTTTCGGCTAATCTAAGTCTTAATATACTAAATATCATGTTATAAATCAATATATATTTTCAAGTTTTCGCTTTCTTTTGGAGATTTCCGGAATTTTTAAACTTCATCATAAGTATTGCAAAGAATCCTGCCGCGTATCGTTCCCATCTGCAGCAGGTCATGCCAGCAATATGATCGTTTCCCGCATCCGTGCCATCTTAGACCGCAAGGTCTTTTAATCTTATGAAAAGTTACAAAAACTACCTAATGGCATGAAATAAAGGACGCATATGCGTCCTTATTCTTTCCTTATTAATATGGAGGTTAAAATGCGGTAATGATAGCAGGCATGGGTGAAACGTGAATTAAGAAATTTTCTGTAATTTCTCATCATGATCGGCAATGGACTCTTTCATTTTCTTAATGTCGATTTGCATATTAACGATTTGCAATTCCATTGCTTCCCGTTTCATCTCCATCGTAAGGGCATTTTCCAAGCGCTGCTTTAAGAAATCATGGCCCTCTCCAATGATATCAATTTTTTTACTAAGTTCATTTTCCAACAGCATCCGTGTTGAGGCCGTTTCCTCCTCCACTTTCGTAAGCCTGGTTTTGATTTCTCCGGTTTCTTCTTCCACCTTGGTAAGCCTGATTTTGATTTCCTGGGTTTCTTCTTCCACCCTGGTAAGTCTGGTTTTGATTTCCTGGGTTTCTTCTTCCACCTTGGTAAGCCTGGTTTTAACTTCCTGGAGCTCTTCTCGGACTTCCTGAATCTCTCCTCGAACTTCCTGAATCTCTCCTTTCATCTCCAGGAGTTCTCCTCGAACTTCTTGAAGCTCCCCTCGAATTCCCTGAATCTCCCCTTTCATTTCCTGCCTCAAAGGCTCAACTTCATTTTTTACAGCAGCAGAAATGGCTTGCAATAATTCCTGATCAGTCATTCCCAAATCCTCCCCTCTTCCTTTGTTCCAATGCTTGTTGCTTAATGGTAACATATCAAAGGGATTCGGTCAATTAAATTGAATTAAGATTTCAAATTGCGACCTTTTCTTTTCAATAAGCTTTTAAAAGAAACACACATTCCAGACATGCCCACATCAAATAAAAACGGTTTAGTAGGTAAAAAGCTGTGTCCAGTACTTCACTCCTCTGCTATCTATGTAACATCCTACGCCTATTTTAGTAAACTGTGACTTCAGGATATTCGCCCGGTGAGTTTGGCTGTTCATCCAGGTATTCATAACAGCTTTCGCTGATTGCTGCCCATATGCAATATTTTCCCCGCTGCCGTTAAATGTAGCCCCGCTTTGCCTTATGGCAGTACTAAAGCTGGTTCCATCTGGCCTTGTATGGGAAAAGCTTTTGGTAATTTCCTGAGCCCGCAGCGCCGCCGCGTCCATTAATGGGGCGGATTCTGTTAATGGAGAAAGACCTGCTTTTGCACGTTCCTCATTTACCAAATCAATAACCTGCTGGATCAAATAACTGATTTCTTCATCTTGATTGGGAGGATTCACGCTGCCGGAAGAATTGCCAGAATTATTTCCTCCTGTCCCGCTTCCGCCTGAATCCCCGCTTGAATTTCCGTTTCCAGAGCCATCTGGATTATTTTCACCTGGTTTATTGGTATCCGGATTATTTTCATCTGGCTTATTAGTGCCTGGTTTATTTTCATCTGGTTTTTCTTCTGGGCAATTAAAATCCGGCCAAATTGGATTCAAACAGCCTCCATTTATATTATCCCAGGTAAAGCAATTTCCGTTATAATTTCCAGAGCTTGGAACATATGTATCAGGACATTCTAAACGATCCAGGCAGGAAGAATCGGAATTCGAAAAACCAGGGTAAATAGCATTCAACCAGTTTTTCCCGGGAAAAGAATTATCTGGGCATAGGCTGCTGCTGTTGTTTCCTGTAAAAGAATTGGTATTTCCGGTACCGCATCCAGGATTCTGAACCGTAATATTTTGCCCGCCAATATTCCAAGCCGAATTTTGAAGCAAATAGTTTTGGCCTGCGTTACTGCCTTGATTTAAGTTTTTACCCCATGTACTGCTGTCACAACTTCCTCCGGAAAAGGAACCGGAAAAAGCAGGATTCTGTCCGCCGCTGGAATTGCCTCCTGTTACCAGGATTCCCATTCCTGCCTGGCTGGAAATTCCAAAAACTCCTGTTATCGCAATGGTTGCCGCACATAATCCAAGTCGTTTCATCATTCATTCTCCTTCCATATGTTACATAAATTTTACATTTCTGTTACAAAATTATAGTAACATACAGAAGCTTCCAAAACCATCGGAGATTTCTGGATTATCAGGGAAATTTTCCCATAAAAACTACTTGGTGCCGCTCAATTTTTCCGCAAAATGTCTTCCGATACCTGCAAGAAATGTAAGAACCATCTCTTTCATCTCCTCTGGAAACGCTGTCAATACAGGGGCGGTTTCAAAGCTAAGAACGCCTTCAAACCGGATCCGTTTTAACCCGCGGATAAAGCCTTCCCAATCGGTAGAAGCCGTATTTTCCCTGGTTTTTGTAAAAGTAAAAGGAATCTGGTGCAGATCGCCTATCCCGTCATTATCATGAATATGGAGCACCTTAAGCCTATGCCCAAGAGTGGTGATAAAATCCTCAAAATCCAGACCTACCAAATTTCCATGGCCTGTATCAAAACAAAAGCCAAGCACCTCTGCCTGATACTGGCTATTGATCCGGTCAATGCGCTCTGCTGCCACCCTGGCATTGCAGCAAGGCCCTTCCACAATATGGCCGCCCCACTGGTTATATATATTTTCAATGCATATGGTAATTCCAAACTCTTTTGCCATAGGCGCAAGAAAATGAAGGAACGCTTCCGTCTGCCTCCACTCCGCTTCCTCTGAACCAAGGTTCCTGGCCAGTTTAAAACCGTGGACTACAATATAAGGGCAATGAAAAAACCAACAGATTTTCATGCTTTTTGGGGCAACTACATTCCACAAATAGTCATTTAACTTTTTCGAACCGTTGGGAACATAGTTTGGATATGGCATATGCATCTGGTTAATCTGGATCCCAGCCTTTTGAGCCTCCTGCTTATGAGGGGCAAAAAAGCGCTGAAGCGCTTCATCCGACTGGTCAAAAAAATGATTCCCTTTCTGTTGGTACAAATCAAGATTGGTTAAATAAGCGTTCAAACTAAAATCACCACAGGAAAAGCCTGCCTGCTTCATCAAACGGAACCCAACAGCCGGATCGGAATCAAATACAATACTTTTTGTCTGTACACCAATTGGAACCATACGTTACACTCCCTTCAAACGGTCAAAATGGAAGGACGGCATATATTCATCATTAAAAAACTCAATGTTCTGAATTCCCATATCCAAAAGCTGTTGCTGGATTTCCCGATAGTAAATATTACAGATAAAAATCCCGCAGTTATCTGGCAACTGTTTCAGCGCTTCAGGCGGTTTGATTTCAAGGCCGCAGAACCGGCTTCCCCATCGGGCCTGATTATTATCACAGGTAAACAACGGCGGATACTGTTCCCCATAACATTTCATATAATTGCGGCACATATTTCCGGCGCCGAATAATACAATCGATCCATACTTTTTCAAAAGATTTTCAATTTCAATTTGCCATTTCATATACTGTGCCGTAGACTGGGCCAAAGCCAGAAGCCCAGGACGGAGCAGCGGAGAAAAGGAAAACGCTGTGTCCCGGATATCCAAAAGCAAATCCCCGTCAAAACCAATCTGACGCAGACCGCGGATCAGACCCAGCCAGTCTGTTTTCGGCTGCCCCTGATAGACGCAAGAAAATGGCAGCAGGCTGCTTTCTTGCTGCCCGTCACAGTCCCGCAGGATTACGGCCTTGACACGATTGCCAAGGGCAAACGCAAACTGGTACATATCCTGTCCGCATAGGCTGCAGATCCCCACATCCATGCAAAAGCCAAAGATAGGATCCGAAGCAAACGCATTTGACTGACGTCCTTCTTTTCCTTCATGAAACCCATGAAACGTTTCCATACAGGCCTCACGGTTTAACTGATCGATCTGGTTTGCCACAATAGCGGCATCCGAAAAAACGCCTCGGATTAAGTGCCCATTCTGATTGCGGCACTGGTTTGGCAGCAGGATTGTAATCTGGTTTTCATATGCGGCAGACGCCAGATTAAGGTAGTATTTACGGTTTTCCTCCCACTCATTTTCACAGCGGTTTCCAAAGAAAGGCGGGGGAATGATAAGAAAGCCGCATCCAACTTTTTTGCAATAGCGGATGCATTCCTTATGCAGCCAAAGTAAGGTTTCATACAGATCCTCCCGTTCTGTTTCACGCAAAAGGTAAGGGGCCCGGGCCACCGGAACATCCAGACCTTTGCTGTGGCAGACCCTTATCATCTGTTCAAAACGCCTTTCCATTTCCGACGGATCATCCAGGACAGAAATCCATTCCTCTTCGTTTGGATGATCCGTTTGAGTTTCACTATGTTCCCTACTATCGTCCTGATCATCCTCCCACGGATTCGGCTCCGGATCCTTTCCAAAATTTTCTAACTCATAACCAGAGCAGCACCAGTCCAATTCAAGGGCAATATGTTCAAATCCGGCATTGGTTAAATCCAAAACTCCCTGCTTTGGAAGTTTTGGATGGATTATGCCAGATGGAGAGCAGACAATTCTCATAATGTTGGTTTCCTTTTCTTTTCTTTTTACTATTTGTGTACTGACCGCATTTTATTCAGGCAACTTCCTTGCCCAAATTACCATTAGACTGTGTTATGCCAAAAGGGCATGATATCAGCGGCAGGCAATGCAGACGGAAATTCAGACAAGTCATTTGACGAAATGGAACGGAACAAGGCACTTCTTCCTTCCATAACTACGTAACGCCAAATAAACCTGTTATACTACACCAGCTTCCTCTCAATCAATTCCTTAATTTTCGTAGAGCTGGTGGTCTGGGTATAAGGGAAGAATACCATCTCTGCTCCTCTTTTTTCCAGATAAGCTTTCTTTGCCAGCCATTCTGGATCCTTGGCATAATCACTTCCGGAAAACTGTACATCAAAATGATACCTGCGGTGTGCCTCATCCGTATCTCCATTGTAAGTAGGAAGCTCTACTGCTTCATCCACATAACGGCAAGCTCGAACCAGCTCGATCCGCTCCTCAAACGACATGCAGGGCATGGTTTTCTTATTATTCATTACACTCTCATCGGTCACTACACCTACAATCAAATAGTCGCACTGCTCCTTGGCACGCTTAAACATGTTCAAATGACCAATGTGGAACAGATCAAAAACGCCTGCAATATAACCGATATGATATTTCTTTGGCTCTGTTTCCTGGCCAGCCTGCATAACCATAGCTGGAAGCTTGCGTGGATACTCCTGACGGCTGTCGTAAACACTGTAATTTTGAATCCCATATTCTTCCTTAAGCTGCCTCATTATGGGCACGCAATTTTTAATGCAGATAATGATTTTATAAGAATCCTTGGGCATAGAGCGCAAACATTCCGGAGATAAAATAGGAATTTCCTCTAAATAAGCCCCCCATCGTTTTGGATTGTTATCAAGAATTCCTTCCACCTTGTAGTCCGAACCAAACTGTTCCAAAAACTTTGAAGCAAAAATCCCGGATCCGAATAAATAAAGCTTCCGTCCCTGGGTTCCATTAAAAATATCTTTAAATACCCTTTCATATTCATTTTCCGAATAACTCATACGGTGACGGTTTGCCGCAACAATCCTCCAGTCACGGTGACGCTGTTGATGATATTCCAATAGGTCTTTATCATTATAAAGCGTTTCGTGAAGCCGCCCCAGATAAAGATGCCACAATTTTTCATGCTCCTTTAAATGATACCGCTCCATCAATTCTTCTTTCGTAATCAATGCGTTAATCCACACCTGTTCCCAGTAAATGGAATCCAGCGCTTTCATAAGCAGCACATGAAGCGGCAGCTTTTCTATGCAGATTCCTTGGTTAAAGAAGACAAACGATCTTTCTATTAAGAAACAATGATGACAGTCCAGATTCCAATACCCCTTTTTTACAATGGTTCCAAGGTTTCGTTTCTCTTCTTCATTGCCAAACGCAAGGTTCCTCCACTTGTCCTTTCCTGGATCATTTAATTTCCTCTTTTTCCAATCTGGATCAAACCGTTCCCAATCCACATCCTCATATGGAACCGGATCAGAAGACTGCTGGAGCATTTCCCAAAAACGGTCTAACTCCCGTAAAAATTCTTCCTTATCCTGGCAAATTAACCTTCTGAAATGGTCTACAGCCAATTCCCCGGTTACATAAGGCATAAGCAAAGAACCTGATTCAAGACGGCATTCCACCACATTCAGGCCACGGCATTTTAAATCGGAAGTGTATTCCAGCATACGCCTTTCTTTGCCTTTCCCTTCCTGATACAACGCCTTTTTTTCAACTAAATTATCTCGGCGGATAATGGTAGCCAACCCTTCCTCTTTTCCAGACTCCACCGAAAGCGTTACCTGCTTGGCATTGGAAAAAGTTCCGTCCAGCGGGCACTCTATGAAAAAGCCGTTGGCCAACACATGAAACAGACCATTTTCGATTAAGGTTTGATACAGCTTTTCTTCCTCCAGAAAAATCGTATCCGGGCTGTGATATTGGGGAACCACCTGTTCCTGTGGCTTTCCCTCCGGCACACAGTCCTCGGCATACAGCGCCTGAGGTCTTGTCCATTCTGGCAGCACCGAATAAAACCGATAATTATGAAATCCGGCGCCTTCCAGCATTTTCGTCAATTCTGCCTTCGAATAAGCACGTCCGCTGACCCGTTTCCAATCCAGTTGGCTTAACCGGATATAATCTTCAATTCCATCAAAACTGCGTTCTGAAAAAATATCCCTGTCGCCGCAAAAATACCGGATCCCAAGACGGTTATCCGCCCCAATCAATAGCCTTCCTTTGGGGTTCAGCAGGCCATGCAGCAAAAGCAAGAGAGCTTGGGGCTCTTTACAGCGTTCGATTACCCCAGCCAATATAATGTAATCGTAATCCGGATTGGAAGCTTCCTTTGCCTTTTTCGCAAACCCTTCTAACGCTGTATAATGAATATCGTCTACCTGCAGACCACATGCTTCCATGGCTTCTGGAAACACATGGCAGGAGGGTTCTCCCCCGGAAACGAATAATGCTTTTGCCCCTTTTTCAAATTGATACCATTGGATTAATCCCTTTGGCAACTCCTCAATTAAAGAATCGTTCTGCATGATCCTGTTTGCTCTCCTTCTAAATTATAATTAGGCGGCTGCGAAACCTCTTTTTAAGATACCATGGATGGCAAACTCAGCAAAATAAGGGCGGCTTTCCTGGATCGGAGCCTGTTTTTGTGAGTTCGAACAGACCAGGCCACGGAATGAAATGGTTTCCAACTGCCTAATTTGATCTTTGATGCCGGTAACTCTAAGAGCCCTAATACCCGTGTGATTTTATTCATCTGATTATTTTAATGTTGTTATTTCGTTTACGCTTTTTCCTGTAAAATCAATGCAAAAACCATAGGGCAATTACAGAAATTCCATAGCACATCCAAGGGTATTTAGTTTCCTTTTCAGCCATATCTGGTCAGAATTGTGCTGATTCTTACTGGATTCAAACAAACATCCATACCGCAATTCCTTCCAGGCGTTTATGTTATCGTAATTGTCAAAGTCAACCCGAATTACCCGGTCAGCATATCGGCATTGCTTTACCATTTCCATTCGCTCTTCAAGCGGATGCGCAGGCTTCTTCCCTTCCGTTTGTATGATTCGTTCATCGGCCAACACACCCACAATTAAATAGTGGCTGCGGTCTTTGCAGCTTTTTAACCACTCAAATTCCTTCCGGTCAAAGGGATCAAAAATTCCCGCCGTATATCCTACATGGTACTTCCCATCTGCATAAATATCGTGCATCTTAAGAAATAGCAAAGATTCAATCTCCGGGCTGAATACCCGGTAACTATCTTCCATAATCCCCATTTGCTCTAACTGCTCTGCAATCGGCTCATAATTTTTTATGGCGATAATAACCCGGTACGTTCCTGGCATTAACCTGCTAATCGCATCAGGTCTTTTGATTTCAAACCCATCCTTTTTCTCTCCCCATTTGTCCGGATTATTATCCACTAGAAAGGCTGGAGGGAAGTAATTTCCATATTTATCCAGATAATATCCCGCCAGCTTTCTGGAACCAAACAGGACAATCCTTCTGGCATCCAAAGTGGAGATCACATTAAAGCAATCCGACTTTCTGAAATTTTCTGGCACACTGATCTGTTCCCTGTTTTCCTGTACCGTTCCAAATAAATGCCTGAGCCATTGAAAAAACCCGGTATAAAGGTTTCGCCTTCGAAGCTCCCTTTGGAACCGTTCCTCTTCTTGGGCATAAAATTCCCAGGTTGAAGTTAATCCATAGCGCTCCTTCATCACATCCAACGAAACGATCCCTTCGATTTCCGGAGAAAATCCATAGATGTCACGCAGGGCACGGAACAGCACATAGTTAGCCGGGCAATTTTCTTTCGTAAATTCCTGATCGTAAAACAAAATATCCCCATTATCACAAAAACTGTTAACCGGTATCATTTCAAGATACGCTTTTTTTAATATAATGCCCCAGTCTTCATCCGGGTCTAAATCCCGCATAATATTTTCCTCTGCCGGTACATGATCCGATGAGCGCTGTATATAACCGTAAAGCTTGTCCATATATTCGATCAATACGTTTGCATCTTTTTTTCCGGCGTCCTTTAAATAAGCAGACAGGGAAGGAGATAAAACACGCTTCATAACTGCCTTCCCATTATTTTCTGACATTTCAAGAACCGGAACCCCTCTGGCAGAAAGTTCCCTTGTATTGGTCAAAAGGGTTTGGATTCCTAATTTCCCCTCCGGGTAAAAGGGGATTTTTTCCACAATGCCATTGCTGTATATATTCGTAGCAAACGCTCTGCTTCTGTCCCGCTCTGCTGAAAGCGCCGAGTAAATCACTTGGCTGCACGGCGTATTCCCCGCTTCCACCAAAAAGAAATTAACAAAGCAATGCATCACGTCATTACGGGCAAGCCTTCCTAATAACATCCATTCGTCTAAAAAACGTTTTGTTTTATGGGTTGAATAAATATGAAGCCTTTCCTGAACACTGGAATCTGGCCGGAACTCATCCGTATAAATGACTTGTGGATGAGGGAAATCTGGCATAGGGTAATACAGCTTAACATGAGAAAAACCAAAGCTTGCTACAAACTGTAACAGCTCCTCCCGGTCAAAGCGGTAAAGTTCCGAGTTATTTTCCGTCATCCCGTCAAAGCACACATTTGTTTTCGGATCCGGCACCCCGCAAAAGTATTTCACTCCAAACCGGTTAGGCAAAGCAAACAGCAATTTCCCCTCCAGCTTTAATACGCTTGTTACTCCACGCAAACGCTCCCCGTAAGCATCCGGATTTGGGAAACAATCGATAGTTTCATCCACAATGAAAATTACATAGTCAAACTTCTCACCGCAATTCTTACAATAATCAACGGCATCCGTTGGGAAGATACGGAGATTTTTAATCGCCTTCAATCGTTTCCCTGTCATATGCGCGCGATATGGATCCGGCTCCAAAATGGTCAGTTCCATGCAGCGGGCAGCAAGCATTTCCGAATACGCCCCAAACCAGCTTCCAATCTGCAGAATCCTTCCTCCCGTTTCAAATGGATACCACCCTAACAGACCATTGGGAAGTTCGCTTAAGTAAGATGCCACCTCCAGCCGTTCATTTTCCATGAAGCTATCGCTGAAATCATTTACAGAATGCCCCTCAATATAATCCCCAATCATTTGATCCATTTTCGAGCATGGTTTCATAATCATTACCTCGTTGTTCTATATCCGTTCTAGTCAAAGGAAATATGGAATGCCGCGATAAGCGGAGCAGACCCTCCACTTGATTCCTTCCTTGTAATCCTATTGTTGTCACAGCCTGTCAGATAGAGTTCACTCCCTCTTGGCATTTCAATTCAGCCATTCGATCTGTGAACATGCTACCTTCATTTCGCTGTAATGACGCATGATAAAAAGTGTGGAAAGCTGCTCAAACAAATATCCCATATACCGATCTTCCCTCAGAATCCCTTTGCTCTGATAATAAGCCTCAATCGTTCCTGCCACCTGAAATGCAAATTCACAATAACGGTCAAACCAGTTCCTCTTCCATAAAGCCACATTGCATGGAAAATAAAAATGGTTTTCTTCATAGCGCTGAAAGCAGGAACCATAGCTTTCATCGTAATCGATTACGCATTGCTTTAACAACTGCCAGTCCTTCTGGCAGATAAACTGTTCAAAAAATTCCCGGATGGTTTCTTTTTCAAACTGCGGGTGAGCAGCTACCAGATCAATATTTTGATCCGTTACATATTGGATGCTGGCATCATCCAGCATCAAACGTCTCCGGTAATGGCACAACCCCACATAATTCTGCCCTTTGGTATTTTTCCAAATCCAATATAAACCGGTGCATTCACAGTAATCCCGGTTTTTCTCTGAAATGTTATCTCCCGTATGGTCGGTTATGCACCCCTTCCGGATATTCGTAAGGGCAGCTCCCACCTGAATCGGCAAATATCCCCCTAACTGGATATCTTCTGCCTTTGCCTGATCCATATGGCTTGTGACCACATACATTTCTATCTTTTCTTTCACCGCAAGGGAGTTTGAAATTCCGGTTTGTTTTACATAAGGCAGTATAACCAGGCTTCCAAAATCCTGTTCAAAGGCTTTCCGGGTCGCAAACTGCAGCAGCGGTTTCAGGGTTTGCACGCCGGCATGGTACGGAAAACGGAACAATGTTTGTTTCGAATCCTGTTCCATTACATATCCTTGCCCTATTTCTGCTTTTGGATCATTTACAATAATTGACCGTTCGCTTTGTTCCTCCTCAAAACGGTATTTTAATTCCTGCAAGTTTAATGCCATCTGCAGTTTATCGGAAATAAATAGCACACTTTTAAAATCCGGCATTTCGCAGAAAACGGTCAGCCATTTTCGGGTTCCGCCAGCCAAGGCTACTACCACGTTTAACCCTTTCGGATCCAAATCCATGGCTTTTAGCTCATCAAGAGCCAGCACCGGTTTGCCGCCTTTTTCTGAAGGGTTGCCGTCCTTCTTTGATACAAGAATCCCGTCAACCGTTACTCCTGTTTTTTCCAAATAATACAAATACTGTTCCGCCCGCTTTCCGGCACCAAACAGATAAATGTTTTCTTTGCTCTGTAAATAATCAATCAGTTCTGTTTCCGTTTGAATCATTTTGTTTCCTCTTTTTATTGATGAAGCTTCCCGGAACCGCTTACTTTCGATTCCTGCTGGCTTGAATGATATCTTCTATAGGAAACGGCAACCCTATTTGCTGTTCCCTATTAGTGTACTGTCTGCATTATATCTGAATTACTTCCGCCCGGATTCCGTCTGACTCTAACTGCCTGCAATATTCTGTCAAGGAATCCTTTTCCACTACTTTTGCCCTCCACATAGGACGATTTAAGGATTCATACTTCTTTTCCCCTAAATCATGAATCGCAAACACCTGTACCGGAATATCCCGGTACTGATTGAAAAACGTTCGGATTAAGGTCTTATTTTCCTCTGTAAAGGTATATTCGAAACAGCAAGGAACCCGAAATAGCTTCAGCTTTCCGCTATGGTATAATACGTCTACGTTTTTCTTGTAGAGCGCAATACTTCCGCCCAGCACATTCAGGCATCCTGCTTCTTCTAATATTTTTACATCCGCAATCACATAATCCATATATGGCAATACTTTCTGCAATTTCTCTGTCGGTACAAATAATGCAGTTTCTGCCGCAACATGGATCTTATGTTCTTTTAATTGTTCTAAAACAGGAACCAAACTGTCCGCCTGCATTAGTGCCTCGCCACCGGAAAACGTGACTCCGCCATCCGAACCCCAAAAATCCTGATCCTTTGTTATCACATCCACCAGCTCGGATGGTGTGTACTCTTTCCCATAGGTTCCCTTTATCCCGTCCTTCTCATATGTTTCAACCGCAAACGTAATATTTTCCGGGTTGGAGCACCATGGGCAGTGAATGCTGCAGCCTTTCATAAAAACAGTGGTCCGGATCCCCGGCCCATCGTGAAAGCACATCCGTTGAATATGGGTTACAGTCAAGGCTTGGGAACCACTTTCCATTCGATCCCTCATCAGGCGGCACCTTCATTCTTTAATGCCCGTTTGATCAGAACATCCTTATAATCGTCTGGTAAATCCTTAAAGTACGCACTAAATCCCCATACCCTGACAATCAAATTCGGGAAATCCTCCGGATGCTTTCGGGCTTCTATCAAAGTTTTGCTGCTGACCACATTCATCTGCATTTCAAAAAAGCCTTTTCGGATACACAGCATTAAAAAGTCCAGGAATTTATCCCAGTTATTCTGCACAAAATCAGGGCTTACCATAAAATCGACGACATTTCCGTTAAACCGGCTTTTACCATAATCCAATTGGGACGCAAAATTGATAATCTGGGTAAACCCATCATTCTCTTCATTGGAAATATGCACGATAAACGGCTCCCCAGATCTTCGGCCATCAAAAGACGCACCATAATCTTTCGCCGCGTCTAAGTATGCCGATCCGCTTAATCCTACTTTCATGCTTCCGCCCAAATACGAACGGAAATCAGAAATTTCTTCCGAAACAAAGGAGGTAATCCGGTTCACTAAGGATACAATTTCTTTCTCATCGCTTCCCCATTGGGATGCTTTCGCCTTAAGCTGCGCCCGAACCTCCTCTTTCCCTTCAAAATCTAAAATCACCATCTGTTTTACATCATATAAGGTATATGTATGATGGTCAAATACCAAATCCTTTATATTTAAAAGGGAATTGATTAGGTTCCCCATGGCAACTGATGTAATTCCCATATGATGGTAACGTGAGCCTCCCCAGGATACATCTTTCTTATTCTCATAGCAATCATATAGAAATACCGACAGCAGCGGATTATAGGGAAAGCGAAGGGAAGATAGCTGCCTTTTTATTTCATTTAGCGTGCCCTGCAAATAGAGCAAATACCGGTTAATCAGCTCATCAAAGGTTTGAATCCGCTCTAAACGCTCCCGTTTTAAAAGATGATCCAATGGTTTCAAATAATTTAAAACCATCATATTATTAGGACTGGAACTTTTTCCGCCAATTAAAGGCTCCCAGCAGGCGGATGTTGTATATTCGTACGCATCTTCTTTCGAAATTCCAAATTCCAAAAGTTTTGGAATTACCACATCATCATTTGCCAAAAGTGGGGCGCCAATACCAGTTACAATGGACTCTAACGCAAGATGCATTAATTCTCTTGGAGTATTTCGATTCACCCGAAGCAAACATTTGGGATCGGATAGCTGCACTTCCTTCATGGCCTGAAGAAACAAATAGGTTACGTCATTGCAAATATAATTTCCCTTTTCGTCTGATCTTCCAAGTACAAATATTTGTCCCGTATCTCCCATCAATACATTACTTTTATAATCGTAATTCTCATGGAGCGTCCGGTACAAGTCTTTTAAAATTTCCAAAGCTTCCTGACGGGTAAGCCGCCCGGCAGTTACATCAGCTTCATAATAAGGGTAGAGAAACGTGTCCCATGCCCCAAGGCCAGTAAGTCTGTGATCCGTCTGCCAGAATATCTGGTTAATAAACAGCATCCTTTGGATGGCTTCTTCAAACCCTTTGGCAGGAGAATCCTGTAAATTCGTAAACCATTCCTTCTGTTTTGCCCGTTTG
>CAJUTC010000033.1 GCA_910589195.1 uncultured Lachnospiraceae bacterium
AAAAGAAAATATAGGTGAAAGGCACATTTTTAAATAGTGCCAGAGGTAAGGGGAATCCCGCCAAATAAAAAAATAGTGTTTGGCGGTCTGCTTTGCCATACCAAAAATAAAAGTACTTCCAAAATTGTTTTTAGTTTGGCGGGATTTTTTGTATACGGGAAGTGCTTTTTATTCACATATATCATGTCGGGGAGGGGTTGGTAACCTGTTAAAAAAATCCCCGTCATCGTATGGAGCTTTGCACTCTGCAAGTAGAAGTCATATTTCTACATATTGGAACTGAAATCTCCCTAAACCGTAAAGGTCTAACAGCCTTTACGGTTTTTCTTGCTAGGCCGAGGGCCTGTTTTCAAAGTTCCGTAGGAAGATTATATATGGAAAATTGAAACAGGATATAGCGAATATCATCAGTATGTTATGTAAGAGGAAGGGCGTGAAAATAGTTGAAGCGGAAGTGTGCCAGGATCATAACCATATGTTGGTTGAGATTCTACCAAGCATAAGTGTTTCAAGCTTCGTGGGCTATTTAAAGGGGAAAAGCACACCAATGATATTTGAGAGGCATGCAAATCTCAAATATAAATATGGGAACCGCCATTTTTGGTATAGGGGATACTATGTTGATACAGTAGGAAAAAACGCAAAGAAGATCCAGAAGTATATCCAGAACCAGTTAAAAGAGGACTGGGAATATGACCAAATGACACTCAAAGAGTATATTGAGAGCCGGTAAAACAAAAAAATAAGAAGAGCCCAAGGGGATCTTCTGGACAAATGATGTTGCGGCTGGCGAACTTTTCAATGAGTCTTTAGACTCTAGCGCCGGTAACAAGCCCTTATAGGGCGTGAGCAAGCCACCAACTTAGCCGGTAGTTCTGACTGCTTAAAAGTACAGGAGAGATGAGATTATAACTATTCCCGTAGAAAAATGTGTGATATACTGTAAAAGCAAACAATAAACGTACATAAATCTTGGCTTTCCAATTTGGAATTTCAAGTTTAAAGATATACAAGGAAATAGAACTTGAAGTTGCAAATTGCGACTTTAAGTTTGGAGGAAGATAAAATGTTTCAGCTATTATTAATTATCATTTACTTTGCTTTTATCAGTCTGGGACTTCCGGATTCCTTATTAGGTTCAGCGTGGCCGACAATGTATCAGGAGTTTTCTGTACCCGTTTCCTATGCGGGCGGGATTTCTATGATTATCGCTGCTGGGACGATTATTTCCAGCCTGTTAAGTGACAGATTAACAAAAAAATTCGGAACGGGGAAAGTTACGGCTGTCAGCGTGTTAATGACTGCTGTCGCACTATTTGGATTTTCAATCAGCCATTCTTATATTGCGTTGTGCCTGTGGTCGATCCCTTATGGTCTTGGGGCTGGAAGTGTGGATGCTTCTTTGAATAACTATGTTGCGCTTCATTACGCAAGCAGACATATGAGCTGGCTCCACTGCATGTGGGGCATTGGTGCTTCACTTGGCCCGTATATCATGGGGTTTGCGTTAACTGGCGGACAGAGCTGGAATATGGGATATCGGTATATCGCTATTCTTCAAATTGCATTGACTGCTATACTAATTTTCAGTCTGCCTTTGTGGAAAAAACAGGAAGTAAATGATACGGGTCAGAATGACCTGGAAGCGAAAACCAGACCACTTTCTTTCTCTCAGATTTTTAAAATTGCGGGAGCTAAGGAAGTTATGATTACATTTTTCTGTTATTGCGCCCTTGAGCAGACAACAGGCCTATGGGCAAGCAGTTATCTTGTGCTGCGCCAGGGATTATCAGCGGAAACCGCCGCCAGGTATGCAAGCCTGTTTTATATCGGAATTACAGTGGGCAGGGCTTTTAGCGGATTTTTGACATTGAAGTTGAATGATACACAGATGGTACGGTTTGGACAAGGATTAATATTGTTTGGCATTGTTCTTTTACTTTTACCGCTGGGAAGCATAAGCGCATTGTCAGGATTGATTTCTGTCGGGTTGGGCTGTGCACCGATCTACCCCTCGATCATACACTCCACGCCGGAGCATTTTGGGTCTGATAAGTCACAGGCTATGATTGGCGTACAAATGGCATCCGCCTATGTGGGAACTTGTTTTATGCCGCCGATTTTCGGATTTATCGCAAATCATATTAACATTTCCTTGTTTCCAATTTATTTGCTGGCAATATTGGCTGTTATGGTTGCCATGCACGAAAAAATGTTATCGAAAGTAGTTGCAAATAAATAGTATAGATGTTTTTTGAGCCAGAGTTGTCCGTTATGGCAGGGTAGTATTAGGCATGAAGCTGAAAAAGGATGATCCAATTAACAAAGAAGTAATTTCAGATTAGGCGGTATAGACCCAATTGTAATAAGTTTCGGAGTAAGCATAGGAAAATGCTACCCTTTTTCGTAAACCTGCTCGTCTGTACCTACGGCTTGCCGGGCAGATTTTGCTTGTTAGGAGGTATCCTAAACCCTCTATGAATCTTCCTATTACTTACATCACCAAACAGGACGGTTTTGACGGAGCTTTTAGAGAAATTATTCAAAAAGTTTTCCGTATGTCCTACTAATACAGAAAACTTTGGAAAATTTCAATCATAAACAAAAGAAAAAGCAGGTTATTCCTTATTTGAAGCGTTCAAAAAAGCCTGGCGAAGAGTAACGCTTTTCATGACTATCGGGCTGCAGGTGTTACTTTTGAGAACCAGCAGGAGCGCCTGCAGCTTTTGAAAAGATATTTGAAGAGATGGTTTAATTCCACTCTCTTTAACTACCCCATTTTTATACCAATTTCCACCCCATTATCCCTGTTTTATCTTAATAAACTAACAATATTTGACAACACCATTACAGCTATTTTTCCTTATAAATCAAGCCTTGTCTGTATCACCAGACCCTCTGGGACAATCTTTATTCCCATGCAGTTCATAGTAGAAGATATACTGCTGCAGGACACCTTGAAAACCTTTATACCGTCTATTGGGAAAGCCTCTTTTATAGTGTGCCTGTAACGCCTGTTTAATATGGGTGTCTACCGGAAATGCTTCCAGATGATGTAAGCCGAATAAACAGACACAATCTGCCACTTTTTCCCCGACGCCAAATAAGTTCAGCAGTTCTTCTTTTGCCTTTTTGTAGGGAAGAGCCTTTAGTTTTATTAAATCAAAGTTTCCGGAAGCAACTTGTTTTGCTGCCTGTACTACATATTTGCTCCGATAGCCTAAATTGCAGGCCATTAATTGATTATCTTCCAGCCTGGATAAGGTTTCTGGTGTGGGAAAACCATAATAGGTTTCTTTTCTGGAACTTACCATTTCCGTACCATATGTCTTGCAAAGCAATTCAATACAACGGCGGATCCGCACAATATTATTTTGCTGAGAAATTAAAAAAGAAACGATCATTTCCCACAGATCCTGCCGCAGGATCCGGATGCCTCCTTCAAAAGAGGCAGCTGAAAGTAAATAAGAATCGTTTGGGTTAATTTTCAGGATGTTATGATGGTAATTGTGCTTTAAATCAAAGTAATCTTCCCAAAATTCATGAAATTCTTCATTGCTGCAGCAAAAAAAGATGCAGTCATCCTCTTCATAAGCGTCCAGATATCGCTGTCCGGCAATTATTTTATAATGATGTTCTTGTGTTTGGTTCATTCGAAAACATTGTCCAGACTGGCATATTTGATTCAGGCTGAAATGCTCATTTGTAATTTTGACCATAGATGTTTCCTTCCAAATTGAAATACATTGTAGAATGTTTCGGTTTTGCTGAAATAGGTATCGATTCGCACTAATCTGGAAAAATTTGAATAATTGTTTCCAGAATACCCTGTCCACAGCCGCTAGGCTGCGGATAAGGGGTACGTTTCCTTAATTATACCATGAGAGAAAGAAAAAGTCGAAACGGCTCCAGAAAAATTGTTTTAAATAAAGTATTTGGAATGCTATGTATACAAGATTTTCTTGCACAAACCAGAACATTCTGGCGATAAAATACCAGTATTGAGATTATTTTTCCTGTATGCTAAAATGAAAGCATTGTAGACATAAAATTGGGCATTATAAGGTGTGCTGACTTGAAGGATGTGAAGAAAACATGAATTACATTGTATTTGACCTGGAATGGAACCAAAGTCCCAGAGGAAAAGAAGGGACAATCGATCATTTCCCATTCGAAATTATCGAAATCGGAGCTGTAAAGCTGAATGAAGATCGAGAGCAGATCGGTGAATTTCAACAGTTAATTTCTCCCACTGTGTACACCCAGATCCATTACAAAATTTCAGAAGTGACTCACATGGATATGGATACCCTCCGCAAAGAGGGAGTTTCGTTTAAAATAGCCATGGAACGTTTTTTACAATGGTGTGGAAAAGATTACCAGTTTGTAACCTGGGGTTCTATGGATTTAACGGAGCTTCAGAGAAATATGGTTTATTATGGATTGGAAATCCCCTTTTCTATGCCCCTTTTATACTATGATTTGCAGAAGCTTTATAGTATACAGTATAATGATGGAAAGGAAAAATTGTCTTTGGATCAGGCAGTAGAAAATCTTAAAATTCCGATTGATGAACAAAAGCCCTTTCATCATGCTTTGGATGATGCCTTTTACACAGGGCAGATTATGTCAAAGATGAATTTTGAACCTGTGAAGGAATTTCTTTCCATGGATTACTATAGGCTTCCGGAAACGGATGAAGAACAGGTTATGTTGTCATTTCCAGGATATACAAAGTTTGTTTCAAAAGAATTTCTGATAAAAGAGGAAGCGCTGTCAAACAAACGGGTAAGTGAAGTTATGTGCTGCTTATGCCGCAGGATCCTAAGAAAAAAAATACGGTGGTTTTCTGTAAACCCCAAGTTATATGTCTGCCTGGCCGTGTGTCCGGAACATGGATTGGTACGAAGCAAAATCAGGATTAAAAAGGCAGAATCTGGATGTGTTTTTGCTGTCCGAACCGCAAGGCTGGCAGATGAAAAAGATGCTGTGGCCATTGCGGAAAAACGGAACGAGGTGAAACAGCGCAGGATTGAAAAAAGCAAGATCAAAAGAAAGGGAAGCAGGTAAGGCAAATAAAAAATGAAGCATCAAAATAAAACATACCCTACACTATTTGCTGTTGGCTTTCTCTCATCCGGTATCCTACGCCGATTTCGGTAAAAATGTAATTTGGTTCTGCCGGATTTTTTTCAAGCTTTCGACGGATATGGGCCATGTTAACCCGAAGGATTTGATTGTTGTTATTGTCTGCATAAGGTCCCCATATATGATTGATGATGTAATCATAAGTTAAGACACGGCCACTGTTTTGGGCTAAGAGAGATACCAGTTTGTATTCAATTTGCGTTAAATGAATTTCTTGTCCGTTTAAAGTAACCAGGCGTTTGGAAAAATTAATGATTAAATCATCATAAGAGTAAACTGGTTCATTTTGAACCAGAACACCACCTTGATGGTGGCGGAGAGCAGTACGGATACGGGCCAGCAGTTCAGAGGTTCCAAAGGGCTTGGTAATATAATCATCACTTCCGCTGTCTAAAGCCAGAACTTTTTCCTGTTCCTGAGTTCTGGCTGATATTACGATTATTGGGATCATACTCCAGTTACGTACTTGTTTGATAATATCCATTCCGTCCATATCCGGAAGGCCTAGGTCTAAAAGAATGAGATCAGGAAAATAAGAAGTAATAAAGGATAAGCCTTCTTGCCCGTTAGAGGCTGTGATTACTTTATAATTATGGGCAGTTAATGTGGTTTCAATGAAATTGCAGATACTTTTTTCATCTTCAATAACGATAATCGTAGATTTAAGGTTCAATTGTTTTCTCCTCGTTCAGTGGCAAACAGAATGTAATATCAGCTCCATTTTCGTGGTTAGACGCATAAATACTGCCACCATGGGCAGTAATAATGGTTCGGCAGATTGTTAGCCCGATTCCCATGCCTTTGCGGGAATCACCGCTTTGGCTGGGGGTAGAGGGGCTTCCATCAAATATGGTTTCCAGTTTATCAATTGGGATTCCTTGGCCAGAATCCCGGATTTGGATACAGACACTGGAATTTTTAACGGTTACCGTTAAGGAAATGGGGTGCTCCGAAGCCCCGTGGTAATATGCGTTTTCCAGCAAGTTAATCACAACTTGTTCAATTAATGTGGCATCCATAGGAATTATAATAAAATCTTCCGGAATCTGTACCTGGATATCAGCATCCGGAATCCGCTTCCGGAAGCGCAAAACAGCTTCCGAAATGACCTCCTCCAAAAGTTCTGAGGTTTTGTGGAGAGGCGTATCATTGGTGCTGATTCGGGTAATGGTTAACAGATTTTCTACCATATTTAACAGCCAGTTTGCGTCATCGTAAACATTTTGGATCAGTTCAGTTTGTTCTTTTTTTGAAAGGGAATCCTGAGTATCTAAATACGTGCTGCAGGCTCCGATCATTCCTGTCAAAGGTGTGCGCAAATCATGGGAAATTGCCCTAAGAAGATTGGCGCGCATTGTTTCTTTTTCTGCTTCTGCCAATAACTTTTCACGTTCCTGGATCATACAGTTTTGAAGTTTTAAATGGGAGGTCATAGTGCTGATAAGGCTGGAAATAAAAATCATGCCTAAAAATGTGATAGGATAACCATCCATAGTAAAGTTAAACTTCATAAACGGATAGGTAAATACATAGTTTACGCAAATCACCCCGATAAAGGAAGAAATGATCCCGGGGATATAGCCATTGGAATATCGGGAAATAAATACAACTGCCAGAATATAGATAATGGCAACGCTGGTAGTATTTTTACCAAAATAGAAAAAAAGGATTGCTAACAGGGTTGAGATGGACAAAACCGCCACAGTCAGAATTATATTTTTAATCAACATGTGGCGGGGCATAGGTTCTGATTTTTCTTTCTTTTGAAAAACCGATACCAGATTGTGCATGGCCGTTTTCCTCCTGTATTTTTAACAGCCGCTTGAAATTGGTATGAAATGGTTTTTGCGGCTGAGTATTTCTGCTAAGGTGATCAACATAGAGAAATGGTACATTAGCGATAAACGACATATACGCTTGCCCTGGTTTATAATTTAAAATGCCGTTTGTTTTTTGACGCTCGATAGGAAGAACGTTTTCGCTCCTGAATCATTAAATCAAATTCAGAAGGAGTAAGACCAATGTCATTTAGACGCTGTTTCCTCCGTTCTCTTAAAAAATATACTTCTGCTTCTGTTTTTCTCTGAATATAGATTTTGGTAACAGTAATAACCGTAATGATAGCGGCAAGGATGATGGTAATGGCGAAAGCCACCCATACGGTAGAAGAAATTTCTGGAAGAACATGTTCTTCTTGCTGTGGTCTTTGTCCGGAATCAATCCGTTCTTGATCATTTGAATCTGATAGTTGGGCAATATTACTGCCGTTGGCCTGTTCTGGATTTGTATCCAAAGCCCTGGTGGTAGGTTCTGGAATTCCTATTGTTTCCTCACGGGTCAGATCCGATGCCACAGCTTCCATTCGTTCTAAAGAATTAAAGTTGTTCTGAATTAGAAGATAAGAAGAACCAATGGCATGGCCTGCATAAGAATAAGAGATTTTAGCGATCGCACCCACAGGAAAGGATCCGGATAGCTGATAATCTAAGGTAGTTTCAATGTCATTAAAATCAGCAGACTGAGGCAGAGCGATGTAACAGTCATCATCCATAGAAAGAGTAGAGATGGGACTGGCGGTAAGGCCTGCTATGGTCATATCGTTTTCTATGGTAGTGTAAGCGCTGTTATAATCAGAAACATTAATTGAACTGAAATTGCGGAAGCCGAAGTCAAACAGGGTCTTCGTATCCTGATAGTGGGTTTGATGGCCGTTTAAAACAACACAGATTAAGGTCATATCATTTTTCTTGGCACAGGTAACTAATGTATTTCCTGCTAACGAGGTATATCCGGTTTTTCCGGCAAAGGCTCCGGCATAATATCGGGAATTATTTTTTTTCAGCATTCCATGATGGGCATAGATCGTATTATGGGGATCTTCCGGATCGGGATACCGTTTAATCGGTGCGTGTTTCCAATATAAGGCACCATCAATTTCCAGAAAGGTAGGATTTTCAATGGCGGCTTTAGTAATAAGCGCCATATCCCGGGCAGTAACAAAGTGCTCTTCATTGTTTAGACCGCTGGGGTTAACAAAATGGCTTTTGGTACAGCCAAGCTCTAATGCCTTTTGATTCATCATATCGGCAAATGCCTCAATGGAGCCGGCGCAGTGCTCTGCCAGGGCATTAGCGCACTCATTGGCAGAGGCCAACATCAAGCCGTACAGGCAATCACGAACAGTAAGCTGATCACCGGGAAGCGCTCCCATATTCGAACTGCCGGATTCTACATCATTTACAGCACGGTCAGAGAAGGTTACCATATCTTCCAGGTCGCAGTTTTCAATAATAATCAAGGCAGTGAGAATTTTTGTAATACTGGCAGGATAGTAGGGCTGATCTGCGTTTTTTTCATAAAGGATGGCGCCTGAGTCAGCATCCATTAAAATTCCTCCATCAGCCTGGATACCGGATAGTTCTGGCCAGGAAGGGGCGGCATATACCAGGGGAGCTGTCAAAAAAGACAGCAGGCTGACAGTAAAGAGGAAACAAAAAAATCTGGCTAGCCTTTGCTTCATAACGATCTCCTTTTCTGTATTGGTTTATTTTTCCTCATCAAGAGGAAGGAAATTACCAAAACCAAAATAGCCGAAACTCCAAAGGTAATCAGAATACGGGCCGCGGTATCACGGAAAAACCCTTCAGGAACAATATTAATCAGCATATCCACAGATGGATCTAAAATCCACAAATCATTATCAAAGAAAATATGGTGGAACACAACAAAGTATTTTGAAAAGTTTGTGGATATGATAATACCAAGCAATGCAGCAACCCCAAAAAAAGAAAGAGTTCCGGCAAATACGGGTTTCGGTAGTGTTTGGAACAGGTTTCCTTTTGTGGCAGGAATTATAATTATGGTAAATAGAAGAAATAACAGACAGATCCTTCGGATAAGAATTGCCGACAGGAACAAACCCTGTACATCCTCCATATGGGCGATTTCACGTTCTGTAAAAAATTCACCATATTCCCCGCCCATGGTGGTAAAAACGTGAAGATCCTCCCGTTTCCCTTTCAGGTAATCCATCATTTCATCCGTTACTTGCAAAAGATCGTTCATGGACATTTCCGGAAGGCGGTCTAACACTTGATATTTGGTATATTGCTTTTCAAAATATCCCGGAGTCCAGTAGCAAACCCCTTCTACAGAAGTAATTAACAAAATAACCATCAGACAAAAGGCTGAAATAATGCCCAGTATATAATAAATCATATGCTTCATAGTAATTTCCCCATTTTCGTTGAACGTTATTTTAAGAGGGCAAACGCTCGTTTAAACCCCAATCATTTTCTGTTAAAAGAATCATATAACAGAATTCTAAGAATTGCAAGGGGAAGAAAGGTTGCAGATACTCACCTTTCATTCGTGGTGATGTGCTTACCAGATTTTCCTATACGGTGTGCCTCCGTGGAAATGTACTTGAATAATAACGAAAAAAAGAAACCCGGGAATCCAAAAGATTCCCGGAGAGCATTAATGCATCTGCTTAATAACTTTTAACCGTGTAAATTCTTCGCGTTCCTTTTCTTCCAAAGCATTGGAAATATCCTGAACTAAAGCTTCGTAAGTAGGGATTGTAATATTTTTTAAGGCATTGGCCCGCTTTTGGGTTTTTTTAATGCTGGAGGCAAGCCGGTAAGCGGAATTTTCCACCATAGAGAGCTTCACGGTCAGTTCCTTTACTTTTTCAAAGGAAGCCCTGGCTTCATCCAGCGCCTGGGAAGTGCCGCTAAAGGAATAAGCAGGCGTTAAAGGGGCAGGATTGTACTGGACAAAGGGAATCTCTGTCCCCATAATGCTTCTGGCTTTAATCCGAATGGAATTTTCTAAGGGAATCATCATACTTGCTTCCTGGACAGAATGGATTCCCATCTCTATATTAGCCTGCTGCAGGGCAGAATAAGCTTTTCGGAACGTAGCGTCAATCTCTGACTGGATATCTTTGGCTTCATCAATTAAATTCATTAGCTCCCGAATCAGAATATTCCGCTTTTTATCCATCAGGCCAAATCCAAGCTTTGCTAACGACAGGGAATTTTTAGCCAGGATCAAATTGCCCTTTGTGGGAAATGTGTTTGGATTCATAGGAAGCCTCCTAATCTTCTGCCAGCATTCCGGATTCTGTTACGGCAGATGGTTTATAGTACTGATCTAATATTTTTGTGTCTGCCCGATCCAATTCTTCCCGTGGAAGCATTCCTAAAAGCTTCCATCCAATATCCAGGGTTTTTAAAATAGAGCGGTTGTCATGTATATCCTGTCCTACAAACCGGCTTTCAAATTCTTTTCCGAAATTCAGATATTTTTTGTCAATAGGAGAAAGCTCATCTTCCCCAATTACGGACGCAAGGGCTCTTGCGTCGCCTACCTTCGCATAGCAAGAAAAAAGCTGGTTTGCCACATCTTGATGATCCTCTCTGGTATAGCCTTTTCCAATTCCGTCCTTCATAAGACGGGAAAGGGAGGGCAGCACATTAACGGGAGGGTAAACGGATTGCCCGTGGAGCGTTCGATCCAAAACAATCTGGCCTTCCGTAATGTATCCAGTTAAATCAGGGATAGGATGGGTAATATCATCATTTGGCATGGTTAAAATCGGAATCTGAGTCACGGAACCGGGACGTCCGGCTACAATTCCGGCCCGTTCATAAAGGGACGCTAACTCACTGTAAAGGTATCCGGGGAAACCTTTACGGGAAGGGATTTCTCCTTTTGAGGAAGAAACTTCACGCATTGCCTCGGCAAAAGAAGTCATATCCGTTAGAATTACCAGAATATGCATTCCCTTTTCAAAGGCCAGGTATTCGGCTACGGTTAAGGCTACTTTTGGTGTAATTAAA
The DNA here is from genome assembly GCA_910589195.1 of uncultured Lachnospiraceae bacterium. Taxonomy (GTDB): domain Bacteria; phylum Bacillota; class Clostridia; order Lachnospirales; family Lachnospiraceae; genus Caccovicinus. The sequence goes on from CAJUTC010000033.1 coordinate 10,995, forward strand.
CGCTCTACTACGGGATCATTGGCCAAATTGATAAACATGGCCACATGATCCGATACGCCGCTTTCCTCGAAGGTGCGGCGGAAAAAGTCAGCTACATCGTATTTCACTCCCATGGCGGCAAATACGATGGCAAATTCTTCATCTGAATCTTCTCCCAGGGAAGCTTGCTGCACAATCTGGGCGGCAAGCTGGTCATGAGGAAGGCCGTTTCCGGAGAAAATAGGAAGCTTCTGTCCGCGGATTAAGGTAGCAAGGCCATCAATGGAAGAGATGCCGGTACGGATATAATTTCTGGGATATTCCCGGGTAATGGGATTTAACGGTTTTCCATTCACATCCAGTTTTAAATCTGAGGCGATTTCTCCCAGGCCGTCAATGGGTTGGCCAAGACCATTAAAGGTACGGCCAAGCATATCCTGTGAAACGGTAATCTCCATAGGATGCCCGGTTAAGCGAGTATGGGTATTTTTCAGTGACATTCCTTCTGTGCCTTCAAATACCTGGATGACTGCCTTATCTTTATTAATTTCAATAATGCGCCCCAGCTTTTTCTGAGTGCTGTTTACGGTCATTTCCACGATTTCATCATAGGAAGCGCCCTGAAGCCCCTCTAACACTACCAGGGGGCCGTTAATGCCGTGCAGGCCTAAATATTCAATCGCCATAATATGCCTCCTTTAAGCGTTCCTAGCTACTACATTGTCGTAGAACTGGTCAATCTGTTCCCGATAAGTTTGAAATAAATCTAGTCGGTCATTGGGAACATCATATTTAATGGCAATTACCTGATCAAAAATTTTGTCCTCTTTCAGCACAGACATAGGCATTCCCATGGAAATAAGGGAGCGGGAACGCTGATACAGGTACAAGATGATTTCCATCATTTTAAACTGCTTTTCCAGGGAAACGCAAGTATCATCTTTATGGAATGCGTTCTGCTGCAAAAAGCCGGTACGGATTACTCGCGCAATTTCCAAAATCAACTTTTGATCATCTGGAAGCACATCTGCGCCGATCAGCTTAACAATCTCCATCAGGCTGCTTTCTTGGGTTAAGAGGGACATCATCTGGTTTCGGTAGTCAATAAAACGCCTATCCACATGATCTGTATACCAGGGCGCTAAATCCGACATATATTCGGAATAGCTGGTTAACCAATGAATGGCCGGAAAATGCCTGGCATAGGCTAAGGATTTGTCTAAGCCCCAGAAACAGCGGACAAATCGTTTGGTGTTTTGTGTAACTGGTTCTGAAAAGTCACCGCCCTGAGGGGAAACGGCGCCAATTATGGATACAGAGCCTTCTGTTCCATTCAAATTCTGCATCATTCCCGCCCGTTCATAGAAAGCAGAAAGCCTGGACGCCAGATAAGCAGGGAAGCCTTCTTCTGCTGGCATTTCTTCCAGACGGCCTGACAGTTCCCGGAGCGCTTCTGCCCAGCGTGAGGTGGAGTCTGCCATGATTGCCACATGGTAGCCCATATCCCGGTAATATTCTGCTAAAGTAAGGCCAGAATACAGGCTGGCTTCACGGGCGGCTACAGGCATGTTTGATGTATTCGCGATTAAAGTGGTTCGATCCAGCAGAGGATTTCCGGTTTTCGGATCAATTAACTGGGAAAATTCTTCCAGTACCTGGGTCATTTCATTTCCACGCTCCCCGCAGCCGATATAAATAATAATATCGGCATCTGACCATTTGGCAATCTGATGCTGAGTCATGGTTTTTCCTGTACCAAAACCGCCGGGAACAGCGGCAGTGCCGCCTTTTGCTAAGGGGAACAGGGTATCTAAAATCCGCTGCCCGGTAATCAGAGGGCGGGTAGCGGGAAACCGCTTGGTAGTTGGCCTGGGAATACGAATGGGCCATTTTTGGGTCATGGTGATCGATTCTTCCCGTCCATCGGTTAGCTGCAGGGTAAGGAGCGGATCCTGTATGGTATATTCCCCGTCCTCAACTATATCCAGCACATAACCTTCCATTGTTGGAGGAATCATAATTTTATGAAGAATCGCTCTGGTTTCCTGAACTTGGGCAATGATGGTTCCTGGAAGCAGGTAATCTCCTTTTTTTACAGTAATATGGGTGCTCCATGTTTTTTTGGTATCAAGTGATTCTACACTGACGCCCCGGTTAATGTATGGGCCGCCTGTTTTGGCAATTTCACTTAAAGGCCGTTCGATGCCGTCAAAAATATTGCTTAAGATTCCAGGTGCTAAAGTAACTGATACAGGCGCTCCAGTACCGTAAACAAGCTGTCCGGGTTTCATGCCGCTGGTTTCCTCATATACCTGGATTGTGGTTTTGTCAGAGGAAAGACCGATTACTTCTCCTACCAGCCGTTCCTGGCCTACGTACACCATTTCATTCATTTGGAAGCCAGGATCTCCCTCTAGCTGGATGACTGGGCCGTTAATTCTGGAAATTGCCCCTGTTTTTTGTGTGTCAGCCATTGGATTTACCTCCTATCTGGAATAGGAAAGCCTGCCGTTCTTCATGCAGCCGTGTGTCAAATGAGTGGTCAATTAAAATGTTGCGGGAAGGGATCACCGCCCGGAGCCCGCCGCCAAAGGAATATTGACTTACTCGTATCCCAACCTGGTTCTGAAAAGATAATGAATGAATTTTTTCAGAATCAGCCGGATCCAGGTAAAAAATAACTTCGTCTTCCCCAGCAATGGCTTTTGCGCCTTCAATATAGGAATTTAAAAGGGCAAGATATTGGGGTGTTTCCATAAATTGCTCTAATAAATCCTTTACTTCGATAAAAATTTTTTCTTTTAATTCATCGTGACGCAGGCTTATGGTTCGTTTTGAATTGATTTGTCCGATTGCCAGCTCTTTATTCAATTCACGGCGGATTTTTTCCTCTTCGTTTTGAATTTGCATGGCTGCCTGCCGCCTTGCATCTGTTTTATGTTTTTCTAAATCCTTCTTTAAAGCAGAAGAATACTCATGAAAGATATTGCTGCTTCGGTTTCTGGCATCTTCCATACAGATATCTAAAAACTGCTGCAGCTTTTTTTCCATTATCAAACTGCTCACCTGCTTTCTGTGGTTAAGTACTCGGTCTGAGTGCCCTGGTTTCCATAAAGATTTATAGCTTTAATCCGATTGCTTCATTGACATAGGAGGTAATAAAGTCTGGCTTCCGCCCGGTTCCGTGGCGGTCAGGAATTTCTACAATTAACGGAAACTTCCGGGCCAGTTTTACCTGATTAATCAGATCCGGAAATTCTCTTCCGAATTTTTCAGTTAGAAGGAGGATTCCGATTTCTGGATTGGAAAAAGTTTGTTCCAGCGCTTTTTCCAGTTCATCCCGTTCATGTGCCACAAGGCCTTCGATTCCTGCCAGGCGCATTCCGGTAAGGGTATCAATGTTGTCACTGATTAAAAACAGTTTCATACTATTATCACAGCCTTCCGATAATCATAAAGGAAATAATCAGACCATAAAGACAAACGCCTTCTGCCAGACCTACAAAGATCAGGGACTTTCCAAGGATAGAACCATCTTCACTAATAGCGCCTAAAGCTGCAGACGCAGCCGCGGATACGGCGATACCGCCGCCAATGCAGGATAATCCGGTAGAAATGGCGGCTGCCATACAAATCATTCCGGCAGCAGGGTTTACAGCAGAAGTAGCTTCCTCGGCGGCAAATACATTTCCGGTAAAAAATAATGCGCTGCAAGTTAAAAGGATTCCGAAGAATAAAAGAGAATTAACAGCTAAAGCAGTTTTATAGCGGCCTCTGGATTTTTCACCTGCGGCGAAAGCGCCGAAAGGAATTCCAATACTTAACAGCAGTGCCAGGGATAATAATAATTTTACCATCATAATTGTTCTCCTTTTATTTGAATCGTTTAATCAATAATGTTTAAGATTGTTGTGAAGTTTTATAGGCTTCAAAGGCACGCCCGGTTCCCCGGTAAAAGCGGCTGAATAATTCATAGTATTCCAATCGCAATACCTGAATCCCAACAATCAGTCCTTCCATGCCGCAGACAAACAGGTTTCCTAGAATTACTACAAGCCAGTTGGGAGTTCCAGATTCATATCCGGCCAGCATCAGCACCACTTCCATCATGGCTGCATGGCTAACGGCAAATGCGCCTACACGCACAAAGGAAACGGTATTGGAAAAGTAGCTTAACATTACCTCAAAAAGCTCAAAGAAACCTTGTACCACAAACATTCCTTTTCCGCCTTCTAAATGAACTGCCTTTTTTTCTACCAGGGCGCTTAAAGGTTCCTTGAAAAACAAAAGAATGAGTGGAATCCCAAACATGACAGCCATTACGGCAGAGGCGGGAAGGGGTTTTCCTGCCATAAACAGGACAATTACCACAATGAATGAAAGGTAACATACAAGACCCGCGGCGCCGTTGGTATCAAACCAGGTTTTTTCGGTGTCATGATTTCGGAAGCTGTTAATGATATTTAATATCATAGTAATTACGATAATCCCCATTCCCAAAGCAATTGTAATTACAAAAACAGTATTTAACCGGCCAATAAAGGGAAGGGTGGTCATAGCCTGGCCAGGCCGTATCCAGGCCGCGTCAATTAAATCTTCAAATCCGAACACGCTTCCAAACAAGAATCCGAAAATAGTGGAAAAGAAACCGCAGCAGCTTACAATGGCTGCCAAGTTTATTTTTTTTGTGCGGTAAAGCAGGAAACCTCCAATCAAAAGGCATAAGCCTTGGCCCACATCTCCAAACATAAATCCAAACAGCAGAGAATACGTAAGGCCAATTAAAATGGTGGGGTCAAATTCATTGTAATCAGGAAGACCATACATTCCGATAAACATTTCAAAAGGCCGGAACAGGGCAGGGTTTTTCAACTTGGTAGGCGGCTTGCTTACAATATTATTATGGTTTTCTTCGATAATTAAAACCAGGTCAGCTTCCGATTTTAAATCCTCCTGAAACTGCTTGATATCCTGCTTTGACATCCAGCCGCAGAGAATAAAGAAGGTATGATCGTCCCAGTTCATACAGGCAGCCAGTTTGCGGATATCAAAGTTTTGAGAATAAAATTCCAACTTTTGATAGGCGGCAAAAAGAGAGGCTTGATGCTTTTGGAGCACATTCCGGATCTCTTCCTCAATTTCCCGGACAGAAGACTTTAGGGACTGAATGGATTCTGCCAGGCTGTCAGCGATTTCGGATGGGGTTCCGGAATATTCTTCTGGTATCGTAAGTTTTTCAAAGTGCAAAGATGCATAAATGGCATCAATTTTGTCAGCAGCAGGGGCGGGAACGAAATAAACCAGCCATACGTATTCCTCATTTTCCCCGCATTGGTATAAGATGGTGTCGATTGTATTAAAAACAAAGGACTCCAGTTTTTTATAGTAATCTTTCGGAATCCGCCCGAAACGGAACAGGATGCACCGGAACGGGAGAATTTTGGAAAGATCATAATTTAGTCCCCGGAAAGGGTTAATCTGGCTCCAGGAGGCAGTTAATGATTCCAGCTCTCCTTCCAGCTTTGCTTTTTTTGAATTCAGGCTGTCTAAATCCTGGTCAATTGAGCGGATCAGATCAGAGGCCTCCTCAACAGTCATTGCGCTGCTTTTGTTTGAAGCATCAGACGGCGGTTTTGAGTCTGCGAAAAGGGAAATAAGCTCTTTTGCGCGTTTGCAGTCGTTTTGGTAAAGATTTCCTTCCGTAATTGGCCTGAGATTTTTTACCGTGTGAAGCTCAGACAAGGCATTTTCCAGATGAACCGGATATTTGGACAGATATTGTTCCGCAACCCGATCAATCTGTGATTTTGGCCCTGTCAGATTAAAAAATTCCATTCTTTCAATCACAAAACATAACCTCCTTTGTTACACGATTTTCATTACGGAGGAAAGGATTTGGGATGGTTCCAGGCCGTAACGAATGCTTTCTATAATATGAATAATGTGTTCAATCTCCAGCTCTTTAAAGTAAAGATAGGAATTGACAGTGGCGATTGAATAAGGATCCCGCCGCTCGGTTAATTTATGGACACGGTTTAAAACCTGCCTTGCAAGGGCTTCCGGATCCGGGAGTGAGCTATTTGCTGTCAAATTCAGATTGCCGTAATACGTGTGTTGCAGAATTTGGAAAAATGCGTCGGTATTTTCTGCATTTGCAAGGGCATAAAGCTGATCCGGTTTTAATCGGTTTTGGATAGGAATTAAAAGGGCGTAGATTTCACTGCTGGTCATATGGTAATATTGGATACAACGATAAATCCACTGAATATTCAACATATCCAAACGGTTGCCGAAGCACTGGGTCAGGGCTTCTTGTTCATTTTTTTTCAGCCCGCTGTCTTTGGCTTTCCACATTGTTTTAAAATACAGCATATCCAGGTTCATTTCATAGTCAAAAAGTGAAGTGTTTTCCTGGCGGCTTAAACGGGCCATCGTATCATAGTAAGGAGAACCCGCAAGATTCCCAATAAACTGGGTGATATCTCCTGAGGATGAAAGCTTTATAAGGTCTAAGCTGGAATGCCGGTCAAAAAATTCCTGAAACAAGGAAAAGTCAATTTCCAGAGGATGGTTTGCGATTACACCACGGAGGCACCGTTTTAGCTTTGCGATTTCATAATGCATAAAGTACAAATCTAAAAATTTTCTCTGAGGCAGGCTGGCAAACCGATAGATTTTGGAAAAATCCTGATATTTTGACTGTAGCAGCAGTTCTTCAATTTTTCCCCGGTGGAGTGAGGAGCCATCTTTTCCAGAAAGAAACGGCTGATAAGAGGGAAATTTTTTTAAATAGTCAACCGCGCTGGAAACAGTATCAAATCCTGCCAGTTCCCGATATTGCCCTTCAGTTAAGAGGCGGCTTTTCATAGATCGGACTTTCGTAGTTAGACCACTATAGGTTAAAAGGCTTCCCATATTATCACTCCTTAATGATTCGGGAAAACAACTGGGCGGCAAGGGTGGAATGATTTTGCTGGTAGGTTTCATCCAGTTTGGATAAAATATGCTGTTCCTTTGCCTTTTGCTGTTCCTGCTTTTCTTTTAGTTCTTGGTCCTTTTGGCGGTGGAGTTTTTCAATTTGGCTGGCAGTTTCTTGCTCTAACTCCGTGTCAAAGCGGATAGTTTCCTCTTTCATTTGCGCGGCGATTTCTCCTTTACGTTCATCCATACCGTCCAGGATTGAGGAAGCAGCAGCTTCGATTTCTGATATTTTGTGAATCAGGTGTTCCATGGCAAGCCTCCTATCTGACTTGATTTGGTTATATTATAGTAAATATAAATATCTCTTCTTATCATACTACAAAGAGTGAAAAAAAAGCCATGACGAAAATTACAAGAAAGTATAAGAGAAGGAAAATAATTTGGTGAAAAATGTATGATCATCAGCAGGCTGTTAACATGATGTTAAAAAGATGGAAAAAAGAAACAAAAATTCCGCAGTTAAAGGGTATCAATGGCTGTTCTTAACTGCGGAAAAAGGCATAAGTAATACTCCAATTCCCCCTTATTCATGGTGGCGCCTTAGTGGGGATGGGGGCTTACTGTGTTATATAGGCGGTGGCAACATACGCATCCTGCCCTTCATAGTTGATAATGGTCCACTGGGAGTCATACGTTCCGGTTACCGTTACCGGATCACCTGGCATAAGCTGGGTGAGAATTTGGGAATTTTCATTGGTAGAGGGCATAGTACGCACATTCAGGATAGTAGTAGCCTTATAGATAACGGTAGCCGTGGTCGTTTCCAACGGAGTGGTTTCCGGCGGGGCAGTGGTGGTTTCTTCTGTCTGGGAAACAGGTTCGGTGGTCGTTTCCACAGGCGTCGTAGGCTCTGGATTCGTTTCATTTTCCTTATCAGGAAGGATGGTCCGGATTACAAAAATCAACAGGACAACACAGACAACCGGAATCAAAAGCTGGGCGGCGTCCCGCATAGGTGACCGTTTTTTCCTGCGTTTTCGTCTTGCGTTTTGTATTTGGTTTTGGTTTCTTTTTGGCCGTGAGGCAGAATTAGAAGCAGGTTTGCGTTTTTTTGCCACGTATTCATTGGTAAATAAATATACTTCCTGGGACAGGATATGATGTGCCTGGCTGGCATCAGAAGGGTTGTCATTCCCCTCATGAACGGCTTTGTTTCCGATAATCCTTAACTTATGGTAATGTTCCTTCGTTGTTTTTGTGATCCATTTCCCTTCATAGAGCTGATCAATAATATCAGATAAATCTCCGTCCACAATGCAGGCACGTTCGCCAAGGCTTTTGACCATATATTCCAGTGTCTGCCGTGCCTTTACCATCGTCAGGTTATACTGCTTCTGGCCAAGCAGCCGCTCGGTTTCCTTCACACCCTGCTGGATTTTTTGCCAGGTAATTGCAACATCTGCCATAACTGAACCTCCTTAATTGTCTTAATATTGAAACATCAATGGCCATAGATGTCCAAATTTTTATTTCTGCAAGCGATGAGCCGAGTGCCATCCGCATAGGCGTTTGGTGAATGCCGCAAGGGTCAAATACCTCACAGCTTGCCGCGCCGAAAATTTAATGCCCCATTGCTTGTGGCGGGTATTTGACTTAGAGGAAGCAAAAACCATTTCTCAGCTCCATTATACAAGATTTCGACAAATTGTGCACCTGCTTTTCTCAAATTTTCTAAAGATTTTATTTCCGAAAGAGTGTGAGAGCATTTATTTTGCTGCCGCTATATGGCATGTTGGTTGGAAGCAAGTGGCTGCTGTTTCCAACATGACGAATTACTCTGCTGATTTGCCATGAGCCAGTATGGTAAAAGAGCCAAAGTATCTGCCCATTGCCACAGGCGATTTCGAATGGGCATATGCGGTTGTGCTTACAAGGAAGCTGTGAACAGTAATAACAGGTGAAAAAGGAATGAAAGAAGGGAAAGAATAAGATTGCGGCTTACAGATTTCAATGTTATAATCAAAATAATTAACTTTAAGAGAACAATATAGCGCAAAATGGAGCGTGTAATTGGCGGGAATCTATGTTGTGACTCTGACACACTTATAGTTTATAGAAAGAATGGAGGAGCAAGCTATGAGGCTGCGTCATATACAAGGAGCGGAAGAGAAGATTGCAAGCAGCCCTTACGTGGTTCAGGATCCAGAAGGGGAACGAGGCCACTGGAACCAGCGGTTTAACAACCCCCATCCTATTGAGATTGAAGTGGGAATGGGAAAAGGGCGATTTATCATGGAGCTGGCTAACCGGTATCCGGAGCGGAATTTTATTGGAATTGAGCGTTATTCCAGCGTATTGCTGCGGGGCCTGGAAAAACGGGAACAGTTGGATTTGAAAAATATATGGTTTTTGTGTGTGGACGCAAAGGACTTATCTGGGATTTTTGAAAGTGGAGAAGTTTCTAAGATTTATTTAAACTTTTCGGATCCCTGGCCAAAAGATCGCCATGCGAAACGTCGTTTGACATCACCGGAATTTATGGAGGTTTACCGGCAGATTTTAAAAGAAGGAGGCATGGTGGAGTTTAAAACCGATAACAAGGAATTATTCCAATATTCTTTAGAATCCATACCAGCATCTGGTTGGGAGATTGCCAGCTACACATTTGATCTTCATCACTCCCCATGGTCTGTGGACAATGTAATGACAGAATACGAGGCTAAATTCGCGTCAGAAGGAAAACCCATCTGCAAATTGGCGGCTCTTAGGCCAAAGGAGATATAACAGGTTTCCATCGGTTTGAATATTGATTTGTGCAGGTATCCGGGGGAAGTTTTCAGAAGATATTTCATAAAATATAAAAACAGAAAAGAAAAGCAGGATGTCTTATGGGAGTTTCCGACAAGATCAAACAGAATTTGGGGAAAAAGTTAAATGGCAATCAGGAATTGAATAAAGAAGTACTTCGATGGAAAAAATCATTATTAGAAGTAAACCGTCTGTTAGACGGAAAAAAAGAAAAGGAAGGGAAAAAAGAAGATGGTTGAAAAATTTACAAGCGAAAATTTTGAAGAGCAGGTACTGAAGTCAGAACAGGTTGTTTTAGTTGATTTTTATGCGGATTGGTGCGTTCCCTGCAAAATGTTGGCTCCTGTGGTAGAAGCGATGGCAGAAACATTTGCTGGCCAGGTTAAAACAGGGAAGCTGAATTTGGATGAAAATTTAGAATTGGCAGAGCGTTATGGCGTTCAGAGTATTCCTACATTAATTTTATTGAAAGGCGGGAAGGAAATTGACAGGATGGTAGGGATACAATCAAAAGACGCGGTAGAAAATTTTGTCAAATCTAAACTGTAGAAATTTGGCAGAGTTGAATGTAATGTTAAAAAAAATAAAAAAATTTATCAAAAGGGGTTGACTTTTCCAACCCCTTGCGGTAGAATAACAACTGTTCCAAATTGTGGGACGTAAAATGAAACATTGGATATGCGCCTTTAGCTCAGTTGGTAGAGCAGTAGACTCTTAATCTATTTGTCCAGGGTTCGAGTCCCTGAAGGCGCATTGGGAAGTGCTGATTTTGCAAACGTTGAGTTGTGGGGTCGGCGCTTTTTTTGTTGCCATAAACGTTGATGCGATAGAAAAATTATTAAAATCCCACCTTAAGGCGCCATAGAATAAAAGGCACTTAAGGTGGGATTTTAGTATTAGAAAGCAGCTAGGAAATGTCCAATAGAATTGTAATTTCCCAATTAAGATATGCAACACGATGATGAAAATCCGTTATCCGAAAATCCTCCAGGCACAGATAAAGTTATTTGCCCACCAGGAACCCAGGGCATGGTGGATAACCCGGCCATTACTAGAAGAGGCATCGATTACCGTTCCACCTCCTGCGGCAATGCCTACATGTCCGGATACGACTACAATATCCCCGGCCTGGATATCTGAAAAATTATTAATCCGAGTATAGCGCCCTACATTTCTCCATCCGGCAGAAGTAATATAACTCTGGTTAACACCTACTTGATTTAAGCACCAATATACAAAACCAGAGCAGTCAAAAGAATTAGGGCCTTTTGCGCCCCATACATAGGGGCAGCCAAGTTTAGACTGGGCAACCGCAATCAAAGATCCTACACCGCCTGCCATACGGACGGTTCCGGTTCCGGAAGAACCGCCTGATCCAGAAGAGCCAGAGGAACCAGAGGAACCGCCGGAAGAACTTCCTTGGCTGCCGCCGCCGGAAGAACCGCTTGAAGAAGGCTGCCTTGGAGCTTTCTTTACATCGCTGCCAGTTAATTTTGCCATGGTTATGGCGCCTACCGTACCATCAGAGGTAAGGCCGTTTTGGGTTTGGAAGGATTTTACCGCTTTTTCAGTAACCTCACCATAATATCCGGTAACATTGGCTGAGTTTAAATATCCATATTTGCTTAATAAATTCTGTATGTTGGAAACAGAGGTGCCTTCATCACCAAGCCGAAGACCCATAGGCTTTGCGTCAGAGCTGTTTAGAGCTATCCGGGTGCCGGGGCCTAAATAACCGTCTACAATCTGATCATTTCTGGCCTGGAACTGTTTTACCGCTTCTACCGTATCCTGCCCGTAAGCTCCATCCGGCTCGGAAAGCAGATAGCCTAAGATTTTTAACCGCTGTTGGCAGGCCAGTACCACATCGCTTTTTTCTCCTAAAGCCAAAAAGTTTGCCTTTACTTCGTCAGAGTATAAAAGATTTACAGTTTGCTGGCCTACCTTGCCATCCTGACTTAAGCCATTGATTTCCTGAAGCTTTAAAACAGCAGATTCGGTAGCGTCACCAAAATTGCCAGTTAAAAGATTTTCAGAAGCCAGATAGCCTAAGTCATAAAGGCGGGACTGGATCCGGCTGATATCATCTCCTTCATCTCCCTTTTGGGCGGCATAGTGCTTTGCGCTAGGCGACATAATAGCTTCATAAGTAGAGCCGCCTACAATCCCGTCCTGGGGAAGGCTATGCTGCCTCTGAAAGATCCGGACGGCACGTTCGGTCTGAGTACCGAAATACTGAGTAGGTTCATCAAAATCCATAAACCCTAATTCCATCAGCCGTTCCTGAATCTGCACTACAACCGGATGATCTTCACCCACCCGCAGATACTCTGGCATTGGTGTGGCTTCTGGAACCGTAACCTGAAGTTCCGGAAGAATTTGCCCTCTGGGATTTAAGGGGGGAATGGTTTCCGGTGCTGTAGTGACCGTAATTTCAGTTGAAATTTCCAGTTGAGTTTCCGAAGCTTCCATGGAGGCAGAAAGCTGGCTGGAGGTATCTTGGCTTTTGCAGCTTGTTGCCAAGGCGGAAACACACACCAGGGTTGCGGCTAAACTGGTAAACGTAAGGAATCGTTTTACAGGTATCATTTGAATCTTATCTATTTTCATGAAGGAGTATCCTTTCTGTATGGTATCGTATTCTGTAGCTATAGTAGAATTACGTCCTATTCTAGCACATTTTATAAAGGATTTCCAGTATCCGTACTTCTTTTCACTGGGAACTTTACATAAACCTTGAATAAATCTCCATCAATTACAATCTCAAAACTGCCCTTTTGAAGCTGAGTCAGGCTTTGAGCGATGGACAGTCCAAGGCCACTTCCTTCTGTGGTCCGGGAAACATCTCCCCGTACAAATCGTTCGGTTAATTCAGAGCTGGATATATTTAACGGATTTTCTGATATATTTTTGATGGTAAACTGAACCATATCCTGGATTTCTTCTATATCGATATAAATGCGGCTGTGTTCCATGGCATATTTAAATGCGTTGTTGTATAAATTTTCTAAAACACGCCAAAGTCTCCGGCCATCCGCTTCGATTAAAATAGGCGATTGAGGAAGGCGGCTAATTAACTCTAAATTCCTCAAAGCAAATTTTTCTTCAAATTCACCGTTTGTTTGGTTTACCAATTCAACAAAATCAATATCAGAAATTTCCAGTTTCAGGTTACCGGAACTGGCTTTCGATGCTTCCACCAAATCTTCTGTTAAGGTTTTTAGACGTTGGGATTTTTGCTCTAATACATCTAAATAGCTTTGGACTTTTTCATTTTGAATCTGTTCCCGTTTGATTAAATCCACATAATTAATAATCGAGGTAAGGGGGGTCTTTAAATCATGGGATACATTGGTAATTAAGTCAGCCTTAAACCGTTCGCTTTTTACCTTTTCCTGAAGGGCGGAATCTAAATTTTCGCCAATATGGTTAATATGGTCTGCCGTAATTTTCTGACGGCCACTAAATTCGGTTACATTTACAGAATAGCTGATGTCGCCGGACGAAATATTAGCAATCGCCTGGAAAATTTTATCATTCTGTCGGGATTTCCGCAGAACCAGATAAAAACATCCAAAATCAAAGGCAAACCAGAATAGGATAACAGCAATAAAAAGAAGCTGCTGCCGCAAAGTATCCATGGTAAAAAACAGGTAAATAACAGTGGAGGCACTGCCTATATTCAGCATAACAAAGGCGAGATAGAAATAGGCAGTATTGTGGGAAGAAACCTCCTGGGAAAAATATTCCTGTATTTCGGCTAGGGCCTTCTGCGTCCAGCTGGATTTCCAGAGAGTTCCGGCTTTATACCGTCTGAGAAGGCTGAAAAAGCAGGGAAGGAAAACCAGGTAAGCAGTGAGAAAAAGCAAAAGCTTTTCTGCGAAATACCAGTTGGCTTCCGCAATGACCAGGTGGATCAGACGGCTTCCGATCAGTCGCGCCATATAACAGCATATGGCTCCGATAATAAAAAACATAAAAATACACAATTCAGCGCTCATATGGTCATAAGCATATAAATGGACCTGGCTATGGTTGCTATTGTTGTATCCGGAAGCGGCAGCTAAATACAAAAAAGAAAACAAACATCCAAAAAGCCCGCTGCCTAAAAGGATCAACCCATAAATCGTATAATTGCGCATCCGTTCATAATGGGAAAATTCCTGTTTGTAACTATCAATATGAGGGAAATTTGTATCCACAGACAGGATAAAATGTTCAAATATTTGTTCGTAAAATTGGGTATCCGCGGCTAAACTTTGGATATAATCGGGTATCTGAGCCATATTGGTTTCGGTACGGAGGGTAGAAGCGGAATATTCCGCATATAAACCCATATGCTTTAATTTCTCCCAGGAAGGATCGGTAACATTCGTATAAGTAATGGTTTTCCCGGGTATCATTCCATTTTCATTGGAGCAGGTAAGCTGGAAGGATATGTTGGAGGGGCTGGATATCATGTTATAGGAAACGTAGCAGTAACGGCAGTAATTGCTTAGCGCCTCATAGCACAGATCCTTCATCTTAGCGTAAGCTTGTCCCGGTTCCGTAAATTTAGGTTCTGGATCATACGCCTTATATTCTACCAGTACAGCTTCTTCTTCAACAGGCAGCGTATTTGAGGTAATCACACGGATTGTATGGTCTTCCTGAAGGAAGTAGCCGTAAGATTCCCCTATTTCAATGATGTCAGTCATGGTATAGCCACTGATTGTATTTGGCCCATAATTGATGGAAAGGATTTCTTTGTCCATATCCAGTTCACCATCTGTTTCAAAGGCATCCCGCAGCCGGGCATAATCAAAAATAGCAATAATATCGGATTGAAGCTGGTTGTAAAAAAGATCCGATTGGGTATAGGTTTCACTTTGAATCCAGGTAATCCCACGTCCAAAATTTGAATTTACATAAAGGACGGAAATGCTGATTACAATGATCCCAAGGAAAATCAAATGAACCACAGTGATGATTGCTTTCAGCAGTCTGGTCAGGCTTCCTTTCATTCTGTCCTCCGTTCTTGCCGTAACTGGAAACATGTTATGCGGCAGCCGATTACAGGCATCTATTGTTTGCGGCTAATGACTTAATGGCTACTGCTTTTCGATTTTATAACCAACTCCCCAGACCACCTTTAAATAGCGTGGTTCCCGAGGGTTAATTTCGATTTTCTCCCGAATATGGCGGATATGGACGGCTACCGTATTATCAGCGCCGATGGCTTCTTCATTCCAGATTTGTTCGTAAATCTCATCAATAGAAAATACTTTCCCTGCGTTTTTAACTAAAAGCAGCAGGATATTATATTCAATGGGTGTCAGCTTAATGGGATCGCCGTCTACCAGGACTTCTTTGTTATCATCATTAATCTGCAGGCCGCCGCATTTATATACCTGTCCCATGGCCTGCTGGGTCATGTTGCCAAGCTGGGTGTAGCGGCGGAGCTGGGATTTTACACGGGCCATCAGCTCCAATGGGTTAAAAGGCTTTGTAATGTAGTCGTCCGCGCCAATATTAAGTCCCAGGATTTTATCGGTGTCTTCTGATTTGGCAGACAGGATAATAATCGGAATACTGCTGGTTTCCCGTACTTTTAAGGTGGTGCGGATGCCGTCCAAACCAGGCATCATTACATCCAGGATTAAAAGATCAGCTTGGTTTGTTTCTAAAAGTTTCAGGGCTTCTGAACCGTCATAGGCTTTCAAAACATGGAACCCTTCTCCAGTTAAATAAATATCAATGGCTTCTACGATTTGTTTATCATCATCACATACTAAAATAGTTGACATATTGGAATCCTCCTATGTTCCTTTCCGTTCGCGTTCTCTTTGGGGATATTATATACCATATTTCCCGGATATGCCTATTACATTTTCATAAATTATTCTTACGATGAAACAAAGGGAAAGCAAGGTTACATGGGAAGCACAAAAAAACAGAGCAAAAAGCTCTGCTTTTTATAGTACCCTATAAAGCTTATTAAAACCGGAATACGGCTGTCCCATAGGAGGCAAGAGGATAGCTGACGGAATAGGGCTGGCCGTCGCATTCACCTTTAACTGCTTTATAAGGAATTCCTTTTGGCAGCAATCCTTCTTGGGAATTAAGAATTAAATAATAAGTACCTTTAGCCGGAACGCCTACACGGTAGTCGGCGCGTTCCATCGGGGTAAAATTAATGACAAACAGCAGATTTTTCTTATTGGTTTCATCCCGACGGATAAAGGAGAAAATACTGCGGTCGCCGTCATTGGCATTAATCCACTGAAAACCATTCCAGTCATTATCCTGGCGGTAAAGGGCAGGATATTTTTTATATAAGTGAAGTAAATCTTTTACATAAGACTGAAGGGATTGGTGCTGGTATTCTTCAGTCAGATACCAGTCCAGGGAAACTTTTTCATCCCATTCATGCCACTGGCCAAAGTCTTGTCCCATAAACAGTAGCTTTTTGCCAGGATGCCCCATCATAAACGTATAGCCACACTTTAAATTGGCAAATTTATCTTCATAAATACCAGGCATTTTATTAATCATGGAACATTTTAAGTGAACCACTTCATCGTGTGATAATACCAGAATATAGTTTTCACTGGTAAAGTAAGTAAGGCCAAAAGTCATCTTGTTATGGTTGTATTTACGGAAATAGGGATCCAGCTTCATGTATTCCAAAAAGTCATGCATCCATCCCATGTTCCACTTAAAACTAAAGCCCAGGCCGTCGTCTTCGGGCTGTTTTGTTACGTTGGGCCATGCCGTAGATTCCTCCGCGATAATGATAGCACCATTTTTTCGCCCGGTAAGGACACTGTTTAAATGTTTGAAAAATTCAATTGCTTCCAGATTTTCATGGCCGCCGTATTTGTTTGGAACCCAGTTGCCGGGAGTCCGCCCATAGTCCAGATAAAGCATAGAAGCAACAGCGTCTACCCGGAGTCCGTCAATATGGAATTGTTCCACCCAGTAGATTGCGTTGGAAATCAGAAAGTTTTTTACTTCATTTTTTTCATAGTCAAACACTTTGGTGCCCCAGTCAGGATGCTCGCCTTTGCGGGAGTCCGCATATTCATATAAGGGCTGGCCGTCAAAGTCAGCAAGACCATGGGCATCCTTTGGGAAGTGGGCAGGAACCCAGTCTAAAATAATGCCAATCCCTTTTTTATGTAGGTAATTGACAAAATACATAAATTCTGTGGGGGTTCCGTAACGGGAGGTGGGGGCAAAATATCCAGTTACCTGATAACCCCAGGATCCGTCAAATGGATGCTCCGCAATTCCTAAAAGCTCTACATGGGTATAGCCCATTTCTTTTACATAGTCGGCCAACTCATGAGCCGCTTCTACATAAGTATAAACCCCGTCCTTTTCCTCCCGTTCTTTTTTGCGCCAGGATCCTAAATGGACTTCATATATACTCATAGGTGACTTTTGCAAATCCGTTTCTTTCCGCTTATTCATCCAGGTGGCATCGCTCCATTTAAAATGGTCAATGTCAGCAGTGACAGAAGCAGTCCCAGGGCGGTATTCGGAACTGAAGGCATAGGGATCAGCTTTAAAGAGTACCTTTCCGGTGTTGGCAGTAATGGCGTATTTGTAAAGTTCCCCATATCCCATATCAGGGATAAAGGTTTCCCAGATACCGGATGTTTCCAGCATCTTCATGGGATTTGCGTCCAAAAGCCACGAATTCCTGTCGCAGACCAGACTGACGGCTGTGGCATGAGGCGCCCAGACAGCAAAATACATCCCCCTTTTTCCTTCGTAAGTCAGCATATGCGCTCCCAGCTTATGATAAATTTCATAGTGGGTGCCATTGCCGAACAAGTAACGGTCCATATCAGTAAGGACGCCGATTCCTGTCTGTTTTTTCTTTCTTGCCATAATTGATTATTCCTCCCTTATTTTCAAGACCACTCCCCCATTGCCTGCCAACATTACGGCAATTTTTCCATTTTCAACCGGAATCTGGCTGCCGTCCATCAAATTTTCTGCTTCTGTGGCATGGATAGGAACCGGAATGGAAATATTAACATCCTGGTCATCATTGTTAACCGCGGTAATGCAGATACTGCCTGTAGATTTTCTGGCAAATGCATATTGCCGGTTGGTTAAAAGCAGCTCCTGGTAAAGGCCTCCGTGATATTCCGGATGGTCGGAATGAATCTTTCCAAGAAGGGATATATGGTCCGTTAATGGAGTATGGAGTTTGCTATCCTGGGAAGCGTCTAACGCGGGGCGCAGGGCTTCATCGCTGGTGCGGGTGCGGCTTCCTTCGATTCCCCATTCTCCGCCATAGTAAATGGAGGGAATACCAGGGAGGGTAAAAAGGCAGGTATAAATAGGGATTAAGTGATCTTTCTGTTTTAATTTGCTGGCAATCCGATCTTCATCATGATTATCCACAAAGGTGTAAAGCTGCCGGTGAATTGCCTCTAAACGGCGTACATTATGGGCAATTTCAAAAAAGTTATGGTCATTAAAACCAGAATACAGGCTTTTATGAAGTTCGTAATTTGTTACAGAATGAAGCATTTCCGGATTTACCCAACGGGCATAATCTCCATGGATTACTTCACCCATAAGCCAAAAATCTTCTTTCATTTTAGAAGTAGCCTGACGCATTTCTTTCATGAAATTAAAGTCTAATACATTGGCACAGTCTAGGCGGATTCCGTCAATATCAAAGGTATTCACCCAAAACTGAATCACATCAAATAAATAGTTTCTTACTTCAGGATTCCAGAGATTCAGGCAAGGAAGTTCATAATGACCTTGCCATGCTTCATAGCCGAAGCTATCTCCCATAGGGGAGCCTCCGTTAAAATTAACCCCTCTATACCAGTCCTTATATGGGGAATCCCACCGTTTTTCCTGAATATCGCGGAATGCGAAAAATTCCCTTCCGGTGTGATTAAAAACACCGTCCACCACAACTTTAATGCCGGATTCATGGCAGAGGGAAACAAAGTTTTGGAAACTGTCGTTATCGCCTAAGCGGCGGTCTACCAGCTTATAATCCCTGGTATCATAACCATGGGTGGAAGACTCAAATAAAGGGCCGATGTAAATGGCATTGCAATTCAGCTTTTTAATATGGGGAATCCACTGATCTAACTGGTCAAAACGGTTAACGATTTCTTCCTCTTGGTTTTTTTTCGGCGCACCGGTCATCCCAAGTGGATACATATGATAAAAAACTGCCTTCTCGTACCAAGTACTCATAATAAAAACCTCCTGAATAAGTTTTATGCCGTTTAAGAAAAGCCGGATTCTGCTGCCTTAAAGCGACGGAGCAGAAACTGATACCGTAGCTGCGCAGCATTAATTTCGTAAATATAACAATCAATCATGGTAGGATCCACTGCCTGCTCAAAATGATTTCTGGCAGCGTTGATTTTTTCTTTTGTTTCATCGATTTCATCCCGCAGCCGAAGTAAATCTGGGTTAAGAGATGGAGTTTGCTTATGGCGAATTCCTGTAAATAATACGGGCATTTGTTTCCTTCCTTTCCTGTTTTTAAAAACAAATAAAAATTGGTTACAGGAAAAGTATGGCTAAAAAATGGCAAATTATGTATTAATCAATGTATTCTTCAAGCAAAAATCCTAAATGCATTAATTTACGGGTAGTTTCGGTAATGGTAGGGTAATAGTAATTGGCGGTTCCTTCCTGACGGGCATTTACCAGACCTGCTTCTTTTAAAATTTTTAAATGATGAGAAACAGCAGGCCGGGAAAGATGGGTCTTTTCTGTAATTTGGTTTACATTCATCCCACCTTTTTGAAGGGGCTTATTTCCGGTTAACGCTTCCAGTATGGTTAGCCGAACCTCATCTCCTAGTGCAATAAATAAGGGCATACACTGCCGGAACGCATCTTGAAGTTCTTCTATCGATGTCAATGCTGCGTGGCCGCCTCCTTTCTCTGTATGAAGCTTTTTTAAGCGTTTGCGAAACTACTTAGTTAAGATACAAAGGATGTAAGATATAAATGCGATATTGGTTTAAAAATTTAAACTAATTCTACCATGGAAGAATTATCCAGTCAATATAAGGAAACGACAAATTTCAAATGAAAATTAGGTGAAAATAACCAAATGTTGTATGTTTCAAAAGAAATAGAAATGTAAAATAATGTAAATTATGGTTGACAAACACACGCCTATATGAGATAATAAAAACAGAAAATGGAAAAATTATCCAGTATCTGCCGGGAAGGACAGGTGCGATATGCGTGGAATTTGTTTATTAATATGCCTTGCTGGGGCAGGCCTGTGGGATTTTCAGGCCGGGCGGGTTCCTAACTGGTGGTTGGGATGTTGGTATTTTATTGGTTTTGGTTTATCCGCCTACAGCGGCTGGCTGGCGGCAGCCGGATATCTGATCCGGACTGTTGCGGCAGTCAGTATCCTTTTTCTGTTTTTTCTTTGCCGTATGATAGGCGCCGGCGATATTAAATGTATTGCGCTTATCTGCGGATATCTTAAATTGCCATACGCAATCCGGATCATAGGAATGGGGATGGCGGTTGGAGCCGTATGGTCCTTTTTGAAACTGGTTCAAAAAAAGCTGGTAAGAAAACGGTTACGGTATCTGTTGGCCTATATCAGGCAGGTGTTTCATGAAAAGAGAATAATTGAATACTATGTGCCAGAACGGGATGGGAAAGAAGTTACCCTTCCTTTGGCGTTTTGTTTCTTTTTAGGGTTTGGCTTGTATCTGCTGTTAACCCGGATGGCATGGCTTTTTTTCGGATGATATGTTTTTACGTATGGGTTTTTATGGATTTTTGGCAGGGGAGTGGATGTAAGAAAAGGAGGCGGGGTACTGGATGAAAAAACAAATTATGGCAGTTTATGATGAAGATCCATTTTACGCAGAGCGGTTTGCGGAAGCACTCAACCAGAGGGAGAAAATCCCATTTACAGTGATCGCGTTTACCAGCATAGAAAAACTGAAAGCATTTTCTAACGAAAATCCCATAGAAGTTCTTCTTGCGGATCAAAGTTTTTTAGAGGAAATCCGGGAGGTAAGGTCTAAGCAAATTGTGGCGTTATCTGGAGGAGGACAGGTATCAGATTCTGGAGATATTCCCACTATTTATAAATATCAGTCAGCAGACGCGATTATCCGGGAGGTGATGGCATGCTATTGTACCAGGCCTGGTGAAATGCAGACAGCGGCAGTAGGACACAAAAGTATTTTAATCGGTGTGTATTCTCCGGTAAACCGGTGTATGAAAACATCCTTTGCCCTTACCTTAGGCCAGGTGTTAGCAAAGGATGAGCAGGTATTATATATCAGCCTGGAAGACTGTTCTGGCTTCCGCAAGATTATGGGACAGTCTGGATCTGGGGATTTTTCGGATGTACTGTATTATTACAGCCAGGGCGAATGCGGCTGGGCAAGGCTAAAGTCATTGGTTTATACCTGGGATAACCTGGATTATATTATGCCAGCCCGTTATCCGGAGGACTTATGCCAGGTTTCAGCAAAGGAGATGGCAAATCTTATTTGTAAGCTGGCGGGAGAGCGGATTTATGAAGTGATTATTGTGGATTTGGGGCAATTCGGGAAAAAAGCAGCAGAAGTATTGGAAATTTGCGACAGTATTTATATGCCTGTAAAACAGGACTGGATATCATCTTTAAAAGTGGAAGAGTTTGAAGAATATGCGTCGGTTTCCGGCCATGGATCACTGCTTGGCAAGATTCAAAAATTAAAGTTGCCATGCCAAAACGGTTTTTCCGGGCAGAGAAATTATCTGGAGCAGCTTTTGTGGGGAGAATTAGGCGATTTTGTGCGCCAGTTATTAAAAGGGAAACAGCACTGGCATGAATAATCCCCACATTGGAAATCAAGTAAGAAGGGCACAGCAAGATTTGGAAGGTACAGGAGCGGGCGAAAAGGAGGGCAAATGACCAGGATAAAAGATGAAGACGGGAAAAGCATCCCATTGGATTTCAAAGAAAATCCTCAAAAAGGATATAGGGGTTATAGGGGATATAAAGAAGATGAACAGCCAAATGAACAAGGTGAAAATCAGACACCTTTGCGCCGCAGGATACAGAAGCGGATCATGGAAGAAATAGAAAACAGGCGAAGCATTACGGATGAGGAGCTTTGGGAAATAATTGACAGAGAAGTGATGGAAGCCGGAAAAGCAGAATTTGTCCCGTTAAAAGAAAAGCTGGATCTTAGAACCAGGCTGTTTGATTCATTTTGCCGTCTGGGAATTTTACAGGAGCTGGTAGATGACAGCCAAGTAACAGAGATTATGGTAAATGGAAGAGAAAAAATCTTTATTGAGCGGAAAGGCAGGGTAGTCTTGTGGGATAAATGCTTTGACAACGAAGAACAGCTTGAGGATATGATTCAGCAAATCGTAAGCAGGGTTAACCGAATGGTAAATGTATCTTCCCCTATTGTAGACGCCCGGCTAGAAGACGGTTCCCGGGTTCATGTGGTGCTGCCGCCGATTGCTCTGGACGGGCCTGCCGTAACCATCCGGAAATTTCCGGAACCTATCACCATAGAAAAGCTGATTCAGTATCAGTCCATTACAGAGGAGGCGGCAGGATTTTTAAAGATACTGGTGGCATCCGGTTATAACATATTAATCAGCGGAGGGACAAACTCTGGGAAAAGTACATTTTTAAATGCCCTTTCTGCATTCATCCCGGAGGATGAGCGGGTAATTACCATAGAAGATTCAGCAGAACTGCAAATTCAGCAGGTAGCAAATCTGGTTCGGATGGAATCACGGAACGCTAATGGAGAAGGGGAGGGAGCCATAACGATCCGGGATTTGATTAAAGCAGCTCTTCGAATGAATCCCAGCAGAATCATTGTAGGGGAGGTACGGGGAGGCGAAGCATTTGATCTTTTAACCGCGTTCAATACGGGACACAGTGGCATGGGAACCGGACATGCTAACAGTCCGTATGACATGCTATCCCGGCTGGAATCTATGGTTTTAATGGCAGCCGAGTTACCTCTTGCCGCTATCCGCAGCCAAATTTGCGCCGCAATTGACATTATGGTTCAATTGGGGCGGCTGCGGGATAAAAGCCGGAGAGTATTAAGCATTGCGGAACTTACTGGTATCTGTAATGGGGAAATTATGCTGAATCCGTTATTTACATTCCAGGAGGAAACCCAAAAGAAAGAAGCGGAAAGTATGTGGCTAGAGGGAGGCGCTTATGGAAAGGGAATGGAGGAAAAGAGGCAAGGAGAGGGATGGGGGGAAGCAGGGGAAGTGCCAGGGAAACAGGGAGGCGAAAGGAAGCACGGATTTGGCCAAATCAGAAAGGAAAAGGTGGAAGGACGCCTGGTCTGTGTGGGGCAGCTTACGAGAAGAGAAAAACTTGCAGCAGCAGGCTATGAATTATAACTATTATCGGCTGTCACATTTTGAATGGCTGCTTTACGGCGCAGAAGGAGTAATGGCATGCGCTTTGATTTCGTATACCTTTTACCGCAGTATGCTTGTATTTTTTTTGATGCTGCCAATTGGGCTTTTCTATCCGTTGATACACAGAAAAAAGTTAAAGGAACTCCGGCTGTTCCGGCTGAATCAACAGTTTAAGGAAGGAATTTTAATTTTAGCGGCAAATTTAAGCGCTGGATATTCCATTGAAAATGCGCTGGCCAACAGCAGCCGGGAACTGGATATGCTTTATGGGGAAGATGGGATGATTAACCGTGAATTTTTTTGGATGGCCAGGCAGATTCAGATGAACCGGCCTGTGGAACAGGTGTTTTTTGAATTTGCGGAACGCAGTACCTTGGAAGATGTGAGAAATTTTGCCCAGGTATTTAAGGCAGCCAAAAGGAGTGGAGGCGATTTGGTAGCGATTATTAACCATACGGCAGGAGTAATCCGGGATAAATACCAGGTAAGAGAAGAAATCGCAAATATGACGGCCTCGAAAAAGTTGGAGCAGAAGATTATGAATATGATTCCCTTTTTTCTGATTGTATACATTGATAGGTCTTCCCCCGGGTTTTTTGGCATGATGTATGAAACTGGAACAGGAACCATATTGATGACGATTTGTCTGGGGGTGTATGGAATTGCGTTTTGGCTATCAAAAAGGATATTGGATATTCCGGTTTAATGGAAAACAAGTTTTTGTAGGCGTAAATGAGGTGTTATGTATTTTGGCAGGAATAATCTTGTTTTTTGCCATGGAAGTTTCTGGACGGGATGATCCCTTAAAGGAGGGTTATATCCGGCGGAATGAATATGGAAAGGGGGAGGAAGAAATTGTACTGATTGCGGAAGGCATCGGGGACGCAAATCAGGCTATGGAGGTTGTATTCCCGGTAGAAGAAAGAAGGTATACAAAGGAACAAACAAAAAAAGAGCTGGAGGCATTAACAGGGCGGCTTCCGGATCTGATCTTAGGCGAGAATCCATCTACTGATCAGGTAAGAACCAAGCTGAACCTGATCCCAAAGGACAGCAAAACGGGCTTCCATATCCTTTGGAGCAGCGCCCCGGCAGGTCTTATCGGTTATGATGGGGAAATTTATGGGGAGTCCATTATCCAGGATCAGGGGCAGTTGGTGAACTTGACAGCAGAAGTATCAGACGGATATGGAACTTCAAAACAAATTTCGATTCCGATTCAAGTATTTCCGCCTCTCCTGTCAGAGGAGGAGCGGCAAAAGAAGGAGTTAATCGAGGAAATCGTTCGGAGGGAAAAACAAAACCGGACAGAGGAAGGGTTTTACCTTCCAAGTGAATATAAGGGAGGCGCGTTGTCATATCGCAGCAGAGATGAAACGGATTCTGTATGGTTGCTGTTGATTGGGCCGGTACTGGCAATTCTTATGCGGGCCAGGAGCGCCAGCCAGGAAAAACAGTTAAAAAAAGATAGAGAGAAAAAGCTACTTTTAGATTATTCCGAGGTAGTATCCAAGCTTCAGATTTTTCTTGGGGCAGGAATGACCATAAGGACAGCGTGGGAGCGGATTGTACTGGACTATCAGAAATTGCAGGAGAGGGGGGAAGAAAAACGGCCCGCATATGAAGAAATGCTCCAAACGTATTATCAGATTCGTAGCGGCACAGCAGAAGGAAAGGCATACGGAGAATTTGGAAGGCGTTGTATGCTGCAGCCATATTTGAAATTAGCTGGCCTTTTAGAGCAAAACCGGAGGACAGGAACGAAAAATCTTCGGTACTTGTTGCAGGCAGAGATGACCGATGCCTTTGAGCAAAGAAAAAATTTCGCCAGGCGGCAAGGGGAAGAAGCAGCGACCAAACTGTTAATTCCGCTGTTTTTAATGTTGGGTGTGGTGATGGTAATTGTAGTAGTCCCTGCGTTCCTTACCTTTTTTTAAGGAGAAGACTTTAGACTTGGACAGTGACCCGTAACAGGAGGGAATCGATAATAGGTAATTAGGAACGGTTTGCTCTTAAGCGGCAGGGTCTGGCCAAACCAGGCAATAACGGAAGCCAATACAGCCACAAGCCGCAATTATTTTGCTGATTTTATCAATCCAGCTATCTTAAAAAGGTTTCACAAGCGCTGAAAGAGAAATTCATCAAGGAAATTTAGTAATCAAATAACAAGGAGGAAGCAATATGGCAGAACACATTAAGAATTTTTTAAAAGAGGAAGATGGGGTTGGAGTAATCGAAGTTGTTTTGATTTTAGTCGTATTAATCGGTCTTGTGATCATTTTTAAAGGCCAGATTACAAAACTTTTGGATAATATTTTTAAGGAAATTAACAGCCAGTCAAAAGAAGTTTATTAAGGAAATTGGATTAGGAGATGGATCGGGTTGAAATGGAAAGGGCAGATATCGGTTTTTTTAAGTTTAATTCTTGTTTGTGTATGCGGATTAATCTGTGGCCTTTTAGAATCGGCCAGGACAGCAGGCGCCAGATGTTTTATTCAGACAGCCATGTATGCTTCCATGGATTCTTTATTTAGCCAATATCACAGAAACCTTTGGGAGAAATACAGAATATTTGGCTTGGAATATTTAGAAGAAGCCGATATTGCAAAGGAATATTCGGGCTTTCTGGAACCGTACCTGCAGCAGGAAAATTGGTATCCTTTTCGTCTGGAAGACTGTCAGCTTACAGCAAAGCAAGTACTTACAGATGATTCCGGAACGTATTTTAAGCAAGAAATTATGGACTATATGAAATATGGGATTTGGACAAAAGAATGGAATGCTGACAGTACGGCAGAAGCCATTGAAACATTGGACGAAGCGGGGCAGGTATCGGACATGAACCGCTCTATGGAAATTCAGACCAAAGATGCCTGGAAACTGGAAAAAGCATTGGAAAATTTAGGGAAATGCCTGGAAGACCAAAGTAAGTTAAAAAAACAGGCGGCTGATTGTTTGAGCAGAGAAGATGGAAGTGGTTTTTGTAAGGAAGGGGATAAACTGATTAAAAAATTAAAAGAAATTCCCGGTTTGGTAGAGGCCTATGAAAAGCAGGCAGATAAGTTGGGGCAGCAGCTAACAAAATTAAAGGAAGAATACGAAGAAAAAACGCCAGATGTACGGGATCCGGTGAGGGAAGCTTTTTTGCAGGAAATTTTGGAGTACCAATCTTATACCGATCAAGATGGAGAAAGGAGGCAACAGATTACAGGCCTTTGCGAAAAAGCAAATAACCGGATATTGCTGGTAGAAACGGTGCAAAAAGAGGCGCGGGAGGTAGAAGCGTATATTGAAAGCTGGGAGCCGGACGATGACGATGATGAACTAAATACTGCCCGCCTCTGGCAGCCGGTACAAAGGCATTTCGCCCAGTATCAGATTCTTACTCTTCCTTTTCATGCCGGTATTCAGGATAAAGAAAAAGAAGGACTGTTAAAAAGACTGAGGGAAATAGCCCAGGAAGGGATTTTATCGCTGGTGATTCCACAGGGACAGGCCGTATCGGAAGGGACGCTGGATATAAAAAGCAGCCCTTCCAGCCGGATTTCTTTTGAAGAGTCGGGAATGGGGATTTTGGAAAAAGCAATAGTGGCAGAATATTGTCAGGTGTTTTTTAATCACTTCTGCGACACCGGAGGAAAGGAAACCGCATATGAATTGGAATATCTTTTATTTGGAAAAGAAACAGATCAGGAAAATCTGGTTAAAACAGTAGAACGAATGCTGGCTGTACGGGAAGGAATGAACCTGATTCATATCCTAGGTGACAGTGAAAAACGAAATCAGGCCAGAACGCTTGCGTCAGCGGTAGTGGGAGCCTTTGGCCTGCTTCCCTTGGTATCCATTACTTCATTTTTCATTATGGGGGTTTGGGCATTTGGGGAAGCTGTGACAGATATGAAAACTTTATTAAGCGGGGGAAAGGTTCCGCTGATGAAAGGAAAAGAAGACTGGAATTTAAGCTTAGAGGGACTTCTTAACTTTGCGGCTGGAAAAAAACTGGAGGGAAGTCAAAGCAGGGAATCTGGTTTAAGCTATGAACAGTATCTGACAATATTTTTATTTGTGGAGCCTGGAACACGGCTCCTCTATCGGATAATGGATGTGATAGAGATGAATCTGAAAAGGGAGCAGGCCGGGTTTCAGATATCAGATTGTGCTTACCGGGTGGATATTCAGGCACAGTTTTGTGGAAAACATGTTTATTTTGCTTTGGGATTGTTGAAAAACATTGGGTTCGGAGCAGCCACATATCCGCTGGCGGCAGCTATATCAAGAGCATACTAAAAATTAGGATACCATGGCCAAATTGCCATGAATATAATACTTGCGCAAACCGCTATAGTTTTGGATCCCGCAAGAATATGAAAAATATAAAAAGGAGATAAATAGGGCAGATTTAGTGAAAGGGAGGTGAAGGCTCATGCCCTTTTTTCAAAGCATGAAATATTTCGGATTCATAATGATATGTTACATATTAAATATTACTCTCCAAGTACGAAGGCCCGGATATGAAAAAGGCAGAATAAGAATCAGCGGAGAAAAAAGGGCGTGGGCCTTTGCCTCTGTCAAGTCTGAGATAGCCAGAAATAAAAAGATACTTGATTACAAGGCGTCTGTTTCAGTAGAAGCAGCGTTAGCGCTTTCCATTTTTATATTTGCTATGGTATGCATGATGATTCCATTCCGCATGATGGAACGACAGAGGCAGGTTCAGGCGTCATTAGAATCGGTTAATGAGCGATTATGCCAGTTTGCGTATTTAGAATACATGCTGACAAAAGGGGAGGAAATTCCAAAAGAAGACGGAGATTGGAAGCAGGATTTGCTGTTAGGGATTGTGAACCGAACAGCAGGCGCCGGAGCGCAAATTATGGCAGAAGGCATGTTTCCAAAGGAAGGGATGAGAGCCCGCTCATTTTCCAATTCTTCCTATTTAGAAGATGGGGAAACAATAAAGCTTTGTATGGACTATCAGATGCGGATGCCGTTTTCAATTTTCCGTTTGGATTCGGTTTCGCTTTCGTCCGGAAGCATTCGGCGGGCATGGATTGGAAGGGACGGATTAAACCGTGGAGAAAACCACCCAGAGGATGAGGAAGATCCCATCGTTTATATTGGAAAAACATCTACCAGATACCATAAATCAAAAAATTGTCATTATCTTTCTAACCGGATGCGAACGGTTGATTATAGCCTGATTACCAGCTTACGCAACCAAAGTGGGGGAAAATATTATCCCTGTGCGGTTTGCGGAGGCAGTGGAAAGCCAGGAATGAGAGTCTATATTATGGAAAGCGGAAGTCGGTATCACACCAACGAACAGTGTTCTGCTATCATTGCATATGTACAGGAAGTAAGGCTTTCGACAGTAGAGCATTTAGGTGGATGTTCGTATTGCAGCCATTAAGGAGGAGGGAGAAAGGAGTTTCAAAGCTCCTTTCAGAAAGGATAGGAATGAAAGATGAGCTTTATTTTGTATTTGGCAGCGGCAGCATGGCAGGATGGAAGAAAAAGGGCTGTATCCGGCTGGATTTTCCTATTTTTCTTTCTTCATTTTTTGGCATCTCAGATCTGCTGTCGAGTGTTTTTAGCAGACATGGAACAGTTTCCGGCGAATTTCTGGTTTTATGGGCTTTTTAAGGGGACGTCTGCCTGGAGCCTTTTAGCTGGATGTTTCGTTGGTGTGGCGCTGCTTGGAATCAGCAGACTTACAGACGGAGCTTTCGGTGCAGGTGACGGGATCTTTTTTATCATTACTGGTTTGTATCTGGGATTTTGGAAAAATTTGCTTTTATTAAGTAGTTCCCTCTTTGCATGCAGCATAGCAGGTCTGTTCTGTTTAGCCTGGGAAAAAAAGAAAGGTAACGATTATAGGAAAAAAACGCTTCCATTTCTGATATTCGTTTTTCCAGTTGGTATTTTGCTAATGTGCTGACAATTATCGTTCCTATGACAACAAACTGTAACAAAGAGAAGCTAATCTCGTATGATGTTGGAGAAGATTTCATAATTCTGAAAGTAAGTAATCAGAGATTCTGAAATTGAAACAAAAACCGTATGAAGAGAAGACCGTTCCTTCCTCATAAAATACCAGTTCATTCACAAATGGAAACAACGATAATTAATGTAAAGCATACAGGAGGGATTCATGAAGACAAACCGGACAATCGTATATGAATGGCTGAAAAAGGAGTATGCGGGAAGCTATACCATAGAAACAGCCTGGGCTATGGCCGTATTCTGCCTGGTTATGGTGGTAATGATTCAACAGGCTTACCGACTTCATGATGAAACAAAAAATGGAATGAAGCTTCAGGAAGCAGTGGAACAAATTCGTCATGATGAGGATGAACAAGAGGATAAGATTCAAGATGACATGCAACATAGCATCGGATTGCTGCTTTCTATGGAACGGATAGATTTAAAATTAGAAACAAAAGGCAGTCAAGCAACAGGAAGGATATCAGGACAGAAACGTGGAGGAAAATGGGAATTGGAAATTTCTGAAAGAATTTATGAACCAGAGGAATTTTTACGAAAAATGGCTGCATTAAAACAGTTGGAGGAACGATATGAAAGTCAGATACAAAAGGGAGATGCGCCATAACTATTTGATTTTAGATGCGTTGGAAGCAAATATAGATAATTTTGAAATCAGAATGTTAGAGCAGAATGTAATCGAAGGGATTTTAAAATTTCGCTTAAATCGGGAAGAAGAAAATTTTGTTTATTATTATGAAATAACATCCAGGCAACCATTAAGCAGGATGCTGGAATTTAAAGAAATCAAAAAAGAAGAAATCAGCCGCCTGATTTTAGGAATCGGAAGCATATTAAACCGTATTGAGCCATTTCTCTTGCAAGAAGGAAATATATTGTTAGAGCCGGAACATATTTATATTGAGCCAGATACTTATCAAGTTTGGCTGTGTTACGTGCCAGGATACCAGGGAGATTTTCCAAATGCTATGGAAAAACTTTTGCAGTTTCTTTTGAAAAAAGCAGACCACCGGGACAATGATACGGTAGTACTAGCCTATCGGCTTTACCAGGAAAGCCAAAAGGATTATTATGGCATGGATGACTTACTAAAGGCAGTGCAAGAAAGCCAGAAAGAGAACGTTTCGGATGAAAGACTAAGGGATCGTTCTAATTTAGATGATACCAGTTTAGAAGAGGAGGAATGGGAAAAGACGCTTCCAGACAACATATTTGGAAAAACAACTGGCTGGGGTGAAAATTTTCAGAGCGGGAAATATGCGGGAAACTGTTTTCAAAAGGAAAACTATGAAAATATAAAGCGACCCAATTCTAATATCAGGTTAAAGGAAAAACAACGCAAATTAGAAAGAGAAATAAAAGAAAATCAATATAAAAATGGAAAAGTGAAAATTAAAAAAGGGACGAAATTTGCAATTCGGTTTATGCTTATTTTTGCATTAGGCAGCCCTGTGGCAGTATGGCTTGCCGCCGGGCAGGCAGGCCTTAGACAATTTGGGGGATGGCTTCTTGGGGCAGATGGGGTGATGCTGGCTATTTGTGGATGGGTTTTGCTAATAAATAAGAAAGCAGGGAAACAAATAAGAAAAGCTTCTGCTGCAAATAGTAAGAAAAAACATACAAAAAACAAGCTTCCAAAAACGGACCCTCCTGAATCGAAATGGTATATGACCTTCCAGGAAGATGAAGAAGAAGAATGGAAGCAGGAAATCCTTTTGGAAAAAGATAAGGCAAAAATAAATGAGGAGCCAAATAAGGATACGGTATTGTTAGCGGAGATGGAACAATCAGGAGGGAAATCCCATATTTTAAAAAGTTTGGATCCATCCATTGAGGATATTCCAGTTTCCTACTTCCCGTTTATTATAG
>CAJUTC010000034.1 GCA_910589195.1 uncultured Lachnospiraceae bacterium
TTCAAAGCAGTGATAAAATTCAAACTTTCCTATATACTCGGACACTATTTCCAAGGTTTCAGGTATGGAAGCTGCCGCGATATTGTTCCCATAGGAAACAAAGTTGCACGTGATCGGCTTCTTCAAATATTTGCGGGCGTTCTTCCCTAATTTTAAGGGAAAAACAACATTTCGATTTGTCTTAAAATCTTCCTCTCGGCACCCCATATCCTCTGCGGACTGCCTTATGGCAATTTCCATCATTTCATGATTCGTCATAAACTTCTCTCCACATTGTATCGGTTCGGCAAATTGGAATTTTACTGTTCTTCCTTTATCACCTTACTATTAGTACATTTGCTATTTCTATTTTCATCCCATAAAGCAATATTATATTTGTGAGTATAAGAAGAATTATATCTTATGCCAGAAATATCTTTTCTCTTTTTTATAATGTCTAAAAAATCCAATGGTATTGCATAGCTTTGTACCGTATAATCTGGTGATGATAAATATTTTTTTATAGACATATAAAATACTCTAATGTCAACTGAATAATTACCAGAAAAAAATTCTACGGTTTCATTTGAAAACAAATTATCAAGCCCATCAGAAACCATAACTGTAAAATCCATTACTTTTATTTTGTTTTGTATGGGGCATTCAGCAACTGAAATATAGTCATTTTCAGTTGCCTTTTGTTCTTTACAGGAAGTTTTTAAATCTTCTGCCAAATAAAGAACTTGTTCTCCAATACGATTTACTCTTCCGTTTTTATCTATTGCCGATACAGGTGCCACGCCAGAGTGCAGATCATCGTATCCGGTTACCGGTATACCATTTTCTCTAATAATTCCTGTATCTTCCCCGTCATCTGGATTGATTATTCTTGCTCTGTAGTAGATTTTATTTTCTAATTCGATTATAGGTATATACATCGCCGCTCGCTGGAACAGTTCCTGATTTACTGATTTCTTTCTGCCATTTAAACTCTCGAAACTAAACTGTTTAGTATTAAGTAAAGTAAACAGCGCCAGATCCGTTCTAATTTTAAAATCATACATTTTTATTGCTCCATTTCATATCAAAATATTAGAGTGTAAGATTCCAAACCCAATGGATATACAAATCCCAAAAAGGAGTTATTCTTTAACTCCACCATTATACTACAACACCCGCCACCAGGGAACAGCTTTTAAGCAAAAAAGAACGGGTACAGCCGCCATCCCGACAAGCCGTACCCGTTCTATCGTCTTTTCTATCTGCTGCATAGCACATCAACGCTCTGTATCCTGCTTTTTCTGCTGTACATTTTCCATTGGCTCAAGCCCAAGGATCCGGTCAACATTCTGCTTTGCGGTCTGGTAAGCAATCATGTCCTTCCGTGCCGCCTTATATTCCTCATACCGTTCCTTCTTCTCCGCCAGTAACGCGGCATATTCACTGGAAAGCTGTGCCACTTTTGGGATCGCCTTGCCGCCCAGGGCATCAAAAGCAGCCTTGGCCGCTTCATGCTTCCGGATCTCATCCGCGTGTTCTGCCCGGTAACTCTTTTTATTCCGGGACTTCCGGTACTCCTTATAGGCTTCCCTTGTTTTGGAGTAATTGATAATATGGGTTTTCAGCTGCGCCACCTCTGCCATGCGGCCCTCAAGCTGCTTGATCTTCGCAGAGAGAGAATCAAATGCCTCCCCGGCAGCGCCAGCCCGTGCCTCCAGCTCACTGTAGTCGGTAACGCCGCTCTCCACAAGGAAATTCAGCGTCTTTGCCGCCTCCTTCAGGTTGAAAACCTTTGCCCAATGCTCATAGCCCTTCCCTTTCCCGGCCTGCATCTTTGCCTGAATATCCACAAGGAGGTTGACATTCCTGCCAGGATTCCGCCGTTTGGAAGCTGCTGTTTTCTGTTCCTGGCGTGTGCCGGTGATACGTTCCCGGAGGGCTTCCTTAGTATAATCATCCCCCAGGCGGGCAGAGCGGGTAAACCGGCTTTGTCCAGGCGCTAAAAATTCCAGAGATTTCCCTCTGTGCTTAATTTCATACCCTTCCTCCCTCATACGGGCCAGAAATTCCTCAAAGTCCTTGCATGAGGGCAGCACCCGGTCAATGGTCAGCCGCAGCTGTTCTTTATAGCTGCGCCCACGTTTGGCCGCCGCCTTTTCCTGATACCGCTGTCCCCTTGCCTTCGGCTTTTCAATCACGGAATACCCATTCTCCCGGCATATCTGGTCATTAAGCCGACGTAAAGCCAAAGCGGAGTTTTTGAAATTATTAAATTTCCCATCACTCCTTAATCTGCGAAACAGATAAGCCATCTATTTTGATTAGAAATGATTTGTATTTCATATTTTTTCTTGGACGCAGGTTCACAAAATGTTGGTCCAAACCTTTTTGACAAACGTTTTTAGTAGCCTGTTTTTTGTGTTGTCAATATTTCCCTAACATTACATGCTCCTTAGAACAATAAAAACCAGGCTTTCATGATTGGTGGTGCGTCCGCAGCCGAGCGCATACAGGTTACTTTCTAATTTATAAAATGGAGTAAAAAGAAAAAGCACATCACTTCCATAATTATGGAAATCATATGCTTTCACATTTTACTATTCAATTGATGGTCTATCAGCAAAAGCGCCAAGACCATAGCCACTATTTCTACCGCAAAGCGCACTTCGGCCTTCCTGCTTTTCCGCAAATTTTATCTCTTTTCTCTGGCATATAGCACTAACCTATCAAATCGTAAACAAATTAAGACGTATATCCGGGCCTATATCAGAAACTTCATATATTCTATTGACTAGCCACCCAATACATGAATTTATTTATATCTTATATTTTGATTCAATTCTAATATATGTGATGATCATTCCAATAATCAAAATAACCACGCCAAATATCATAAGAATATACAGAGGAGAATTTTGTTCCAGGAACAGAAAAGGGATTCCCATAATTTCAAGGATAACAGCGCTAACCATCCAGAGAATTGATACTTGGTGATTATATCGGGTTACGTCTGTAACTATTGGCGATTTCACAAATGTAAAAAATCCAACTGCTTCCTGAGCTTTCCAACCAGAAATACCGATTAAGAAAAACAATATTGCAGCTATACTCCAAATCACAAAACCTAACATGGATCTTCATCTCCTTCTTTCAATTCCACCCTAAATAAATGTTTATCAATCACATATCTGACATCCTAAACAGCAAAAAAAGTATGATGCTTATAATGTGAAAAACCTCAATGGACAGGATGGTACGTTTCCTTATTTATATCATACTTACTTGCCAAATGGAATACCGTTTTGTATCGTTTTTTGTTTTTGTGGAATAAAAATAATATGCGTTACATTTTATGGACGATTTTGCCCTAATAGGGAAGCATAATGGACTGTTTTTGCCGATTAAACAAACATGTATTGCAAGGCAGGGTATTTGACTGCGTTATCTGTCATTTTCCATGATGGATAAAATCCTGGCAGGTTAAGTCAATCCGGATTTTCGTTTTGCCCGTAATCCGGATTTTGTCTACCAGCACAGCAAGTAAGGTTCGGTTAAATGACAAACAGCCAGAAGCAGCAGACCAATCTTTTTCCAAAATTATCCCGCCAGCCAGAAGCAGCTTTGCCAATACGATTTCCACACATTCATAAATTTTGTTTTCGTTAATCCGGCATCGGTTTTGGCATTTGGAACAATCTTTTTTTCTTGTGCGGCAAATATAGTAATACTGGTAAGCTTCTTTTGTTTTCACCGGACGGCGTATCATATTTTTTCCGCAGTCTGCGCATTTCAAAAAGCCAGATAACATACA
This sequence comes from uncultured Lachnospiraceae bacterium, assembly GCA_910589195.1. Lineage (GTDB taxonomy): Bacteria > Bacillota > Clostridia > Lachnospirales > Lachnospiraceae > Caccovicinus. The sequence goes on from CAJUTC010000034.1 coordinate 3,791, forward strand.
TATTTCAGAATTTCCCGGCGAGGTTCTGGTATCCATAGCAAGGATTTTGGCAGCTAATTTAAAATCTTCTTTCGTAATAATCGCTTCGTGGGTATCCGCTACCCGGATCCACTGGGAAGGCGGTTTTTTCCTCTTTTTTTTAATTTTATAGTTGGGGGAACTTTCTTTTCCCTGAACCATAGTTCCAGTATATAACTCACATTTTAGAATACGGTCTACGGATTGAGCCGTCCACGTTGCCTTTTCGTTTTGCTGAAACGGAGTAAAATAAGCCAGACCCTGCTGTTTTTTATATTCCAGTGGTGATAAAATCCCCTCCTGATTTAGCCATTTTGCAATCCGGCTTCCACTCCATCCTCCTATCCTCCGACGGAATATAACCTGCACAATTTCAGCAGCAGGAGGATCTATCACAAGCCTGTGTTTATCGGTTTCGGAACGGATATATCCATATGCCGGAAAGGAACCCACAAAATCCCCCTGCTGATATCTGGCCTGTATCTGGCTCCTAACTTTCAGGGAAATGTCACGGCTGTAAGCGTCATTGATCAAATTTTTAAAAGGGATCAGCATCTTATTCCACTGGTCCCCTTTTTTTGCACTGTCATAACCATCATTTACCGCAATAAATCTTACCCCTAAAAATGGGAATATCTGTTCCAAATAACGCCCTGTTTCAATATAATTTCTTCCAAACCGGGATAAATCCTTTACTACAATACAGTCAATCTCCCCCTTTTTTACTTGTTCCAGCAGGCTCTGGACTCCAGGCCGCTCAAAACTAACTCCGCTGTAGCCGTCATCTACCCACTCGCCGCACAGCATGATCTCTGTCCTGGATTTCAGAAACGCTTTCAGCAGGGTCCGCTGGTTTGTGATACTGTTGCTTTCTCCTTTTTCCTTATCTTCTTTTGATAGCCGGATATAAATAGCTCCGTGATAGATTGCTTTTTTTTCAGCCTCCAACGCACCAAACCTCTCTTCTAATTTCTAAAATTTTTACGCTGTTTATTCAGCCAGCCTGAAATACTGTTCGATCCGGTCACTTAATGAAATGCCATTATCCGCAAAGCTTATCTGGATTACCATATCGCCGCACCGAAACCGATAAGGATTCTTGATTTGATCGAAAAATTGCCGGATCCGTTCTTCTTTCGGCAGGCTGGTATCAATTTGAATCCTTTGGATATCGGATAATTCATTCATATCAGATAATTCATTTATCTCGAATAATTCATCGAATTCCTTTAAATCTTCATTTTGATTCTGCTTTTTGTCCATAAAAAGAGCCCCCCGAGGCTTATTTTTTACAGCTTACGCAGCTTTTGGATTGTCCTATTCCAAAAGGTATGTTATACTTTTTGTATCATTATTTCTATGTGAAGCATCACTACTTTTATATGAAACGTGTTCATTTCGATTGGCTGTATTAAGGCGGTGGCATATTTTATGTTTTTTACATCATTGACCCAATGGAATTTGCAAAATATTGTAATCCGGATGCTGTCTTCTTTTATCTTAGGAGCTTTAATCGGGATTGATCGCGGGGTGAAGCGAAGGGGCGGCGGTGCCCGAACGGACGCGTCTGTCTGTTTAGGCGCGGCTATGGTAATGATGACGGCCCAGTATATGGATATCCATTTTCCAGGCGATACCGACATCTCACGGATGGCCTCCCAGGTAGTCAGTGGGGTTGGCTTTTTGGGGGCAGGATCCATCATCGTATCTCGCCATCAGGTTAAAGGTCTAACATCTGCCGCTGGTGTTTGGATCTGTGCCTGCATCGGTCTTGCTGCCGGAATCGGTTTTGTAGACGGTGCCATATTCGTTACCCTGATTCTATTGGCCGGTCTTCATGTCCTTCCACTAATTGAAGAGCGGTTTTATTACCATTCCTTATATGTAACCTTGTACATAGAAACAGAAGACAGCCGGACTGCCACGTCCCTCTTGCATAAGCTAAAAGAAGACGGATGTAAGATTGATATGTTTGATGTAGACCGACCGAAGGCAAGCGGACAGCCATTTACAATCCTGGCAACCGTCCGCATTTCCAGAAACCAGAAAAAAGATATGTATTTAGAGGATCTTTCGAAATTTCCAGGCATCCTTTCTGTTGACAGCATGTAATTGTTTGCCGCAACGCTTTTTGGTCAATGTAGGCGCGCTTGGCAGGTGGTTTACGTCAAAAAGGGATGTTGGTAATTCTATGCGGTTGGAATGCAGCGGAAACGAATAAAAAACGAGAGAGCGATTGCGGGAATGAACATTTTAGACATGCCCTAATATAGCAGCAGCGTAAGAGCGTGAAATTCCCAGCTTTTCCGCAATCTCTCTTTGAGTATGTTCTTTTTTCCCATACAGGCCATAACGCATTCCTACTACGGTTTTCTCTGTCCCTTTTAAGCATTTTTCATACGAATGATACAAATCCCTTACATCCTGTTCCAAAATCAAGTCTTCTATGGTTTCTCGATTCTCCATTTCGATCACATCTACAAGGCTGACGGTTTCTCCGTCTTTATCCACTCCGATGGGTTCAAACAGAGAAACCTCTCTGCTGTATTTCTTCCCCGCCCGCAAAAGCATCAGAATCTCATTTTCCACGCATTTGGCAGCATAGGTTGCCAGTCTGGAACCTTTATCTACTTTAAATGTATTGATTGCCTTAATCAATCCAATAGTTCCTACACTGATTAAGTCTTCCATATCATAATCGGTTCCCTGGTATTTTTTTACCACATGAGCCACTAGCCGCATATTTCTGAGAATCAGTATGCCCTTTGCTTCCTGGTCGCCCTCTTTGCAGCGTTCCAGATATTCCTTCTCTTCGCTGGCGGATAATGGTTTTGGAAAAGTCTTCAAAGAAAGCCACCTGACTGCATATACTTTATATTAGTCTATGCGCATGCGGCTTTCTCTGTGCTTTTACAATTTTTATTTTCTGGCACATGATTAACATTACTTTCTGCCAGATGCGATTCAACTTGGCGGAAAATTTGTCCCAAATGCGGGAAACATAGCGGTCTGTGCTATCAAGATGGAGTACAGGCTATTCTTCTTTTCCTGTCCAGCGCTCATCTGAAACATACATATCTAAAAATCCCAACTGTTGCAGAAAATGGACTCCATCCAAAATTCCCGCCAGATAAGTAAGGGTTAATTCACAATCCGCAGCATCTGCCCGGCTATTTAACAAAAAGTCAATCTGTTCCCGCTGCTGCTTGGTAAGTTCCATCTTATAGTAATTTTTATCTGCTTCACAGGATATTTTCAGCAATCGTTTATATTCCGGATAATCCTTCATATACCGGCAAAACGCCCGTTCACGGCATCTTGTCATTAACTGCAGCAATGTATCTTCGATTTGTTCTCTTTCGGTTCCTTCCATCTTTACCTCCTCGCATGATCGGACTTCCTTCACCCAGCATTTGGTCTTGTTCCTGAATCTGCTGGCTTTTATCCTTTGTTCGAAAACGCAGCAAAAATCTGCGGGTGTAGCTTGGCATTTGTTTAAACTCCCGCCGCCGGATCAGTTTCCCATAACCACATCCTTCCAAAACTCTTTGTGACAATTCTTGTTGATACATGACAAACCGCTTTCTATCTGCCCCTGGATTGCCAATTTCAAAAAGATAAACAGGTGGCTTGGATGCATCCTCATCTTTCGTTCCCACTAACAGCTCCTCCATGTTCACACCTAACATTCTACTGAGAAGCAGTGTATTTTCAAGCGTTGGCAGTGATTTTCCGTGAAGCCATTTATAAACGGCCTGGGAGCTTTCCAATCCCATTCTTTCCTGAACTTCCCGAACAGATATCCCTCCGTCTGCTAAAAGCTTTCGGATCCGTTTTCCGGTTTCCTTGGTTGAAATCAATTCTTTCACCCCCTTTATTAATGAGAGCACTCTACAAAACTCTGCTGCCCAGCAGGCAGTCTGAATACAGGTATTTTAAATATGCCACAGTAACTTCCATAGATAGTAGGATACCGCTGGCAACCAAGCATTACCTGACAGAGTGATCTGAGTTGATACTATTCTACTATATTTCATAGCAAATGTCATTTAACTGACAGTTCACTTATTTCTGTAAGTATTTCCGAATGCGGAAACTTCTTTCCTATTCATAATAATGGGATAATGAAAGAAATGCAAGAATTTCTTTTATAGATTGTGAGAATTCTATGATAGTTTATGATAAATTGTGGGATGTACTGAAAGAAAAGGGGATTTCCCAGAACCGTTTATATAAAGAACACGGCATCAGCAGGGCACAAATTCACCGATTAAAGCATAATCAGGTGGTTTATACCAGTACTTTGGATATGCTGTGCCGTATTCTTCAATGTAATGATCTTTCTGATATCGCAACTTATATACCAGATAAAAATGAAGATTCATAATCCCTTATAGGCTTGCTCATTGGTATCATCCCGATCCGGCATTCTTTCTGTGCCAATAGCAAACCAGCGGGATTTGGCATAAGGCCGCAGGGAGCTTTTTAGGAATTAGGATTCCTTCCAAACATTAATAGCTAATCAACTTATTATAATCATCAATAATCGCGGATATGGAATCTTCAAATTTTCGAATTGTCCCATCATCAGGGAATGCGTAATCCAGATGAAAATCATCTACTGCTTCTTGATTTCTGACACGCTCAAACAAATCAGTCAAATCGGTTTTTGATTCCCGGATAGCAGATTCAAATGTATGGTAATATGCCGAGTTGGTTGGATAGCCTTCTTGGTACATGGCATCTTCATCTGCCAGGTAATCCAGGCAGGTCTGCACGTTTTCCACATACTGATCATACAAAGGCTGGAGCGCTTCTATATCCAGGTTTATAATCTGGGAATCATCGATTTCCTGGTCATAAATGGCGCTTTGTATCTCCTGAGCTGTATTAATCAATACATTAAAGGCATAAGTAGCTTCCAGGCCTTCTTCTTTCATCTTTTCCAAATTGTTAGCATTCTGCTGATCTGCTTTTGCGCTTAACTTGTCCAAAAAATCCTGGCTTAATGTTTCATATTCACCATAGTCCTTCCAGATAACGGCGTGCATTTCTTTTCCTTTGGCATACGCATCATCCTTATAGGACTCTAAATCCGTATAATCATATACTTCATCAAGAGTTTCTGCCAGTTCTTTCATCACCGGATACAGAGCCAGGAAAGACTGATCCAGTTCATCTGTTTCCGTTTTCTGCCCTACCAGTTCATTTGCCTTTTCCATCTGGTCATAAAAAGAGCTGGTCATGGATAAACACCAGTAATCTTCATCCAACAAGGTAAACTCTTCCTGAAAGTCCACATATTTAAAATAGCTGGCAATTACTTCATCGAACCGATCCACCATATCATTATTAACCTCAATATAGGCGTTATACAGTTCCCCTTCCAGCTCTTCTAAAGCTGCTTCGTCCACGGTTTCTTCTTCGCTTGCTGTAGTTCCTTCATTAACAGCTTCGGTTGTAACTGCCGTATCAGATGTTTTTCCGCCACATCCTGCCATCAGCACTGCAGCCGTGGCCATACATCCTATCAGCAATCCATTTTGTTTCATTTTTATTTCCTCCCTGTAAATTAAAATATACGCTGCTATCTTACTACTAAACCGTACAAAAGAAAAGAGAAAATAAAATTTTTACAAAGTTTTAACAATTACTTTTTGCCGCTTATTTTCCCCATAATCCACACTGCGGCCATTATGATCAGGCATGCTGCAAAAATACCGCCCATTCCTTTCAGCATAATTTCAAATGATAGTAAAACGTTTTCTGACATAACATGCTCCTTTCTTCAAATACAACAGATTTTTCCTATAAAAACCGGCTTACCAAATTGATTACAATACCACCTGCGATAACGGATGCAATTTGCCCAGATACATTTGCGCCAGCAGCGTGCATCAGGATAATATTCCCAGGTTCTTCCTGGGCTGCCAGCTTTTGAACCACACGGGACGACATGGGAAATGCGGAGATCCCTGCGGCGCCAATCATCGGATTCAGTTTCTTTTTTCGAAACAAATTTACAAACTTTGCAAACATCACTCCTCCAATGGTATCAAACACAAAAGCCACAAGCCCTATTACCATGATCATAATGGTTTCAATATTCACAAAAGCCTCTGCCTGCATACTGAAAGAAATCGTAATTCCTAAAAGCAAGGTAATTAGATTAGCTAAATCATTTTGAGCGGTTTCTGACAAATTTTTTAAGACCCCACATTCCCGAAGCAAATTGCCAAACATAAGAAATCCAACTAATGCTACTGATGCAGGAGCAATAAATCCTACAATCATTGTAACTACAACCGGAAATGCAATCCGCATAGATTTGGATACGCTTCCTGGTTGGTATTCCATATGGATTTTTCGTTCCTTTTTTGTAGTAACCAGCTTAATGGCAAAGGGCTGTACAATTGGCACCAGAGCCATATAGGAATAGGCAGCCACGGCGATTGCCCCCACATAGTTTGAATGGAGGATCTGGGATACCAGGATTGAGGTTGGGCCATCTGCCGCACCGATAATTCCGATAGACGCAGCATCCTTTAAATCAAATCCCATGAAGGCAGCCATGCAGATTGCGCAAAAAATACCAAATTGGGCTGCTGCTCCAAAAAGAAACATAACTGGCTGTGATAAAAGAGGGCCAAAATCAATCATCGCCCCAATGCCAATAAAAAGCAGGACAGGCATTGCTTCGGATGCTTCGATTCCTATTTCAAAAAGCCATTGGATGATTCCATTTATTTCTCCTACGCCAGACATGATCTGATTGATTACTCCGCTGGAAGGCAAATTAACTAAAATTGCCCCAAATCCCATGGGAAGCAAAAGAGATGGCTCATATTCTTTTTTAACAGCCAGCCAAATCAGCATAATTCCCACTCCATACATAACAATCTGCTGCCAGGTTACAATTCGGATTCCTTCTAATAAATATTCCATACGATACCTTCCTTTCTTCAAAACATGAAACCTTCATAATGCAAAACTGCAATAACAGAAACCAGGATTTACAGAAACCAGGATTTACTTGTTCATAAAACTTTCCTGACAAGGTTTTAGGATCCAATGATAGTTCCAACTAAAATTATATGAATCGCGCAAGAATTAAAGTAAAAAAGACTTTTATTACAGGGCAAATAAATGTCCTGTAATAAAAGTCTTGCTATTTCAATTCCTGGCGGATCCCTGACAGTAAAACCTGTCAAGCAATCGTTCTGACGCCTAAGAATCCACAATATGTGGAAGCTACTCCCTCTTATTACATAAGCAAATTTTATTAATATAAAATGATACCATGTCCATAGCCGATAAATCGCGGATAAGGGATACGTTTCTTTGATTATACCACAAATTTCAAAAAATAGGTGTCCTTTTTTCTGTTTTTCCGTTAAATTTTCGTTACACTGGCGTCGGTACTAACTATGATGGTACTAGCCGTTGCCTTTCTGTGCATGTTCGTTCCAGATCAAATTCCGGATTGCGTTTACTGCCACTTTTATTGCCGCTTCCGTATCATGAACCTGCTCATCCGGAAGTCCCATAGCCCGCCTGGTTTGATTGGCCACTACCAAAAGCACGCTGCCACAGCGCACTCTGCGGACTCCTGCTACAATAAAAAGCGCGGCAGATTCCATCTCAGAAGCCAAAGCCCCGCATTTTAGCCATGCATCCCACTTTTGGTTTAGCTCATAGGCGGCTGGCATGGTATCCGGAGAATGTTGCCCATAAAAATTATCCTTACAGTGAACTACCCCTAAATGGTGACGGAGCCCAAGGGACTGAGCGCTTTCCTTTAATGCTTCTGTTACCGAAAAATCAGCAACAGCCGGATATTCAATAGGCGCGTACTCTCTGCTGGTTCCCTCAAACCGTATGGCTCCTGTTGCGATTACCACATCTCCGCCTAATATTTCCGGCTGCATCCCGCCGGAAGTTCCCACTCGGATAAACGTATCAGACCCGCAATGTATCAGTTCTTCCATGCCAATAGAAGCAGACGGCCCGCCGATTCCGGTAGACATTACGCTTACCATCTGGCCTTCCAGCATCCCGGTATAAGTAACGTACTCCCGGTTCTGAGCCACTTTTTCTGGATTCTCAAAATGAGCTGCTATTTTCTCGCACCGTCCCGGATCACCTGGTAAGATTACATAACGTCCCACTTCTCCTGGCGCGACTCCAATATGATACTCCCGGTTTCCCTGTGCATAAACTAACCCCATAGCCTAATCCCCTTCTTTCTGCAAACTATTTATGGTTATTGTGCCTGGCAATTGCCAGATTTCACAGAAAATAAAATCCTCTAATCTCCCTATCACCCCGCCTGCTAACCATACATTCATTAATGATGGAACAGCCGGATTTGCGTAAACGCCATAGCAATACCGTATTGATTGCAGGTTGCGATTACCTGATCATCCCTTACCGATCCGCCTGGCTGAGCAATGTATGCTACGCCGCTTTTATGTGCCCGCTCAATATTATCGCCAAAGGGGAAAAAGGCATCGGAACCCAATGCCACATCCTGCATCTGATTCAGCCATGCCCGCTTCTCTTCCCGGGTAAAGACAGAAGGCTTTACTTTGAATGTCTTTTCCCATACTCCGTCTGCCAGCACATCCATATATTCCTCGCCAATGTAAACATCAATGGCATTATCCCGATCCGCCCTCTTTATCCCATCTACAAACTGTAACTCCAAAACCTTAGGAGCCTGGCGAAGAAACCAATTATCTGCCTTCTGCCCTGCAAGCCTGGTGCAATGAACCCTTGACTGCTGCCCTGCCCCAATCCCAATTGCCTGACCACCCTTTACATAGCACACCGAATTAGACTGGGTATATTTTAATGTAATCAGCGAAATCATTAAATCAATTTTTGCGGAATCTGGTATCTCCTTATTTTCTGTCACCACATTGGCAAGCAGTTCCCGGTTAATATCCAGCTCATTACGCCCTTGTTCAAACACAATTCCAAATACCTGCTTGCGTTCAATCGGCTCCGGCTTATAGTCCGGATCCATCTGGATTACATTATAATTCCCGTTTTTCTTTGCCTTTAAAATCTCCAGGGCTTCCGGCTCATAACCTGGGGCAATGACACCGTCAGAAACTTCCCGCTTAATAATTTTCGCGGTAGACACATCGCACACATCGGAAAGAGCAATAAAATCACCAAAGGACGACATTCTGTCTGCTCCCCTGGCTCTGGCATAGGCACAGGCAAGAGGAGATAACTCACCCATATCATCTACCCAATAAATCTTTTTTAATACGGGATCCAAAGGAAGACCAATAGCTGCGCCTGCCGGCGATACATGTTTAAAAGACGCGGCTGCCGGAAGCTGAGTGGCTTGCTTTAATTCCTGAACCAACTGCCATCCATTAAAAGCATCTAAAAAATTAATATATCCAGGACGGCCACTTAATACTGTAATTGGCAGATCCATGCCTTCTTTCATAAAAATCCTGGAAGGTTTTTGATTAGGATTACAGCCATATTTTAATTCCAGTTCATTCATAAACATTTCCTCCTTGTATCATAAGCTTATCGCCAGTTTGAACTGATTTTTAAACCGATTTTTAACGATTCTTATTTACAATCCTGGTTTCGTAAGTTCCCGTAGCGATATCAATAAACCGTACAAACAAAGAAACCTTGTTATCCACATTTAAATTTTCCCAAATCATATTAGTAAACGAATCAATATCACCGGAAATCCCTACCCATTTGGGTTCTCCCTCAAAACTGGGCAGGGGATTTTGATCCCGCATGTAAGTATGAAGAAAACGCCCCTCTCCAGCCACCGGTTTTTCATAAGCAAAGGTATAACGGTTGCAGCTTTCCGGATTTCCATTGCTGCTCTTTAAGATAGACATCCCGTAATTATAGGTTCCGTTTTCAATATGCATAATGCCGGAAATCCTGGGGGTAAAATTAGGACCATCTGGTTCAAATTTGCGGCTTCTTAAGGATTGTTCAAATGTCATCTGTTTGCACATCCCCTCATAGATGGTATCCGTCTGATCGCCATTTGTTACAATCGTTTTATTCCCTAAAACACGAACCGGGGCATAGATAATCAAACTGGGATCGGTTACTTTCGAAGGATCAAACGCCTGGGTTCGGATTCCTTCCCCGTCCTCTACAAAAATACGGTTCCGGCTATTTTCACTGCGCCCCATAATAAAATAAGCGGTAACAGCCTGTAAGCCATCCTCTGATTTACCGATTACAATCCCTCTTCCCGGATAGGAATTGCTTTTTAATTCTTCTGCCAGCGAAAGCATCTGCATAGTAATTCTCCTTTCTTTTCCGTTGAATATTAGATGTTTGTGAAACGTTAAACACTCTGGTTTAAGCAATTAAGGTTCAAGCTTACAGCATGGGCATGACAAGCGGTAGGGTTGTGTATCGCTATATTGCCGCATACCAACAGCAATGTGCAGACATCCGCACCCGTTTCCTGTAACAACCTAAAAAAGAGTCCGGCTTGCCATACTCTCGCGTCAGAGCGCGGCTGCGCCGGCAACTATTTTCCTTAGCGCAGAGTGCGCATCCCCAGGAGTTTTTTTGCTTTATAGGACGCATTTTCCTATAAAGCAAAAACCGCCCGGGCATGCCAAACGATAAGGCGCCCAGGCGGTCGGCTGTTTATCTGTACGTGCTCCCTGTGGTTTTCTCCACTTTCCGCCAGTTGCACGTCCTATATTTCTATCATAATAGATCCTGGCTAAAACCGCAAGCTTTATTTTTACTATTCATTCCGGATTGCCGCTAATGGGCTTAACTTCATAGCTCGGGTAGCCGGGATAAATCCTGCTGCCATCCCAACAAAGACAGCAAACCCCAACGCAGCCAAATTCAGCCACAGCGGGATTCGGGACAAATCTCCGGCTATTCCTGTTAAGGCTTCGCCGCCTACAAAATGGTTCACTGCCTCGGAAATCAAAACACTAAGCAGCAATCCCACAATCCCTCCCATAAATCCGATAAATCCGGATTCCAGCAGAAACATATCACGGATATTTCTCATATCGCATCCTAAGACTTTCATAACGCCGATTTCCTTTGTTCGCTCATAAATAGACATCATCATCGTATTGGCAATGCCAATCGCCGCTACAAATAAGGATACCGCCCCAATTCCGCCCAGTACAGCCTGAACCATCTGGGACTGCTGCTTGGATTGTTCCAGCCACTCCATGTTGCTGTTTGCCTCATAGCCCAAATCCGTAATCGTCTTCTGTACCTCTGTTACATTACTCATATCGTCTACAAATACACGAGCAGAATTATAAACCAAATAAGGCAACGCTTTTCCTTTTTTCGTCGTAGGCTGCCCTGGGATCGGCTTCTTCCGGAAAATCCGTTTCAATTGTTCCTCAAGCTGGCTGATTTCCACATAAATATCATAGCTGTAGCTATTCCAGTCTTCTACCCCGCCTTCTACCAGGGCAGCCGTGTGGATCATATATTTTTTCGGCGGTTTTATGGAAGATCCGCTTTCGGAAACACCCTGGGAAGCGAAATACGCATCGGTATCATATATGACATACAAAGGCTTATTCATAAAATCCACAGAAATTTCCAGTGTATCCCAGTAACTGGAACCAGTTTTGGAATTATAGAAACGGGTATGCACCATATTTCCCACCACCATCCGCAGTTCTTTATCCTTTGCGGTAGGCAGCTCCCCTTCTTTAATGGGAATTTCTTTTAAAAAATCTTCACTGACGCCGTACAATTCCGCATACGCCTGGTAAGCTCCCTGGCTTACCATCACATCCACAGAAAGGACAGGGGATACTCCCCTTACATGAGGAATCCGTTCAAATCTCTTGATTACATCATCTGTAATATAATCCGGTTCCGATTTAGAATCTGAACTGTCATAATTCCAACGTGAGTTAGAATATACTTCCACTGTAGTCAGGCTTCCATAAGAGGAAATTTGTTCTGTGGTTAACTCGTTTAAACCAATTCCCAGGGAAACCATAACTACAATAGAGGCAGTACCAATCACGACACCAAGAACCGTCAGGACTGTCCGAAGCTTTCTCCGACGAAGGTTATTAATGCTCATAATCAGCAGATCATGAAATTTCATCTTCGATTCCTTCTTCCTCTTCCTTCTGCTTTCTTTTCTGTTTCTTATATTTTATGAACATACGAATTCCAATCAGCAGCGCTACTGCCAAAGCTGCCGCTCCCGCAATTACAATTTTTTTCTTCACCGGATCGGCCAGCCAGCTTGCAAGTCCCGAAGAAGCTCCTGCTTCCATTCCTTCCATGTTTTCCATTCCTTCCATCCCTTCCATCATCCATTCATCTTCTATCATAGGTTCTGACACAAACAGGCTAAGCTCTTTTTCTGTTTCCGTCACCTCGCCGTTCTCATCTTCATAGGAAATAATTACCTTTATCTTTCCATCATCTTCTGTAGGCGCTTCTCCGGTAATCATCACATCCACATTTCCGGTTTCCCCAGGTTTTATATTGCCTACGTACGCTTCATTTGTCCGAATGGAATCTGCCTCAAACCGTACATTTACATTATAAAGCTGGATGCGCCCGGTATTATTAATCCCAAACATAATATTGGTTTCGCCGCCTACTTCAATCGAATCTGGCATAATTTCAAATGTGCTGGTGCTAAAGCGGGACTGTTGATAAATGGGAATGTCCACGGTAACGCTTTCCTCCGCATTCTTGAATTCCGGGCTGTCATACTTTTCTTTTATGGTAATGGTATAGGAACGCTGATCAATACCTGCCTTTGATAAAAATTTCATCCGAACCTCGGTGGAGGCTCCGGCCCCCAGTGAGTTTACCACAATCGAAGATGAACCAGATTCTGTGGAAAATACAGAGGCATTTTCTACCTTTTCCGGTTCCAAGGTAAATAAGATATTGCTGGCGGCAACTTGGGTGGAGGCATTTTTCATTACCAGAATCATTTCAAATTCTTCCCCAGCCATAATCTTTTCCGGTTCTGTGCGGAAGCTTTCCACAATAATCCTGGCCTTTGTACGATCATTTTCATTAAATTCCCCCAGGGAATCTTCCTTCTCTTTGCTGGTAATGTGAACGTAAAATTCATAATCTTTTGACTGGACGCTGGTATTGCTACTTATAGTTTCTCCTGTAGAAGGATTTTGAAATGCGCCTGGCCCTTCTGCGATTTTTTTATCACCATCTAAGCTTTCCCTGTATGTAATTTTAAATTTGATCGGATAAAACCCAGTATAGCTTTCCTCCCGGATTGCCATACTGTAAGCCAGCTCCACGGTCTGGCCGGACTCAATTTCATCAAAATAGCGGTCATAATTGCCATCCAGGATCATAAACGGAAATTCATCACTATTTTTATTCAGCACCATGCTGACTGTAACATCATAAGCAGGCATTCGGCTTTTATTCCTCAGGTTAATGGAAAAATTCATTACCTCCGGATACGTTCCATAGGGAGTAGTCTGGCCTTCTCCCAAAGCAAAAGCGATTTCTTCTGTTGTATCATCTGATGTTTCCGAATCAACGGTAGAAGAAGAGGTGGAAATCCATACATTCATGAAATCCGTTTCCTCTGAGCCATCTTTTCCGCCCTGGTAGATGGCAATGGGAATGCAGTAGTAGCCTTCTTTCATATCTCGGCGTACCCTGGCAGACAAGGTTACTGTTTTCGAGCTTCCTTCTTTTAGATTCCCTACCTTCCGAGGTTCAAAGGTATTCTCGCTAATTTCAAAGGGAAAATTATTTTGAAGACCAGCCGAGTCACCTCCATCCTCAGGCATAACATAGAAAGCATCCACATCTCTTGACAGACCAATCCATACATCTTCCATATCAAAGGGTGCTTTAATGGTTACGGGAATGCTCATTACCTTTCCAACCTTACCAGAAGGATCCTTTTTAATTACTAGGAAATCATTGCTGTATAGCCGACCATCCAATACATTTTCATAGGCCGCCATCGTGCTGAAGCCAAACCATGGCAAGATGCCGCAAATCATTATGAAAGCTGCAGCCGCTGCCATCAGCCGCTTAAAAGTATTCCTGTTTTTCATGTTGCCATTCCTCCCTGATCTCCATTTTCTTCCCCAATTTCAATAGCTCCCTCTTCAATACTGACAATCTTTCCGTCAATAATCCGAATTCTCCGATCCGCATAGGAAGCCAAATTATTATCATGGGTTACCATTACCAAAGTCTGCTTCTGCTCTCTTACAATCTTCTGCATCAATTTTAACACTTCCATGGTAGTTTTCGAATCCAGATTTCCAGTAGGCTCGTCCGCAAATATAATTTGAGGGTTTACCGCTAAAGCCCTGGCAATTCCTACTCTTTGCTGCTGCCCGCCTGACATCTGGTTGGGCATATGCTTTGCCTGCCTGCCTACCCCCACCAAATCCATATATTTTTTTGCCCGTTCCAGCCGTGCCTTCCGTTTCATTCCACGAAAAGACAGGGGAAGGGCTACGTTTTCAATGGCATTCATTGTATTTAACAGATTATAAGATTGAAAAATGAATCCTACTTTTTCACGGCGAAACGTAACCAACTCTTTTTCGGTAAGTTTTTCAATCCGTTTTCCAGCGATTTCAATTTCGCCTTTTGTTGGTTTTTCCAAACCGGCCAGCATGTTCAGCAATGTAGACTTGCCAGAACCGGATGTACCTACAATAGCACAAAATTCGCCTTTGTACAGGGTAAAATCCACGCCGTTTAAAGCGCGGACCTTCGTTTCACCTACTTTATATATTTTATAAAGGTTTTTAACCCGAATCATAACCAGGGGATGTTCCATCTTACCACCTCTTACATTCAGCTTCTTTTTCCTATCCAATTTTGTATCATGTTGCGTTCATTATGAATGGCAGGCTTCACGATGCACATTCACTTTGCTTGGCGCGGTTAATCTCTGTCGAGATTATACCATATGGATCCTCTCTGGGGCGTACTTTTTTTCTTAAACTTCATTAAATATTCCTTACACCATAAAAAAGAGGTGGAAATATCAGGTCAAATGCTTTATAATGGGTAAGATTAGAATCAGATCGTTATGAAGCATGAATGCGAAGGAGGCTATCATGAGACATTTACTGAACCCATTAGACTTTACGGTGGAGGAAATCGATGAACTTCTGGCTGTTGCCGACGACATTGAAAAAAACCCTTCCAAGTACGCACATGTTTGCGACGGCAAAAAGCTGGCAACCTGCTTTTACGAACCCAGCACCCGTACCCGCTTAAGCTTTGAGTCAGCTATGCTGAACCTGGGCGGAAGCGTCCTGGGCTTTTCTTCCGCGGATTCCAGTTCCGCGGCCAAAGGCGAAAGTATCGCTGATACCATCCGTGTGATTTCCTGCTATGCAGACATCTGTGCCATGCGCCACCCAAAAGAAGGTTCTGCATTAGTTGCATCTCTTCACTCTGCCATCCCGGTAATTAACGCTGGTGACGGCGGCCACCAGCATCCCACCCAAACTTTAACTGATTTATTAACCATCCATTCCCTGAAAGGACGTCTGAACAACTTAACCGTAGGATTATGTGGTGATTTAAAGTTTGGCCGTACCGTCCATTCTTTAATTAACGCGCTGGTCCGGTATCCAAATATTACATTTATCCTGATTTCCCCTCCTGAACTTCGTGTTCCAGAATATATCCGGGAAGATGTACTTCGGGCAAATAATATTGTATTTAAGGAGCTGGGAAACCTGGATGAAGCCCTTCCTGAACTGGATATTCTTTACATGACAAGGGTTCAGAGGGAGCGCTTCTTTAATGAAGAAGACTACATCCGGTTAAAAGACTGCTACATCCTAACGCCAAAGAAAATGAAATTGGCAAAAGAGGATATGTTTATTCTCCATCCCCTTCCCCGTGTAAACGAGATTTCAGTTGAAGTGGACAAAGATCCAAGAGCCGCTTATTTTAAACAAGCCCAGTATGGCGTCTATGTCCGTATGGCTCTGATTATGAAATTATTGGAGGTGCAACAGCCATGTTAAATATTAGCGGATTAAATGAAGGAATTGTATTAGATCATATCGAAGCAGGAAAAAGCCTGGATATCTATTATCACTTAGGTCTGGACAAGCTGGAGTGCCAGGTAGCCATTATAAAAAATGCCAGAAGCAGCAAAATGGGACGGAAAGATATTATTAAAATCGAAGGCGGTCTGGATAAAATTGATCTCAAAGTCTTAGGATACATTGATCATAACATTACAGTAAATATTATCCGTGATAATAAAATCGTAGAAAAGCAGGCATTAAAGCTGCCGAAAAAGATTACCAATGTAATTCACTGCAAAAATCCCCGATGCATTACTTCAATTGAACAGGAACTGCCAGATGTATTTTACCTGGCAGATGAGAAAACCGAAACCTACCGGTGCATGTACTGTGAAGAAAAGTATAGCGGAAAAATGTAAGAATGAAAGTAAACCTTCATGCGCCCGGCTGCGGACGCTCCACCACCATGAATGTCTGGCGGGCGCATTTGGCATCCCTGAAATTAAACCGCCTAATCGGCGGTGGGCTTTTAAAGAAAACGTACCGAAATAATAAAACCCCTGCCCTGTATTCTCTGCTTTTTGAGATAACAGGCAGGGGTTTTCTCCTTCATTCTTAATTGCTTTTTGAAAACAGGTTCTTTTTTATCAATTCTACTGGCATTTCCTTTCCTGTCCAAAGCCGGAAGGACTCCGCGCCCTGAAACAGCAACATATAGCTTCCTCCAAACGCCCGGCACCCGGCTTCTTTTGCCATTGTTACCAGACGTGTTTCTAGAGGGTTATAGATAATATCCGCTACCGTAAGTTCCGGATGAAAATAGGAAGCGTCTGGGATCAGGCATTCCTGTATTTTGGGCGCCATGCCAATATTGGTAGAATTTACCAAAAGCTGGCTGCTGTGGATCTCTTGCTTCAGCAGCGGCTCCTGATAATCTAAAATCCGGATTTTACATTTGGTCTGTATTTGTAACTGCTCCACTACCTGGCAGGTTCTCTCCAAAAAAGCACTGTTGCTTCTGATAAAAACTGAAATCGCTTCCGCCCCGTCCAGAGCAGCCTGTACCAATATGGCTGTTCCCGCGCCACCAGAGCCTAAAATTACCATCTTTTTTCCTTTTATGTCAAAGCCTTCTTCCCGGCAAGACAGGAAAAAACCGGCGCCATCTGTGGTATGCCCGGTAATTGTTTTGTCTTTTTCGATTACAATGGTATTGACCGCGCCGCTAATCTGTGCTGCTGTGGATAATCGATCGCAAAGGGGTACAATGGCGTTTTTGCAGGGCATGGTAACATTCATCCCTCTAGCTCCCAAAGCCTTTAACCCGTCTACTGCCTGTTTTAGTCCCTCTTCCCCCACATCAAAAGCCAAATAGCAATAATCCAGACCCAGCGCCTGAAATGCCTGATTGTGCATCATTGGTGATTTGGAATGGCCAACTGGTCTTCCCAAAAGGCCGATTAATGTGGTATGTCCTGTAATTTCGTATTCCATCTTCTTCTCCGCGGTATTTTAGTATCCTAAAGAGTGTTTGAACACGCTCCGGAAAAATCGATTAAAAAATTGAGCAAGGCGATAAGCCGGGTTATGTCGTTGAATGGCCATCTATCTAGGGCTGCTGTCGCCAACAGCCTCAAGCAACCTACCCGGAAGCAGACGGGCCGCCTTATGCTTCCTGTTTGGTCTTGCTTCGGATGGGGTTTACAGAGCCCTGCCTGTTACCAGGCAGGCGGTAGTCTCTTACACTGCCTTTCCACCCTTACTGCATGCCGCAGCGGTATATTTCTGTTGCACTTTCCTTGGAGTCGCCTCCACCAGACGTTATCTGGCATCCTGCCCTGTGAAGCCCGGACTTTCCTCTCCCACGGCCTTTCGGTATCGCGGCAGCGGCCATTTGCCTTACTCAAAACCGCGGCGGCCAGTACACGAATCTACTGGCTCAAACCGCAATCATTCCAATCATTCGTTAGCTTATCACAATTCGTTTCCTTTGTCAAATGCCCTTGCGTTTATGATAGCTTTTAACAGCCGATAATTTTTTCTGCTACTCAATTTTATACCAAATATAGTGATAGACCTGCAATATTTATCTATTCCTTCCTACTACTCCTCAGTCACACAAGTATGTCCTTTCTTTTCGTCATAATTGATTGCCACCAAAAAAATATTTCCTGTATACTACCTCTCCTTAATCTGGACAATCGCACCTTTTGCAGATTTGTTCCACTTCAATTCCACTACCAAAGCTGGCTTGTCTATATTGCGCCTAGGAAGATATCCACAGCCATACCGTTCCCTATCACACCTTAAGGCAGCTTCCGCCAATAAATTCCCGGATAATTGAATTTTTTGGCACGTCTTCACTGCTGACACCTAAAAAGTAATCCAGGAATTTTAGGAGCCTTTTCGCTTCTACATATTCCGGACAATCTTTTGGAATTCCAAATAACAGCGGTTCCGCATACAGCTTTAACACAGCCAACTCATAAACCAGCGCCGAGTTAAACATCACATCTGCGTCTTCCTGGTATGGGAAAATGTTATTTTCTTCTCCCTTGCGCACAGAATCCCACCGTCGGATGGTATCCTGGGCGGAAGCACCCCTGGTTCTGGCGTCCCGCACCATCCGGCGGAGCAGTCTTCCGTCTGTGGTAGGCACCCGGTTATGTTCATCTACATTTAACGAAGTCAAAGCGCTGATATAAATTTTAAATTTGTTCTCTTTTGGAAGGGAATAAGACAGTGCGTCATTCAGGCAGTGGATTCCTTCAATTACCAGAATATCATTTTCTCCCAGCGTCAGGTAATCTCCTTTATATTCCCGCTCTCCGCTAATAAAATTATATCTTGGAAGTTCCACCCGATGCCCAGCTAACAGATTGGTTATGTCTTCATTAAACTGCTTTACATCAATACAGTTTAACGCTTCGTAGTCATAATTTCCATCTTCATCTCTGGGACTGTTTATCCGGTTTACAAAATAATTGTCCACCGCAATAGGATGGGGCTTTAGGCCAAGAGCCATAAGCTGTATACTTAACCGATGGGAAAATGTGGTTTTTCCGGAAGAAGAAGGGCCTGCGATCATTACCAGCTTTTTAGATTCTTTCGCAGCAATCATACTGGCAATTTCACCAATTTTTTTCTCCATCAATGCTTCTTCAATCAGCATAACCCGACTGGCCTCTCCCTGGGAAATCCGATCGTTTAAGCCGCCTACATCAGCCAAATCCAGATGCCGTCCCCAGTCAGAGGCTTCCTTTAATACCTGGAACAATTTGTCTTTCGGTTTAAAGGGTTCCACCACCTTGGGATCCCGGTCCGGGAATACCAGCACAAAGCCGTTTTTATATAGCACCAAATCAAAGTACTTTAAATATTCTGTATTTGGAACCATATAGCCGTAAAAATAGTCTTCAAACCCGCCGATACTGTAAAGGTTGACACTGGACACCCGACGGTAACGGAACAGACGTTCCTTGTCATACATGCCATGTTTATGGAACCGTTCCACTGCCTCATCCGTATGCACAGTCCGTTTCATAATCGGAATCCTCATAGCCGTAAATTCGTTCATCTTTTTCTTTACCTGGTTTAGTATGTCTTCGGTTAATTCAAAGTCCAGTTCTGGTTCTACAAAAAAACCATTACCAATAGAAAAATCCACAGTCAGTTTCCGGATTCCTTTGCTTCCTGCCACCTCATAAAATGCCTTTAACATCATAAACTTAACGCTTCTGCGGTATGTAAGGCGCCCGGCTTTATCCCGTGCTGTTATAAACTTTAAGTCTTGGCATTCCACCGCTTTTTTATGAAGTTCCTGAAGCTTTCCATTTACTTGCACAAGCAGGATATCATCTTTATATTCTGGCTGATGCTCCTTTGCTATAGTAAGCCAAGTGGTTTCCGCCGGGTACTCCTTTTTTACACCGTTTATCAATAATTCCATGATAAAGCCTCCTTTTTGTATATTCAGTGCCCTTATTCATCTAAACGCTAAGCATTTTTAAGAGCCCTTTCCTTTCAATCAAACTTTTATCTTCTAAATCGATATAACTGTAGCCGGAAACTGCAGGGCAGCTTTTACAATCCGGACCTGTCCCTCCAGCTTTTCATTGAGATACGTTTCCATAAAATCCATAAAAATATGTTCCAGACCGTAATGTCCGGCATCAATAATCGCCATATGTCTTGACACGCTGTCAATTCCCTGATGATGGCCAATATCTCCGGTTATCAGCACGTCTGCTTTTTGGTTCAGTGCCGGAACAATCATACTGCCCCCGGCTCCTGGCGATACAGCGCATGTTTTCAGCACATCCTTTGACTCTAAATCCCCATATACCGTTACAAACGGAAGGTGGAAGGCTTCCTTAACCTGCATGGCAAGTTCTTTTAATGTAACAGCTTTTGGCAATTTCCCTGCTTTTCCAATTCCATACACTTCACCGTTTTGCTCTCCCATGGGTTCTAATACCTGCCCGTCTAAGATCCCCAGACGGTTTGCCGCTAAATCCGCCATACAGCCAGGCGCACTGTCAAAATTTGTATGCATGGCATAATAGGAAATATCATTTTGAATCAGCTTTACAATACGCCGTCCAATAAAGTCCCTGTCGTTTACCTGTTTTAACGGCTTAAAAATCAGAGGATGGTGGGTTAAAAGCAAATCCGCCCCTTTTTCTATGGCATCCTCAATGACCTGATCAGTAGCATCCAATGCCAAATATATTATATTTACATCTTTTTCCTGCCGTCCCGCTAAAAGCCCCGGATTATCCCATTCACATGCCATGGACTCCGGCGCAAGCTGCTGCAGCAGTTCTATGATTTCGCTGCATCTCATTTCAGTTTCTCCTCTTCCATTTCTCTTCGGGTTTTCTGTATCAGCAAAATCTGCTGCTGCAAATCTGCTTTCGCTCTATCAGCCCCGCTGGTATGCTGCTGATTAAGATTGTTTAATATTTCTGAAATCCGGCGCTCCTCCTTTTCCAAAAAAGAAAGCAGCACAGGATGCTTTTTTTCAATCAGCCTTTTCCCGTAACAATACCAGGCAGCGGTTTCATACTGCATATTCCCTCTTTTCACCAGCATTACCGTGTAATATTTTCCTTCATCCATAACCATTTCTTCATCTTCAATCTGAAAGCCGTTTTTCTCCAGGTATCTTCTTACCTGGAATAGATCCGATTGGGGAGAAAGGATAAATTCCCGGACACTCTCCCACATATGCTGTCCGTCTTCCAAAATATGTATCATTAGCTCCCCGCCCATTCCGGCTATAATGACCGTATCTGCTTCCCCTGGCTCCAGCCGATGAAATCCGTCGCTGAAACGAGTTTCAATCCGATCCGAAAGCCCGTGTTTCCGGATATGAGCTTCCGCTCGTTTTAATGGCCCTATTTTAATATCGGCGGCAATGGCCTTCGGGCAAATCCCTTTTTCTGCCAGATAAATGGGAACATAACCGTGATCCGTCCCGATATCGGCTATCCGGCTTCCCTTCGGCACAAAGGAAGCCACCAGTTCCAGCCGTTTTGACAATTTCATAACATACCTCCAGGCACCTGCCGGTTCCAAACCCAGGCAGGAAAATAAACCACTTAATCCAAATAGTCCTTCAGCTTACGGCTGCGGCTTGGATGGCGCAGCTTTCTTAAAGCCTTTGCTTCTATCTGCCGGATACGCTCCCTGGTTACATTAAATTCTTTTCCTACTTCTTCTAATGTCCTTGGGCGTCCATCCTCCAGGCCGAAGCGCAGCTTCAGTACTTTTTGTTCTCGTTCCGTTAATGTATCCAGCACTTCCATTAGTTGCTCATGAAGCAAGGTAAACGTAGCAGCGTCGGCTGGCACCAGCACATGATCATCCTGGATAAAATCTCCTAAATGGCTGTCCTCTTCCTCACCGATAGGCGTTTCTAAGGAAACCGGGTCCTGCGATATCTTCATAATCTCCCTGACCCGTTCTGGCGGAAGCTCCATCCGCTCACCGATTTCCTCTAATGATGGTTCCCTTCCCAGTTCCTGTAAAAGCTGGCGTGATACCCGGATCAATCGGTTGATGGTTTCTACCATATGCACCGGGATCCGGATAGTTCTCGATTGATCGGCTATGGCTCTGGTAATGGCCTGGCGGATCCACCATGTTGCGTACGTGCTGAATTTATAGCCTTTTGCATAGTCAAACTTTTCCACCGCTTTAATCAGGCCTAAATTTCCTTCCTGGATTAAATCCAGAAACTGCATCCCTCTTCCCACGTACCGCTTCGCAATGCTGACTACCAGCCTTAAATTTGCTTCTGCTAATCGTTTTTTTGCCCATTCATCTCCCATATGGATCCGCTTTGCCAGCTCAATTTCTTCTTCCATGGTAAGCAGCGGCACCTTGCCGATTTCTTTCAGATACATGCGGACTGGATCTTCTAAACTAACTCCTTCTGGAACGGATAAGTCCAGGTTCTCCATGTCGATTTCTTCTTCACCTGCCAATTCCTCCTCTGAGAAAAACTCGGAATCCATATCAGGCTCATCATCAGCAGAACCTCCCATTACATCCACATGGTTTGCGTCTAAAATCTCATAAATCCTGTCCCATTGTTCCCCGTTTAAATTCTCTGGCAAAAAATAATCCTGAATTTCCTTGATTTCAAGGACATTTTTCTTCTTCTTCGCGGCATCTAAAAGCCCTGCAAGCTTACTTTCAAAAACACCCCTTTGTTCTTCCATTTTCTCCACCCTTCTACACAGCAATTCCCACTTATTTTCCCCCTAATCAAGAGAAATATTCAGATTGCGCAGCGCCGCTTGTTCCTTAATAATCCGCTGCAATTCATTCATATCCTGAGCCTGTCTGCTGGCCCAATCCAAACGATTCTTCTTTACCTTTAAAACCGTATCGGAAAATGCTTTTTTCTGCTCTTGGCTATTTAATTCCCCCCTTAGTCCGGCATGGAATAAGGCCGCAACTTCACGATACTGTTCTTCATCATTAATAAAATGATTTAAAATCGATGCCGGATTTAAGTTACCCTGCTCATGCCCGGAAAATACCATTTCCGCCACTTGGCGGTACAACGGCTCTACAAAGTCTTCTGCCGTTATAATACCTTTTATTTTCCCAAACAGCCCGGGGTTTTCAATCAGCCAGGTTAAAAGAAGCCTTTGGGACTGTCTGGCCCCTTCTTCTTTATTTCGTTTCATCCCCGGTTTTTGCGGCCCTTTTTCCGTTCCCAAATTCCCGGATTGTTCCCCGTACCCTTTATGCTCAGCCGTTTGTTCCTGACCGGCATATCTGCCCGTTTTGCTTGCTGCCATTCCTGGCACAATCTGAAGGCCTAGCTGGTTTACCAGCCGCTTTAGATCTTCATAGGGAATCGTGTATTCTCTGGATACCGCCTGGATATAGTTATCTCGTTCCAAAGGTTCGGAAAATTCAAGAAGTTTTCTGGCTGTTTCCTGATAAAATTTTGTCTTTTGCTCCGGATCCTCCATTTTGTATTGGCCATACAGCACATGAATCTCAAACAAGAAGCTGTTCCTGGCCGTTTCAATCCGTTTTTGAAACCCGTCTGCTCCAAGATTTTTAATAAACTCATCCGGATCTTTGTATGGCCGCATATCCAGCACTTTAATGGACATTCCCACTTCCTTTAGAATAGGGATTGCCCTGAGAGCTGCTTTTATTCCTGCCTCATCACTGTCATACGTTAAAATGACTTGTTTTGTATACCGCTTTAATAAAGCGGCATGCTGGCTGGTAAATGCAGTCCCCAAAGAAGCCACCGCATTGGCAAAACCTGCCTGATGCATGGCAATTACATCCATATAGCCTTCACAAATCAGAAGATACGGTTTCCTGGATGTGCGGGCATAGTTTAAACCAAACAAATTCCGGCTTTTATCAAACAATTTGGTTTCCGGCGAATTTAAGTATTTGGGCGTTCCTTCCCCCATTACCCGGCCACCAAAACCGATTACCCGGTTATTCACATCTAATATAGGAAACATGACCCGGTTCCAGAACTTGTCCCTGCCGCCTCGCTCCTCCACTGTTACCAGACCCGTTTCTTTTAAGATATGGTCTTCATATCCTTTGCTTTTTAAGTAGCGGTACAAATCGTCGCTGGTTTTATTGGCAAAGCCAAGGCCAAATCGGCGGATGGTATCATCGCTAAGCTGGCGGTTTTTTAAATATTCATATCCGATTTTTCCATAAGGCTGTTTTAACTGGTAGTAAAAATAATTAGCTGCCAGTTTATTGATCTCCAGCAATACCCGTTTTAAATCCTCCTGCTCCCTTGCCTCCTGGCTGTATTCCGGTTCCGGAAGGGAAATTCCGGCCCGTACCGCCAAAAGTTTTAAGGCTTCCCCAAAGGTATAATTTTCATATTCCATCACAAAGGTAATGGCGTTCCCTCCAGCGCCGCATCCGAAGCAATAGTACATCTGCTTGCCTGGCGATACGGAAAATGAGGGGGATTTTTCATTATGAAACGGGCAAAGTCCAAAATAATTGCTTCCCTTTTTTTGAAGTTTTACATACCCGGATATAATATCCACTATGTCATTCCCCATCCGAACTTCTTCTACTACTTCTTCCGGATAACGCATGAACTCTTCCTTCCCTTCTGAATCATTTACCAAAAACCGCCATTTTATTTCCATAATTAGGAATATTATACATTCCAGGCTTTCGGCACAAACAACTCCTGAAAGGTATCAATGGCAAAACGGTCGCTCATTCCCGCAATATAATCACAGGCTACTCGCTCCTTTTTCTCTCCTTGCCTCATCATAACCTGATATTCCTCCGGGAGCTTATCCACATATTTGCAGTAATATTCATATAAAAAGACAATAAGCTGCTGTGCCTTTGCCTCTTCTGCCTTTGGAATTTCGCTGCAGTAAACATGTTCAAACATCCATGCTCTCAGGCCTTTCATTGCCTCCTCCATTCCAGGTGACATGATAATCTCCGGTTTATCCATGCTGCTTTGAATAATATCATGGATCATCAAATTCAGCCGTTCCCTGACACTATGACCCAAAACATCGGTATAAGACGCAGGGAGATCCGATTCTACAAACAGTCTGGCACGGATGGCGTCATCAATATCATGGTTAATATACGCGATTTTATCAGACAGCCGGACTATTGCTCCTTCCAACGTGGAAGGTTTGCCGCTAGTCCTATGATTTCGAATCCCGTCCCGAACCTCCCAGGTTAAATTTAAACCAATTCCGTTTTTCTCCAATTTTTCTACTACCCGCACGCTTTGTTCATAGTGGGCAAATCCTTCCGGGCAGATTTTGTTTAATACGTCCTCCCCAGAATGCCCAAAAGGCGTATGGCCCAAGTCATGGCCAAGGGCGATGGCTTCTGTCAGTTCCTCATTCAGCCTTAAAGACTTAGCAATGGTTCTGGCAATTTGGGATACCTCCAAGGTATGGGTTAAACGGGTTCGGTAATGATCGCCTTCCGGGGCTAAAAAAACTTGTGTTTTGTGCTTCAGCCTGCGGAACGATTTGCTGTGCAGAATCCGATCCCGATCCCTTTGATAATCCGGGCGTATGTCACAAGGCAGTTCCGGAAAATCCCGCC
Source organism: uncultured Lachnospiraceae bacterium (assembly GCA_910589195.1). Classification (GTDB taxonomy): domain Bacteria; phylum Bacillota; class Clostridia; order Lachnospirales; family Lachnospiraceae; genus Caccovicinus. Next base: position 29,437 of record CAJUTC010000034.1, read on the forward strand.
CTTTTGAACTGACACTGTGGGCGGCATAGGGACTTAACTGCTGCTGTTCTAATTGCTCCAAACGTTGGCGAACCGTCATAACAGCGTTCCTCCTTTGTTTCCAAATTACCAAGGCTCTCCTTTTGGCCCGGCAATTTCTAATCTTAATAAAGAGTATACTACAAATTTCCAATAACTTGTACTATTTTTTATAATTATCGTTATTTTGTGCCCGTTTTTTGGCAATTTTAAGAAGCCTTTTGATAGAAAAAACTGGCTAGCAACCCCTACTTGGGATTTGCCAGCCAGTTTCTTCTTTCGTTCCTCATTATTCGTCCTGTTCCAAATTATCAAAAATATCATCGTCGTAAAACTCCCGAATGGTAAGGCCTAAACCTTCTGCCATCTTTTTAATGTTTACGATTCCGGGGTTTTTACTTTTTCCATTCATAATGCTTTTTACGGTAGAAGGTGGCATCCCGGTCTTGTACGCCAATTCATACATGGACAGTCTCTGTGCTTTGATCAGAGTACGAATACGAGTAATGGTTGCTTCGTTAATGTTCATAGTACAATCTCTCCTTTTCCTTAGTTTAGTCGAAAATTGCCTGCTTTGCGGTCGATATAATAGAAAAAAGTAATAATTTTAATTTTTTTTTACGAAATACTGTCGCCTCCGCATAAAACCCCATATCCAAGCTCCGGATTCGGCCATTGTGTAAACCCCGGCAATTGCCTGGCGCCTCGAAGCAAACGGGCTTTTACTTTTTCTCCATAAAGGAAAGGATCCTGATTTCTTATAATCCCCCACTCCATTAAAAGAGCTGCTGTTCCGGTTACAAAAGGGGCCGCAAATGACGTTCCTGTTACGCTTTCATAGCCGCCTCCAGCCGATACCGTTATAATGTCTGTCCCAGGTGCCGCTAAATCTGGTTTTACCTGGCCAAGCCTGGTATACCCCCTTCCTGAAAAGTCGGCGTAGGATTGGTAGGAAGGATTATAAGCCCCTACTGTAATGACCTTCCTGGCCGTAGATGGAATCGTAAGTGTGGTTTCCGGAACAGCGGATAAAAAACGGGTGGATGGGTTTCTCACATTATGGGAGGGAAGCCACAGGTCATACCTGCCTGTTACAAGCTTAACCGGTTCTAAGTGAATCCGCCAGATCCCGCTGTCAATATACGTTTCATCCGGAATAAAATCCAAGTAAATCTCCTGTGATTGGCTATAAGGGCTGGGTTCCCCATAATAAACCAAAATCTTGGTCTGCTGATACTGGTATCTCTGAGTTCCAATGATTTCTGAAAATGGTCCAAGCCGTTCCCCGGAAGGCGTAATTAATGTAATCCGAAACTGATCGGCAAAGGATTTCCAAATTTGTAGGGAAAGTCCTGTTTCATAAGGAGCTATGGAAACCAGCACCTCTGTTTCTTGTCCCTGTTCCAGCCGTCCTGATGTATGGCCGCCACCACTTCCTTCGTTTCCGCTGCCAACCACAATCACATTCCGTCCAAAGCCTGCCGCCTCGTCAATAAAGGTTTCCAGCAGGCTGGTTCCGTCATGGGAACCATACGTATTCCCAAAACTGATATTTACGGCAATCGGAATATGCAGCTGTGCCGCTTTTATAAGAACAAAATTCAGCGCCCGCATCAGTTGGGTTGTTCTGGGAAATCCATCTGCCTGAGCAGCCCCCAGCTTTACGATTAGAAGGCGGCTTTCATAAGCCACTCCCCGGTAACGGCCTTGCGATTCCTGGCCATTTCCCGCGGCAATTCCGGCTACTGCTGTTCCGTGGCCGCTGATATCCACAGACGGCACAATCGCCTGCGCCTGCTGTTTGGAAGGCGCCTTTAAAGCCTCATTAATCTGATCCTCATCATAAACCTGATCCAGGGTTTGATCCCACAAATATAAAATGCGGGTAGTTCCATCCGGATTTCGGAAATCCGGGTGGGTATAATCGATTCCGGAATCCAAAACCGCCACCAGCACGCCGGCCCCGCTAAGACCCTTTCCCCCATCCTGCAAAGGGGTAAGGCAAGAGGCTGCTTTCGCCTGATAAACGGCAAAAAACAGCCTCTTTGGTTTCTCAATATATTCGATTTGCGGAAAACCGCTGACAGTAGGAATCAGGCTTTGGGGGATCCATAAGATGGCATACCCGCCCAAAAGTTCTTCCCCGCGGATTCCAAGCGCGAACACATCTTCCAAACTTCCTGTATACCGGATAATCACTTCCCAAGTCTTCTCCTCCGGGTTATATCCGGTTTCCAGTTCCAAAGATTTTTCCCGTTCTTCCTGCGTAGCATCCATTGCAAGATTTAAAAGGTTTTCCAGCTTCTGGTTTTGCACGCCAAAGCTTCCCCTTTCTATATTCTATGCTCTCACAGATAGTTTATCCTGTCAATGCTCAATTTATGACAAACTTTATTTCTGCCACAACCAGTCCTGCCAAAAACCGTTTGTAGCTGCTGTATGGGAAAAGAGAGAATCTCTGTATTGAGCGCGCTGACAGATTCATATTTTATCAAATAAACGTGTCAGCACACTACTATCATGAAAACCCGAAGATTCTATTTCAGGAATCCGTTTACAATCTGCGCTTCTGCCTCTTCCTCTGTAAGGCCCAGAGTCATCAGCTTAATAATCTGCTCTCCTGCAATCTTTCCGATTGCGGCTTCATGAATCAATGCGGCATCCGGGTTGTTAGCCGTCAGCTCCGGGACCGCACGGATCTTAGCATGATCCATAATAATGGCGTCACATTCTGTATGCCCTGCGCATTTTGCGTTGCCATTAATTTTAGAGATAAAGGTCTGCTGAGAATTTTCTTTAGCTACTGAGCGTGAAATCACATTGGCGCTTGCATCCTGGCCATCTAAGTTTACCTCAAAACTGCTGACTGCCTTCTGGCTGCCGTGGGTCAACAGCCGTTCCCGGATTATCAGCTTTGCCCCGGCTGCCAGATCGGCTGTGGTGGAACGGTTGGTGGAGTCCACCCCCTTTAACTGGGTCATTTCCATCTCCATATAGCTGCCTTCCTCCATCTTTACCTGGGTTCCGGGATTCATAATCCGTTCCCCCGTTCCGTCGCCGCTTCCGTAATGCTTCTCCACATACGTTACCTTGGCATTCTTTCCCACAAAAAAGCGATGGATGCCATCATGCTCAGAGTCCTGGGTTCCGCAGTTATGGATTCCGCATCCAGCTACAATCACCACATCCGCCCCTTCTCCAATATAAAAATCATTATATACCATTTCCTTTAAACCGCTTTGGCTTAACACCACCGGAATATGGACGCTTTCGTTTTTCGTTCCCGGTTTAATATAAATATCGATTCCGCTTCCGTCCTCTTTTGAAACAATATCAATATTCGCCGTGGTATTCCTTCCTGTCATCTGTCCGTTTGCACGGATATTATACGCACCTTCCGGAACAGTATGAAGATCCGCTACCTGTTCCAATATGGTCATTTGAATCTCATCCATCATCTTCTGTTACCTCCCTGATAAAACTTGCTGCATGCGTCAACAGCCGAGGCCGTCCCCAAAATCTGGGGTAAAATTTCATCCCGGCTGCCCTGCCTGGTAATCTGCCCATCTGCAATCACCACGATTTCATCGGCAATATCTAAAATCCGTTCCTGATGGGAAATAATCAAAATAGAGCCATTGGTAATCTGCCGCATCCGCTCAAAAACATGGATCAAATTTTGAAAACTCCATAGATCAATCCCCGCTTCCGGTTCATCAAACACAGAAAGCCTGGAGCTTCGTGCTAACACGGTGGCTATCTCAATCCGCTTTAATTCTCCGCCGGAAAGGCTGGCGTTCACCTCACGATTAATGTAATCTTTCGCGCATAACCCTACTTCTGACAAATATTTACAAGCATCGGCTGTTGATAATTTTGTTTTCGCCGCAAGCCGGAGAAGATCCAGCACCTGGATTCCTTTAAAACGGACTGGCTGCTGAAACGCATAGCTGATTCCCGCATTGGCACGATCCGTAACGCTTTTGTCTGTAATATCCTCCCCGTCAAAATAAATCCGGCCTTCTGTAGGTTTTTCAATCCCGGCAATCAATTTTGCCAGGGTAGACTTTCCTCCCCCGTTTGGCCCTGTAATAACCACAAATTTTCCTTCTTCAATGGTAAGGCTTAACTGTTTTATAATCCCTTTCTCGCCTTTGGCATCCGGCACATCAAAGGACAGATTCTCTAATGTAAGCATATATCCCTCCTGGTTTTATCCGCTTTTGGTCTTCATTTATCTGATACTGTTTGCTCAGATATGTTTAGTATTATATACCATTTTCCTCTACTTTACCAGTGGATATGAAAATGAAATCTTGACAAACCGAAGCTTCCCTTTTATAATAAAACACAGTAAACAAAAACACATATTCTTCGGGGCAGGGTGAAATTCCCTACCGGCGGTATAGTCCGCGACCTGCAAAAGCAGTTGATTCGGTGAAATTCCGAAACCGACAGTATAGTCTGGATGAGAGAAGATCGATGTTTTATTTGATTTGTATCCTGTATGCCCTGGAATTTCCGGGGCATTTTTTATTTTTGGAACATTAATTGAAACATGGTCCAATCATACAAAAACGCTCCGCAACAAGGAGGAAACAAATGGAACTTGCAGCAAAACAAGAACACAAATTAATGACAACAAAAAACATCGTGTTGATGGCTATGTTTGGCGCCCTTTCCGGCCTTCTGATGTATATCCAGATGCCTGTGCCGTTTGCGCCGCCTTTTTATAAGCTGGACTTTTGCGATGTCCCAGTATTAATTGGCTCCTTTGCCATGGGGCCCGTAGCCGGAGGGGTAATTGCCGCTTTAAAAATCCTGATTTCTCTTGTACTCCGTGGAACGCAAACCGCAGGCGTAGGTGAATTTTCCAACTGGGTTCAGGCGTGTTCCCTGTCTATCCCTGCTGCCTTGATCTATCAGCGGAGCAAAAGCCGGAAATCCGCTATCTTTGGAATGGCTGCCGGGATCCTCACCATGGTAATCATTGCCTGCGTTACCAATACTTATATCATGTTGCCTGCTTACGCAAAAGCCTTCCATATGCCCATTGACAACCTGGTTGCCATGGGAACAGCGGTTAATCCACATATCAACAGCTTAATGGCATTTGTACTTCTTGCGGTCGCGCCATTCAACCTGTTAAAAGGGGTGCTGGTCGGCCTGGTTACTACATTAATTTATAAACGTGTCAGTATTATAATCAAAGCCAGTGGTCTGTACCACTAACCAGCAAAACAATTTAAGAATTCCTATGGATTATCATCCCAATGACTAACTTGTGTTTCTTCTGAATATGCTTTATACTAAAGGTGGATTCCAAAGCCTTTCTATTTAAGCGTCCTGTGTCCCAAACATAGAACACCTGGCCGCAGGCTTTGGAACCACGAAACGGATATTTGGAGGGCTATCATATGAAAAAAAATGATAAAAACCATAAGCCGCTTACTTTCCGAAAGTCAGCGGCTTATCTTTTCTCCACAGTACTGGCTGTCGGATTTCTGATTATTGGATGCGGTTCTCACTCAAACACCAGTGGAATCGAAAACATCGCAAATCTTCCCCAATCTGTGACACGCCAGATTCAGGAGAACCTTTCTTTTCTTTCTTCAGAGGAGAACAATGGTTCCTCTTCTGTTCAAACGGAAGAATCACTGGCCTATGAAAAACAGTTTGATGAATTAACGGATCAGATATTCCGGGAAACCGTTACCAATTCCCTTCTTGATCTGCATTATACTGTTACCAATCCGGAAACGCTTAAGCTTGAGCGTCCGGAAAGCTTATATGGTGATTTCTCCCTGGCCTCCTTGCAGGAAGAAATGGCTTCTGACAAGGAAATGCTGAATACTTTAAAAGCAATTCCGAAAAACAGCTTAAGCCAGGATCGCCAGCTAAGCTATGATATCCTGCTGTCCTACCTGGAAACTGAATGTATGGCTGATGGTTTGGAGCAGTATGTGCGTCCCTTTGCGCCTACCATTGGAATCCAGGCACAGCTTCCTGTGCTGTTAGCAGAATACGCTTTTTACACACCCCAGGATATCGAAGACTACTTTTTGCTTCTATCTGGCCTGGACAGCTATTTTGGCCAGCTGCTTGCTTTTCAGCAAGAGCAAGCTGCCCAGGGGCTTGGGGCAACAGACGATGCCATTGACCGGATTTTAGAATCCTGCAGACCTTATCTGGAAACCGGGGAAAGCTGTATTCTAACCAGTACGTTTTCGGAAAAGCTGGATGGATTGGGCACGTTATCCCAAGAAGAAAAAACGTCTTACATCAGCCGGCATAATCAATACGTTTCCGAAGCTTTTATTCCTGCCTATGAACATTTAATGAATGGCTTAGAACAGTTAAAAGGAACCGGAAAAATCGAGGGCGGCCTATGCTACTATCCCAAGGGAAAGGATTATTATCGTTACCTGGTATACGCTTCTACTGCCACATCCTGCAGCAGTGTGGATACACTGGAAAAAACCATAGAGAAGCGGATTGAAGATGATATTACCGCATTAGCCGGCATTTTGAAAACGGAGCCTCAATTAATTGATCAATTGGATCAGGCTTCCTTTGCCCTTACGGATCCCATTGAAATCCTTTCCTATCTTCAGGAAGCAATCCGTCAGGAATATCCGGAACCTATCTGCCAGGATTATTCCCTCCATTACGTTCCAAAAGCCTTAGAACCTGTATTAAGCCCTGCTTTTTACCTGACTCCCCCTATGGATCGCCCTGGTATTAATCCAATTTATATCAATCAGGGCAGTACTGCCGGAACGGAACAGTTATTTTCTACCCTGGCTCATGAAGGATATCCGGGACATTTATACCAGTCGGCTTATTTCGTAGAAAAAAACCCGGCTCCATTCCGCCATGTGCTTTCTTTTAGTTCCTACAGCGAAGGCTGGGCTACGTATGTGGAATACGAATCCTACCACATGGATCCCAATATGAGTTCTTCCATGGCCAAACTTTTGGCAACCGATTCTGCCATTAACTTAGGCGTTCATGCGTATATTGATATTATGGTGAATTATGAAGGATGGAAAATTCCAGAAATTTCCCAGTATATAAATCAGTATTACAATGATCCGGATCAACAGTTTGCTGCCGCGTTATATCAGGCTATGGTTGATAACCCCACAAATTACCTGGAATACTATGTGGGGTATCTGGAATTTTCTGATATGCGCAGGAAAGCAGAACAGGCATTAAAAAAGAATTTCCAATTAAAAGATTTTCACCAGTTCCTTTTAGACATTGGGCCAGCTCCATTTCCTGTAATACGGGAAAGGCTTGAGGGATGGATTCAGGAACAGAAAAAATAAGAGGATTTCTGTAAGATCTTCAATGGATGCAGCGGGAAAAAGAATCCTGCCTGAAGAGCCTTTTGACATATAAGAAATTCAAAAGGCTTTCCTGTATGACAATATAAAAACCTGCCCCACTTTGATGATTCTGTCATCTGTGGGGCAGGTTTTATAAATGGAATGGTTTCATTCCTACTTTTGTATTTATGGGTTAACGCCATTCCAAATGCCGTCGTTCCCTACATAGTATCCATCAATCGTTGTATCAACTGCCATGATTCCCATTTTTCCGTTAGAAACCGGATTAAAGTAGTACCAATTTCCATCAATCTGAGTCCATCCAGTTTTCATTCCTGTATTGATATCAATATAGAAATATCCGCCTAATGCTTCGTCAAAAACCATTCCGCTCTTGGCATAGCCGTCAGCTCCAAAGGCATACCAAGCTCCGTTTACTTTCTCCCAAATCGGCTGTTCATAGGTGGAACCATCCTCACGGGTCAGAATTGCGCCTTGCGCGTAAGTGCCGTCCGCGTATTTCAGTTTCCACAAAACCGTCTGTCCGTCTGCGGCTGTTTCGGAAACCCAGGATGAATAACCGCTTCCGCTTCCGGTAATAATACCTTTTACTGAGTCAACCTGACCTTTCTTTGGATCGTATGTAATGGAAGAAGTATTGGAAGAACTACGGCCTCCGCCAGATCCGGAACCAGATGATCCAGGATAATTCGGTCTGGTAGGTTCTGTTGGGGTTTCCTCTACTTTTACATTTACAAACGAGTATACGCTGAACTGATCTGCCGCAAAGGTAATTTTACCGTCTTTTACTGTGATATCAATCTCTTCACTCTTACCATCGTCTGTGGTATGGAATAACCGCAGGCCATTGGTGGACAGTCCTGCCGGAACCGGAACTGTGATAATAACCGGAAGATCCAAATCTTTCTTTTCGGTGTCATTTACATAAAAACTAATATCCAGATCAACCCGTCCGGTAATGGTAAGCGCCTGGCCTTCCTCATTGGTTAATTCCAGGTTAATATTTTCGCTGACATTCTCTTCTGTCTTCCCAATTACAAGGGAAACCTTTGAATTCTTCTCATTTGCGTTCAGGCACGCGCCTACTACGCTGATTTCATTTACATCCAGAACATCCTGGGCCCCTTCAAAATTGTGATCCGTTTCAATCAGGTTGGCCATAGCATATTTTTGTTCTAAAATAGCAACATTATCCGCCTGTTCCACCCAGGTTTTCTTGATCTCTTTTACTTCTTCTGGAGTACTGGAGCCGGAATCCTTCCCATATACTTGGATCAGAGAATCTTTTACTGCATTTACGTCCGCTATTGAATCAGGCTTGGAAATCGAATCCAAAATGGAACCAATGGCATCCTTTTTGGAATCCGCCGATTCTGCAGTCACATTAATGGTAATTTCTTCTGACTGTACCCCATGTTCTCCCTTATCGATATGCATAACCACAGTTACCATTCCAGGAACTTCGGAAGTAAATGTAATCGTACATTCTTTCGACTCATTATCGCTTGGCCCCTTGGGAACTGCCTTAACTGCCCTCTCATGTATACTGGGATTTTCAATCTTCGTTTCACTCCAGAAATCATGATTTTTAGTCAGGCCACTATTTTTGTATTTCACATCACTGCTGGTAGCAAGCTCTGCTTCAAAGGTAAGGGTAATGCTTTCTCCGACTTTAACCGTCCTTTCAGCACTTCCTTTCACAGCAAGGCCTTCTACAGTAGGACACGGATGGGTATCCGATATCAACTGTCCTTCACGGTTAACCGTATAGCCGTCAAAGGTATAGGCGTCTGAACTCGTCGCCATCTGGCAATTTCCGTTGCTGTCGAATTTATACCATCCTACAGGATTATCTTTATCATAAGTATAAAGCCACTTATTCTCTACTCTTGCGCCTCCATTATCATGATACTGCTTAATTCTTCCGCTCTTTGTATCGTAAGAATCAAACTGAGCCAGAAGCATCTTTCCAGAGCCGTCAAACCGATACCACTTCCCCTGGATTTCCTGCACTTCCTCCCCTAAGCAGTCCCTGAGCATTTCCATTTTATTGTTAAAGTAATACCAATTACTATTGTTCCCAGAGTTAAAGTTCTGGGCAAGAGTAAGTCCTGAAGGCTTTCCGGACATTGCTGATGCAGGATCCATATCACCGTCCAAAATCAGCCATTGGCGCTTTGCCAGCTCGCCGTCCGGCATTGCAAAGCCAACTTTCTGTTTGCCCTTATCGTTTATAATGGGAATCAGCTCATTGACGGCCATGTAAGTATCTTCTTTTAAATAGTAATTGTGCTCCACGCCGTTACGGGTTTCTGTTACAATTTCATCGCTTAGCCATTGGCCTTCTCTCTGACACCGCCACCCTCCTTCTTCCAAAACCCATTCATGACGGGCGGCTGCATGCGCCGGGAACATGCCCACTGTCATCGCAACAATCAGGGCACTGGCCAGGCGCTGTTTCCACTTAACCATACTCAACTACCTCCTATAAAATATTAACAATAGCTGTCCTTATTAGTATATACTTCCAAAAATCTGTTGTCAATCTTTATTAAAAATTTCACAAGAAGCGATAAATTTATGGCTATTTTTTACAATTACATCCGAATTAACTCATACTCTCGGTTTCCCAGACCGATCTTCTGTGCATGATCTAAACAGGTTTTCCATTCCGATTCCGGAGTCGAATTTTTAAAATGATCATGATGATCCACAAATTTGGGATCTGCCATATGATCGGATAACTGACTGTTTGGCATAGGTTTTGCCGCAAGACAGGCATCCACACATGCCTGATCTAACGCAAGGGGATCAAAGGAAGCGAACATGCCAATATTTGGAAGGATTGGGGCATCATTTTCCCCATGGCAGTCACAGTTTGGCGACACATCCACAATCAGAGAAATATGGAAATGAGGCCGTCCGTCTACAACCGCTTTCGTGTATTCTGCCATTTTGCAGTTTAGAACCTCATTTGCATTGCTGTCACGAAATTCAATCGCATCAAAATTGCATGCTCCTAAGCAGCGGCCACAGCCTACGCAGCTTTCCGGATTAACCCGCATCTTTTTTGTTGCTTCATCAAACACCAAACCATTGTTGGCGCATTCTCTCAGGCACCGCTTACAGCCCCGGCACTGTCCTTCTTCAATATAGGGGGTTCCATTTCTATGTTGATCGGTTTTCCCTGCCCTGGAACCACATCCCATTCCAATATTTTTAATCGCCCCTCCAAACCCGGTCATTTCATGGCCCTTAAAATGGGTTAAGCTGATAAAAACATCGGCATCCATCACGGCCCTCCCAATCCGGGCTTCCTGTACATATTGGCCTCCAATTACCGGAACACCAATATCATCTGTTCCCTTTAAGCCGTCCCCAATAATTACCGGACATCCTACAGTAAGAGGGGTAAAGCCGTTTTCCCAGGCGCATTCCAAATGTTCCAGCGCATTTTTGCGGCTGCCAGGATACATAGTATTGCAGTCCGTTAAAAATGGCCTGCCGCCCAGCTCTTTCACCACATCAGCTACCGCTTTCGCATAATTAGGCCGAAGATAGCTGATATTGCCAAGCTCTCCGAAATGCATCTTGATCGCTACAAATTTCCCTTCCATATTAATCTGACCCAAGCCAGCCTTTCGGATCAGCTTTTTCAGTTTAGTGGGAAGGCTGTCGCCAAATGCAACGGTACGGAAGTCTGTAAAGTAAACGTTTGATTTTTCCATAACTGATTCACTCCTTATGTATCGTTCTAGGGTACGTTTGAAGCGTGCGGATGGCGAAAACGCATATCCAACACACCTCAGATGCTAACAGCAGATATAATCGGTATCATTATCTGCGTAAAACAAAAAGCCTTCTCTTTGCAAACTTCCTCTTGAAGGAATATTGTAAAGGAAAGGCTTTCCTGTCGTGCGGGGTATGGGACTTGAACCCACACAGTCATACAACCACTAGATCCTTAGTCTAGCCCGTCTGCCAATTCCGGCAACCCCGCAAACCGATAAACAGTATAACATATGATTTTCAATAATGCAATAGAAAATTTGAATTTTTATGTATTTTTCTAAAACTTAATTTTTTCACAAAAACTATTGACAAATTCACCTCTAATCATTATAATTATTTACGTTGCTTACGTAGGTAAGACATGCAGAAGTGGCGGAATTGGCAGACGCGCACGGTTCAGGTCCGTGTGGTAGTAATACCTTGTGGGTTCGACTCCCATCTTCTGCAT
>CAJUTC010000035.1 GCA_910589195.1 uncultured Lachnospiraceae bacterium
ATAACAGATTTGCCCCATTCATTAACGTTAAAGTTTTTCCCTTTGCAAATGCATATGCATCATTTCCATAATTGAATGTTGTAACAAGAATTAAACACCCGATACATGCAGAATTTACAAAATCTTATAGCAGACTATATGCCGCGTCCGCAGAGGCAAGCTTCCTGCTGATGCGCCCCTCATGGAGCATCTAAAAGCACTCCTTGACGAATATACTGAAAAATATGAAAACACACATCAAAATAACCAGGAAGCTGTATGGAAAGAATATATTGAAAGAAATAGGGAATGGTTCAAATTCGGTTCTTCAAGGAATTAGTACACAAAGTAAATGATCAGTTATCATATATGATTCAATATTTATCAGCTAGAGTCTGATAATCATTGTGCTACAGCTCGTTTCTTCATAAATTAGCGAATTCTTGTTATTATTCTGTTATCACGACTTACCAATTCCGCCAAATATCGATAAAAGAACCTTCCGAAAAGCTTCAGAAAGTCCCATAAATTCAATGGATTTTCAATTATTCAAGATCGTAGCCACACGACCAGATCCAACCGTTCTCCACCCTCACGGTTTTCAATCACGCAAATTTATGTTATGATAATGTCAGACATGGGGTTGTCTAATGTAGACCCTACATTAGCTTCCGCCAAAATTTACATCATGGAGGACAATTATGCCAATCACCAATCATCAACTTACATTAAACCGGCTTTGCCGTACATTAGAAGCGTCCGTTTCCCCTTACCACTGTATCCAGGAAGCACAGCGCCAGCTTAAGGACGCCGGATATCTCCCTCTTTCCCTTGGGGCTGCCTGGAAGCTGGAGGCCAATGGACATTACTTAGTAAATGCCTTTGATTCAACCCTTTTCGCATTTTCCCTGGGGGAAGATATGGTTCCCGGCCAGTTGGTTACTGGTAGGGTCCCAATCCGGCTGGCTGCTGCACATACAGACTGGCCCTGTCTGAAAGTAAAGCCTTCGCCTGAAGTAATGACAGGCTCCTATGGAAAGCTGAATATAGAAGTCTATGGAAGCCCGATTTTAAGCACTTGGATGGATCGCCCTCTTTCGGTCGCCGGAAAAGTCTGTGTTGCCAGTCAGGATCCTTTTTCGCCGGAAGTTTTACTATTTCACCACAAGCAGCCTGTTTTTACTATCCCCAATCTGGCAATTCACATGAACCGGGATGTTAATGACAAAGCCTCCCTAAATCCTCAAATTGATATGCTTCCTTTAGCAGGCATTTGGCAAGGCAAGGCTTCTGATTCCTCCTCTGCTAAAAACCGTTTTTTCCTGGAATTTCTTGCCAGCCAAATAAACCGCGATCCACAAGATATTCTGGATTATGAAATTTATTTTTATAACCCGGAACCGCCTCTTGCGCTGGGGTTAAACGGTGAATTCCTGTCTTCTCCCCGCCTGGATAATGTTACCTCTGTCCAGGCCTGTATCACCGGGCTGCTGGAAGGAACATGCCAAAAAGGAATCCATGGAATTGCTCTTTATGACAATGAAGAAATCGGAAGTACTACTAAGCAGGGAGCCCGATCTATGCTGCTGGAACGAATATTAGAAAAAATATTCCTTTCCCTGGGCCTTAACCGTGAAATCCTGTTAGACAGCCTGGTAACAGGTCTTTTGCTGTCGCTGGACGTTGCGCATGCCATGCATCCCAACCATCCGGAAAAATGCGATATTAAAAACCAAGTTATTATGGGCGACGGATTGTGTCTGAAACTTTCCTCCAGCCAATCCTATGCCACAGACGCAGCATATGCCAGTGTAATAGAAGGTCTGTGCAAAGCAAAAAATATCCCTTACCGTAAGTTTTCCAACCGCTCCGATATCCGGGGAGGCTCTACCTTAGGAACTATCGCCTCTGCCATGCTGAATATGCCTGCCGTAGATGCCGGTGTTCCCATTCTTGCCATGCATTCTTCCCGGGAATTAAGCCATATCCAGGATCAAATAGCACTGGAAAATTTAACCGCCGCATTCTTTGGAGCATAGGGGTTTCGCTGGTTTTTCAATTAGGAAATCCGGAGGGCTTTTTGCCATATTGGATGTCCAAAGGCCTCCCTTATATGGCAAAAAACTTCCCGGCCTTATCCCGGGAAGTATTCCTGATATAGTTCAAAAAAGTTTGTAGTAGCGGTATCTTCTGTGGTTTCGCATTGGATATCCTGCCACATATCATCTGATATCGTGATAGGATAATCCTCCAGAAACTGATCGTATATCTTGCGGAAGGCCTTGTCCTTTCTTAACAGGGAAAGCTCTTCCTTTCTCTTTCCAGTTGCCTCCGAATCATAATCATTCAGGCATTTTATAATATAAAAGCGTCCTCCCGCTTCAACAACCGGGCTGATTTCCCCGGTTTCCAGAGAAAACGCCGCTTCCTCCAGGGCAGGTTCCCCTTCTCCTCTGCCAAGTTTTTTCCGTGTTTCTTCTTCACAGCTATGAGTCCTTGCAAGTGCTGCGAAATCCACTCCCTCCTGGGAGGCTTTCACGGCCAGTTCCCGGGCCTCCTCCGGATCATTTAACACAATCTGGCAAATTTCGATTACTTTAGCTTCGTTATCGCTGATCTCCAAATCTGCATCTTTCGTCAGTTCTGTAACCGTCTTACTTGCCAGGCAATAGCTTTGGTATAAATTCTGTACATCTTCTTCATCAGCCCCAGTGTATGCCTTATCACCTGCGGAAAGCTGACTGTAATAATCCTGAGATAATCGTCTTAGCTGCTCTTTTTCACTGTTATCTAATGAAATCCCATAATGTTCAGCCATTGCCCCAATTACCAAAAGATCATTAGAAAACAGCTTAATCTGATCCAGCAGATACTCCTGGAAAGTAGTCCCATTTCCGGATACCTGGGCACTCCAAATCTGGTCCGTATAAATCTGTTCATATCGGTTCCGCTCCGTTGCCACGATCAGCATCAGCTCCGACCGTTCCAATGCCAACGGTTCATTTGTTTCCATTACTGCAGCAGTTCCTTTTCCGCATCCGGTAAGAACTGCCATCATCACAGCAAAAAAGGCTGATACCCTAATTAGAGAAACACTTTTCCTCCTGCTCTCCCAATCCATTGCCATATTGACAACTCCTAACTTCACCTTACATCCAATTCAAAAACAATAGGCAGCATGAAGGCGCAACCCCTATTTTCCGGCAGCCAAAGACCAACACACCAGGCTTTAACAGTAAACCCCCCATGCGCCCGCAAGCAGTCGCACCACCATAAATAAAAGTCTGGCGGGCGCACTTGGCCTCCCTGAATTCATACCGCCTAATTGGCGGCGGACTTTCAAAGTAATTTTAAAACCTTTAACACACCGTAATTAATATTGGTATCCGCCTGAAACCTGGCTGCTTTCTTTACCTCAGGCCTGGCATTTCCTATGGCGTAGCTATAATAAGATCGCTCTAACATTTCCATATCATTCAACTGATCACCAAAGGCCATAGTTTCCTCTGGCAAAATCCCCAGACTTTCCTGAATCTGCTGGATTGCCGCCCCTTTGCTGACACCTTTTGCCATACAGTCTACCCACATATCGCCGGAAATGGTAATTTTCAGCTTATCCTGATAAGCCTTTCGAATTGTTACTGTATTCTCCTCTACCCGATGCTTTCTATAAATCGAGATTTTAATAAACTGATCTTCCACTTTCATCAGATCCGGCACCTGTTTCACCTGGAACCGATAGCTGTCCACCAGCCAATCCACAAACTCCTGATTTTTGGTTTCCAGATATACCACATCCGGCCCGCTTAACATCAGATCCAGTCCTTCGTAAGACCGAACCTCCTTGATCATTTCCAAAATCGTTGAACGGTCGATGGTCGTTAAAAACAAATTTCTTCCATAACAGCCTACATAAGCTCCGTTATCCGAAATATAAAAAATCTTTTCCTTGATGGGATCAAACACTTGCTCAATGCTGTGCCACTGGCGTCCTGTTGCCACCGCAAACTGGATCCCCTTTGCCCGCAGGCGCAAAATCTCATCATAAAATTCTGGATTCAGGGTATTATCCCCATCCTGCACCAGAGTACCGTCGATATCAGACGCAATTAACTTAATCATGTTCTTCCTCCACAACCCCTAATGCTTTCAGCTCCTGATATAACCTGCCAGTAGGCAGACCTACTACATTATTATAATCGCCATGGATTTCCCGGATATATGCGGCAAATTTTCCCTGAATGCCGTAAGCGCCGGCCTTGTCCATAGGTTCCCCGCTTTCCACATAGCGGTAAATCTCCTGCTCACTCATGGGGTAAACGGAAACGTCTGTCTGCTCCGCAAACGTAACCTGCTTGTTCGCTCCTCCATTCAGGACAATGGTAACGCCTGTATAAACCTGGTGCACCTTGCCCTGGAGCCGTTCAATCATTTCTGCCGCCTCCCAGTGGTTCCCAGGTTTGCCTAAAATCATTCCATCTATGGAAACGACCGTATCCGCGCCGATTACCACGGCACCTTCTTTGTATTTTCCTGCAATATCCTCTGCTTTCTGCTTGGAAAGCGCCATAACAATGGATTTTGGATCCTGTCCTTCTATCACTTCTTCTGCCATACTGGGCATAATCTCCGGCTTTAAGCCGATTTGACGCATCAACTGGCTTCTCCTGGGGGAAGCTGATGCCAGAATTAAACGCTGTTTCATGATCAAGTCTGCTCCTACCGAATTTTCCTTATAACTCCCGCTGTTTATCCGATTAAGATAAGAAAGGGCAATACATTTGCCACCTTGGGAAATTGCTCTAATCACTCTATTTAGGGCAAGTTAAGCCTAATTTACCTTCAGGCGCCCAATCATGGGGCCGTCGTCATTATCGTCTTTGTATATCTGTGTATAAGTACTGTATGCAAAATCACACAGATACATTCCAAGCAGCAAAAGAGCCGTCCATTTTTCATAATTGCCTGGTATACGGCTTACTGTGCGATGGACGAATCCGTTCAGGAAGCGGAAAAAGAAAATCCCCAAAAATCCCCATGCAACACTGCTCTGCAAGCAAATAATGCCTTTATAATTCAAAAGCTTATGGCTGTAATCCCACCAGAAGGATCCAAAAAAACGAATCATCAAATGAGCGGTTACTAACTCCATCACTGTTGCCATAAAGGAAGTTGCAAAATAGAGCTTAATGGGATGGGATGCGATGGGTTCTAATAACAAGCATGCCCCCAGCGCCCCGAAGCCATAGATAATGCAAAAAGGTCCATGGACAAACCCCCGGTTTATCACTGGTGTTTTATATTCATAGGTAAGCACAATACATTCCAGCAAGTATCCAATAAAGCTGAACATAAAAAACCAGTTAATCATATGATACAGATTCATAGTTTACCTCACTTCCTGAAACCATCCGGTCAGCTTTCTTCATTCCCCGGCTTTTTAACATTTCTTTAACTTGTACAGTATAATATGGGAATCTAAAAAAGGCAAGACAGAATTTCTTACATTTTTTGTCTATTTTCATTATTTCCGTTTTATCACTACTGCTCTTTTGGCGCTGGTCTTCTGTTCCAAACATGTTCCGTATTCAGCGCCCCACTTCCATCATCTTATCCATATCCTCCAATAAGCGGACAAAATCCCGTTCCACCACTTCATATACCAGCACATCTGGCAATTTTTCCTCTATATATTCTGGTTGAAACGCCTGCCAGTGGTAATAATCCACTTCTTTAAAATACCGTGACAGCTTATCTACCATAACTGAAGCAAAGGAATCCCGGTAAAAAGCAATATTCCTTTCGTCAGGAGCCTCCGGAGCCCGGGCGCGCACTAGCATCTCATTTCCAAAGGGGCGTTCCAGTTCTACTTCAACCTCATCATAGTAGCCATGGACGATGCAGAAATAATCCTCCAAAAATGCTTCCGGCATATGGAACAGCAAAGCCAGATCACCGGGCCCCCGGTAATCATACGGGATCACCACATCATCTACTGATACCGGAGTTCCTCCCAGCGCTTCAATCAGCATCTGCCCTGCCACAAAGCCCCCCGCTTCATTCCAGTGGGTATCCGTTTTAAAATACCACAGCCTGTCCCGGTTTTCCAAAAAATACTGCTTTGGAGCAATGATCGGAACATCTGTCAGCTCTCTTAAGCTTCCCGCAAGCTGATCATACCGGGTCACGTCTGAAAGCCTGGTGTACCAGGTTGGCATATATTCACCATAAATTTCTTCTTTATTCGGTGCCAGGATAATAGCAAACTCAATTCCCAGATTTTCAAAATATTCATCCGTTTCCAGCACTTTTGACACGATTTCCACCAATTCCGTTTCCGAATACAAATTCTGGCCACGATAGTCCTGGACGCTGATGCCGTTGTCGAAAAAATACCAGCCGTCCTTTCCCCGAATTACGGATGTATTATCTACCGAACAAAAAAGACTTAGGTTGATACCCGCGTTTAAGCTAAGGAACTGGCTGCGGAACGCCGCATGATCATTGATATATTCTTCAATTGCCTCTGGATACTCCTGAAAATTTTCCCTACTGATTTCCGGAAACTCTGCCAGGACACGGTTTTCTGTATTCTCTTCCTCCATAAACGGGGAAACCAAAGGCCAGATTACATTTGGAACCACTAAAAGCGCCCAAAAGCATCCAAACATCCACCCTTTCATGTTTATCCTCATCCTTGTCATCCTTTCCCGGCCTCTATGCCCATAAACCGGCTGATTTCACTAAAGCAAACATCTAAGCGCCCCATAACATCCCGGATATCAAATCCGAATCTTCAAGCGCACATTAAAACCTGAAATAAATAAATGGATTGTAAGTATTGCTGACTAAAAGCATGGTAGCATAGAATACAATTCCGGCCATAATTCCCACATCCCACACATCTATTTCCTCTTGGCGGTACAGCCGCTTCTTTAAGGAAGGAAACATATGTTGTAAGGGGCCACATAGCAAAATCCCTACAGCCATCAAAAAAAACAGCCGGCCATCCGCGTACATAAGAATTGGGTAGATTCCCTTTTTCCAGGTCAGCATATTCACCAGCCACTGTTTGGCAAACCGCATATGTTCTGCCCGGAACAGCATCCAGCCAAACACTACAACCACCATGGTATAGATATGATTGACCCATTTCCATGGATGATTCCGGAGCCATTTTCCTAAAAACAGCCGCTCGGCAATCAGGAAAATGCCATAGTAGATGCCCCACAGCACAAAGGATACGCTGGCGCCATGCCACAGACCTGTGGCCATAAAAACGAGAAACAAGTTGATGCAGGTACGCCATTTTCCCTTCCGGTTCCCTCCCAAAGGGATATATAAATATTCTTTAAACCAGGTAGAAAGAGAGATATGCCATCGGCGCCAAAATTCGGATACGGAATCGGAAAGATACGGATAATTAAAATTTTCCATAAAATCAAACCCAAACATTTTGCCAAGGCCAATTGCCATATCAGAATAACCTGAAAAGTCAAAATAAATCTGCAGCGTATACACAAGAATCCCAAACCAGGTAATAGCTGTCCCCAGTTCCTCGCCGGGCAGCTCCAGGATCCGATCCGCCGCCTGGGCAAACGTATTGGCTAAAATCACCTTTTTCCCCAGACCGTAGGAAAAACGCTTGATCCCGTAAGCCTGCATGGTAAGATTGGTGGAGCGGCTGGCAATCTGTGCTTCAATGTCATGATATTTTACAATAGGCCCCGCAATCAACTGTGGAAAGAAGGATATATACAAAGCCAGATATAGCGGTTTTTTTTGTACAGATATATCACCCCGGTATACATCGATCACATAAGACAGGGCCTGGAATGTATAAAAAGAAATCCCAATTGGAAGGCTTATTTCCTTAAGACCTATTTGTTCCTTTCCCAAAAGGAAATTCACCAGCTCTGCCCCAAAGTTAAAGTATTTAAAATAGCCTAAAAGGCCTAAGTTCACCCCAAGGCAGAGAATCAGGAGAATCCCTCTCGCTTTCCTTCCCCGGAGCGCGTCTAAGCCTATACCGAATAAATAATTCAGTACAATCGACAGCAGCATCAAAAGAATATATTTGGGCTCCCCCCATGCATAAAAAAATAAGCTGGCCGTCAATAAAACCAGGTTTTTGGCCTGCTTCCACGGAACAAGGTAATACAGCAAAAATACTGCCGGAAGAAAATACCAGATAAATACCAATGAGCTGAACAGCATCGTCACAAATTCCTTTCTGCTTCTTGCTTCTTAGAAACGCCTGTAAACACAGTGTTTGCGCTGCTGCTTTTAAATATATCATTGTTTTATGAAATAGTCAATTCGTCAGGTTTATTCGGTTTTTCGCTGCTTCCGGAATTGATTTGGAGAAATCCCTTTTATTTTTTTAAACGCGTCCCCAAAATAATTCCCGTCTGAAAAGCCGCAGGCTATGGCAATCTCTGTTACAGGCAGATTGGTAGATAAAAGAAGGTTTTCGCTGTCCTGAATCCGGACGTGGGTCAGATATTCCTTAAATCCAAACCCTGTCGCTTCCTTAAATTTTTTTGAAAAGTAAGCAGGGCTCATATTGGCAATCCTGGCAGCAGACAAAAGGGTAACCGTTTCTCTATGACAATTTTGAATATACCGGGCGGCTTTCTGGAGCGCCGCGTCCGGCTGCCCTAAGGGTTGGATGTTATCTGGCTTCTCCTGACGCCGTAACCGCCAGATAAGGATCAGAAGCTGAAGCAAAAGGCTTTGTGCCTCCAAAGCAGAATATGGATCCGTCCGAATCATTTCCTGTTCCATGCTCTTAAGAAGGCGTTCTAATTCTGGCCAGCTGCCAGGTAAGATTGACAGTTTGGGATACGAAAAAACCTCCGCTAATCCATTGGGGCGATTCTCTGTAAAAGCCGAAATATACTGAGGGATAAAACAGATATTATATCGCCCTGCACCTCCGGCAGTACTGTAAAACGCGCGGTGGAGCTGGCACGGAGGAATCAAAAACATGTCGCCCGGCTCCGCGTAATAGATCGTATCCTGAATAAACATCCGGCACTGTCCAGAACAAAGATAGTAAAGCTCATAATAAGGGTGATAATGGGACTGGCCCATATCAAACCCTTCCTCACGTCTGCGCCAATCAATGGTAAACCGATCCATGTCGTTTTTCAGGATTCCTTCCATCCTATGGATCCCCCTTTCCTTTTAAGTTCAAAATTTCATAAAAAATCAGTAATATTTTAAAAATTCTCATGAAAAATCCGTATATTCCTGTTCTTTTTTGTTATATCATAAAAGAGCTTTTTCGTAAACCCATTAAAAGTCATTAGCGACAGGGAAGCTTGAAGCCCAATCATCTACCGGTTTTTAACGCAGAAAACAGCCGTATAGAAACATGCTGCAAAAAAACAAGCGACAGCGAAAGAAATGAGGTTCACGCACATGAATACAGTCATATCAAAAAAGGAAGAACGGTTCCGCGCCTTTTCTTTAAATGCCCCTGTCTGGCAAGTTGTATTGTCAGTCAGCTTTCCCCTTGCCCTTTATCAAAGCTTAAATCAGCTTTTCAAGATACTGGATTCTGTAATGGCAGCTTACATAAGCCCGTCCGCCGTATCAGCGGTTGCGTACCTGTCACAGATCAATATGACATTTTCCGCCCTTGGCGGAGGTCTGGCAGTAGGAGCCAGCATTAAGGTAAGCGAAGCTTACGGCGCCGGGGATTTTGATTTGGTTAAGCGCCAAGTCAGCACAATGTTTGCCCTATGCGCGCTGCTGGGCTGCGGCCTGCTGCTGATATTGGCCCCAAACATAACTGGTTTTCTAAAGCTGATGAATACCCCGGAGGAATTTATTAAGGAAGGCCGCACCTACTTTATCCTGGAGCTGTTTGGTCTGGTGGTAACCTTTTTTAACAATGTTTACATCGCAATTGAACGGGCACGCGGGAATTCCGGGCGGATATTTTGGTTGAACCTTGTTATAATCCTGGTTAAATTGGGGTTAACCGGATGGTTTGTCTACGGCCTTGGCGGCGGCATGAACATGATCTCTGCCGCAACCCTTATTTCCCAGGGTCTGCTTCTTCTTGCGGCAGTAGTTAACTTAAACCAGCAAGGCAGCGCATTCCGTTTTTGTTTTAAGTCAGTTTCTTTCCGGAAAACGGTTATCGCCCCTATGCTTAATTTATCTTTCCCGGTGATTGTTGAAAAAATTGCGTTTTCTCTGGGTAAAGTGGTAGTGAATTCTATGAGCACAGCCTACGGCGCGCTTACCGTAGGCGCATTGGGGATCTCCAATAACATTGGCGGAGTGACTACCAACCCTCAAAATGGGTTTCAGGAAGGCGTTTCAGCGGTTATCAGCCAGAACCTGGGCGGGAAAAAACCCCGCCGCGCGGTGGGAGCATTCTGGTGGGCATTGCTGATGAACCTGATACTCAGCGCGGGATTGACAGCCCTTTCTCTCTTATTGATCCGGCCACTCTCTATCTTGTTTGCGGGGGACGACGGGGACTTCGCTAACATGATCACAACTATCTTCCGTTATGAGGCTCTGGGCGCAATTCCTTTAGGAGCCAATGCGGCAGTCATGGGCCTTTTATACGGATTTGGCAGGACAAAAGTCACGCTGTTTATGAATTTTTGCCGGGTATTCGTTTTCCGCATCCCGGTATTATGGGCGCTCCAGCAGTTTACAGATCTTGGAAGCGCCAGTGCCGGCATCGTAATGGCAGTCAGTAATGTGTGCAGCGGCCTTTTGGCGCTCCTGATATTGCCAGTGGAGCTTTATCGCATTCACCGGGAATATGGATTGTCAAATTTCCATCCGCTAGCCTTGCCTCACTTAAGAAGTCTGTGACAATAAGAAAAAGGAAGCATCTTGGTTTCCCTGATGCTTCCTTTTCGCAGCCATATTCTTCTATATAATAATCTGCATCCTGTCTTTTCTCCGGCTTCACCGCCTCCCCCTTCCCGCTTCCGGAACCCGGCCCGCGTCTGCCAAAAGCCGCTCTACATCCAGCAGTCCCCATCCTTGTTGGTTGTGGGGAAGTCCCAAATCCACAGCTCGTTCCCGAATCCGCAATTTCACCTCCACATTGGTCATATGAGGGTATTTTTCCAGAAGGAGGGCAATGGCTCCTGAAACCAGCGGCGTGCTCATGCTGGTGCCGCTTTTAAACTGATATCGGCCTGACTGGTTGGCGCAGCTTACAATTCTTGAGCCTGGCGCTACAATGTCAGGTTTACAGACGCAGGCTGCCGTAGGCCCCCGTCCGGAATAGTTTACCATGTGGTTTCCCATGACGGTGACAGCTTTTTGGTCGTCTGAGCTTCCCACCGTAATCACCTTCCGGCTGATACCTGGGGTAGTGATGGTCATTTCTTCCGGTCCCTGGTTTCCTGCCGCAATTACCATAACCAGGCCATCATCCCAGGCTGCGTCTACTCCTCTGACCAGCGCGGAATCCTCATCCATTACCTTCCGATTAAAAGAGCCCACTGATATGTTTACAATCCGGATTCCGTACCGCTCCCGGTTTTCCCTTACCCATCGAAGTCCTGCCAGTACGTCTGAGGCAAACCCGTTTCCTTTTTTATCCAAAACCTTTACCCCAATCAGATTGCAGCCTGGAGCCATTCCTTCAAACCTGCCGCCAGAAGCCATTCCATTTCCGCCAATGATCCCGCAGACATGGGTTCCATGGGAATTATCATCATACGGGGTAATCCTCCCACGGACAATATCACGAAACCCGATTACCCGATCTTTAAAATCCGGATGAAGGTACACTCCTGTATCTAAAACCGCGACCCCAACTCCCTTGCCGCTGAAGCCCAACCCTTTTGCGTCTTGGCAGTGTATCTGCCGCTTTACCTGGTCCATGCCGTTTCTTCCCTCAAGCAAACTTCCTTGCTTTAGAATATTCGGAACTGACTATTTTTGTCATTGAATTTACCCTCATATCGTGATAAAGTATAGAGTATAAGCGAAATAATGGGACAGGTTATACCTGAAATCCCACTTGATTGAAAGGAGATTTAACCATGAAGGATCAAAATTGCGCATATTGTATGCAGGGAGAATTGGTTGCAACGTTTGCGTATCCTGTGTGTCAGATGAAAACCGGATATTTATATGTGTTTAGAGAACAAAGCAAAAAGGGACGTGTGATCCTAGCGCATAATAAGCATGTAAGCGAATTAATTGAATTAACCGATGAGGAACGCAATGATTTCTTTGCGGATGTTGCCGCTGTCGCAAAGGCTGTCCATAAGGTGTTCCATCCAAATAAAGTAAATTATGGCGCTTATGGCGATACGGGCCATCATCTTCATTTTCATATTGTCCCCAAGTATGAGGGCGGCGATGAATGGGGAGGGATTTTCCAGATGAATCCTGGCAAAGTACTCTTAACAGACAAGGAGTATGAAGAAATGGCTCAAGCCCTCCGCCAGGCACTGGAAGAGAACTAGAGGGAAGGAAACAGATTACATGTCTATCGATAACAAATTTGCAGTTAAAAAACTTCAGAAACTGGATGGTTTTTATACGGTTTTTTCTCCCCTTACCCGTATGCCGTATGTGGCCTGCGACGAGGAAACCTTTGACGACCAGATCTATGTCTTTTCATCGGAAGCCTCTTGTAAGGAATTTGTCAAAACATTAAATGAACAGCAGATACCTGCCGCATTGTTAAAGATTCCCCAGCCCCAGGCAGCAGGCTTTTTAACCAGCCTGTATTCCCTGGATGTGAATATGGTTATCTTTCATGACGACGCCGGGGATTGTGGCCTTGCTGTGGATGAATTGGTCAAAAAGCCTGATATGGAAACGATCCGCTCTGCTAAAATCCCTATTATGAACCCTCAGCTTACCCTTACCATGATTTACTTCGTCCAGGAGCTGCGCCGTCCCATCAAGCAAAACATGGCACGGCTTCATGAGCTGGAAGAGGAAATGGTTGCTAATCTGGTAAAGGCGCATTTTATCCTGGGGATCGAAACAGTCAATGATGAGGAAAACACCGATCCGGAAAAGGTAAACCTGAAAAATATCCGTATCCCTTTTATGAAAAGTAAAGACGGGGATATTTTTCAGCCGATTTACTCTGATTTTTCCGAATTCCGCAAATATGCCGGCCCAAAGGCAAAGAGCATGCGGATGTCAAACCTGACCTTAAAGCAGCTTCCCCAGTTTTTAATTAAAGATTCCAAAGGATTTGTAGTCAATCCGGCTGGAGTAAATTTAGTGCTTACTGTGGATCAGTTAAAACGCATTCTTAAGGATTATGCGTAACCGCTGTTTCCTTTGTGAATCAGCGCAGCAATTCTTAAGAATTTCTTCATAATCTATTTATGGAACATTCAAACATTTCAGTTTCCCCTATGCTATACTAAGAGCATAAGAAATGCACAAATAATCCTTAAAAATTCTTTTTGAAAATCCAAGAAAGAAACCCCGTGGCGTCACACACGGGGTCTTTTCTATTTCTATCAGGTTTGGTTCATGCGATTATATAATTATAGGAAACGGCGAAATTTTTGTTTTCCCCAATCTCTTGCCACATTAATATTGCCGCAACAGATCGCAAAAGTCGAACGTGGCAAAGTAGTCCCTGGCGGTTTCGGCCCGCCGGATCATTTGGATGGAGTTGTCTTCCTTTAAAAGCAGCTCTGCCGATTTCAGCTTTCCATTATAATTATAGCCCATAGCAAAGCCGTGTGCCCCTGCGTCATGGATCACCAGATAATCTCCTTTCTGGATCTCCGGTAACATCCGGTCTACCGCAAACTTATCATTATTCTCACAGAGAGATCCTACCACGTCATATTTGTGGTCACAGGCAGACCCTTCTTTTCCCGCTACTGTAATATGATGGTAAGCGCCGTACATAGCCGGGCGCATCAGGTTAACCGCGCAGGCATCCACTCCGATGTACTCCTTATATGTGTGCTTTTCATGGATCGCTTTTGTTACCAGGCAGCCATAGGGGCCTAGCATAAAGCGGCCACACTCTGTATACAAGGCCACATCCCCCATTCCTGCCGGAACCAGAATTTCCTCGTAAACCTTGCGCACTCCTTCTCCGATTGCCATAATATCATTGGGCGCCTGATCAGGCCGATACGGAATCCCCACGCCGCCAGACAGATTAATAAACTCCACCTTGGCCCCGGTTTCCTTTTGCAGCATAACAGCCAGCTCAAACAGGGTTTTCGCAAGAGCCGGGTAATAGTCATTGGTTACTGTATTGCTGACAAGAAACGCATGGATTCCAAAATGCTTGGCTCCTTTTTCTTTCAGGAGCCGAAAAGCCTCTGCCATCTGATCTTTTGTCATTCCATATTTGGCATCTCCCGGATTATCCATTATCCCGTTGCTGATTTCGTACACTCCGCCTGGATTATATCGGCAGCTAATGGTTTCCGGAATATATCCCAGCGTATCTTCCAGGTCCTGAATATGGGTGATATCATCCAGATTGATAATGGCGCCAAGCTTCTGGGCGTAAGCAAATTCTTCTAATGGCGTATCATTGGAAGAGAACATGATTTCCTTTCCGGAAAACCCACATGCCTCCGACATCATCAACTCTGTTGCGGAAGAACAATCTGTGCCGCAACCCTCTTCCCTTAAAATCTTTAGGATAAACGGGTTAGGCGTTGCTTTCACCGCAAAATACTCCTTATATCCTTTATTCCAGGAGAATGCCTGATGGAGCCTCCTGGCATTCTCCCGGATCCCTTTCTCATCATACAGGTGGAATGGGGTTGGGTACTCTTTCACAATCTCCTGGATTTGCTCCAAAGTTACAAATGGTTTCTTGTCCATAGTGGTTTCCTCTCTTTCTCCAAGGTCTTTTCGTGTCAAATCCGTAAGCAGAACATAAAACGTCCATCATAAAGCCAATACACGTTCGGTATTGTACTCTATGACGGACGCCTTTGTCCAGTACTTTTGAATAATTGTCTTTTATTCGATGGGCACTACCCGCATAATATTGGTTTGGGTGGCTGGCTCATTTCTCCTGGCATAGGATACTACCCCAGCCGTAATCACCGTAATATCCCCCTTCTCCACAATCCCTTTATCTTGCAGTTCCCTCAGGGAATTTTCAATCAGCTCATCGGTTGACTCAGCTCTTCTGGACCAGACTGGACGAACGCCCCAATAAATCATCATCTGGCGTACTGCCGACATGCTAGGGGACATCCCGATAATCTGACAGCCCGGACGCCACTTAGAAAGCATCTTTGTGGTATAGCCGGAAATGCTGGGCGCCACAATTACCTTCGCGTGGAGAGAGTGGGCGGTCGCTACAGAGGAATAGCATACTGCGTTAGAAATCGTATGTTCACTGACTGCTGCAACGTGACGGTTCTGATAGGAAGTATAGTCCAAATGGGATTCGCTGTCCTCTACAATCGTTGCCATCATCTTTAGGGCTTCAATGGGATATTTTCCCATAGCGGTTTCGCCGGAAAGCATCACCACATCTGTTCCATCATAAACCGCATTGGCCACATCGGTTACTTCTGCCCTGGTTGGGCGCGGATTCCGGATCATAGAATCCAGCATTTGAGTTGCGGTAATCACCACCTTGCAGGCCTTATTGCATTTGGAGATAATGGTCTTTTGAAGGTATGGCACCTTTTCTGCCGGGATTTCCACACCCATATCGCCTCTGGCCACCATAATCCCATCGGCTGCCTGGATAATTTCATCCAGGTTTTCAATTCCCTCCGCATTCTCAATTTTAGCAATAATCTGAAGGGACACCCCTTCTTCCTGCAAAATACTGCGGATTTCCTTAATGGCATCAGCAGAACGGACAAAGGACGCAGCGATAAAATCAAAGCCCTCCCGGATTCCAAAACGGATATCTTCTTTATCTTTTTCGGTCAACGCCGGAAGCTTAATCTTTACATTTGGCACATTTACGCCTTTGCGCTGCCCTAATTCACCACCATTAATTACCGTGCACAAAATATCCTGATCCTTTACTTCCTTTACCTTAAGCTCAATTAAACCATCATCAATTAAGATCCTGTTTCCAGGCGTTACATCCTCATTGAGTCCCTCATAATTAATATGGCAAACATGCTCATCTCCTACCACTTCCCTGGTAGTAAGCACAAAATCCTGTCCTTCTGATAAGGTAACTTTCTTCTCATCCTTTAACAGGCCGGTGCGGATCTCCGGCCCCTTGGTATCTAGCAGTGTAGCAATGGGACGGTCTACCTCTTTGCGGATCTGCTTTAAAAGTTCCAAACGGCTTTTATGTTCTCCATGGGTTCCGTGGGAAAAATTAAAGCGTGCCACATCCATTCCGTTTTCTGCCAATCCCCTTAATATTTCCGGGTCGCTGGTATTCGGCCCCATGGTACAGATAATCTTCGTCTTTTTCATTTTAAAATTCATTTTCATCCTCCCAATCCTTTATCAGGCTATTTTTCCCTATCCATTTGCCGCGCTGATCCAATATCTTGGGGATCGTTTACAACATGCTGATGGGTATATAAATGAGCCTGGCAGTATTCATAGCTGCCGGCACATTTTGAGCAGTAACGGAATTCCATCTGAGCCCCGTCTTCTTCTGTGCGTCCGCAGACCGCGCAGCGGTGGCGGGTACGGCCTGCGGGCATCATCTTTACCTGAGTCTTAAATGCCTTTTTCCGTTTGATTTCTTTTGGTGAAAATTTCCTTACATTTCTGGTTATGGCAAAGAAAAGCACAACATTAATCAGGGACAGGCCTACCTCCAATTTGGTAATCATAGGGCCTCTGATAAACTCGTACAAATAGATTACCGTTTCTGCCAAGGCCAGATATTTGGCTTTCACCGGAAGCACGCCAAAAATAAAAAACTGTACCTCAGGAAACATCAGCGCTACCGCGATAAATAGCGAAAAATTCAGATAACTGGGAGTCATGGGAATACTGATGCCCCAAATCAAATAGGCAAATACAGTCCCCGCCACATGGCCGATAATCCCCAAAAGAAAATAAACATTAAACCGAAAAGCCCCCCATATGCTTTCCAACGTATTACTGAGGAAGTAATAGGTCGGGATAATCAGCATATTTAATAAAATCCAGCTAATGGGATCCCCGCCCCTGGTAACTGGCGGATACAGCATAAAGGTAATGATCCGCCAAATCTGCCCGTGAAGGATTGCTCCCCCGTCTAAGCTGAAAAACAGATAGTAAAACCCGGGATTGATTAAATGAATCACCATTCCCAGACCATAAAGCAGCACAATTACCCGAGGCAGGCCCTTAATGGCATAACGCCCCAGCTTCCGTTCTAACTGTTCAAAAAATTTCATGGCATCATCCTTCTTTGTTTCATCATTGATTTATCACCGGCTATTGCAAGTGCAGGCCTTTTCTTCAGGCATCCTTTAAAACAAATCTTTTTTTAAAAAAATCCATGTTACAATCAGGGAAAGCACAATGGCAAATCCCAGTACAATGGAAAAACCATGGGGGTGGGTAGCAAACGGCATTCCTGACAAGGTTACATTCATCCCATAGAAACTGGCTACCATAGTGGGGATGGACATTACAATGGTAATGGTAGCTAAAAATTTCATAACAATATTCAGGTTATTGGAAATCACTGACGCAAACAGATCCATGGTGCCGCCTAACACCCCGCTGTAAATATTAGCCATCTCAATTGCCTGTTTGTTTTCAATAATAACATCTTCCAATAGATCTGTATCCTCTGGGTATTTTTTAATCCGTTCGCTTTTCATCAGCTTTTCTAACACCACCTCATTGGAACGGAGGGATGTGGTAAAATACAAAAGGCTTTTTTCCAATTCCTGCAGTTCAATCAGCTCCTGATTCCGCTGGGACTGGTGGAGCTTCTGCTCGATTACTTCGCTCTTTTTATCGATTACCCGCAGATACTGTAAGTATAGAGACGCGTTTTTATACAAAATCTGAAGGATAAATCGTGTTTTCATAAAGGTGTGGAAATCCCGCACCCTGCCATCCATAAAAACAGAAAGAATGGATGTTTCCTCCAGGCAAACTGTAATGATCACATCATTGGCCATTACAATACCTAAGGGGATGGTGATATACCGATCCTTCCCGCTCCGCTCTTCTGTAGACGGGATATCCACCAAAATCAGGATGTAATCCTCCTCCACTTCAATACGGGAACGTTCCTCTTCATCCATGGGCGCCCTCAGGTGATCCGGGTCAATTTGATACGCATCTGATATCTCCAAAATCTCTGTGGCAGTAGGATTGGTCAGCGCAATCCAGGCTCCGTTTTGCCTTTCATCCGTCTGATGAATGACACCATCTTCTGTCTTAAAAATCTGTATCATCAACCCATCCCCCATTCTCCCAGAATGATGTGTATTTTGGCGTATCCGCTGTGTTATCTTATTATAAATTCTGCACTCTGGTTTGTCAAATGAATTGACTTTCTTTTCCCTTTTTGGCAAAATAACCATTGCTGTTCACAGGTTCCCTGTGAGCGTAACCGCCTATGCCCATTTGAAATCTCCCGCGGCGATGGGGCACAGGCTTTGGCTTTTTCATGATACTGGCTGACGAATCAGCAAAGTGGTTCGCCATGGTATAAACAGTAACAAATAACCTTCTATTTTTACAATTTTTTAACAGTACCTACTAATTGTAATCTTTCTAATTTTATGTTAAACTAAGAATCGTTTCATTTGGCTCTTTTTCACGTTCTTTTTACATAATAAGGGATCTTTCTATTATTTATAGCTTACAAAAAGAACTGTGCTTTTATTCAAAGGAGGTAAGGGGGAAGGTTCCCCGCATATATGAGAAGACCAAATACACTGGGAATCGACATTGGTTCCACTACAGTAAAAATCGCTATTTTAAACCCGGACTTACATATATTATTTTCCGGTTATGAGCGGCATTATGCAAATATCCAGGAAACTTTGGCAAAGCTTCTGACACAGGCAAAGGAAACCCTTGGCCCTCTGGATCTGGTTCCCTCTATCACCGGTTCTGGCGGTCTTAGCTTGTCACGCCATTTAAAAACGGACTTTGTCCAGGAGGTTGTAGCAGTGGCCACTGCCCTCCAGGATTACGCGCCTCACACTGACGTGGCCATTGAGCTGGGCGGCGAGGACGCGAAAATCATTTATTTTTCCAATGGAATCGATCAGCGGATGAATGGAATCTGCGCTGGCGGAACCGGCTCCTTTATTGATCAAATGGCTTCCCTTTTGCAGACGGATGCCGCCGGCTTAAACCAGTACGCAGCAAACTATCAGGCTATTTATCCCATTGCCGCCCGCTGTGGAGTGTTTGCGAAAACCGATATCCAGCCTTTAATCAATGAAGGGGCTACAAAGGAGGACTTAGCCGCCTCCATTTTTCAGGCAGTGGTAAACCAAACCATCAGCGGCCTGGCCTGCGGTAAACCAATCCGTGGAAATGTGGCATTCCTTGGAGGCCCTCTTCACTTCCTGCCGGAACTGCGAAACGCTTTTATCCGCACCCTGCATCTTACAGGAAAGCAGATTATCGCGCCAGAACATTCCCATTTATTTGCGGCTAGTGGCGCCGCTATGAATGCCAATACCACAAAAACCGCCATATCACTCGATCATATGATAGACCGGCTGACCAATGGGATTAAGATGGAATTTGAAGTCAAACGTATGGAGCCTTTGTTTGAAAACCAGGCTTCTTATGATGAGTTTTGCCGCCGCCACCAAAGCAACTGTGTAGGAAAAAGCGAGTTATCTTCTTATAAAGGAAACTGTTTCTTAGGAATCGACGCTGGCTCCACCACCACCAAAGTCGCCCTGGTAGGAGAAGATGGCAAACTTCTTTACCATTTTTACAGCAACAATAACGGAAGCCCGTTAGCAACCGCTATACGGTCCATCCATGAAATCAAAAGCCAGCTTCCCGACACGGCAAATATTGCCTGGTCCTGCTCCACCGGATATGGGGAGGCACTGCTAAAATCTGCCCTGATGCTGGATGAGGGAGAAGTGGAAACCATTTCCCACTACTATGCTGCCGCCTTTTTTGAACCAGAAGTCGATTGCATCCTGGATATTGGCGGCCAGGATATGAAGTGTATCCGCATCAAGGATGGAACCGTTGACAGCGTCCAGCTTAATGAGGCATGTTCCTCCGGCTGCGGTTCTTTTATCGAAACGTTTGCGAAATCTTTAAATTATCAGGTGGAAGATTTTGCAAAGGAAGCGCTGTTTGCCGAAAACCCCACAGATTTGGGAACCCGCTGTACCGTATTTATGAATTCCAACGTAAAGCAGGCGCAAAAGGAAGGAGCCTCTGTAGCTGATATTTCAGCCGGTTTAGCCTATTCCGTTATTAAAAATGCGTTGTTTAAAGTAATTAAAATTACAAGTCCCTCTGATTTGGGCCATCATGTGGTGGTTCAGGGCGGCACTTTTTACAACGATGCTGTGTTAAGAAGCTTTGAACTTATCTCCGGCTGCCAGGCCATACGGCCAGATATTGCCGGAATCATGGGAGCTTTTGGCGCTGCCCTGATTGCAAGGGAACGATATGACGGGTCAAAAACCACCTCCATGCTTTCCCTGGAAAAAATTTCAGCCTTAACTTACCGCACAGTAATGACCCGCTGCCAGGGTTGTTTAAACCATTGCGTCCTGACCATTAACCAGTTTGATGGCGGAAGGCAGTTTGTTACCGGGAACCGCTGTGAGCGTGGTCTTGGACAGCACAAAGCAAAGGAAGAGATTCCTAATCTTTTTGATTACAAATACCATCGAATGTTTGACTATGAGCCGTTAGATGCTGATCAGGCTCCCCGTGGGGAAGTTGGGATTCCCAGGGTGCTGAATATGTACGAGAATTATCCCTTCTGGGCAGTATTTTTCCGGGAGTTAGGCTTCCGTACCATCCTCTCTCCTCAGTCAAGCCGCCAGATTTACGAGCTGGGCATTGAATCTATCCCCAGTGAATCCGAGTGCTATCCGGCCAAGATTGCCCATGGCCATATCTCATGGCTGATTAAGAAACATGTTAAGTTTATTTTTTATCCCTGTATCCCTTACGAGCGCAACGAAACAGAGGAAGCAGGCAACCATTATAATTGCCCCATGGTAACTTCCTATGCGGAAAATATTAAAAATAATGTGGAAGAGCTGGAGTCTGAGCATGTAACATTTATGAATCCCTTCCTGGCGTTTACCAATGAAGCAATCCTGACTGCTGCACTAGTGCGGGAGTTTTTAAATGCGTTCGGCCCCCACTCAAACGCCGCCCATCCCATGACCCGGGCAGAGATCGCCAATGCCGCCCACAAAGCCTGGAACGAGTTAGAACAATCCAGGCGTGACATGGAGCGTAAGGGGGAAGAAACCCTGGCCTGGCTTAACGAGCATCACCGGCATGGCATCGTCCTGGCAGGCCGCCCATATCATGTGGATCCGGAAATCCATCACGGCATACCGGAACTGATTACTTCTTATGGATTTGCTGTACTGACAGAAGACTCAGTTTCCCATTTAGGCCAGGTAGAACGGCCCCTGGTGGTAACGGATCAATGGATGTACCATACCCGGCTTTACCGGGCGGCATCCCTGGTAAAAAATCATCCGGAGCTGGATTTAATCCAGTTAAATTCCTTTGGCTGCGGCCTGGATGCCGTAACCACGGATCAGGTCAGTGATATTTTAACCAAATCAGGAAAGATTTATACGGTTTTAAAAATTGATGAGGTGAATAACCTGGGAGCTGCCCGGATCCGTGTCCGCTCTCTTATCGCCGCCTTACGGGTACGGGAACAGAAGCCTTGCAGCAGAAAAGTCGTTTCCAGCGCCTATAACCGGGTTCTGTTTACCAGGGAAATGAAGAAGGATTACACCATCCTCTGCCCCCAAATGTCGCCCATCCACTTTGATTTACTGGAAGCAGCCATTAACTCTTGCGGCTACCATGTGGAAGTTTTGCAAAACCATAGCCGCTCTGCCATTGATGTGGGATTAAGGTATGTAAATAACGATGCCTGCTACCCTTCCCTGATTGTAATCGGGCAGATCATGGAAGCCCTCCTTTCCGGCAAATACGATTTAGAGCGCACTGCCATCTTTATGAGCCAGACTGGCGGCGGCTGCCGGGCTTCTAATTACATCGGATTTATCCGCAGGGCTTTAGAAAAGGCGGGAATGGAACAGATTCCTGTTATTTCCGTTAATGCCAACGGCATGGAAACCAACCCTGGCTTTGCCATAACCCTTCCTTTGTTAACCAAAGGTCTTCAGGCTGTGGTTTACGGAGATCTTTTCATGCGGGTGGTTTACGCTACCAGGCCTTACGAAAAGACGCCAGGCAGTACCAATGCCTTACACGAAAAATGGAAACAGCGCTGTATCCGTTCTCTTTCCAGGAAAGGGCCGGATATGATGGAATTTTCCAGAAACATCCGGGCAATCATCCGCGATTTTGACGCCCTGCCCCGAACCGATATTAAGAAACCCAAAATTGGAATCGTGGGGGAAATCCTGGTAAAGTTTTCACCACTGGCCAATAACCATATTGTGGAACTTTTGGAATCGGAAGGCGCCGAAGCGGTTATGCCGGATTTAATGGACTTTTTGCTGTATTCATTCTATAACAGCAACTTTAAGGCAGACCATCTGGGTGGAAAACGTTCTACTGCCTGGCTATGCAATATGGGAATTTCGCTGTTGGAATTTTTCCGGAAATCTGCCAGACGGGAATTAGGAAAAAGCCACCATTTTAGCCCTCCTGCCGATATCCGGAACCTGGCCGATATGGCAAAAGATTTCGTATCTTTAGGGAACCAGACCGGAGAAGGATGGTTCTTAACAGGAGAAATGTTGGAGCTGCTCCACGGCGGTGTAGGAAATATTGTGTGCACTCAGCCCTTTGGCTGTCTGCCTAACCATATTGTGGGCAAAGGCGTGATCAAAGAATTAAGAAATAATTACCCTCACGCCAATATTATTGCGGTTGATTACGATCCTGGAGCCAGCGAAGTCAACCAATTAAACCGAATCAAATTAATGCTGGCTACGGCAGAAAAAAATATGAATCAGAAGAAGGAAGCATAAACCTCTTCCTGTAAGCCTCTTGAAGATACAAGCGTTCTGGCAGAACCATTTTAAAGCACGCTTTCGACATATTCTTCCAGGGGCTTTGATTCATTATTACCTAATAATTTTAAATTCAGAAAGGAGCTCCTCTATGAAAGTTCTTGTAATTGACGGCCAGGGTGGCCGTATGGGAAAATCCATTATTGAGCAATTGAAAAAGAACCGCGATACACCAGGCGCCTTTGACTTGTATGGAATCGGAACCAACAGCAATGCCACACTGGCAATGATGAAAGCCGGAGCTGACTATGGTGCCACTGGGGAAAATCCAATCATTGTGAATTCCAGCAATGCAGATATCATTGTAGGCCCTATCGGGATTGTGATTGCCAATTCTCTTCTGGGCGAGATCACCCCGGCCATTGCCACCGCCGTAGGCGCCAGCCCGGCTTATAAAATTTTAATTCCCATTAACCGCTGCAATCATATGATTATCGGCTGCAAGGAAGCACCTTTAAGCGAATACCTGCAGCAGGTCTGCCAGGAAGTGTTCTGTAAAATCAACGAATTCCTATAGCATCTGTCAGCATACTGTCAGCAGCTTTTCTGCATATCCAGGTATCAATTGAGAAGGGATTGCCAGTTACCTGGCAATCCCTTCTCTTTCTGTGGCGCTATGGTTTTTCCATGATTTGCTTAATGCTAGTTATTGACCCTGGTAACATCATTTCTCATACAGCGGATACTTCTGACAAATTTTCTCCACTTCCCCACGGATAAAATCGGCTTTTGCTTCAAAGTCCGTAGCTGCCAGCCAGATACATTTCGCAATCATTTCCATATCCGCTTCCACTAAACCTCTGGTAGTAACCGCTGGGGTTCCAATGCGGACACCAGAGGTGACAAATGGGCTTCTGGGATCATTGGGGACAGTATTCTTATTCAGCGTAATCAAGACCTCATCACAGCGGTTCTGCAGCTCCTTGCCAGACACATCCATTCCCCGAAGGTCTACCAACATCAGATGGTTATCTGTACCGCCGGTAAGAATGCGAAAGCCTTGTTTTTCCAAAGCAGCCGCCAATGCCTTAGCATTTTTTACTACTTGTTCCTGATACGCCTTAAATTCCGGTTTTAAGGCTTCACCAAAGCAAACGGCCTTCCCCGCGATAATATGCTCTAAGGGGCCGCCCTGGGTGCCCGGGAAAATAGCTTTATTAAAATTAAATTGTTCTGCCGCTTCCTGATTTGCCAAAATCAGGCCACCCCTTGGCCCTCTTAATGTTTTATGGGTGGTTGTCGTTACCACGTGGGCGTAAGGAATGGGGCTTGGATGGATTCCTGCCGCAACCAGACCAGCAATATGGGCCATATCCACCATCAGGTACGCGCCGCACCGATCCGCAATCTGGCGGAACCGCTTAAAGTCAATTACTCTCGCATAGGCGCTGGCGCCAGCCACGATTAACTTGGGCCGGCTCTCCATTGCCAGCTTTTCTACCTCGTCGTAATCAATAAAGCCCTCTTCATCCACTCCATAAGGCACAATATGAAAATATAATCCGGAGAAGTTCACTGGTGAACCATGGGTTAAATGGCCGCCACAGTCTAAGCTCATGCCCATTACCGTATCTCCCGGCTTTAGCATGGCCAGAAATACTGCCATGTTTGCCTGGGCGCCAGAGTGGGGCTGTACATTGGCATAGTCACAGCCAAACAGCTTTTTCGCTCTCTCAATGGCAATTGTTTCCACCACATCCACACACTGGCATCCGCCGTAATACCGTTTTCCGGAATAGCCTTCTGCGTACTTATTTGTCAGCACAGTGCCCATGGCCATCATCACCGGCTCTGACACAATATTCTCTGACGCTATTAATTCCAAATTTCTTCTCTGTCTTGCTGCTTCTGCCTGGATGGCCTGCCCTACTTCTTCATCGTACTGGGTGATAAAATCCATTACCTGATTTACCATTCTCCTTACCTCACTTCTTTCCAGAATATTTGCTGAATCCTAAATCATTCATTTACAGCTTAAACCTTTGCTATGCTCTAAATTTTACCATGATACTGAGGATTGTCAAGCAGATTGGCAGTTGGGGCCGCCCAGTCCATAAAAAATCCCCTTCCTATGCCTTCACGTCTTGCCATGCATTCAGCGCCGCAAGCGCGCAAGACTATCAGAGCCGTAACGAAATTCGTCCTGGACGGCCTTTAAGGCCTGGCTGTCCGCCATAAGGCGCATACCGGTCTTTGCCAACACCTTAGCGGCAAACAGCATCCCTTTTTGCCCTATCCCCATGCCAAAGCAGGCGGTTGCCATCCAGCTATGCAGCGGCACGCCTTTTGGCAGACATACTGATTTCAAATATCCTACCGGAACCACATGGCTTACATCGGAAATATCGGTAGAGCCATGGTTATAACTAAGAGTGCCTGTGGGAGCGGGAAGATACCAGTTCATGTTCCCGGATGCCCGTTCTCCGGTTACTGATTGGGATAACCGTTTTGCAAACGCAATCTCCTCTTCTGTATATTCCGGGATAGCTGTGGTACACATTGCTTTATAAATATACCGGCTCAATGTGTGATTTACTTGTGTATGGGTTCCACGAAGCAGAAGGCTCCAGTCAGGAACCGTACCGGTCATAAGACCCGCCCCTTTTGCGATATCAATCAGGCGGTTGGTTGTGTCTGCCACCGTTTCCTGCCGTTTCGCCCGTACATAATACCATACTTTCGCTTTTGCCGGTACAATATTGGGCGTTTCACCACAGTCAATGTGGGCGTAATGAATTCTTACATCATCCGTTACATGCTCCCGCAGATAATTTGCGGCAATGTTCATCAGTTCCACCGCATCCCGGCCACTGCGCCCCAGCTCCGGGCGCGCGGCGGCATGGGCGCTTTTTCCTGTAAAGGTAAACTGGATGGAATCCATGGCGGCATAACTGATTTCACCTGGATTTGCCAGATCCGACGGATGCCAGCTAAGCGCCGCATCCAGTTCCTGGAAACAGCCATGTTCCAGCATAACCATTTTCCCTTTCAGGATCTCCTCAGCAGGGCAGCCATAAAATACTACTTGCCCTTTGAGTCCCTTTGCTTCCATCGCATACCGCAGTGCAACAGCTGCTGCTGCGGCTCCTGTGCCCAGCAAATTATGGCCGCAGCCGTGTCCAGGCGCTTTATCATTCCCGCTATACTCTGGTACCGGATTCTGAAATAGTCCGGGAAGGGCATCATACTCACCTAAAAACCCGACGCATGGCTTTCCCCTCCCCCAAACAGCCTTTAATGAAGTGGGCATTTTTCCTGCCCCTATTTCTACAGCAAAGCCGTGAGCCTGTAAATACTGACACAGACACTTCATGGATTCGGTTTCTTCCTCTGCCACTTCTGCCAGACCAAAAATCCGCTCTGCTATAGAAACAATTTCGTTTTGGTTTGCTTCCATCCATTGATCGATTCCGTCCTGTTCCATTCTATTAATTCCGTTTCCTTCCAAAAAGAATTTCCCCTCCAATGAAAAACGCGGCCAGTAAACCTGCTGAAATCCAAGTATATGCTGCAGGGTTTGACATTAAAAGAATCGGCCCTAATGTATTATACGGCTGTTGAATAAAATTCCCCATTGTGCTTGCCGCTGTCACGCTCTCCGCTGCCAGGGTATCATTATCCGGATCCAAAACCCGGCATAATAAAAGGCCGGTTGCCATGCTTCCAGTTGTCAGGCCATAGCACCCGACTGCCGTTTCAAACCATCCTTCTCCATACCACCGTTTTAGCAAAACAACCGCAATCACTGCTGTTAACGCGGTCAGCACAAGGGAAGTTGCCACAATGGGAACCAGATACGTTGCCAAAACACTAATTTTTATCGTTACAATCGCTGAAGTCACCGCATATTCCACTGCCACGCCAGAGATCCGTTTCATGGAGTTTCGGTCAATGTATTGATTATACTTTGTTTTGCTAAGTAAATTTCCCACAATCGCGCCGATAAAAAGGCACATGGCATAAAGGGGGATTTTACTCCAAAATGGGATTATTTGGATCATCCCTTTCCGCAAAATATAGGAAGCGGCAATAATAACCCCTACTATCATAAACTGGAATGCCATTGGATCAATCACAGAATTATCAGAAATCCCCATTCCAATCGGCTTTCTCTCCTCTGATGGCACAATCCCGCTTTTTTGGCTCCAGGTCAGGAAATTGGAATCCATCTTCCGATTTGTCAAGCCTTTTTTCGCCCCAATATTGGTGATTACCATACCGCCTATTACTGCCATAAACATACCCACTGTAGCGTATGTCATACAAATCCCCATAGCATCCTCCCAGCCCAGGGCCTTGAATCCTTCTCCCACAACACCCGCGGAACCATGGCCGCCAAAAAATCCGGATACGGGAAGCACGCCTATCTCATATGGGAGTTCCATAAACCGGGAAAGAAGATAGGCAATCATCAGGCCCGCGCAGATTTGCGTCATGTGGATCACGCCAATCTGACAAATAGAAGAAAATGCCGGGCGCCCTAATTTCTTTGCGCTGGTGCCAAGGAACGATGTGGTAAAGATAAACGCAAAGAAAAATCCAGTCCATTCTCCTATGGAATCACTAAAACGGATACAGACCGGAGAAATCTGCCCTAATACCTGAGGCCCCAGTAAAAGGCCAAGAATCCCCGCAATCAAGGATACTGGAAGGAAAAATTTCTGCATGAGAAATACTTTCTGCCGGATTAAAAATGCCAGGAATAAAAGAACGCTGATTGTTGAAATATCTATCAGAAAATTGGTTAAATTCATGTATCATCCTCCTGTTTTAAACGGTTGTATTGGACATCTTCATTTTTTCCGCAAACGCGACACAGTAATGCACCAGACGCTCTACAATCTTTCTTCCAATCGCAGGATCCGACATGTTAGGGTTCCCCATAATCCCTCTTGCGGATAGTTGCTCAAAATTAAAATACATACTTACATCCACATCCTCAAGAGGGCTAACATTAATATGGGCAATATCAAAGGCTTCCCATTTCCTTACGGAATCATCCTGTCCCAAGGCCCCATCCAGCAAATCCATCCGCATGTCCTCCGGAAACAGATAACGCATAACGGATGTATCCGGTTCTCCTCCATGCCCCATCACGTTCTCACTGCCAAATAATTCTTTTTTAAATTCTGGCGAAATGCAATGCCAAAGATCAATTTTTCCAATCCAGATTTGGTACGTCCGCATCAATTCCCTGGCTAGCATGTCTAAAATCGGCGCATTTCCATAATGACCGCTTACTAAAATAATTTTTTCAACGCCGTGCTCAATCAGGCTGATACAAATATCACGGATTACATCGTGAACAGTGCTTGGCGCCAGGGAAATTGTTCCTGGAAATCCCCGAAAAAATTCAGAATATCCAAACGGAAGAGGCGGCAGGCAATAATTCCCGCTTTCCTCTGCTGCCCTTTTGGCAATCTGGTAAGCTGAAAGGAAATCGCCAACCGGAACATGGGGGCCATGTTCCTCCATCGATCCCATGGGAACGAAAATAACCGGGTTTTCCTGATATGCCGCTTCAATTTCTTTCCATGTCATATGTGCTAACTCATGCTTACTTGTTTTCATCTTATTCTCCTTTATCACTGGAATTTTACGGATAATGCTCATCTTTTATCCTGCCTTATACACTTGTAAAGAACCTCATTTGCGAATATAATGATGTTAGTGTCAAAAGGTCATTTGCTGCCTTGATACCGGATTACTCCGCACTTTGTGCTCCCGTAATCCTAAAAAACATTCAAAATCCGCCCGGTTCGGGTCTACTTTTTGTATTTTATAACAGATTGGAAACCATGATTTCTATATTTATCATATAAAATAACCAAGCATAAGTAAAAGATATCTTTCGCTATATGCGGTATAGCCATTTGTGCATAATCTGATAAGGGAGTCTTATGTATAATCGTAATTATGAGTATTTCACCATGATAGCAAAGGAAAAAAACATTTCCCGAGCTGCTGAAAAATTGTTTGTATCCCAGCCTTCCCTCAGCAAATTTCTGATCCATCTGGAAAAGGAGATAGGCGCTCCATTATTTGAGCGCGGAAAAAAACGGCTGGAATTAACTCCAGCCGGAACTTTATATCTTCAATATATCCAGGATGCTCAAAGATTGCGGGAACAGTTTGAAAATCAGCTAAGACAGTTAAATGGTTCTTATAAAGAGCATTTATCATTAGGAATTACGCCTGGATTTGCCGCCCTGATTTCTTACGCGTTATTAGATTGCTTTCACAGCCAATGCCCTCAGGCAGAATTAGATTTAGTAGAAGATTATGGAATGCAGATTATGACCATGTTTCAGCATGGCCGCCTGAACATGGTATTATCCATGTCTGATGCCCTGTCAAGCGAAAAAAGCAGCAGAATCCGTTCCATACCAGTATTTCCGGATCGAATCCTGCTGGTGGTTCCTAAACCAATGGCGGAATCTTATGGCCTGAGCCTTTCCGATAATAGCTGGGACAATCCTGGATGCTTAGAAAAGCCAGTATTCCAAAACTGCCATATTATCACAGGCAAATCGGACCATATCCTCCATCAAAAAACAAAGCGGATTATTGATGCCTATCATTTGCGTCCCCAATCCGTAATTGAAACCTTTAGTATTGACAATTGCCTTCGTATGGCAGATGCCGGATATGGGATTGCCTTTATTTCACAAATGTACATTGAAAATGGCCCCAGGTTAAACCATTCCGCGTTCTTTTTTGTCAATAGCGAATTATTTGACTGCACCCGTGTGGTCTACTGCCACGCGGATCAGCTTACTCTCTGCCAGCGTAATCTGATTGATGTAATCCGGACTGTATGCAGCCAGCTTTCCTCCATTCCTGATTAAGACGCCAAAAGATTGCCCCAGAGCTTTTCTGGGGCAATCTTTTGTTTCACGGATCCACAAACCGGTACTGACGCAAAATCACCTGAAGGGTTCTTCTTCCATTGTACTCATTGATTTCCGGATAATAAATTATATCGATAAACTGGCAATTTCCTTTTTCTTCTATAAACCCATCCCCGTCCCCAAACCACCGGGCTTCCATAGAAAATCCGGATTCGGTAATCAGGGTCAGCATCACCACATTCCGATTTTTTCCCGCAACTCTGGCCCGATAAATCTTTAAGTGCTTCTGGGCAAATTGGGGTTTCTCATTTCCCTGCCCAAAGGGTTCTAACAAGCTTAATTCCTGAATCAGAGGCTCGCTTATATACTCAAATGGCATAGCCACATCAATCCAAAGTTTCTCGATGAAATCATCCTCTGTCAGCTTCTTTTTCGCGTTTTCATTTAGCTTTTGGCGAAGCTCATCAATCTTTCCTTCTTCTAAGGACAACCCCGCAGCCATAGGATGGCCCCCAAATTTTAATAAAAGATCCGAAACTTCTGTTAAGCTCTCAAACATATGATAGGTTTCAATGGAACGGCCAGAACCTTTTATCGATTCCTCGCCCTTGGTCAGCACAATCGCCGGCTTATGATACCGTTCTCTCAGCCTTCCCGCCACAATCCCCGCCAGAGATTCATGGCAGTCCGGAAGATATATGACGAAAACCCAGTCTTCCCCATATTGTCCTTCTGCCAGAGCACAAGCCTCTTCCACGCTTTTAGCAGTCATGGTCTTCCTGGTATCATTGAGTTCCTTTAGCTTACCCGCAAGCCTGTCAGCCTCTTCTTCATCCTCAGAAAGAAGCAGTGCAAGAGCCTGCTTTGCTGTTTCTAATCTTCCGCTGGCATTTAAGCAAGGGCCAATCACAAACCCAATATGGTAAGCGGTAAGATGGGATGGGTCCAGGTTATTTTTCTCAAATAACTTCCTTAACCCAAGATTTTTCGTCTGTCCCATCCGCCTTAGGCCTTCTTTTACTACAATCCGGTTTTCATCCTGGAGCTTCATCACATCCCCTACTGTTGCCAATGCCGCAAATTCCATTAAGTCCAGCCATTCCGCTTTTGGAACTCCGAAAATCCGGTATAATGCTTGTACTACTTTATAAGCCACCATCCCTCC
This sequence comes from uncultured Lachnospiraceae bacterium, assembly GCA_910589195.1. Classification (GTDB taxonomy): domain Bacteria; phylum Bacillota; class Clostridia; order Lachnospirales; family Lachnospiraceae; genus Caccovicinus. The sequence continues at coordinate 31,113 of CAJUTC010000035.1, forward strand.
GCAAATCTCAGGGAAGGGATAGGGGCTTTCTCTCCGTTTGGGGTTTACCACAGCGGCAGCCCTGGGAAGCAAGTCCTTCCCTGCCTCGTCTTGCCGGATCTCATGATGATCCGTCACAACCATGGTCATCCCCAGATCACAGGCAAGATTTGCCTGATCAATTGCGGCAATCCCATTATCACAGGTTAGTATTGTATCAATCCCGTCTGCCGCTGCCGCCCGTATAATGGATTCATTGATTCCATATCCGTCCTTCACCCGATCCGGAATCTCATAATCCACATTGGCCCCTACCCGTCTTAAGGCCTGATACAGCAGATAGGTGGAGCAAATTCCATCAATATCATAATCCCCTACAATTCGGATCTTCTTTCCGGTTTCGATCTTGCTCTGGAGAATCTCCAAAGCCCTGCCCATATCCGGAAGCAGCATCGGTTCATACAGATCTTCTGTCGTCCCGTTCAAATACTGATATACGGCATCCATCCCCACTACATCCCGGTTCCGGATAATACGGGCCGTAATCGGGCTAATGCCAAAAGCTGCTCCTATGGCCTTAAAATCCGCTTTTTTCGCATGCACCATCCATTGTGTCCTGCTCATCCCTCTCCATTGTCCTCCGTATACAAAGGGACACCCGCTTGTTCTCCTGGGTATCCCTTTCCATTTCTATTTGCAGTAAGGCAGGAACCTTGTAAGAAAGACCCTGCGGTTGCACGTTGCATATTGCCATGTTATGTGAATCATCTTAACCGTATTGGAGCCAAAATCCATGGGCACTGTTACCCTTCCAGTGGAAAATGGCAGAATACCTGCCGCTCTCCTATCTTCTTTCCCGCAGGGATTTCCTGCCTGCAGAGCTCCTTTGCGTAGGGACAGCGTGTATGGAAGCGGCAACCAGAAGGCGGGTTAACCGGGCTTGGGATTTCTCCTGAAAGCAGCTCTTTCTTTTCGTTCCGAAGCTTCGGATCCGCTTTTGGGATGGCATCCAGCAGAAATCTGGTATAGGGATGAAACGGCTTTTCATAAAGCGCCTCTGTTTCCCCGATCTCGCACATCATCCCAAGGAACATTACGCACACCCGATCCGCAATAAACTTGACAACACTGAGATCATGGGAAATAAATAGATACGTAAGCTGATTCTGATCCTGCAGATCCTTTAACAAATTTAGTACCTGGGACTGGATCGACACATCCAGGGCGGATACCGGTTCATCGCACACAATTAGCTTAGGCCTTAAAGCGATGGCTCTGGCAATCCCAATCCGCTGCCGCTGCCCACCGGAAAACTGATGGGGATAACGGTTAATAAACTCTACAGGAATCCCTACCTCTTTCATCAATTCCTTAACCTGACGCTCCAAGTCTTCTTTATCCTTTGCCATCCCGTAAGTGGTTAAGGGTTCTGCGATAATTTCTTTTACATTCATTCTAGGGTTCAAAGAAGCGTAAGGATCCTGGAAAATCAACTGCATCTGTCTGCGGTATGGTGCAAATTCCTTTTCCTTCATGGAAGAAATCTCCATTCCCTGGAACATCAGCCTTCCGGAGGTTGCCGGAAGCAGCCGAATTAAGGTTCGCCCAAGAGTGCTCTTTCCACAGCCGGATTCTCCTACCAGCGCCAATGTTTCCCCTTCATATATGGTTAAGCTCACGCCCGATACTGCGTGAACTACCTGTTTTCCCTTCCGGCTGTTTGCTAACGGAAATTCCTTTACTAAATTTTCAGCTTCCAAAAGGACGCTTCCCTCTGTTTCTTTCAGCCTTTTCTTCTCTTCTGCCATCAGCCTTTCACCCCGCCTTCATACTGGAAACACCGTGCCTTATGGCCCTCTCCGGTTTCATAAAGACCTGGCTTTTCCAAAAAACATTTTTCCATAGACTGATCGCACCGGTTACAAAAATTGCAGCCTTGGGGCAGATGGAGCAAGTTAGGAACCACGCCGTTAATGGTATAAAGCCGTTCCTCCTTCTGGTCCAGCTTAGGAATGGATTTTAGCAGGCCCTGGGTGTATGGGTGCCGGGTCCGCTCAAATAATTCAAACGTTTCAGCCTGCTCCATTACGTTGCCGGCATACATCACGTAAACATAATCACAAACCTCTGCTACCACCCCCATGTTATGGGTGATCAGAATAATCGATGTTCCCAGTTCATCCCTGAGGCGCTTCATCAGTCTGAGAATCTGGGCTTCAATCGTTACATCTAATGCTGTTGTTGGTTCATCCGCAATCATTACCTTAGGGCGGCAAACCATAGCCATCCCGATCATGACCCTTTGGCGCAGGCCGCCAGATAATTGGTGGGGATAAGAGTGATACCGTTTTTCCGGTTCCGGAATCCCTACTTCTTTAAAAATTTGGATTACCCGCTCCTTTGCCTCCTGTTTTGTAACCTTCTGGTGAAGTAAAATCGCCTCCTGAACCTGCTTTCCCACTGGATACACTGGATTTAAAGAGGTCATAGGCTCCTGAAAAATCATTGAAATCTCATTGCCCCGGATCTTGGACTGTTCTCGTCTGGATAAATGGGTAATGTCCCTTCCTTCCAAAAGGATCGCTCCCTCTACAACACGTCCCGGATGGCGCAAAAGCCCCATCACCGACATGGCTGTCATGCTTTTCCCACACCCGGACTCTCCTACTAAGCCGATAATTTTTCCTGGTGGTACATCAATGGAAACCCCATCTACCGCCGGAACCACACCTTTAGACGTAAAGAAGTGGGATTTCAAATCTTTAATTTGGAGCACCAGCTCTTCTTTCATTCCAATTCCCCCTCCTTACTGTTCTTTCAGATACGGATCCAATACATCCCGCAAACCATCACCTAAAAAATTAAAGGCCATTACAATTACCATAATCGCTATGCTGGGAGCAATCGATAGCCATGGCTCTGTAAACAGGTATTTTTTCCCCCGTACCACTGCCAGACCCCAACTTGCTGACGGCGGCCGGGCGCCTACCCCTAAAAAGCTTAGGGAAGACTCGGATAAGATTGCCGATGGGATATTTAAAGTAAATAGTACAATTAATGACGGCAAACAGTTTGGCAGAATATGCCGAAGCAAAATAGTCCGGCTTTTCACCCCAATGGAACGGGCTGCCTCCACATACTCTGCCTCCTTTAAAGACAACGTCTGTGCCCGGACAATCCGGGCTGTCCCTGCCCAGTTTACCAGGCTTAAAGCGATAAAAATATTCACCAGGCCACCGCCCATGGTATACATAACAACCATAGCCAAAAGCAATGAGGGGAATGCCAGCATCACATCTGCCAAGCGCATAATAGCAAAATCCAGCTTCCCACCGTAATACCCGGCAATCAAGCCTAGTATCGTCCCAATTACCATAGATATTAAAGTAGGCACAAGGCCGATAGTAAGGGAAATCCTGGCTCCATAAATAATCCGGCTCAGCATATCCCGCCCCAGTTCATCCGTTCCCAGCCAATGGGCCGCGCTGGGAGCCAACAGCCGATCCTTTAGTGCCTGGGCATAAGGGTCATAAGGGGATACCAGCGGCGCAAATACCGCCATCAGGATAATGACCACAATCAGCACAGCGGAAAACGCCGCCAGCTTATTCTGCCTTACCAGCTTTTTCACCTGATCTGCCCATGTTTCCTGCTCTCCAAGCTGAGCCGCCGGATCCTCAAATGCCGAGGCCTTTAAACCTGTACTTTCTGGTACTTCTTGAGGGTCTGTCTTTTTCATTTCAATTCCCATTCTCCTCTTAAGCCCCCTCTCTGATTCTGGGATCCAAAACGGAATACAGCATATCTGCTATCATATTTCCGATTATCACAAGAATCGTAGTAAAAATTACGGTTCCCTGCAAAAGGGGCATGTCCCGGTTTTCTATGGCATTTACCGCAAGCCGTCCAATGCCTGGAATCCCGAATACGCTTTCCGTTAGCACCGCTCCGGAAAGCATGCTGGATATTTGAAGCGCCATCATAGTTACCACCGGAAGCATGGCATTTTTCAGGGCGTGCCCTATAATCACGCCGCTTTCCATCAGTCCCTTCGCTCTGGCTGTCCGGATATAATCATCCTGCATCACTTCTACCAGATTGGAGCGGGTCATTCGGGCAATACTCCCCGCCGAATTCCATCCCAGAGCAATGGCAGGCAGAATCATGCATGCCAGGGAGTCATAGCCAGAAACCGGAAACCATTTAAACTTAAACGCAAACAGGTACTGAAGCACCAGCGCAATCATAAACACCGGCATGGATACGCCTGCCAGGGCTCCCCCCATAAACAAACGGTCTAATAGCCGATTTTGGTTAATTGCCGCTACAATTCCTGCCGTAATGCCAATTAGCCAAGCAATCACTGCTGCGCAGATAGACAGTTTCACTGTATTCGGAAATGCATCTAGGATAATCTTTGTCACATTCCGGTTTAAGCGGTAAGACGTACCAAAATCTCCTTTCAGGGCGTTTCCAATATATTTAAAAAACTGGATATAAAGCGGCTGATCCAGGCCCATCTCCCTGCTGACCTTATCAATTACCACCTGATTTACATGCTCCCCCATCATAGTCGTTACCGGATCCCCCGGGACAATACGAAGCATAATAAAAATAATCAATACAACTCCAATCAGTACCGGAATCGCAATCAGAATCCGTTTCAGGATATTTTTTATCACTGGTAATCCCCTTTCTACCTGTTTTCCTTTGCCTACGGAATGTGGTTATTACACGAGAGTACAGCAGAAAGCAAGTTTCAGACACATTCTAACATTCACATAAAAGCGAAAGCAATCCATAAGCACAGGAAAGCAAAAAGAATGCCTCCGTTACGCTGCAGCCGATACATTCGCCAAATAACAAAATTTGTACCCAGAGCGCCTGCAGCAGACGGAGGCGTTAATTACAGTGCCATGTACACAAATCTGTGGTTTTGGCAGAAACTCTTATTCACTTAATGATAAGCCGTAAAAGAACACATCACCCAGTCCGCTCCAGGAAACAGTAAAGCCTTGTACCCGCTTGCTGACAGCAAAAGGATGAAGCCTGGAATACATGGGAACCCATGCCGCGTCTTCCGAAACAATTTTCTCCTCCAGGGCATGGTACTCTGCCACACGCTCATCTGGATCTACAATGGAACGTGCTTTCTGTACCCGCTCCATTACTTCTGTATCCGGATAATTTAAAGAGCGGAGCTTTGTATTCTCCCCATTCCCAAAAAATGTGTAAATAAAATTGTCCGGATCATTATAGTCTGCCGTCCAGGTGGACATAAAGGAACCCATTTCCCCTGCTTTCCTTGTAGCCAGCCAGGTTGATTCATCCATGGTTTTAATCTCCGCGTTAATGCCAATCTCGCCAAGCTGTGCCTGGATAATCTCTAATGCCTGGTTTACAGCATCAGAAGCAGAGGAATCCGCGGCGATCTCCATGTCAAATCCATTGGGGTAACCGGCCTCCGCAAGAAGTGCCTTTGCCGCTTCCGGGTCATACTGGATCTCGGGAAGATTTTCATTAAACCCATACAGGCCATGGGGGAAGATTCCATTTTCCAACTGGCCCCTGCCGCCGTACATAGCATCTAATACAGCCTGGCGGTCAATCGCCATCTGTACTGCCTTCCTCACCTTTACATCTTGGAACGGCTCAATGTTCTGATTCATAGTAAAATACGTGGTTCCCAAACGCGGACCGGAGATAATCTGATCTGGATAGCGGTTCGTAAAATCATCTACTGCATCTGGCAAATAATCCAAATCCACAATGTCAAGCTGCCCATTCTCAAACATCATCCTTTGTGTTTCCGTATCTGGAACTACCTTAATCACTACACCAGGAAGCTTGGAAGCGCCTTTCCAGTACTCCTCGTTCCGTACTAACACCATCTGATCGTTAATGATCCAATCAGCAAACTTAAAGGGGCCGGTGCCCACTGTCAAAGATGGATCAAGACCAAACTGATCGCCAGCCGCTTCCGTAGCCTTTTCGCTGTAAATGGAGCAGCCAGGGGCAGAAAGACAGGCCAGGAAGCCTGCGTAAGGCTCTATTAACGTAATTTTAAAGGTATAATCATCAACCGTTTCAAAACCTTCCAGCTTATCTGCCGCACCTTCAATCAGCTCATTTGCCCCGGCTATCTGGGCAAGGAAATCTGTATTTACCGCGCCTTCTGTGCTTAACTGGCGGTTAAAACTGTACTCCACATCCGATGCCTTTAAGAGATCGCCGTTGTGGAAGGTAACATCCTGTCTTAAATGGAAGGTATAGGTCAAAGCATCATCACTAATCTCCCAGTCCTCGGCCAGCGCCGGAACCACCTCGGATGAGCCGTCGTCTTTTACTTCAATGCTTACCAGGCAGTCATAAATATTCATAGGAACCTGATAGTCCTTTGTGGTTTTGTGCACATCTGCCGTCTGGATATCGGAATTAATCGACGCCACTAAAAAACCAGATGTGTCTACAGTGGAAACCGATTGATCCGCCGCGCCGGTTTCCCCGGTCTCTCCTGCCGGGGCACTTTCACCTGCAGGGGCGGATGTCCCTGTGCCACTGTTGCCGCCGCATCCGGACACAGCCAGAGATGCTGCCACAGCCACCGCAAGAACAAGACTGACTCTCTTTTTCATAATGCATTCCTCCTCATATTATCAAGCTCTCTATGCCCTATATGGAAAAAGGACGCGGTATCCCTCTGCCTGCGTCCTTGCATTGAGTCCTTGATCCTTAACTTTTGCACTTTATCATATCACATGGCAAAACAAACTTCAATCTTTTTTTTCAGTTCCTCTGATTTTGTACCTTCCTTTCGGTGATACCTGAGAAGCCAAAACAACCGTGCCGCCTGCAGGATCTGTCTGCAGGCCGGCACGGTTGTTATCCGTATCAATATGTTTTTAAAATATGTTTCTAATTTTTAGCAGCATTAGCTCCAGCGATCTTGCCAAAGCACAGCGCGTCTGGAACAGCGTTCCCGCCAACACGGTTTGTGCCGTGGATTCCGCCGGTCACCTCACCTGCCGCATAGAAGCCAGGGATCACATTGCCGTCAGCATCCAGAACTTCCGCATTGCCGTTAATCTCCAAACCGCCCATAGTATGATGGACTGCCGGTGAGAAGGACGGCGCATAGAAGGGGCCAGTTTCAATGGTATTCTCCCAGGTTGTCCGGCCAAACTCATCCGGCTTTCCGGCTTTTACCGATTCATTAAACTCGTTAACCGTTTGCTCCAGGGCATCCGCCGGAACTCCCATACTCTCTGCCAGTTCGGCAATCGTATCACCGCTGTATACCAAGCCGTTTTCTACCATATAATCCAGAGTTTCCTGTGTCAGGCCCCGCAGTTCTGCTTCCTTCTGGTCACATACCACATAGAACAGTTTATCAGTCTGGGCAAGTGCCGCTGCTGCTAAAACATCACGCCGCTCATCCTCAGCAACATAACGCTTACCCTCTTTATTGCAGTATAGAGAACTGTTCACATAGCCGGAAATACCGCCGCCGGAAACGGAATTTAGCGGCATTAGCTGGATCCAGCCCATACCCACCAGGTTCGCTCCCGCAGCCTCACCCATTACAATACCGTCGCCGGTAGCGCCTGGGGAGTTATTGGTCTTTAAGGAATCGCCGATGTCTTCCCACTGCTCATTATATTTTACACGCATCTCCACATTGGCACTAAAGCCGCCTGTGGCCATGATCACACCTTTCGCCGCCTTAACAGTCACTTCATTGCCTTCAGAGTTGGTGATCACAGCGCCGACTATACGTCCGTCCTCCATGAGCAGTTCCTCAGCTTTGGAATCCAGATAAATGTCCACGCCGCTCTTACGCGCGTTCTTTTCCAGAGCCGCTATGATATCGGCGCCGCTGTTATTGGGGGGCTGATGGGAGCGGTTCCACAGAGCTCCCACTACGGTGCTGACCTGGTCAGTCCACTCTACCCCGTTGTCAGACAGCCAGTTCAGAGTATCCAAGGTATTGGAAGTAAACGCGCGCACCAGCTCCACATTGCCCTCATAGTCGCCGGCATCGATGCTCTGGAGAGCATGCCACTCTGGCGTGTCAAAGAGCATGGTGTTGCCGGAAGCCTTGTACTCGTCCCACTGCTCCTGCACTTCCGCTTTCAGCTTGGCATGTTCCTCGCTGACATCCTCGTGAGCCAAAACTTTCTCCACAGCAGAGGAAAGCGCTTCTGTCATGGGGATATCTTTCTGCCTATCCGGATCATAAGTATTAAAAGCACCGCCGCAGCGGAAGGTATTGCCGCCTAACGCGGACAATTTCTCTACCAGGATTACGCTGGCTCCATTCTGTGACGCTGAGAGCGCTGCCGACAGGCCGGCTCCGCCGCCGCCGATTACCAGTACATCCACATCCGCGTCTGCCAAAACAGTGTTTTCTGTTTCTTCGCCTCCTTCAACAGCCACCGCGCACAATGCTTCCGCATCGCCGCCTGCCTGGGCGACACAATCTGCTACGGCGTCCAGAATGGCTTGTGAACTATAGGTAGCTCCAGAGATGGCATCTACAGCCAGACTCTGGTTCTTGATGATCGCCTCCGGAATCTTCTCAAAGGCTGCGTCGCTGATGCCTGCTGTTTCCCCATGCTTTCCGATAGTGATCTCGGTAAGCGCGTCCTCGCTAAATGTTACAGAAAGTTCCACCGGGCCATTATTTCCCTGAGCGCTGGCCGTATAAGTTCCAGGTGTGTAGGTGCCTTGCCCGCTGCCTCCCTCCGCTTATGTTTTTGCCGCTGTCGTGCTCTCTGTGGACTCAGGCGCTGCCGTCGTTGCATCCCCGCCTCCGCTGCATCCGCTTAGGACAAGCGTCATGGCCAACAGGATCGCTGCCATTTTCTTCATAACTGTGCACTCCTTTCCCTTTTCTTTTTATCAGCGTCTTAAAATGCCGAAACCTGCATCAATGCAGGATTCTTTTGGAAAATACGAGCAAACATCTCCTTGTAGGGCCAAGTCCGCTCAAATCATTAACCAGAACCAAACTACCAACTGTTCTGACAATTATTTAACTATTATATACGTTTGTTTCAAAAAAATCAATCAATATCTATCGCTTTTGTGCAAAATTCAAAGAACATTTTTGTTATATTGGAAATCCAGAGAGCTTTCCTAATTATAATAAAAGAGAGCATCTATCTTTCGATAAATACTCTCTTTTATCATGTGCAACCTTTGTTTTTGGTATTTCTGGTATGCCCCTCTTAATTTTTACCAAGCAATTTCATATAGGTGGTATAGCAGTGTTGCGGCATATGTAAGGTTAACTTTTTCTCAAATCCCCTTCTCTTTAAATACCGCCCCAAATTTCGGTTAAAGACCCTTTATCCACAATCTCACCGTTCCTGTCTATGATTGCAAGAGAGCCATTTCCTTTACCACAATTAGTCCCGAGTAGTTATTGAACTTTGACTTGTATTGCAGCCTTATCCCTAATTGTAGCCTGATGGGATTTCTGTTCGTCAGACCAGAGTCTTGCCTCCAGCTTTCTTCAGATTCCACCTCACGATGGACACCCTTGCTCTTGGCTATACACTTCCCACCACCGGGGCGTGTTACGGACTTTCACCGTTTAGATTGCGCCCATACTGGGGGCACAACAAAAAAGAGTATCTATCTTTCGATAAATACTCTCTTTTGTAATGTTCCTTACCGTGCGCGAGAGGATTCGAACCCCCGACACCTTGGTCCGTAGCCAAGTGCTCTATCCAGCTGAGCTACGCACACGTATCTGCTATTTCTTTAACAGCAGTAGTAAGTATACCTGATATTTTTCTTTCTGTCAAGCATTTTCGCTGTTTTATTTATTTTTATTTGCTTTTTACGTAACAGTTCAGATGGACGTTGCACTCCTCGTGAAGATGTGCATCCCATCCCCTG
>CAJUTC010000036.1 GCA_910589195.1 uncultured Lachnospiraceae bacterium
AAGTCCCTTTTTTATTTGTATTTGTTTGTCGCCCCTCCGCACTATCCAACATCTGTAGCGGCAAAAGGTGATTATATCGCACCCGAATTCTGGTGGGATGGTTCATCTATTGACAGCAGATTTATTGATGCTGTGGCAAAACCTCAAGGACTGATTGCAGAAATGGAGCACGATATCGGCTTATACGCCGGAGGCCTGGATCTCTCAGACGCCGGTGATGCGCAGAGAGGTAAAGCCGCATTGTGGATGCTGAAGAATAAACTTGCTCCTCATCTTCCGGAAAAGCCATTTTTCATGTCTGCTTATTTTGCGAGCTTTGATGAAAGCGCCCATCAAAATGGCGTTTACAGCAGGGAAGCGGCGGAAAGCCTGGAAAAAATCGATCGGATGCTTGGCCAGCTAATCCAAGAAGCAGAACGGATTACTAACGGCGAATTGGTGATCTGCGTAGTTTCGGATCACGGAACCCTGGATAATACCCACAATATTTCCCCTAATATCCTCTTAAAAGAAGCCGGTCTTATAAAAACAGATGAACAGGGAAATGTAATAAGCTGGAGAGCATTCAGCCAGAGAGCAGGCGGAACGGCAGAAGTTCGCCTGGCAAATCCAGCGGATCAGGAGGCCGCCAGAATTTTAAAGGAAATTATGGAGCGCCTGGCAGCGGATCCGGAAAGCGGGATTCTGGAAATTGTAGATAATAAGGGAGCAAAGGCCAGAGGTGGTTTCCCAGAAGCAACATATGTTCTAATCTCGAAAAAGGGATATGAAATCCGTGATGATGTAGATGGCGACTACTGCCGCACACAACTAACACAGAAGGCTCAGCATGGATATAATGAAGATTTTCCGGAAATGCAAGCCTCGTTTATGCTGGCCGGAAAAGGAATTGTTCCGGGAAATATGGAAGCTGTCCGTTTGATTGATGTGGCCCCGACCTTGGCAGGAATCATGGAAGTAGAATTGCCGGACGCAGAGGGAAGAAATGTTCTGAAGTGAGGCTTAATCTATGGATAAAATCGAATATCTATTTAAAAGCTTGGCAAATTTCCTCTGGGGCGACTGGCTTTTAGTCGCTCTTTTGGGCCTTGGAATGTTTTATACAATAATGACCGGTTGTATTCAATTAAAGTGTGTAAAGCTTTTTAAAAAAGGATTTTTTTCCTTTTCTAGGAAGCAGCATACCGTAGAGAATGAAAAAAGTGTTCCTCTTACCAAGCCCTCTGCGCGGCAGTGGCAAGCTGTGTTGGAAGCGGAAACATTGTAGGCGTATCAACGGCAATCTTATCCGGAGGCCCTGGCGCGCTGTTTTGGATGTGGGTAGCTGCCTTTTTAGGGATGGCCACAAAATTTGGTGAAATTGCCATGGGGGTAAAATACCATGGCTATGACGAAAAAGGAAATATTGCCGGAGGCCCCATGTATTACATTGAATATGGCATGCATTGGAAAAAAGCCGGGATTTTTGTAGCAATATTGCTTTTTATTCAAAACTCAGGCGCCACACTGATTCAGGCAAATACAATTTCCAATGTGATTAATGAAGCGTTCCATGCGCCGTTCCTCGTTACCGGCCTGGTGATGGCAATTGCTATGAGTCTGATTATCCGTGGAGGATTCAAAAGATTAGTTCAGATAGCCCAGGGAATTGTTCCTGTTATGGCTGGAATTTATGTAATTAGCGGAATGCTAGTTTTGCTTTTGAATGCCAGGCAGATACCAGCTATGCTGGCTTCTATTTTAAGAGAAGCTTTTTCATTCCATGCAGGAACAGGCGCTCTGGCAGGCATCACAATGAAAGAAGCGATACGATTCGGAGTGGCCAGAGGCTTATATTCCAATGAAGCAGGCGAAGGTTCAGCGGCTGTACTCCATTCTTCTGCTGAAGTGGATCATCCTGCACGCCAGGGAATGTATGGCATAATTGAGGTATTCATAGACACTATGCTCATCAGCAGCACAACAGGATTTACTGTTTTGATTACAAATTCCAATCATTTCCATCATAACGCTTCAACACTGGCTGCAGCGGCATTTAAAAGTGTTCTTCCGGGAATGCAGTATGTCATCTATATCAGCTTAATTTTGTTTGCCGGCACTTCACTGATGAGCCAGTGGTACTTCGGCCATGTGAGCCTGACCTATTTAAAAAAGCCTGGGTTTGCTACCATATATCGTTTCCTGTTTCCATTGATTATTATTGTGGGAAGCCTTGGCAGTATTGACATGGTCTGGTACATCCAGGATTGTGCCCTGGGACTGCTGATCTTGCCAAATATTGCGGCGCTGATTTGCCTTGCGCCTCAAACCAGAGCGTTCGTAAACGAATTCATGGATCCCAAAAACGGATATCTAACAATAAAAAAGGAGAATACATAGATGAACAGCGAACTTCAAAAATTTATAGACACCATTCCAGCAGTAGCGGATGCCGCTCTGTTAAAAGAAACGTTTTGGCTAAACCCCAAACTACTTCCTCAAAAAGAACAGAATATCACACTGCTGCATCCAGAACAGATAAAAGACGCAAAAGACCGGCTGGAACGTTTTGCCACCTATCTTCAGGAGGTATTTCCGGAACTAAAGGAAACCAGAGGAATCATTGAATCAGAACTCAGAGAAATTCCTGAAATGAAAAAATTTTTAAATACTGATTATTTATCAGACATCCAAGGACGGCTTATGCTGAAAATGGACAGTCATCTGCCCATATCTGGTTCCGTAAAAGCCAGAGGCGGAATTTATGAGGTGTTAAAGCACGCCGAGGATTTGGCACTTGATGCAGGGCTTTTGAAGAAAACGGATCATTACCGTATTCTGGCAGATCCAAAATTCCTTGATTTTTTTGGAAAATATACTGTACAGGTAGGAAGTACCGGAAATCTTGGCATGAGTATTGGCATTATGAGCGCAAAACTGGGATTCCGGGTTATCGTCCATATGTCTGCTGACGCAAAACAGTGGAAAAAGGATTTGCTTCGAAGCCGCGGGGTAGAGGTAATTGAATATGCCGATGATTATTGTGCCGCCGTGGAGCAAGGGAGAAAAAATTCAGATGCCAACCCTATGAGTTATTTTGTAGATGATGAAAATTCCCGGAATCTGTTTTTGGGCTACAGCGTTGCAGGGGAACGGCTGAAAGCCCAGCTTGAGCAGCAAAATATCCCTGTGGATGATGAACATCCTTTATTTATCTATATTCCATGCGGAATTGGCGGCGCACCCGGAGGAGTAACCTATGGCCTAAAGCAGATTTATGGCGATCATGTCCATTGCTTTTTCACGGAACCTGTCCATGCCTGCTGTATGCTTCTTGGTATGGCTACTGGCCTTCAGGATCAAGTAAGCGTAAAAGATTTCGGCATTGATGGCCGTACTGACGCGGACGGGCTGGCTGTAGGGCGTCCCTCAGCATTTGTTGGGAAAGTTGTAGAACCTATGCTTTCCGGCATTGCTACGATTGAGGATAATAAACTGTATGATCTGATGCGCGGACTGCTTGCCAGTGAAAATATTTTTATCGAACCCAGCTCCTGCGCTTCCTTCGCGGCACTGATCCGATCTGCAGAATTAAAGCGCTATGTAGAGAAAATGGGGCTTTCTGACAAAATGAAACATGCAACCCATATTGCCTGGGCTACGGGAGGAAGTATGGTTCCTGAGGAAACAAGAACTGCTTATCTGAATATGGGGTTATCATAAGGGGCTTGGTTTATGAATTATGAATTACTGGTTTTGGATATTGACGGAACTGTGACGAATTCAAAAAAAGAAGTTTCATCCAAGACACAAGAAGCTGTGATTCAGATTCAAGAAAGAGGCATTAAAGTTGTCCTGGCGTCGGGAAGACCTCCAGAAGGAGTTTATCCCATAGCCAGGGCACTGAAGTTAGAGCAGTATGACAGCTATCTGTTAGCCTTTAACGGCGCTAAGATCATCCACTTAAAAACCGGAAATTGTATCTTCGAAAAACAGCTTCCTCTGCATATTCCCAAAAGGCTGCAAAAAGATGCCCTATACCATAACATTGGCATGGCAGCATACGGAAATGGTGTTATGCTAGCGGGAACGATACCGGATCAATATCTGGAGATGGAATCTGCTGTCACTGGAATGCCTATTAAATACCTAGCAAACCTGGGGACTGTTCGAAACGTTACTGTAAACCAGTGTATTCTTACAGGTGAGCCGGATATTCTTAACAAAGTCGAACCAGTACTGTTCCATCAATATTTCCATGAAGCTGAGATTTTCCATTCGGAACCCTTTTATTTAGAAGTTAGCCCCAAAAACGTGGATAAAGCCTATGGTCTTAAATACCTTCTCCGCTTCCTTGGAATCCCCAGGGAAAAAATGGTATGCTGTGGAGATAGTTATAATGATATCCGGATGCTGCAGTACGCCGCTATCGGCGCAGCCATGAAAAACGCGCCTGAAAGCGTAAAAACCGCGGCGAATTTTATTACAGAGCATGATAATGACCATGATGGTGTCGTTGAAGTAATCCAGCATTTCTTCCCTCATGCTAAAAGCAGGCCGAATATGATATAACCAGAACAAATCTGAAACAAAACAAAGTGCACAATAACGGAAATAGGTTTCAATCGTGAAATGACACGGACCACTTGATAACCGTCTAATAATTGTGCACTACTCGTTTAGCAGCGGAGGGAGGGCATTCTGTCCTTCCCTGCAGTCTGCTACAGCATTTCGTAAATTCCTGCACTTAAAGTCCAAGTACCAAGTATTTGGCACACTGGCGGATCGCTTGGCCACTCGTCTTATTAAGTGCCTGGATTTCTATTTCGTTCCTTCTTATATGAATTAAAAAGCAAGCTCAATCGCTTCCGCAATCACACTTCCCAACTGTTCTACCCGCTCCTCAATGTCTGGCGGCGTCACAAACATGGGGCCGAATTCCGGTTCCAGCAGTTCCCGGATCAGCGCATACTGCTCCTCCGGATTCAGACCGCTTAAATATTGCCCGGTTCCTTTGGTATTTTTTCCCATTTCTAAAGCCTTTACCATTGCCTCAATGGTATCCTGGACAATTGCTGCCGCGCCTACTACTGTAGGTACGCCTATCGCTAAAACCGGAATTCCCAAAGTTTCCTTGGTTAACCCGTTTCTGTGGTTTCCAACCCCGGAACCTGGCCGAATTCCCGTATCCGATAGCTGAATGGTACAGCCAAGCCTGTGTACGCTTCTGGCCGCAAGCGCGTCAATGGCGATCATCAGCTCCGGTTTTGTTTCTGCCACCACGCCCTTTAAAATTTCCGCCGTTTCCATCCCGGTTTGAGCCATAACCCCTGGGGCAATTCCGCTGATGGAAGCCATACCATGCTTTTTTAAAAATCCTTCTCCATACTGGCCGTCCAGATGCCTGGTTACCTGAAGATGCTGAAGAACCCTGGGGCCTAAGGAATCTGGTGTTACATAAAGATTTCCAAGACCCACCACCAAAATATGTTCTGGGAGGGTTTCTTCTTCCCAGTCGGAGCCCTTTCCTGACAGCTTGCGGATCTGAACCGCAAGTTCTTCCGCCAGCTTTCCCTCCATCTCTTTTCCTTTTTTCTCAATTCCATGGGCTTCAATGGTCAGGTAAGTTCCCATTTCTTTCCCCATAGCCTTTGCCCCCTGCCGGTTTAAAATCTTTACCTCCGTGATCTTAATCTGCCGTTCCTGCTGGTACCATTCCTGCAGCGATACCCCCCGTACTTCTCCTCCGTCACCTGGAAACCGCTCTTTCTCTTCCAAAGCCAGATCGGTTCGCAGCTTCATATCTAAATTCCCATCGATCCGATCACGGAGTGATTTTGCCGCTTCACAAATTAACTCCTTTTTCCGTTTCCTCTCCCTTGGATCTTGCATTTGGTTTCTCATCCGTTTCGCTGCCCGCTTCATCCGTTTCAATTGCCCGGGCCGCATTTCGTTTCCGGCTTCCATTTGTTTTATGGCCTTCCCAGCGCCCCGCTTCCATTTCTTTGCTGTTTTTTTCATCTTCTTTGCTGTTTTTTTCATCAATCCATTAATCCCTTCCATACTGCCTGTCCCTTCCTTTCTGTTTGCTCCGGCAATTTAAGCTCTTGTTGTTTACAAGCAGGAACCGTTACAACTGGCCTGTATCTGGACATTCCTTCCCGCCTATAAAAGTACTGCCCAAAACCCTTCTGCCTTTGTTAAATGGATCATCTTACAACATAGTTTCCGCAAAAATTCCTCCAAATATGTATTGACATCTCTTTTGATTTTGAGTATGATATTAAGGTATGTTTCACATTGAACTGTCCGTGTCCAGGCTTTGATGGAAAACACAAAGAATTGCATTGATGAATGGAGGTGTACGAAATGGCAAATATTAAATCCGCAAAGAAACGAATTTTAGTTAACGAAACCAAAGCTGCTAGAAATAAAGCTATCCGGTCTAAAGTGAAAACCGCAATTAAAAAAGTAGACGCTGCTGTTGCCGCCAGTGACAAGGCTGCTGCACAGACTGCATTAGTAGCCGCTACTACTGAAATTGACAAGGCTACCAGCAAGGGCGTGTATCACAAAAATACCGCTTCCCGCAAGGTATCCCGTTTAGCGAGGGCTGTAAATAGCATTGCTTAATTTATAGAGAAAACGAATTCTGTAAATCAGGATTCTCCGCCTGAAACGGGTCGCTTTAGCGACATTATTCTTCTCCGTTTCAGCGCGCTCCGCATGAGCATTTTTGTATCACAGAGCTTTTTTGGGTACAAGTTAAGAAAACTCCCCTATTTTGCAGGTGTGGCAAAACAAGGGAGTTTTTTGTTATATTCTATTTCCATTACCCGTTCCTACACATACCATTTTTAAAAGGAACCGCAAATCAAAAGCTCTACTG
Source organism: uncultured Lachnospiraceae bacterium (assembly GCA_910589195.1). Lineage (GTDB taxonomy): Bacteria > Bacillota > Clostridia > Lachnospirales > Lachnospiraceae > Caccovicinus. The sequence continues at coordinate 6,869 of CAJUTC010000036.1, forward strand.
CCAGACGGTCTTGAAGCCTTCCCTGTTTGACCGCCTCTTCGGTGTCAATACAAAGCCGCACGCTGGAAAGCACCTGCTCTCTTGAAAATGCCCTGGCTTGAGGAATCATTTTACTTACCACAAAAGGAGGTAGCTTTAGAAGGGATGCCATTTCCCCTTTTCCCATCCCTTTTTCTGACATATCTTTGATCAAAAGAAGCTGATTAAACTGTCTGGCAATTAAAAACAGAATCCGCATAGGCGGTTCCTTTAAAATCAGCAGATCTTCGTAAAGCTCCATTGCCCTCTTGGCGCGGCGTCCAGAAATGGCGGCTATCATCTCAAAAATCTTATTGGCTACCTGGGTAGCACAGATCGCTTCCACATCCTCCGCTGTGACCACATCGTTTCCAAGGGTATAGCTGATTAATTTTTCTATCTCAGAATGGATATTTTCCATATCTTCCCCTGTTTTGCTTAAAAGAAGTTCCATGGTCGAATTGGTAATTTTCTTTCCTTCTTTTGCCAGAAGGCCTGCAGCCCAGTTTGCAAGCCGGTTGGAATCCTGGCGGCCCAGTTCCGCCACGTATCCGTACTTTTTTACCCCTTTATACATCCGGCTCCGCTTGTCTACTTCTGACTCAACAAACAGGATGCAGGTGCTGTCTGGTACAGACGGCAGGTAATCCGCAAGGAGATCCGCGCTTCCTTTAAAGAAACCGCTGTCTTCCAGTAGAATCAGCCGTTTTTCCGCAAAAAAGGGCATGGTTTCTGCTAACGCGATAATTTCCGAACAATCCGGCCCTTTCCCTTCAAAGCTGTGGAAGTTCATGCGGTCATCCCCTAAAATAGCCTCTTTTAAACGGTTTTTGTAGCTTTTTTTTAAGTAGCCTTCCTCCCCATATAATAGGTAGACCCGCTTAAAGTTTTTGGTGTTAATATCCTGGTTTAATGTCTGCATGGATTACCTTCTTGGATATGCCAGCTGGTAAATCTCAATCATCTCCTGCTTATCCAGCTTACGGATCCCCGCCAATGTACGTTTTCCGAAATTAGTGCACTTCTCTGCCATTTCTTCAAAACGTTCTGGTTCTGCTTCCAGTTCTTCTAAGGATATGGGCATCCCTAAACTTCTGAAAAATTCTTCTGTCGCCGAAATTCCGGCTAAGGCAGTTGCCAACGGGTTTTCAAAGTCCATTTCCACATTCCAAACCCGGACAGCGTACTGGGCAAAACGCTCCGGCCATACAGGGCACACATATCTGGCCCAGGATGCCCACAGGGCGGACAGGCCGGCTCCATGGGCAATTCTTGGATACATTCCAGAAAGCTCATGCTCTAACTGATGAACCTGCATTAAAAATTCCCGGCCAAGACCCGTTAAACCGTTATGAGATAGGCTTCCAGCCCACATCAAGGTAGCTCTGGCCTCGTAATCTTCTGGATTTTGATCTGCAACCCTGCCTGCCTCGATTACCGCTTTTAATAATCCTTCCGCAATCCGGTCTGTAATAGCGCTGTCTTTACTCCAGCCAAAATACCGTTCCAATGTGTGCATCATAATGTCCACCGTGCCGCATCCCGTCTGGAACTTGCTCACTGTATAGGTTAGCTTAGGGTTACAGATGGAAAACAGTGGTTGATGGGTTGGGCTGTTGAACCCTCTCTTTAACCCGGTTTCCTCATTGGTCAGCACCGCGGACTGGCTCATTTCACTGCCAGACGCGGATAATGTTAAGATCGCCGCTACCGGAATATGCCCTTTTGGAACGTCCTTTCCTATAAAGAAATTCCATACGTCACTTTCCGGGTTTCCCCCGCCGTCCCCGATGGCCTTGGAAGAATCCAGCACGCTTCCGCCGCCTACGGCTAAAATCAGATCCACCTGCTCTTTCCTGCAAAGTTCAATTCCTTCCCGCACCAGGCTAAGTACCGGGTTTGCCTGAACGCCGCCAAGCTCTACATACTGGATTCCAGCTTCTTTTAACGAATTTTCCACCAGTTCCAAAAGGCCGGATCGTTTTACACTTCCGCCGCCATAATGGATTAATACTTTGTGAAAGCCGTATTCCTTTACCAACTCCCCTACCCGTTTTTCTCCATCCTCACCGAAAATAATTCTGGTAGGAATTGTACAGTCAAAATTTTTCATGTTATCTGCCTCCTATATTAGTATCAAGGTTGCTTGTATGCCAATCGCCACGCATACTATTTTACCTACCAGGGTAGCGCCACCAATATTTCCCCGGTTTTCTCATAAGGGAAGTATAACACAGTTTTCTCTTTTTGGATACCGGAATCCGCCTTTTATTCCTTTTCCCATCTTCCGGATGACCCACATGGAAGCACCAGGCCGGTTTCTTTTACAGGAAGCCCGATTTCCCCAGAGCATACGTTCCCCCCTTGCAATGGACAAATTTCTGTAGATAGCAGGTAGGTGAGGACAGCCGGGGCCAGACCTGTTGTGTAAGAATTGACCAGGAAAAAAAGGGGATCCTCTGACAGAAGTTTGGCACACTGGCGGATCAGCGGATGGATGGCATCCTCAATTTTCCAAATTTCTCCTTTTGGGCCACGGCCATAGGATGGCGGATCCATAATAATAGCATCATACCGATTGTTCCGCCGGATTTCCCGCTCTACAAATTTTACGCAGTCGTCCACCAGCCACCGGATGGCGGCGTCGCCCAGTCCAGAAACCAATGCGTTTTCTTTTGCCCAGCCTACCATGCCCTTAGATGCGTCTACGTGGGTTACCTGGGCGCCGGCGGCGGCGGCAGAAAGGGTAGCCCCTCCTGTATAGGCAAATAAATTTAGTACCTTAATGGGACGGCCTGCACCACGGATCTTTTCACCGAACCAGTCCCAATTGGCTGCCTGCTCCGGAAACAGGCCTGTGTGTTTAAAACTGAAAGGCTTTAAGTGAAAGGTCAGGCCTTTATATCCGATAGACCACTGCTGTGGCAGGCCAAAAAACTCCCATTCGCCTCCGCCCTTAGCACTGCGGTGATAATGCCCGTCAGGCGATCGCCACCCTTTATTGGATTTTGGCGTATCCCAAATTACTTGGGGATCCGGACGAATCAAAAGGTACTCCCCCCATCGCTCTAACTTCTCTCCTTTTGAACAGTCAATTACCTGATAATCCTTCCATCCATCTGCAATCCACATAATCTTTCCAGCCTTTCCGGGCATACACCCTATCTTAAAATTGTTCAGAACCAGCGTGCTGACCAGATAGCATGGGGGACAGCGCACCAGCATTTCAGAAAAAGACATAATCTTTCCTTATTATACAAAGAATGCCACAGAACCGTCAAGGATCCCCTTGTAAATAGGTTTTATACTTAAGCCCGTCACCTTCCACATGCATCAGCACGGCTCCCTGCTCCCCCGTTTTTAATACCTTGCTGCCGGCTTCTAAAAAACGTTCCAAGACCTCCTTATGGGGATGGCCGTAAGAATTCCCTTCCTCGTAAGAAATTACGGTAATTACTGGTTTTACAGCATCTAATAGTTCCTTGCTGTTGGAAAACCGGGAACCGTGATGGGATGCCTTGAATACCTGAACCTTGAAAAGTTCCCCCCTTTCCTGCCGCCTGGCCATTCGAATCTCCCCTTCCCGGTTGGCGTCACCAGCCAGAAGCATATGGAAGTTTCCGTAATCCATCCGGATGATCAAAGACTGCTGGTTCCGGTCTGACAGGTCAATCGCTTCATCTTCTTTTGGATACAGACAGGTAAAGCGGCATTTTCCCGTTTCTATCCGATCACCTGCTTTCATATATAGAATGGGAATTTTCCTGTCTTTCCCAGCTTCAATCAGCCTGTTATAAGCTGGATCCCCACGTCCAAGTTCCGGCAAAATTAACGATTCGATCCGGATTTCTCTGCATTCCTCCAACAGATACCGAAGACCGCTGATGTGGTCTTCATCCCCATGGCTGACAATCGCGGCGTCAATTCTTATGATCCCTTCTGACTTTAAATACGGTTCCAGGCAATTTTTCCCCAATTCCTTCTGGCTGGTGCTTCCTCCATCGATTAAAACCGTATAAGGCCTTCTAACATCCCACCAATTTCGTTCACACTGAATTACAATTCCATCACCCTGCCCTACGTCCAAAAATGTCACATTGCATCCTTTCTGATGAAACGGATAAAGGGACAAAAAGCAGATTACGGATCCTGCGGCAATCACAATCCGTTTTGCATACTTTCCCCAATTTCCTCTTCTTTTTCGCCAGTTCCTATCTAATCCCCCACTTTCATCTTTTATTTCTTTTACATTTTTTATACTTTTACCACTTTTATTAATTATTTCAGTATTTTTATCTTGATTTTTCCCACCTATTCGTAATATTATAACCATTCCAGATAGCATCAGATAGTATGCCGCCACTTGTCCCCACTTTGGTCTTCCAAACACTGCCTGGCAGACTGGAAGGGATAGGACAAACTGGCACAGTTTTTGATACCACCATAAAATATAATGTCCGCTTCCTACAGCTGCAACCCCTAAGACCGGAATCACAAAACCCAGGCCGATCCCCATAAGGCCAGATAAAATTACATATCCCATCAGGGGAATTACCAGAAAATTTAACAGAAGACCATAAACTGGATATTGAAAATAATGCCAGAACACCACCGGGGCAGTCATCAACTGAATTGCCAGGCTGGTAATCAGATTTCTCTGCCATTCTTTTTTCATTTCTGCTTCCTTTATCAATTCCCCACTAAGAAGCCCGATTCCAAGTACTGCTCCAAATGACAATTGAAACCCGGCCTCTCCGATTAAAAAAGGCTGGTTCCAGGACAGCAGGACCGCCGCCAGTGACAGGGCAGACAGCAGATCGTAAGTCCTTCCCAGATAGGAAGCCACGAATGAAACCAGAAGCATAATTACAGACCGGATTGCTGAGCCGGATCCGCCGGTCATCAAACCGTAACTTACCATAGAAACACCGGATATCAGACCAGACAGGCCATATCCTATTCCTGTTTTTCGCAAAAGCCGATACAGGCCCATTCCAAGCATGGAAAGATGCAGGCCGCTGATAGCCAGCAGATGCGCAATTCCGCTTTTTTGATATAGGTTTTTGATTGCTTCCCCCATTCCTTCTTTCTCGCCTAATATAGCTGCCCGGAAAATCCCGCTGTCTTCTTCCTCACATATTGTTTCCAGTATCTGGCTGCACCTTCTGCGGAACCGGTATAATCCGTCAAAGTAAGGGGAGCCGCCAGATCCGATTCCCTGGGGATTTGCCTTTTCCAGGTGTTTCGCAAATAGCATCATGGAAATTCCCTGAGATCGGTAATAATTCTTTAAGTCAAACTGCCCCGGGTTCCTGGCTCTTTCCGGAATCCTTACGGTTCCGGTTACTGTAATCCATTCCCGGATCGAAAGTTTTGGCGGTATGCCTGTTTCCCCTAACGCCTTATCCTTTACCAGTTTTCCAGTTTCCTCTGCCTTTTCATACACAAGCACCTTTCCTACAGTATAGGTCTTAATGGTTATTACCTGATATTGGCCCTTTTCCCTGATATCCAGAACTTGCCCTGACAGCTTTGTCACACTTTCTTCCATTGGAAGATTCCCCTCTATCTGGCGCCAGGAATCAAAAGCATGTTCCATCCTGTAATATCCGGCCATATATACGCACAAAAGCAGAAGCATCCGCAAATACCAGCGCATACCTCTGCTTATCTGTCTGCCTGCAGACCAAACAGGCAGCTTTCCTTTCACCTGATATGCCAGCAAGCCTACGGTTCCTAAGGCCGCCAACGGCAAAACCCCAACTGCCGCACACAGGATTACCCAATTGTCACAATTCCAAATTGCTCCACTCTCTGCCCACCAAGCACATACCTCTCCAAGTACGAAGCCCATTGCTGCTGCAAAAAGCGGTCGTTTTATTTTATTCCCCTCCTAACACGTAATCCATATTTTGTTCAAATAATGTATCCAGTAAAATCGTATCCCGAAACATGACCGCAGGCGAGCCGTTAATCGAAAACTGAACCCGGTTCACCGTAGTAAGCTGTGTCAGGGAATTTACAATAGAATAAATAGGAAGCTCCTCTTTGCCTCCCAGGCTGTTATTTAAAAAAGCGGAATCAAAATTTAAGTAACATACATTGTCCGTCACCGAAATATTCAGCAACTTTGTATCCGGCGGAATTGTCGCGGCGCATCCGGCCTTCTTAGGGCCTTCTAAAAGCTGCTCCACAATCAAACGCTCCATAGAGGTATTAATGCTGTGCATAACCTCACGCTTTTCTTCCACCAAATATTCTCCTGCTTCATCTGCAAAATACAGGGTCAGTTCCGACTTTTCAAACGCGTTTACATCACTGATATTATCCATAAAATCGGCAACGCTTAACATCCCAACCGGATTCCCGAACACATCCATCAGCGGCTGCTCTCCGCTGTAAATATTTAAAAATTCAACCCCGTCAATCTGGGTAAAGGTTTTCGTTAACGCTGCCCGGCACAAAATCTCCTGACTGGCATCCATTAACGCATAACTGGCATCAAAATACAAATACAGCACATTGGAATCCCACTGAAAACGCTGAAGCTCTGTTTTCACAGATAGGGGTGATTTCCCGTCAAAATCGGTGGGTATATTTACAAGCTGTCCATACAGTTCCTGAATTAAGTCTAATGGATCCTTGGATTCTGTTACATATTCCAGGGATATCATACGGGTCATTCCCGTATTTAAGTAATAAATCAAATATTTGCTTTTTCCCGCATCTTCATCCAGAAATTCTTTCTGACGGCAGCCAGCAAGGAAAAGAGCGAATACAATCAGGCAAAGTTTCAACCCTTTCTTCATTTGTTTCATCCTCTGCCTCCTGTTCCATATTCATCAGACGTGTCCACGCTTGGGGGATGGAAGCCTGTTACTTTCTTTTTGGAATTCCCTCCGCTGATAAAGAAACCTTTTAAAGCCGGAGAATCCTTTGGTGTGCCTGCCACTGCTACCGGGCCTCCCGGTTTTTTTGTTCCTCCCGGCACATAGTTCAAAGGAATCCTGACTAAAAATATCGTTCCCTCTCCTTCCCTGCTTTCTACCTTGATGCTTCCTTTATGCATCATAATGACGCTTTTTGTAATGGAAAGACCCAGTCCGGTTCCTCCAGTTTCCCTTGAGCGAGCCTTGTCTACCCGGTAAAAACGTTCAAATATATGCTCCTGGAACTCTTCCGGAATCCCGATTCCGGAGTCCTCCACCCGAACCAGAAATGTTTTATGGTCAGCATCCAGCGTAACCTTTACCCATCCGTTATCTACATTATATTTAATTGCATTTTCCACCAGGTTGTTAAATGCCAATGAAATTTTTACCTCGTCCACATCAGCGCTTACCTGTCGGATGCTTTCAAAAATCACTTCAATGTTCCGCTTCTTCGCAATGGGGCGCAGACGTTTTAAGATAATTTCTAGCAGGCCGTTAATCGACATGGGAGCCACATTCATCTGATCGGAGGAAGATTTATCCATTTTCACCAAGGTCAGCAAGTCATCAATAATCTTGCTTTCCCGATCGATTTCATCTGAAATATCTGCCATAAACTCCTGATATAATTCCACAGGGGCGCCTTCCATCCCCATCAGGGAGTCTGCCAGCACACGAATGGAAGTAATGGGGGTTTTCAGTTCGTGGGATACGTTGGAAACGAATTCCTGACGGGACTGGTCAACCACCTTAAGCTTTGTCAGCGCCCGGTTCACCGCCTCTGAAATCTCCCGTGTTTCCCGATATGTATGTTCATCGATATCCTGTTCCAAATTCCCCTCTGAGGCCTTATCCAGCATCCCCTGGAGGCTGGATAACGGCCTGGATAAGAACGAAATCGCGCCTACAGAAACCATCAGAAGGGCCACTGCTGTAATAATGTTTAAGAACCTGGATTCTTCCTCCACCGACTCGGCCAGGATGCTGATGGAACCGGTGGAAGCCGCCATAACCATCACGCCCCTGATTTTCCTTTCCGGCGTATTCTCATAAATAGGGAAGGTCTGGACAAAATAATTTTTTTCTTTATTATAATTGTTGCTGTTTTCCCCCTGGAAGCAACGTATTACCTCCTCTGATACCGCAATCTTACCATCTGCCAGGCCAAACGTATCCTTGATAATCCGGTAATTTTTATCCACAATTACGATCCGGCCATGAAACAAATCCGCGGTAATATTAATCTCTGTGTCAACGGAAGAATCCTTCACCGTCCCATCCATATATCCAGTCCGTGACATTTTGCTGCTTAAAATCAGGCATTGGTTCTGTACATCTACACTGCGGCTGCTTACATGGCTTTGTTCCACAAAGGAGGTTAAGATCTTCCCATGGATCAGCATAGGAAGCAACCCCACTGCCATTAAAAGCACGGTCATAGGCACCCGAAAGCTTATCCTTCCCTGGCCCATAATATTTGCAAACAAATCTTTATGAAATAGCGGCATAGCTTACTTAACACTCCACTTTCTTAGAGCAGGCAAGGGCAAGGGAGCCTGGCCCAATATGGCAGGAAACACTTAAGGACAGCGGGCAAATTACAATATCGGTTTCCGGATAAATCACCGATAGTTCCTTTTTAAACTCCTCTGCCGCCTCCTGGTTCTGGGTATGGGCAATCTCAAGATGGGTATTCCTGGCTTCCGGATCCTGAAACCGGTTTTCCAAATCCTTCTGTATAGCAGCCAGCATAACGGTTTTTGCCTGCTTCAATGTTCGTACCTTAGAAAATGCGTCCAGTTTTTCTCCCTGGATCTGCAATACCGGCTTAATGCGGAGAAGCGTTCCAAGGGCTGCCGCCGCCGGGGTGATTCGGCCACCTTTTTTTAAATATTTCAGCGTATCTACCATAATGTAAATACTGCTTTCAAACTTTACTTCCTCCAGCTTTTCCTTTATCTGATCTGCCTGATATCCCTTCTGCACCATTTCCACCGCGTCCAAAACCGACTGGCGCTGGGTAACGGAAATCCTCTGGTTATTCACAACCCAGACTTTCCCCTCATAATCCTGGGACAGCATAAGGGCCGTCTGGCAGGAGCTGCTTAGTCCGCTTGACATAGGGATATGGACAATCGCCTCATATTCCTTTAAAAGCGAATCCCACAAGTCTGTCACAGAAGCAGGCGCGGGCTGGGAGGTAGAAATATCCGCTCCATCCTCCAGCATATCATAAAACTGGGGCTGTTTTAAATCGATATCCTCAAAATATGTTGTTCCGTTAATCATAAACGGCATAGGAAGTACAAAAATCCCCTTTTCTTTCCCCTCTATTTGGGTTATCCCGCTGTTACTGTCTGTTATAATCGCAATTTTCATATCAATCTCCCTGTTAACCTTTCTCCCAGCACATGGTCTGCCACCCTATTTTCTACGCCGTATAAGCAGAGGTGTATAGCTGGTAATACATTCCCTTCTTTTCCATCAGTTCTTTATGGTTCCCCTCTTCCACAATCCGATTTTCAAACAAAACTAAAATCCGATCGGCATTTTGAATGGTAGTCAAACGATGGGCAATGGTAAGAGTCGTCCGGCCAATGGCCAACTGATCCAGTGACTTGCTGACTAAATGCTCACTTTCATTATCCAGCGCTGAGGTAGCTTCATCTAATACCAGGATAGCCGGATTTTTTAAAAATACCCGCGCAATACTGATTCTTTGTTTCTGTCCTCCGGAAAGTTTGACTCCCCGCTCGCCTACATACGTATCATAGCCATCCCTTAGCTGCATAATAAACTCATGTGCCCCGGCCAGCTTTGCGGCCTCCCTTACTTCCTCCTTAGAAGCTCCAGGACGCCCATAGGCAATATTATCAAAAACTGTACCAGAAAAAAGGTACACATCCTGCTGAACCACCCCGATGTGGGAACGGAGGCTTTCCAGCGTTATGCCTTTCAGATCGTTTCCGTCAATCCGAATATGGCCGGAAGTAGCATCATAAAAACGTGGTATCAGGTTGCACAATGTGGTCTTTCCGCCTCCTGACGGCCCTACCAAAGCCACCTTTTCCCCAGGCCGGATCTCTAAACAGATATCCTCCAGAACCGGATTATGGTCATCCGGGTACTCAAAGCTGACATGGTCAAAGGTAATAGCTCCTTCTACCTGTTCTAAAGCTTTTGCCCCTTCATCATCAAAAATATCCACATCCGCATCCATAATCTCCATAAACCGTTCAATTCCTGTCATTCCCCGCTGGAATTGCTCCGCAAATTCGATAATGCGGCGGATCGTAGTCAACAGTGTGGTTACATATAGCGTATACGCCACCAAATCTCCCGGCACAATCAGCCCTTTTACCATAAAAATACCTCCGGCCATAATTACCACCATATACATCAGGCCGTCAAACATCCGTATAGTATCCTGGAATGCTGCCATATAAAAATAGGTTTTCCGTTTAATTTTTAAAAACTGCAGGTTATCCTTTTGGAATTTCTCCAACTCTACCGCCTCATTGGCAAACGCTCTCACCACACGGTTCCCCAAAAGGCTGTCTTCAATCCTGGCATTCAGTTCCCCAATATGGTTCCTCTGCTCTTTAAAAGCAGCGCGAACCTTTAAATTAAAATAGGTGCAAGATACTGCCATGATGGGAATGAAAAGAAAAATAACTACGGTCAGCAAAAGGCTGATCCGGGATAAAATCAAAAAGGATACCACTGCCTTTAAAAACGCAATGAAAAACTCTTCCGGGCAGTGATGGGCAAATTCTGTAACGTCAAATAAGTCGCTGGTAATCCGGGCCATGATCTGCCCTACTTTTGTATTGCTGTAATAACTGTCTGATAGCTTCTGGAGATGGGCAAACGCGTCCTTTCGCATGTCTGTTTCAATGGCTGCCCCCATCACGTGTCCGGTATAAGCCATATAAAAACTGGCCAGGCCATCTACAATCCGCAGCCCAAAGTAAAAAAGCCCCAGCGTTACCACCAGACGGATGGTAAGGGCTGCCAGGTTCTGCAGCCCCTGATTGGTAATATACCGAAGAATCAGAGGTAGCACCATCTCACATATAATGGTTAAGGCCGCACAAAATAAATCAAACACCATGATTTTTTTATAAGGCCCATAGTAAGGCAAAAAGCGCTTAAGCAGCACGGAAGTTTTCATTGTATGGTTTGTTTGGCTGGTTTGGTTCATATCCTTTTTCTGTCCTTTTCTTAAATTTGCATAGTCTTTTTTATTTTATCTTATTTTCTTTGGAAATGGAAGAGGGAAAATGAGTTCTTGACAAATATCTTCTTTCATGTAAAGATGAGATACAATTACCAGTCAGAAAGGAGAAACACATTATGCCATATTGTCCAAAATGTGATATGGAATTTGTAGAAGGGATCCGAACCTGTACAGACTGCGGCCAGACCTTATATGAATCCAGAGAAGCCGCCTTGGCGGCCATAAAACAAGAGGAGGAGAATCAATTCCGGGAATTAATGGCCCAATCCCTTGAGGAGTTGGCCGAAAAGGCCCCAAGACCCCGGCCAAAACCAGCCGTATATGTAAAAAAGTCCGCGCGCTGCCAGGATATGAAATCCTCAGCCTATGCTTTTCTTTTAATCGGAGGTTTTGCCTTGGCGCTATCCCTGATTGGCTTATTTGTCTTGATTCCGGCATACACGAAAAACCATCCTGCCTCCTATTCTAACATGGGAAACCATATGTTTTCTTCTTCTATTATGTTTTACATTGGCGCCGGACTCCTTTGCTGTTTTGGCCTGATATGCCTGTTTGTATGTTTGAAAACTAATCAAGCGGCAGACCAACTGAAACAAGAAGCAGATGTGGAAGCGGAAGAAACGAACAAGCGGATCACCCAGTTTTTAAATGCCCACTCGGCTAAAGAAATTGACGGTCTGCTTACCGATGGTTTATCCGCCTTTCAGGAATTGGAACATCAGGACACGCCGGAAGAATTCGTTTTAAAACGCTATGAATTGATCCAGGATCTCTTGATTACAGAGCAGGATCTCCCGGATCCTGGATATGTGGATTATTTGTGTGAGGAAATCTATAACAGCATGTATGGGCAGGAAGAGTGAAAACAAAAAGACCAGACGGAAAAATTATCCATTTTATTTGATTTTTCTTTGTCCGTTACATATAATATGATGTTGGTGTTAAAAGGTCTTTTGCCACCTCCATACATAAAGACCACCGATCCCTGCACCTATTTTGCGCAGGGATCGGTTTTATTTACCGGAACAAAGCCCGGAAAGCAAAAATGCTCTGCATCGTTCCCGCTATTGCAGAGTAGTATCCTGTTGCAAACCTGCCCTTGCCTGGCAATGCTACAGCAATGCTTCCTTTACTTTTAAAACTACTTTCTTTACAGCCGCCGGCTCTCCTGCCGCGGCGCCTGGACGGTGAATATCATTGGAGAAAAAGATACAGTAGGATCCGGCAGAAACGTCAACAAAATTTTCACCAGAAAGGTTTTTGTAGAAGCACGCGTCTTTTCCTTCCGGATTTTCTAATATTTCCTCTGAACCCGTATACGGAACGTAACCCATACGTTCAATGCCAGAAACAATATACTGGATATCCAGATATAAATCATGCTTTTCCGCGCGGCGCTCTTCCACCGGTTTTGTGGTGATCTCCTGAATCATCGCATAGATATCCCGTCCCTCAATCTCATACGTTCCGGCTTCCATAGACGCTAAATCATTACTTTTCAGCCAGTCAATGGCTTTTTGCAGTGCTGCCGGGTACTTGTAAGGGCATTCTTTCGCTTTTAATGATGCTAAAATCATGGTAAATTACCTTCCTTTCTTTAGGACCGCCTGCTCTTGGCCCTGTCCATATGTTGATTCTATTTTAACATAAACAGTCCAACTTTACCAGAGCGTGTTTGAAAATTGATTTTTTGCTGAGTATGGTCAGAAAAGACCTTCCGGAAGCACGCTCTGGATTCCAATCTAAATTGCAAGTTTCCATTGACAGCCCCCTTTCTTTAAGCTACAATCGTATCGGAGTTACATATGTAACGTTAAATCGCTGTTACAGCAACTATCATTCGCGCTGACCACTTGACAAATAGGAGCTGATTTTTTATGAATGAAAAAACAGAGCTTGAAAAGCGGGACATGCAGCGGCTTTCTAATGAAGAAGCCAATAAAATTACAAAGGAATGTATCCTGTCTGCTTTGATCATACTAATGAGTGAAAAACCATTTGATAAAATTACCATCACAGAACTTGTGAAACGTTCTGGCGTATCACGGACAGCCTTTTACCGGAATTTTTCCTCCAAAGAAGAGGTATTGTCCGATTTGTCACAAAGCATTTTAGGATGTATTACCAAGCTGATCATCAAAGCTGTCCGTGAAGAGAACCCTCATCACATGTACTGTCAAATCTTTCAGATTATCAAGGATAACCACCAGGATTTTGATGTGATGTTAAAGGCAGGCCTTTTGCAAAATGAGTATATGAATGCCAGTACTTATATTGATAATCAATTTTCCGATTTTGGCATCATGGCCCGCTATGCGGTTTTAGGCTGGTGGGGCGCCCTCCAAAATATTACAAAAGACTGGTATCTTAGAGGAATGAAAGAAGAGATTGCTGATATGGCAAATTTATGCTGCCGGCTGCTGCCGCCTGTTACCTTTAAAGCAATACAAAAATAAGTTTTGGCTCAGCCGCGGCAAATAAGCCGGTCACGCTAACAGCATGGCCAGTACGTTCAAATGAAAAGGAGAATTATGATGAAACCAATCGGAATTATAGCAGACAGCCACAGCAGTATATCGCAGAAGCTGGCAAAAGAACTTGGAATTATCGTTTTGCCCGCCCCCTTTTATATTGGCAGCGACTGCTATTATGAAGATGTAACATTAACCCGGGAGCAATTTTTTGAAAAGCTGGATTCCGGCGCTGAAATTACAACCTCACAGCCTTCCCCTGCTGAAATAATGGCTCTTTGGGATCGGGCTTTAAGGGATTATGAAACCATTCTCTATTTTCCTATCAGCAGCGGGTTAAGCGGATCCTGCGCCACTGCCACTGCCCTTTCCCAGGATGAACCTTATGAAAACCGGGTATTTGTAGTAGACAATGGCCGGGTTTCTACTCCTATGCACCGTTCCATCCTGGATGCCTTAGAATTAATAGAAGAAGGATATTCCGCTGAAGAAATCAAACGGATCCTGGAAGATTCCAGACATGATGTGGTGATCTATATCGGAGTGGAAACCCTGGAGCATCTGAAAAAAGGAGGACGCATCACTCCGGCCACCGCTGCCCTTGGAACGATTTTAAATATTAAACCAGTCTTAAAACTGGATGTGGGAAAGCTGGATGCGTTTAAAAAATGCCGAGGCTTTGCCAAAGCAAAAAAGGCCATGATTGAAGCGATCCGCCATGATTTAGAAACCAGATTTAAGACAGCCTGCAAAGAGGGGCAGATCACCTTGATGGCAGCTTCTAGTGCGTCTGAGGAAACAACGGTTCAGTGGGTAGCTGAAATCCAGGAAGCGTTTCCTGGAATGGATGTTTTGTGTGATTACTTATCCTTGGGAGTATCCTGCCATACCGGTTACGGAGCTTTAGGAATCGGAGTTGCCTGCCGTCCAAAACGGCCTGCGAAATAAAAGGCCAGGCTCATCTGTAATAAAGGCTGCCCGCCATAAAGGGAAACGAAAAACCGTCGTTTCCCTTTATGGCGGGCAGCCTTGTGTTTTGTCAGATTGATTCCCTGTTACCGGATTTGATCTAAAATACTGGGATCTTTGATTTTTGTATCTTCCGCAAATAGTAAAATCTTTGACATAATTTCTGCTGTTTTCGGATCATCATCTACAAAGGGCAGGAACATTCTTCCACGGTGCTGGGAATGGACAGGAAGCACCGCAAGCATGGCATTCCCCATCTGGTGCACCACCCCACTTCCTAAATGAACCGTATACTGCCCTAATTTTCCGCTGATCACAGCATGGCTCCCTTCCAGCTTTACATTATCCACCTGGAACAATTCCAGGTTACATTCCACAATGGCTTTCCGCATTTCAATTGTGGAATGGCTGGTTTCCGGGTCAACGCCGCCTGCATGCGCCACACTGACAGCAAGATCCACATCCCGCATGACCTCACTGTAAATAATATCCGGAACCTCTTTCACCTTTAACGGCTGGAACGTTTTCCGATTGGTAAATACCACCCATTCCAACGTAGGCGCTTCAATATCACTGGGAGAAAACCAGTCTGCCATAGCGTAAATCTGAGCCACAATGTTTTCTTTATAATAAACCTTTTGAAGGCCGTCCTCATAATCCGCTACCCATCGGCGGCTCCGCAACGCCCCCACTGTTTTCTGAGGCTGGATCTGGTTCCCGGAAAACATCATAGAATGTTCCTTTTCCAGCTCCTCAGGAAGCTTTACATACAGTTCCCGGAATACCTGCTTAAAAGGCTGCTTCATTTTCTTTTCAAACAGAAGCTTCTGATAGTCATGCCAATGCCCTTCTTCATACAGATCATATGGATGGGCAATCAAAATCTTATCATTAGACGTTACCTTCTCTGCCTTTCCTGCCCAATTCCATAAGCCAGATTCGGTTAAAAATCCCATCTTTCCCTTATTGGACTTTCTTTTGCCGGTCTTAGTTTGGCCGGTTTTATTTCCATCCTCCACTACTTTTACCACCAGCGGTTCTAAAATAGGACGCACAACCGGATTTTTCATAAGCTCAAGAAATTCCCAAACCTCAAAAGAAGTCCTATCTTCCATAGCTTGTTCCATCATCTGCTTGGTACGGCTGTATTGTTCCTTCAATTTTTTATTCATCCCCTGGTAAGATAAAATCGTTTCATGCTTTTTATATTTAGCTGGGATTGATTTTAATAACTTTCCGCCCTTTTGGCATTGCAGCGTACTTTTTCCGTTTTCATCTACGGAAATCCGAAGTTGGAACCGTTCTTCTTCTTTTCCTTCTGGCTCATCTAAGGCTTTCCAGTCAAAATAGGCTTCCATGGTTTCTACCAGCTTGGTTTCCATGCGGAGAACCAGACGGGTTACATCAGTAAAGCCTGCATTCACACTTAAATTCCTGAGAGCCAAATCCACAGCCCGTCCTTCGCTGGCCCGCCTTTGGGCGCCAAAATTCCGGCTTTCTTTCCTAAATTTCTGAATAAACTGATAACGCTCCAGCAAATCAGCTTCCCGCTTTGCTTTCTCTTCATCAAGGGGCAAAAGCCCAAGGCTCATTAAACGGTCTTTGTTCCGTTTTTCCCCAATCTCCAATATCAGTTTCTCCTTCTCCACCTTTCCAAGGGCCGCATCCGCATATTTCCTGGCCCTGGTGTGGGCAGTCCCGCCGGATGAATATTTCGCGGCGTCATATAGCAGCTTAAACTCCTTCTCCCCCAGCTTATCATACGCCTCAAAAAACCAATTCAGGTCAAACGCCCCATCCCGCAGTTCTTCCGGGGTAAGCGGGGTATATTTAGCCACCATGGCAGCCGTATATTCGTCCAGGCTCTCGCTGGTATGGGCCATAAAATAATAACAGCCGCTTTGAAAACCGGGAAGTCCCAGGTATTCTTCTACCATAGGAATCCACTGCTGGGCATACATGGCCATCTCCACCAGCCGCTTTTTCGTAATATCCGTTCCTTTTAACGCCTTTTTTAAATCTGCTGCCCCTTCTTCCGGTTTTGGATGGCAGACCTCTAATAAATGGCTCAGTACCACCTTCCGGTCTGTTTGGCTAAGGCGGTAGGAATATCCCCTTTGCAGGGTGTCCTTACCCAGGGCAGTTAAAATCTGAATCATGTAATCAATTCCGTAAATCACCTGGATATTCTGGATCATAGCGGAAAATGGTGTGGCCTGTTCTCCCCGTTTTAACTCTACTGTCAGCACTTTCGGAATCACTTCACCGTATAGTTCATGGGCAAATGCCATAGCCGGAATTTCTTCCCCAATGGTATCAAACCGGTATTTCCCATCTGTAGGCTGGATCACCTGAGGCCCGAAAAACGCGTTTAAGTCGCCTACTCTGGCATTCCGGTACGCAACCGCCCCTTTTTGCTCCACAGCGCTGATGGGTCCTAAAATATTTCCCAAGTTCAGGAAGGTAAACACTGCTTTATAAAATAAATCCTTATCCCAAATCCCTTCTGTATAGCAGTGCACAAAATCAAATAAAGTAAGATAATTGCTGGTGTAGTAACCGTACCTCTTTGCCTTTTCTTTCTGTTTTAATGTTTCAAAATGTGCATGGAGCCGGAACCGCAAGACAAACGCGGTCTTCCAGTCTTCTCCTTTGGCAAGACCCATCCATCCTCGCAGTTCACTGAAGATCGGATAGTCAACCGCCCGGATTGTATATACCTCTATATCTCCGTTCCAGCGTTTTTCACTTAATTCGCACAAGGAATTTTCCCCGTTCATCACTGCCAGAAGCTTCGCGATTCCGATTAACCCCCATCTCAGCTTAAGTTCCTCAGGAACATACTGCCGAAATAGCACGTTGATGATCGTCCTTGCCTGTTCCCCATAGCAAAGCCCCTGAACCAATTCCTGGAACGGCGCTTTTTTTACCAGGCCCTTTCCAAATACCCTTTTGTACAAAGGGATTGTTTTCTCATAGATGTTTCTTTTTGCCCGGCAGCACTGATACAGGTACAGTTCGGTTAACATTTGAGGCGTTTTGATTTCTTTTTGATAAAATTCTTCCCACATCTGACGGAACGGGTATTCGTCTAACGGCACGGCATCCAAAATCCCATGGATTCGGTTGCTGGCTGTAAGCTTCGTTCCTAAAAGCATCTCTTCACCCCATACGTTCTGATACTCCAGTTCTTTCTTTTCCTCAATCAGATTGTTTAGCTGATGTAATATCCGGATGCATTCCTTTTCTCCGTATACAAATAAATTTTCCGCTTCCTTCTCATTGGTTTGCACATCCGGAAGAATCCAGTCCTTTTTTGTGTCATACAGGCCGTAACCCGGAAGATTTAAAATATTCTGAGCCTTACTTTCTTTCCCTAACAATTCATCTAAAATCACTTGCTCTCTTCCTGTAGGCTGTGTTAGTCCGGTCAGCAGCGGCTTTAACCGGGAAAATTCCTTCTCGTCCTCTTTTTTCACCTGAAGGGCCAAATCCAAAGCCCCCATGCGGCATTCCTCTGACTTAGACTGTACCAGCCTGCCAATGCAGGCAGTCAGCTCAGCCTTTCCCTGCTGTTTCAAAATGGAAAGGGTTTGGCTTCGCCCTGCTTTATATTTTAGATTCTGTTCGATCTTTTCATAATCTTCTTTCGTCAAATCCATTGCTTCTACCAGACAGAAGGCGGATCGCATGGTAGTTTCTTCCGGGTTATGCAGCAATTCAAATAACATTTCCCTTCTGGCCTTTGATTTCGGCTTATACAGCAAAACCCTGGCTGCTGCCGCCCTGGAACCGTAGGCCTCTCCCTGGCCTACCAAAGGAATCCAGGCCGCCGCTTCATCAAGACAAGCTTCATCCTGCAATATCCATGCGATTAAGCATAGCCTGATCGCCACATCGGACTGGTACATCACAACTCTATGCCAGGGAAAAATGCAGGGATTTAAGTCAATTCCTTTCTTTGGGATCTGCTTTAGCAGCTCCTTAAGGAGTCCATAAATATGCCGGGCGTCTTCTTCATGCCGGAACCATTTGGAAACCGGAATCTGTTCCGGTTTTCTGGCCTTTCCGTCTTGTAAAGAATAATATCCGCCAGACCTTTCATCCAAAGACCTTCTTAATTCAAAGCTAGCATCCCCTAAAAACCCAGGAAGAAAGCAGGCAATTAACTCCAAATCATCTGGATTTGATACAATTACTTCTCTGGATATCTGCATCCTTAGCTTACTGTCCTGAATTGACTGATTAAAATAGGAAGCCGTCATCTTTTGATTCTTTGTGCCATTTTTAATCAGCATAAGCTCTGCTTCTATGGCTTTTTGCACGTCATAAAAACCTTTTGCCCACAGACCACAGCTTATGGCAATGGAATCGTTTGTGGCAAGCTGCTCATCGCAAAACGCTTCATCCCGCAGACACTGCCCCATAAGCCGTACCAGCTTTTCGGTAATCCGATCCACGCTTTTTTCATTAAAAATCCCGATCCATGTGCTTACTGCCCGTTTTATGGAAGAATAGCGGATCAAATTGTTGGATTCAATTACTTTAAACAGGCTGAGGAACGCCTCTGGCCTTCCAGCATCCATCGTTTCACAAACCGCCTGCCTGGCGCCCTCCTGAAGACGGGCTGCTAACAAAAACTGCCCTAACAGTTGGTATAATTCTTCATTTTTACTTTTTACAATCCCGCGGATCAGCTCATGGCTGATCATCAGCGTATTGGTTTCGCCTAAGAGAATATCCTTTACTGCCTGGATTGTTTTTTCTTCTCCCCTATCAATCTGTGCCGCCAGAATGCCGTCATATGTCCAATGCTCAGTCCTTGCGTGATCATATAATTCTGGATCCACCTGCCCGGTCAACACATCTGCCAGATTCCCTCCGTAAAATTTCAGCCTGGAATACCCCCAAAGCAGCAAAACACTGCCACGGACAAAGGGGCCATAGTCTTTTGAGCGCAGGCTCCTCCGATACCATCCTGCCGTCATCTGGAACTGGTTCATTTCATCTAACCCATAGTAAAACTCTTCCAGTTTTTCGTTTGGCACGCAGATGGCAACCAGCCTAGAAAGCTGAGTCTTATACAGATCGCTTAATTTGTTGCAAGTTCCATTTTCCAAAAGCTCCTGCAGCCATTCACATACTTTTGCCGGAACAGAATAGTAAGACGTCCCTGGCAATAGGGAACGCTCGGTATTAGATAACCCTTCTTTTTGGGCATTGGCCTGTTTCACCCATTCTTCTGTTATTTTTTTTCTTGTCTGATACGTATAGACCGCCATAATCTCCTCCTGAACCCAAACATTACCAAAGCCTGCCTGACAGCATCGCAAGCCGGATAAACGTAAAAACGGTATCCTCCGGCCATGAAAACTTCTGTTCCAGGCTTGTCACTTCTTCTTTCCCCGCAAAAATCCGATAAATGCCATCTTCAAAGCACTGAATCCCGTTTTCCACCGCTTGTTCCAAATCAGCGTCGTTTCCCCCGGGTGTTCCAAAAGAAATCTTGCCTGCTCCGGCCTGATTAGCAATTTCTTCCTTCGTCAGATATTGGATGATCTGACCCTTTTCCTTCCGTTCATTATAATCCCGGACTCCCATTTCTACCAAAGCTGTAATCAAATCTTTCACCGTATCTGGCTTTTTTTCCAATTCAAACGGAACAGGCTCCAGCTCTTCTTTTTTCTGCTTTCCGACTTTTTTCATCCTTGCGTAAATTGTGTATGACATTGGCAACTTTCACCCCTTCCTTGTTCTGATAATCCTCGATCCAATCGAAACATAACCGCATTAGCCACATGGTTTATCCCTTGTGGCTTAAAAAAGCTTATCCTTATCATAACACAAAAGTACCCCCATCAAAATCCCTGGAAGGTACTTTTTTCTATAAAATTTCCATAAATTATACAACTAAAATGGCTAATACCGGCAGGCCATTGGCGGATCCTCACTGTCTGTCTATCAGTCGCCTACCCCAAAATCCGTATTTTCGTACAGGACCTCAATAGCAGGATCCTCATTCAGCCACGCATACGTGTGTATAAACCATTCTACCAGCTCCGGATCCTTTTTTATCTGAGTGGTATTATTGGTAAAAACATTAATCGTTCCTAATTGAAAATGCTCCTTTACCATACGGACATCATAGTCAATCATTTCCCTGGTCTGCCCTTTCATTCCCACCATAATACAAGGCGAATCAAAATATTCCGCAACCTCCTCTGGCGTTTTAAAGTCTGCGTGTTTATTAAGATACCGTTCCCGGAATTCATTGTCAAATGTTTCTACCCCTATCTTATAGGTAATAGGAATTCCCATAAAGTCCCGCATTTCCTTTAGCTTATGGCGGTACATCCAATGGGATTCAAAAAACAGCCGCTGAATCTGCTTCTCCCGGATTACGTTCCGAATTTCTTCCAGCGTAGCTTTTGGAAGTTCGAAGCAGCTTCCGGAATTAATCACTTCCAGCACGCCAAGCTCTCCTGTTACCCTGGAAAGGATCTGGGAATTAAATGGAACCATCTCCTCTTCTTCTTTGGAATTATCGTTGATATAATCGCAAAATGTACATTTCCCCCAGGCGCAGGGAAAGGATTTCAACAGTAGAATTTCTCTTGGATTCTTATTTCGAATCACATTATACCGTTCCATGGGATTGGCCCCCTTTCAAACGTGCCTTCATATCTGTCGTCATACATGCCCTTAATACCAGAACTAACGCGACAGAAAGAAAACGGTCTGCATATTCTGTGACAATCTGCACTACAAACGCGCTCACTACCATGCTGCATCCAAGATGGCTTAACATCTGAACTAAAATAGAGGATCCGGAAGAGGTGACACCATGGAATAGAAAAGCTGAAATGGATGCGCTGGCTGCTGTTCCGGGCAAGGTTATGAAAGCGGTTCCTATTGGCATCCTTTTTTTATCAAAAAGCCGGGTACGGAACAAAAAGCCGGCCACAAACCCTGTAATCATTCCGGCTGGCATAAAGTAAATGGCGTAAATATCTGAGGTTACCCCGCTGATCAGACCGCTTCCCATAGCCACAGCCATGCCATACCAAGGGCCAAGAACCGCTCCTGCCAATATCGTTCCGATACTGTCTAAATAAATGGGAAGCTTCAGGCAAAGGGCAAGGTAAGCCCCTACAAAATTCAATGTAATACAAAAGGCAGCCATCGTCAGCCGCATACTGTCAGGCCACGCTTTTTTTTCGTTCCGTTTTTCCAGTTGGTTTGTTTTGTTCTTCTCTTTTCCTGCAGCCTGCTGTTTCATCATACTCGTTGTGCCGTTTTCACTGTGTTCCATATGTTTATGCTCCTTATTTACCATATTTTACAAAAATCGTTTCGATCCAAATGGATCCGCTCCGTTTCGCCCCGTTTCTTTCGTTTCCTTCACTGGCAGTTGATTACAGGTTCATTAATTCTTTCAATATCTGGCGGATTCCTTCTTCTCCTCGGCCATAAAGCCGTGACAGGAACATGGACCAAAAGCCCAGGGAATCGGCCCAGGTCAGCACATGGGCGTTTGGCTTCTTCTTCCAAAAATCCATGGAATCCACAACTGACTGCCCAATGGAAATCCCTCCTGTTTCCACTGCCACATATGCGTCAAACCCACCGCAAAGCTTTGGATTTAAAAAATATGCGACTGCTAGCGGATCATTTACTACACACCCGATCAGACCTTCATAGTTCCAGTGAAAGTCAAAATAAAACCGGGTAATTGCTTCCACAAAAGCGCCTCTGTTTTGATGTTCCTCCTGATCCAACCGCTTCATATATTCCAGAATGTTTGGTGTAAGAACAATTTTTCTGGTTACATCAAGACCAACCATGTGAATTTTCTTTCCCAGATTTTGATAAACGTACTCCGCGCTATCCGGATCGCACCAGTAGTTATATTCTGCTACCGGAGAGCAGTTTCCGTAGCTCTTAAAGCAGCCTCCCATGGAAACCAACATCTCTAAATTCTGAAAGGCCAAAGGATCCTTTTTTAGAGCCAGCGCTAGGTTTGTCAAGGGGCCAAGGGCAATGATCGATACCTTTTCCTCTTTTTTTAACGTGTCCAGGATAAAGTCAACCGCTCCAAGATGAACCGATGCTTCCGTTACTTCTGATATACCCGACTCTCCCAGTCCATCCATCCCATGGGTATCCTGTGCGCTAATGTACTCTCGCTTCAGGGGAACCATCGCCCCCTGGTATACCAAAATATCAAGCTGCCCCATAAATTTCAAAATTTTCAACGCATTTTTCCCGCCTAGATCCGCCGGCACATTTCCGCTTGCCACGGTAACCCCGGCAATCCGAATCTCCGGCGAAACCAAAGCCAGCATTAATGCCAGGCTGTCATCAATTCCCGGATCGCAATCTATGATAATTGTACGTTTTTCCATAATTTTCTGTGCCGCAAGCAAACATGCCTGCATATATCCTTTCTTCTTTTTTTCTCACCTTTTTCCTTACCTTTTCTCCTAGCCGCTTTGCGCCACCGTTTTACCACAATTTGGCACGTTTGCGCTGAACTTTCGCAGCAAAAAAACCGTGCCCCTTTCTAAGGACACGGCAAATAAGCACCATTGGCGCTATCTTTTTCCTGCTTTTTGATCCTTAGTTTTTTATACTGGGAAGTTTTCGAACCAGTCCGGGGAATTTTCCCCGAATTTCAATTTAAGCTATATACCCGCCTGGAAATTTATTCTATCAAACCTGTTTTCCACGGAACAAGGAAAAGTATAACAAAAATGCAGCTCAATTTCAAGTTTTGTTTTCTGTTTATTTTGCTCTTTCGCCATACTGGCGCATGACAAATCAGCAGAGTAATTCGTCATGGCGGGGATAATAATCGATCGGCTACATTTCTCCTTCTATCGCCTGATTCTGCAGCATTGTATACTTCCCTATATCTTGAAACCCTATTGAATGATAGATGGTTCCCGCTGCAGGATTATCGTAAAATAAGCATAAAAACTTCTTTCCATCTTCCAAGCAGTCACTGCACAGCTTTAAAACCGTTGCTTTCGCATATCCGTTTTTCCTGTAATCCGGATGGGTGGCCACTCCGATTACCATAGCAGATGCTTGATTTTCCGCTGAAGTCTGCGCAATCGAAATTAATTGCCCCTGTTCAAATATCCCATAACTTCTTCCAAGGCTGGACACATTTAACCGGATCGTTTCAAAACATTCTTCCTTCGGTTGATTCCGATAAGTATAAGAAAATTCATCAATTTGCAGATATAAGCTGTAAATATCCGGAATATCCTTCAGCGTCAGCTTCCTTACTTTTCCCATCAATGCGCCTGCCTGCTGTTTCTGTATTTCGGTTACTTCATTTATCCGCGCAAGATAAGTAAGTTTCGCCTTTTTGTTTTTTAAATAGGGAAGCAGTTTCCTTATAATTTCATCTTTTCCGCTGATATTTTGCGGATTTTTTTCGTTCAAAAAATTTCCTACCTGTTTAGCGTCATAATCTGTATGATGACTGTATACCAAAAAATTTCCACGGTAATCCAAAATAAAATAAGGAAACTCCATTCCCATGCTCCATGTATCTGCTGTATAGCAAGAAACATTTTGATCTTCCATCCCAAACTGTTCCAAATCGCCAATCGCAAAGAGATTAAACTCTGGTTCCGGCTGCAGATAGTTCTGCGCTTCTTGTAACAGTGGATTCGTTAACGTTTGCATCGCAATTTCCTCCCTTATAACTTTTGTGTAAATCGGCCCCATTATACCCTATCTTAACGATTCACGCAAGTATTTTTACCTGTATCTTTCCATTATTTTACCGAATATTCTCTCATTTACACTTTCATACTATCATTAGAACATAAAATAGCACAAGGATTGAAAACTTTTCGATAAGGAATGGGGAACCATACACCCACAGATTACATGCCCTATCTCCCTATCTATTTTACAAGATTCAATCTCAGGAGAACTTATGGAACATAACATGTTTACAAAATACAAAAACACCCATAGCCTGATCCATATATATTTGGATCTGGCCGCATACGGCCTGATTCCCGGATTTACCATTTATTTTGTAAAAGGAAGCAACTGGTTTACAACTAATTTTTCTGTTCTTGGAAATGGTCTTCAAAAACAGCACGCTTTTTCCTTTTGGGGTCTTTTAGTGGGCATTTATTTTTTTGTTATCCTTCAGATGATATCCCGCTATCTAATCCCTGCTCCAAAGGGAACTTTTTTCATCCCATCCGCCCTGCTGCTTTTAACCTTTGCAATCACAACGCCTTATCTGCCAAATCAGTTTCCCCTAAAATCTTTCCTCCATGTTGTATTTGCTTTTTTGGCAGCCGTTTCCCTGGCCTTTTTTTTGATTCTGTTAATTTGGGATTTATCCCATAGAATACCAGATCAATTCCGGTGTTATCAAATTGGTCTGTACCTTATTCTTTTATTTAGTGCAGTCCTTCTTCTAGCTGCTGGTATTATCAGCAGCGCACTGGAAATCTTTTTTACCATATCCGTTACTTTATATTGCCGCCGGCTGGAGCAAAAACTATTTACCGTCAAAGTTCCATGCCATGGTGCTGAACTGTGCAAAAATGGAGCCGCAAACCAGCATCATCCCTACACGTTTTCCACACATCCTCCCGATCATTTACAGTAATCTTTCATGCGCCCGCTTGCGAGTGCGCCACTATGAATACACGATAAATAAAAAGAGTGGATAACACGAGGTATAAGGGTACGATAAATGTCCATATCCGGACGTATAAAAGTATGGAAACAAATTCACAAATTATGGAAACATCGATATTTAGAAAAAAATTACCGATTGGAAAAATAAAGAAGAATTTGAAATCGAACCTTTACAATCATTTTTCATCTGCTATACGTTTTTAACGGGAGCGGCGGCAAGCCCTCCCTGTCAAATCCCTGACCTGCGTTTACAGGTCTTTTTCTTTTTTCATCCTGAGCGGAAAGGAAGTATGGCTGCCTGGCAGCCCACTCTGGCGCAAGAGTCCGGTAACCTGGACGCTTTTCTCTTGTGTTTCTCCCTTCCCTCCTGGTTCAGCTTTACCATTGCCCCTTTTGTTACTATCTATTGACAGCTACTATCATACCTTTATTTCATGGTCTTTCAGCCAAAATTTCAATTTATTATTGTGCTTTCTTAAATTATGTTTCTTTCCCCATAGACCAATGTTGTTCTAATAGTTTTAACGCCCGATCCCGTATGGAGCGGTCAAAAAAGCCCATTGCTTCATCTGGCAATTCTTCATTTGCCATCCCTCTCTTTAATCGGTCCTTTTGATAAAATCCGATGCTGTACAATGTAAAATAATGAACCGTTTTTGATTTTGCCTGCCGTGTGATCGCCGTTTTTCTCTCTTCCCGTCCCAGTATTTGGGCAATCTCTGATTTTTTAACAACAATCGAATACGGGTAACTGCCTGCTAAAAAGGCATAGTGGGGAGTTACAATAAACCGGGCTGGCGTCTGCCTGGAATTTGGCCCTCTCTGCACATAAGAAATCATTTGATTCTCGTTTGCTTTCGTCATTTCCTGCCCCAAAAGTTCCTTTTCTGTATCAGAAAACCCTTTAACGCTAGACTTAATTTTCCGCACATACCGCCCTGGCCGCATAAACGGCAACATAATTGCCAAATAAAGAAGGCCGATAATAAGACCTAAGAAAAGACCGCCCATGGCTCCTTCCAAAATAACTGGCATCCCTCCTTTGTCTGTTGCCGCCAGCGCGCCTAGAAGAATTGCCATAAAAATGGCAACCGCGGGGATTACCAAAAAAACAGTTTGTTTTATCACTTTTTTACAGTATACACCAATCCATTCTTTCTCTGCCTTTAACCATGTTTCATATGCACTCATAATTCATCTGCCTTCTCTTTCTCCGTTTCTGATTTTGTTTTATTTCAATATTATATCATATGTCCCTATAAGCAATCAACTATCTGTAACCGGTTCATTTGCTTTTGTATAATTGTGCCGCCAGACTGATATAATAGCCATCAGGATGAGTTTTTCATTCTTGTAACTATGTAACATTTCCTTGTAGGAGAGCAAAAATGCGGAATCGATTGTCATTTGAAAAATCCCCCTATCTATTACAGCATAAAGAAAATCCGGTAGACTGGTATCCTTGGTGTGAGGAAGCGTTTGAAAAAGCTGCCCTTGAGGGAAAGCCTGTTTTTCTCAGCATCGGATATTCCACCTGCCACTGGTGCCATGTAATGGCTCATGAATCCTTTGAAGATGAAGAAGTCGCGGCAATCTTAAACCGGGGATATGTCAGTATTAAACTTGATCGGGAAGAACGGCCTGACATTGACGCTGTGTATATGTCCGCCTGCCAGGCAATGACAGGCTCCGGCGGATGGCCTCTTACCATTATTATGACGCCTGGCCAAAAGCCTTTCTTCGCTGGAACTTATTTCCCCAAAAAATCTTGTTATGGAAATCCTGGATTAGTGGATATCCTGAACGAAATTCTCCGGTTATGGCATTATCACAAAGACGTCCTTATTCAGAACAGTGAGCAGCTAACCGCTGCAATCCAGCCAAAGCAAACTGGCAAAATAACGTCACCGCAAAAAGAACTCCTGAAAAAAGCCTACCGTTTCCTCCAAAAGCAGTTTGATCCAAAGTGGGGCGGATTTGGGCATGCCCCCAAATTTCCATCTCCTCATAATCTTTTATTCCTGATGCAGTATTGGCAAAAAGAAGCACAGCCTCTTGCCCTTTCTATGGCAGAAACTACCCTGCAGGCAATGGCAAATGGCGGCATCCACGATCAGATCGGTGGCGGGTTTTCCCGCTATTCCACAGATAATATGTGGCTGATTCCCCATTTCGAAAAAATGCTCTATGACAACGCATTGCTTATCTGGTCTTATCTTAAGGCTTACCAAATAACAGGAACCCCAAATTATTCCAGCATTGCCAGCCGCACTGCTGACTACATCCTAAGAGAATTAACGGATGAACAAGGCGGATTTTACTGCGGTCAAGACGCGGACAGCGATGGAACCGAAGGAAGCTATTATGCTTTTACACCTATGGAAATCTGCTCCATACTGGGAGAACTCGATGGAACCATATTCTGCCGTCAATACGGAATTTCAGAAACAGGGAATTTTGAAGGGAACAGTATCCCAAACCGAATTGGCCTTACTGGTCATGAATGGAGCCACAAGGATCAGTGGCTGAAAAAGCTGTATGATTACCGGCTCAAACGCGCAACGCTCCATAAAGATCGTAAAATCCTCCTCTCATGGAATAGCTGGGCAATCATTGCGTTGGCCAAAGCCGGAGCTATATTAGAAAATAATCATTATCTGGACGCGGCAAAAAAAGCACAACATTTTATCCAAAGGGTTCTGACTGACAAGCACCAGCGGCTTTATGTCCGGTTCTGTGATGGCGAAGCTGCATGTATGGGGAATTTGGAAGATTATGCCGTATATGCCTTGGCATTATTAGAATTATATGAGATTACGTTTCAGACAGAATATTTGGCGGAAGCCATTCTAAGAGCAGAGCAAATCCTTAGATTTTTTAAAGATCCGGAAGCAGGTGGCTATTATATGAACTCGTCCGATGCCAAGCAACTGATTTCCCGCCCCAAAGAACTGTATGACGGCGCCCTTCCCTCAGGCAATTCGGTAACAGCCATGGTTTTTCAAAAGCTGTCCTTTCTTACAGGCGCGCATAAATGGCAAAAGGCCGCCAGAGAACAGTTGGAATACTGTGCCAGCCAAATTTATGACGCTCCCTCAAGCTCTACCTTTGCTTTACTTGCCATGGCAAACGCATTATATCCACACAAGGAGCTGCTTTGTGTATGCCGGGAAGGCGTACCAGAAGACTTAAAAAGCAATCAAGCCCTTATGCTATATCACGAAATTTCCATTCTGGTCAAAACGGCAGAAAATGCCGCAAATTTAGCAGAATTGGCTCCCTTTACTGCTGCTTACCCGATTCCTTCAAAAGGCTGCCTATACTATCTTTGTGAGCAGAACGCATGCAAACCACCTGTTAATAAGATTAGTCAATTACTTCACATTATTTTAAATTAATATACGGTCTGTCAGATGCCTTTATCCAATGCTTCTGGTTCATTTGCGTATGGTCATGTTATCAATCAGCAGAGCACAAGGGGGAACCGCTAATGGATGTCCCCCCTTCTTAATGCTTATCGTGAAATACTTTGTTTACGTTTCCTGCTTTTGCATCATCAGAACCTATCTCCTCAGATTTCAATGAAAGCAGGTTCCAATGAAAATAAATTCCAGTGAAAAGCAAATCCATTTTATGCTCTTAAATCAGGCAGCAATTATGGCCTTACTGGTGTGCCGTCCGGAAGCCGGGAAAACAGCCATCCATGATCCATTTCCACAGGCGGGTAATTTTGTGCCTTTTTTTCATCAAATCCCACACCGATACCAGGACGATCGTTTACATAGGCATAGCCATTGCGTACTTCCGGGCATCCCGGGAATACCTCCTGTTCCTCTTCGTTAAACCCAGAGAATTCCTGAATTCCAAAATTGTGGCTGTTCATATCTAAGTGCATCTGGGCAGCCATACCTATAGGAGATAAATCATTTGGACCATGCCATGCTGTTTTTACATCATGCATTTCACAGAAGTGAGCCAGCTTCCTGGCAGGTGTCAGGCCGCCGATATCGCTTACATGCACACGGATAAAGTCAATCCACTGGTTTTGCACTAAGGCCTTCCACTCTAGTGGATTGGTAAAAAGCTCACCCATGGCCAGAGGAATAGCCGTATGGTTCCGCAACGTTTTGAAAAATTCCATATGCTCCGGCGCCAGGCAGTCTTCCAAAAAAACAGCTTATATGGTTCCATATTCTTCGCAAATTCCAGCACCTGTGCCGGAGCAAGACGTTCATGCACGTCATGCATCAGCTCAATCTCCCATCCCAGATCACGGCGCACCCGGTCAAACAGACGATAAACACTTTCCATATAACGCCTGGGATGGAAATACGCTCCATCTGGCGCATGTTCCGGTTTCACGATGGTCTGGCATTTTCCGTTAAAATTGCCGCCATAGGTTCCCATATGGCAGCGGACATAGCGGTAGCCTTCTTCCATATAAACCTGGATCGACTCTTCCACCTCTTCAATAGAGCTTCCGTCCGCATGGCGGTAGACGGTAATTCCTTCCCTGCACGTTCCGCCTAACAAGCTGTAAAGAGGAAGACCTGCCCGTTTTCCTTTGATGTCCCATAATGCTTCATCTACCCCAGATATGGCGTTATTTAATACAGGGCCATTTCTCCAGTAAGAGCTTCCCATCATCATCTGCCATAACTCTTCAATGTCATCTACTGGCTTTCCCTTCAGCATAGGTGCCAGATATTCCGTAATAGCAGTTACCACCGCTTTATAACGCCAGGTAAACGTGGCACACCCATAACCGTATAATTCCGGTTCAGAAGTTTCTACCTTAACAACCACCAGATTAATATCCCTGGGAGCTGTAACAAAGGCTTTAATATTACGAATTTGAATATCATTCATTTTCTTCCCTCTTTTCGCATATTGCAATCCGGCAAAATGCGTCACTTGCGCGTTTTGCTGAATGCATCGTAATAATCGCTCGCAAAAAATTTACTTACTTGCAAAGGCAAATTTCGTAAGCGGATCAGCAGCTTTGCCGCAAATTTATTATACTTGTAAAATTATAGAAATTAGCTTTTTACTGCCCCTCCTGTCATCCCGGCAATAAAGTATTTCTGGAAACATACAAACAGGATAACCAAGGGAAGGCTGGAAATGGTAGAGGCAGCCATCAAGTCATTCCATTTAATCTGGTACTGCGAATTTAAGGCGATAATCCCCACAGTAAGTGTTTTTAATGAATCCTTTGAAACCAGTACCGAGGAATACATATATTCATTCCACCCGTTAAACAGGACGAACATTGCCACCGCGGCAATTCCCGGCCCAATTAAGGGAAGGATAATGCTCCAAAAAATGCGGAAACTGGATGCCCCGTCCACCCGTGCCGCCTCATCCAGTTCAATGGGAACTGTTTTAAAGTAGGATACCAGCATCCAAGTGCTGAACGCCACGTTGGTGGCGGCATATACCACAATCAGGCCAAAAAGGGTATTGGTTAGGTGATACTTTGACAGTACTGCATAAAATGGCACAACCAGCATAACACTGGGAAACATCTGGGTAATCAGAAGGAACCCCATAAGCTGTTTTCTGCCTTTAAACTGGAAACGGGTTACGCCGTATCCGGCCAGGCAAGCGCACGCTACACAGATTACCATGGCAAAAAGGCAGGTAATCAGGCTGTTCAGCGTCATTTTTCCAAAGTTGTAAGTGCCGAAAAACTTCCGGAAGGATTCCACGGAAAATGGATCCGGGAGCCATCTGGGATTTGGGTAATATGTCTGGGCTTCCGTCTTAAACGCTGTGGAAACCATCCAAAGGATAGGAATCACAATCAATAGGGCCAGAAGAGTCAGGATCGCGTAAGTGGCGATCAGTTCCGCTTTTTGTTTCTTTGATTTACTCATCTTCTTTTATCACCACCTTGCTTGCCAGGTTAATCAGATAACAGATCACGAAAACGATAATTCCCCAGGCTGCCGCCTTGCCAAAGCGAAGATCCTGAAAGGCTGTGCCATAAATACTTAAACTGATAAGACTGGTAGCTGTGCCTGGGCCTCCGGCAGTCATGGTATATACTAAGGTATACTGCTTAAACCACCACACGCAGTCCAGAATCAGAACAGTAGTTAAAATGGTTTTCAAGGAGGGGAGGGTAATATAACGGAACTGGTTCCATTTATTCGCGCCGTCCAGCTCAGATGCTTCGTAATAATCTTTGGAAATGCTCTGCAGACCGGCCAGAATCATTGTCATAACCAGTGGGAAGCCTTTCCAGATACATACGAATACAACAGAAGGAAACGCCAGGTTTTTATTTCCCAGCCAGGACATATTGGAGTGAATCAGACCCAGGTTCCTTAAAATACTGTTTAAAATCCCATACATAGGGTTCATGATCCAAGTAAATAGCAGGGCGACCACAGCTTCCGGGAAAAACCAGGGAAGCATAAAAATTACCCTGAAAGCAGTCCTTCCTTTGAATTCTTTATTTAGCAGGCTTGCCAGGATAAACCCCAGCAGAAATTGGCCGGCTACCACTAAAACCATAAATCCCAGAGTCAGGATTACGGATTGGTAAAACGCAGTTTCAGTAAACGCGTCTAAATAATACCGCAGGCCTACAAATTTCCATCTGGTCACCAGGTTCGTATTGAAAAAGCTGATGTAAAATCCGTAGAACATGGGGTAGATAATCAATGCTGCCAGCATCAATACGATCGGAAAGGAAAAATAATATCCGTCGTACTGGTACTTAAATTTTTTGGTTTTCTTTTTTCCCATCGTTATTCTCCTCTGCAAAATTCCTTTCCGGGATGGTTTTTACCTAATCCATCTATGTAATCGGTAAACGTTCTCCTGGTGTAACGTGTCCGGTCAAAACAGACAAAACGGGTTCTGGCACAGTGGCGTTTACCCTTATTTTGTCTGTTTTGACTAATCCTTGTTTCTTGCAGAGAAATTCAAAATTTCCTATTTTCACCATCCTAGAAAGGAGAGGCGTACCGCTACAATAAAAATTTGCTGTTAAGCAGCCGGCTAATTATAATCTTCCATCAGTTCAGAAACAACAGATTCCAACTTTTGGATGGCGTCCTCGTTTGACTGCTCCTTTGAGAATACAGAAGCGTACGCATCCCCAAGAGCGCTCTTTAAGCCGCTTACCCCCGCAAAAGCCACTGTAGGACGGCATCCGTCCGCAATCTGGGCTAAATATCCTGCATAATCATCACCTGTGATATACTCTGCTTTTTGGCCTTCCGTAGTAGCCGGGATCTTGCCGCTACTTTGCCAGAAGCCCATTTCGGAATCATTTTCTACAAAAAACCGGAGAAAATCAACAGCAGCAGCTTTCTCTCTGTCATCTGCATAGGAGCTGACGGCATAACCTTCCGTGCCCAGCATAGTTCCTGGATAATCGCCAGGGAGTTTAAAGGAACCCAGTTTTCCCTTTAAGTCTGGATTATTGGAATAGGCAACGCCAAGCGCATTGGAGCCAGTCATAAACATATTGGTATAGCCCATGGCAAAGTAATTGGCGGCAGTCGGATAATCCACTTCCGTGATGCCGATAGGCACAATGCCTGCTTCATTCATATCCGTCCAGCGGGTAAACGCCGTTTTTAAGGTTTCATTATCTTTTGTCAGGTCAGAAATCCACTGACCGCCCTCATCGTTAACACAATCTACCCCATTTGCCCACAGATAAGACATAAAGCGGCTTTGTCCGGAAGAATTGTTTGAGCCAACCATGCCGAATCCCCATTCATCATTCTGTCCGTCGCCGTCAGTATCTTTGGTCAGGACTTTGGCGCATTCCACAAACTCATCCCAGGTTTTCGGGATAGAAAGCCCGGCTTCCTCAAAGCGATCTTTCCGGTAAATAATGGCCTGGGGCTGCAGAGCAATTGGGAAATAAGCAATTTCCTCCCCCAGCATGCAGGAATCAATTACTCCGTTCGCAAACTCTGCCTTAAGGTCATCCGGAAGAAGTCCGGACAGATCTTGAGTCAGGCCAAGGTCATGAAGCGTTGCCACCGCATCGGCAGAGGTAAAGAATACTTCTGGAAGGTCATCTGGTGTTGTAGCCATAGCTGATAATTTTGTATAAATGTCATTGGTGCTAATGGCTTGGATCTCGATTGTTACACCTGGATGTTCTTCCATATAAGCGTCTGCATACTGGTATACATATTGCCCGTGGGGATCTTCCCCGGCATAACCGCACAGTACAGTCAGGGAAACACTTCCTTCGCCACTACTCGTATCTGCCTGGTCAGGCTTTTCAGCCGCAGCGGCATTTTCTGGTTTCTCTGCCGCGGTATCCGCTGAAGCAGCCTGGTTTTCTTCTGACGCGCCGCCGCATCCCGTCAGCGCCTGGGACATAAGAGCAACAGAAAGCATAATTACTGATATCTTTTTTTCATTAAAATTTTCCTCCTACTTATTGATAGGGACTTGCGGATCCAAAAGTCCCCTGCACCGGCCAGCAGCTTTTATGCCTTTAATCATAGCACAGCCCCTTTGTCTATGCTGTATAAGTTTTTGCCGATTATCATCATTTTTTAGTCAGCTTGCAGCAAATATGATAAATGAAAGGCAAATGCTGCCGTGTCAGAATCCGTTTTGGTCTGGTTTGACCGGTTTCGTTGCTCAGGAAGAATGTTTCGCAATGATCTATGATACACAGGCAGGAAACCAACATTCTAACGTGTTATTATACCGGTTCCTTCTGAATGTTTACGAAAAAAAGAAGTTACTTTTCACGGGGTGGGGAAATATAATTAAATATATATATGCACTGTGGCT
>CAJUTC010000037.1 GCA_910589195.1 uncultured Lachnospiraceae bacterium
ACCCTTGAATAATGGATATTTTCTAAGTCACCTATTCCAACTATCCAACAGAAGTAGGAAATGCTACGCTGGCGGAACAATATCCTCCGTCCTTTGCTGCCTCCCAAAGTGTTTTTACTTTGTTGCTGGCAAACCAGTGCCAGGCTCCTTTATGTTCGCCCAAGGGATCAAAGATTCCGTTATTTACAATCCCGTGTACGGAAGGGTTGGTTCCGGTGATCATACTCTGGTGGCAGGGATAGGTAAAGGTGGGAAATACACTTTTGCTTCCTTTCCGTGCGGTAAGACCATTTTCTACGAAATAGCGGGTAATGGTGGGGAGCTTAACTCCCAAGCGTTCCTGTTCAAAAACAAATTCGGGTTTTAATGCATCTACAGAAACAAGCAATACGCTTGGCCGCCGTCCTGATTCCTGATTATTTGATTTCGTCATGATTTTATCCATTCCTTTCTTTTGCGATCGCTACCCTTACTCCAGCCTGTTCAAATGCTTTTACTTGTTCAGCCGAAACACCGGAATCTGTAATAATGAAAGATACCTTTTCGATACCGCACATTTTGACCAGAGAATTATTTCCTATTTTAGAGCTGTCTGCCACTACGATTGTACGGTCTGCTGCTTCCATCATCTTATTTTGAACAGAAATTTCATCCATCCGCTGATAAGTAATTCCACGTTCTACCGAGATTCCACAGGTGGTAAGGAAAAATATATCCACATTAATTTTTGAGAAAATAAGTGTTGCCACATCTGATACGAACGCTTCTTCATCTGCCCGGTAAACCCCTCCGGTCAGAACCAGGGTAATTCCCTCTGCGCCTGCCAGTTCCTGAGCTACGGCAAAGGAATTTGTAACTACCGTTAAAGAACGGAACCGGGCTTTCACGGCTTTTGCCAGAAATAAAGAAGTCGTTCCCGAATCCAAAGCAATGGCCTGCCCTTCGCTGATATACTCTACGGCTTCCAATGCCACTATTTCTTTATGGGTAAGGTTTTGGTCCCGCCTTGTGCTGAAAGAAGTATAAGTTAAATTTTTATTGGGGGATGGCTCAAGTTTCATCGCCCCTCCCCGGATGCGCCTCAGCATTCCTTTTGCCTCCATATTTTCAAGATCTCGTCTTATGGTTTCCCTGGATGTCTGTAAAGCATTGCAAAGAGTAATGGTTCTTACGCTTCCTTCCTTCTCCAGTAAATTAGAAATTTCCTCATATCTTTGCTCTGATAACATTTATTTTATCTCCTTCTATCTTGTCAAATCCACTTTTCACGAAAGATAATACCACATGTTTGCACAAATTGCAATATGTTTTTGCTTGAAAATACACATAATAGCAATAGCTTCTTAATATATGCAAATGAAAAATCCTTAAATTTGCAACTTTTCGCAAATTATTACACATTTTTGCTTGACATTACACAAAATTGCAAGTATACTGGAAACTGTCAAATCCATTTCATAAAAAATAATAAAACGAGGTAATTTATTATGTCGCAACAAACCAAAGGAAAAATCGACAAAAAATGGATTTCATTTGGAATCCTGATGCTGGGGGCTGGCACGATCTATAAGCTTGGATTTTTAAAAGACGCTTTTTATGTACCAATGCAGGAATTTATGGGATTGTCCCATACACAAATCGGAACTGCCATGAGTATTGCCGGATTAATTTCTACGTTTGGCTTTCTGGCTTCGATTTACTTGACGGATCGGGTTTCCAAAAAGATTATGATTCCCTTGTCCTTGATCTGTATCTGTGTCTGTGGAGTCGGTCTTTCTACATTTCCGTCTTATCCGGTATTTCTGCTGATTTACTGTATGCTGGCAATTTGCGCTGATATGCTGTATTGGCCTACCATGCTTAAGACGGTACGGCTTTTGGGCAATGAAGATGAACAGGGACGGATGTTCGGTATTATGGAAGCTGGAAGAGGATTAATGGATACAATTGTTGCGTTTGGCGCCCTGGGTATCTTTTCCGCGCTAGGAAGTACGGCAACTGGATTAAAAATGGCAATCTTATTTTACTCCATTGTTCCTGGTATTATTGGCATTATTATGTATTTCCTGCTGGAACCGGACGAGGCGCCTGTGCCTTCTTCTGATGCCATGGAGGAAAAATCGGCTAACGCGAACAAGCGTGCTTGGGAAGGGGTTATACGGGCCTTAAAAAATAAAAATATATGGCTTGTTTCCTTTAATGTATTTTTTGTATATAGTGTTTATTGTGGCCTGACCTATTTTATTCCATTCCTAGAGGAGGCTTATGCGCTTCCGGCTGCGCTGGTGGGCGTTTATGGAATCATTAACCAATATGGGTTAAAAATGCTGGGAGGCCCTGTAGGCGGGTTTATTACGGACAAGGTTCTCCACTCTGCTACAAAATATTTGCAGATTGCTTTTGTGATTGTTGGTATCATTTTAGCTGTATTCTCCATATTGCCGCATCAGAGCATGGGTATTATTTTGGGAATGGCAATTACGTTATGAATCAGCGCTTGTGTTTACAGTATGCGTGCCATTTTTTTCGCGCCCATGGATGAGGTACAGGTGCCACGTGAAATTACAGGTTCCGCCATGTCTATGGGTTCCTTTATCGGATATTTACCAGGCGCGTTTATGTATGCTGTGTATGGTGGTATCCTGGATAAGTTTGAAGGTCTTTCTGGCTATCGCATTGTTTACATCATTATGGCTGTATTTGCGGCAGGAGGATTTTTGCTGAGTACATATATTTTGAAAACCATTAAAAAGGATCGGAACGTAAAAGGGTAATCCTTAAGATGGCTATACGGTTTATATTGGTTTTGCTTCTATATAAAGTGCTGCGTTCGCGGCACTTTTTTTGCTTTATAGAAAAATGCGTCCTATAAAGCAAAAAACTTCCGAAGGATGCGCGCTCAGCGCTAAGGAAGATGGCTGCTGGCGCAAGAGTCCGGCTTGCCGGAATCTTTTTTACTTATAGAAAAGTACTCAGGATTTATTTCCTGATTTTTGCATAAGATATGAAGAAGGATAAGTAACAGGTGATTATGTGAGAAAGGGATGGCGCTGGCTTCGGCTGCGGAAAAAAAAGGTTTTCTCAACGATATTCTCCGTATTGCTTCTATCGGTGCTTATAAAAGCGTGGAATGAGGCAGTGCTTCCGGGAATGTCGGAAAGGAATCGGCAAAAGGCAGAAGCGCTTTTAGGAGCAGCCGGACAAGATGTGCTTTTGCGCATTTGGGATCGGTTTTATCCGTCGCCTGTTTTTCCGGGACAAAAGGAAAATGAACGGAACCAGGAGGCGGATCCGGCGTACCGGACGGCCCGTGAAGTAGAAGAATTTTTTCAGGAGCATGAATATCTGGCTTTTTATGGAAATGAGGAAACAGGAGAGAAAGGTGTCTTGGGAACGGATATGTATGCAGGCAACAGCGGGCAAGGGGAAATGAACCAGGAAGGAGAAGACCAAAATGAGCAGGCAGGAGATAGCGGCGGAACAGGGGAAATAGAGGGGCAGGAAGAAAGGGAGGCGATGACCAAGACTTCTTTTCCCGGACAAACGTATCAATTGGCCCAGCTAGAAGATTATGATTTTTTAATGAGCCATTTTTATAATGTGCATACTTCTACCACAGCAGATCGGCAGCTTATGGATGCGAAAGCCCTTCTTAGCCGGAATTTTCAACTGTTTCCTGAAAATAAGGGGGATCAAATGGAGGAAGAAGAAAAAGAACCCCAGATCCTGATTTACCACACCCATTCCCAAGAAACCTTTGCGGACTCCGGGCCGGGCCAGTCAATTGTGGAGGTGGGGGCATATCTTGCCACTTTATTGGAAGAGAAAGGCTTTTTGGTTTACCATGACCGATCGGTCTATGATGTCCGGGACGGGGAACTGGATCGGAATAAAGCCTATACATATGCGTTGGAAGGGATTCGAAAGATTCTGGATGAAAATCCTTCTATTCAGGTGGTAATCGATCTGCACCGGGATGGAGTAAAGGAGGGAACTCGGCTGGTGACGACTGTAAATGGAAAAACTACTGCCCAGATCATGTTTTTTAACGGCTTGAGCCAAACTCCTGATGGCCCTGTCCCTTATCTGGATAATCCCAACCGGGAAGATAACCTGGCCTTTAGCCTTCAGCTCCAGCTAAAGGCAGCAGCTTACTATCCGGGATTTGCCAGGAAGATTTATCTGAAAGGGCTGCGGTATAATCAGCATTTAAGGCCCTGCTCCTGCCTGGTAGAAGTGGGGGCACAGACCAATACTTATGAAGAAGCCAGAAATGCTATGGAACCTTTGGCAGAAGTTTTCACTATGGTGTTGCGTGGAAATTAAAAAGATGGTATATTTTTGTATAGCTGCGGGCGTAAAACGTATGTTACGCTTATGACGCTCCCCTGTATCTTACAAAGGTGGCGCGATTGCCTAACTCAGAAAAGGAAGAGAGGTACGATATGGCGAATATTGAACAAAAAAATATCCGCAATTTCTGCATCATTGCCCACATCGATCACGGCAAATCTACATTGGCAGACCGGATTATTGAAAAAACCGGGCTTTTGACTCAGAGGGAAATGCAGGATCAGATTTTAGATAATATGGATATTGAGCGGGAGAGGGGAATCACCATCAAGGCTCAGACGGTCCGAACTGTATATACGGCAAAGGATGGGCAGGAATATATTTTTAACCTGATTGATACTCCAGGCCATGTAGATTTTAATTATGAAGTATCCAGGGCGCTGGCTGCCTGTGACGGAGCGGTATTGGTGGTGGACGCCGCTCAAGGGATCGAGGCTCAGACTTTGGCTAATGTTTATATGGCGTTGGATCACGATCTGGATGTGTTTCCAGTAATCAACAAAATCGACTTGCCAAGCGCTGATCCGGATCGGGTGGTAGAGGAGATCGAGGATGTAATTGGAATTGAGGCTCAGGATGCCCCCAGGATTTCAGCAAAAACCGGTTTGAATGTGGAGGATGTGCTGGAGGCAATTGTAGAAAAGATTCCAGCGCCAGAAGGAGATTCTGGCGCGCCGCTTCAGGCTCTGATTTTTGATTCCCTTTATGATCCCTATAAAGGAGTGATTATATTCTGCCGGATCAAGGAAGGAAGTGTAAAAAAGGGAACGCCTATCCGCATGATGGCCACAGGGGCAGAGGCAGACGTGGTAGAGGTAGGATACTTTGGAGCGGGGCAGTTTATTCCTTGTGAAGAACTGGATGCAGGCGCTGTAGGGTATATTACTGCCAGCATTAAAAATGTAAAGGATACAGAAGTGGGGGATACAGTAACCAACCGCCAGAACCCTTGTAAAAATCCGCTTCCTGGATATAAGAAAGTAACCTCTATGGTTTACTGCGGCATGTATCCGGCAGATAGCGCCAAATACCCGGATTTAAGGGATGCGTTAGAGAAGCTTCAGTTAAATGATGCTTCCCTGTTTTTTGAACCGGAAACCTCTCTTGCGTTGGGATTCGGGTTCCGTTGCGGCTTTTTAGGACTTTTGCATCTGGAAATTATTCAGGAGCGCTTAGAGCGGGAGTATAACCTGGATCTGGTAACCACAGCCCCTGGGGTTATTTATCATGTTTATAAGAAAAATGGGGAAATGATTGAATTAACCAATCCATCTAACCTTCCGGATCCCACAGAGATTGATTATATGGAGGAGCCGATTGTCAGTTCAGAAATTATGGTTACCACCGAATTTGTGGGCGCGATTATGAAACTGTGCCAAGAGCGGCGTGGCGTTTACCTGGGAATGGAGTATATGGAAGAAACCAGAGCGCTGTTAAAGTACGAACTGCCGCTAAATGAAATTATTTATGACTTTTTTGATGCCTTAAAATCCAGATCCAGGGGATATGCTTCCTTTGATTATGATTTGAAAGGATATGAGCGATCGGAGCTAGTAAAGTTAGATATTTTAGTAAACCGAGAAGAAGTAGATGCCCTTTCCTTTATTGTACATGCAGCTTCCGCTTATGAGAGGGGACGGAAAATGTGCGAAAAGCTGAAGGAAGAAATTCCACGGCACCTGTTTGAAATTCCCATCCAGGCGGCTGTAGGCGGTAAGATTATCGCCAGAGAAACGGTAAAAGCCATGCGCAAGGATGTTTTGGCCAAATGTTATGGCGGCGATATCAGCCGAAAGAGGAAACTTTTGGAAAAACAGAAAGAAGGGAAAAAGCGGATGCGCCAGATCGGAAACGTGGAGATTCCGCAGAAAGCTTTTATGAGCGTCTTAAAGCTGGATGAGGAGTAACACAGGCTCATCAGCAGCCTGAGTAAATGGAAAAGGCCAAGATAGAAATTGGATGAAGGACTAAAATGAACAAAAAAAGAAGCTTGGAATTGTATATCCACATTCCCTTTTGCGCGCAAAAGTGCTTTTACTGCGATTTTCTTTCATTTCCGGCAGCTCGGAATGTGATGGCGGAATACATGGATCAGTTAAGATGCGAAATCGCTTCTTCCGGGGGATGGTATGAAAACTATCAGGTACAGACGGTTTTTATTGGAGGAGGAACCCCTTCCATTCTGGAACCAGAGCAGATTTTGATGCTGATGCAAACGGTGAGAAAAGCGTTTTCCCTTGCGCAAGACGCGGAAGTAACAATAGAAGCCAACCCAGGAACCTTTTTTAATAAAAAGCTTCCTGTGTACCAGGCAGCGGGAATCAACCGCTTAAGCATAGGTCTTCAGTCAACCAACAATGGAGAATTGAAGCGACTTGGGCGGATCCATTCCTTTGAAGATTTCCTGAAAAGCTTTCAGAGCGCCAGGATGGAAGGGTTTGGAAATATCAACATTGATTTGATCAGCGCAATTCCGGGACAAACTATAGAATCCTGGCGCAATACCTTAAAAAAGGTGATTATGCTGAAACCGGAGCATATTTCCGCATACAGCCTGATGATAGAGGAAGGGACGGCCTTTGGAGATCATTACCTAAACGAGAGCGGGAGATATGAAAAAGATCGGGCGCAAAGGCCGGATAAGCTGACAGGATGGCCTGGCCTTCCAAACGAGGATGAGGAACGCCAGATGTATGAGCTGACGAAAAAGCTTTTGGCGGATGCGGGATTCATTCACTATGAAATTTCAAATTTTGCCAAACCTGGATATGAGTGCCGCCATAATGCGGGATACTGGAGAGGCACCGAATATTTAGGTTTTGGGCTTGGCGCTTCTTCCTGCGTAAAAGGGCAGCGGTTCTGCAATGAAACGAATTTAGCCAATTATCAGAAACTGGACTTTTCCCTGGATGGTCTGGAACGGCTTCATGGCCATATCCATATCCAAAGCAGAAGAGAGCAGATGGAAGAATTTATGTTCCTGGGTCTTCGCATGATGGAAGGTGTTACCGATTTGGAATTTGTCCGCAAATTCGGTGTCCGAATGGATTCGGTTTATGGAGATGTAATCAGGAAGCTGACAGAAAAAATGCTTTTAGAGCGGAAGGGGAGCCGAATTATCCTGACTCAGCGGGGAATCGATGTTAGTAATTATGTATTTGGCCAGTTTTTGCTGGATACCGATTGTTCGGTATAGATGAAGAAGATATAATTAAAACTAAGAAACAAATTAAAAAATAAATAATTAACAAATAATAGCAAATTAGGAAACGCTGGATTTGCCCACATATTCAAGCACATTCCAGTAAGGGAATGTCAAAGAAAGGAAAATATTCCGAAATTGACATTCCCTTTTTGCTGCTTATTTTAAACAGCGCATTCGGTTACGAATTCGTGTTTAGGATGGTGCGACGCGCTGCATGATACTATAAGCGTAAGTTTGCCAGCGTTTTTCTTTGGTTATGACTCAACCAAAAATACTTCAGCGTACTGGACGCCTTGATTGCGGGATTCGCCATGGGTTTCAAAGAAAATATCAATATGGTTTCCACGGACGCTGCCGCCGCAGTCTTCTGCCGTATAAATGATACCGTTAATCATGACTTTGCTGCCGTAAGGGATTACCCTGGGATCTACAGCGATGGTATGGTTCGCTTTGGCAATGGTCCCAGTGCTGGTGTTTCGTCCCCAGTTTTTGGAACAGGAACGGCAGGGGCAGTATCCGGTGGTTTTAAACACACCAAGAGAACGAAGGCGGGGCTGTCCCTTTCGATATTGGCTTTGGCCTCCTACTGGCTGCCCGTCAGCCATAACAGAAACAGTATAGGAATCATCCGGAAGCCGGGACCAATCCATGGGAATGGAAAATCCGCACAAACCGCTTCCATAACCGCTGGCGGCCACGTCTTCCCTGCAGATATCGATAGCGGCAGACATTTCATCTACGATTGTTCCGGCGCTGTTAAAAATGGCGATCGACACTTGGGGCACTTCGGCTGGCGTTTCCGCATTCCATGCCCAGCCAGAAATGGCATTATCCTGGATATTATCAACATTGCCGTGAACTTGGGACGCCATGGCAGTGATACCGGCGCCAGGCGTAAGAGCCGCGGCAAATAAAAACTTCATCAGGTGTTTCTTTAAATCAGTAGTTCTCATAAAATAATCAACCTCTCTTTCCAATGCTGCTGGTTTGCGTGGCAGGTATAAAATTACGAGTATTAAAATATCAATAAAATCGACACAAAACAGCAATTAAAAGTTAATACAATAATAAATAATGTAATACTTTTGTAACACTCACTGGCATTGCCTATTTTACCGCTTTTTCCAAATTTGTCAAGGCGCTTGATAAGAGAGGGGGCAGGAAAAGGAGGAGGAAATCAACAAAAACAGAGGATTTTCGGCAGATTTAT
The DNA here is from genome assembly GCA_910589195.1 of uncultured Lachnospiraceae bacterium. GTDB lineage: Bacteria > Bacillota > Clostridia > Lachnospirales > Lachnospiraceae > Caccovicinus. Next base: position 8,769 of record CAJUTC010000037.1, read on the forward strand.
ACAAGAAAATCGGGTGAAATGGAAGAAAATTATATCAATTTGTAGAAAGGTTTTTGAAACCGCAGAAGAAAAAACAGCAAAAAAACTGCTGCTTTCGGAGGGTTCCTTAAGCAGCAGTTTTTGGCGTTTCATTTTATATTGCAGCTTAATTCGCTACTGGACTAAAAATACTTCCTGTTGGGTACGGCCATGAGCATTCGCCTCCTCATGGCTGTCGTAATAAATATCCAGCATATTACCCTGGATGCTGGAACCTTTATCCTCTACGGTATAGATCACATTTCCAACCCGCACTTTACTTCCGATGGGAAGAATGGATAAATCAGCAGCAATCGTATGGTTTGCTTTCGGAATTGTGCCAGAATATGTAATTCCCAAACCGCTTCCGCAGATATCACAGCCACAGTAGCCGCTGATGGAAAAGATACCAAGAGAGCGTTCTGTGCCAGAAATCGGAACAAGCTGGGGAAGACTATTTACAGGATCCGCCGGAGCCTGAGGCGCTGGAATCTGGGTAATAGGTGCTGTTCCTGAGCTTTCCGCAGAAGGCTTTACAGAAGAAGCGGGGATTGCCTTGGAACTGCTTCCAGAAGCCTTGGCATAAGTTACCGTACTGCCTAATGGATAATAGGAATCACCCTTTACCGAATATGCTTTTACCTTAAAATCCGTTCCATTAAGCTGAGTCCAATCAATATCAGCATGGAATCCGTGCCATCCATCCTTTATATCTGCTACTAAATCCTCACGGTATTTGTCAGCAGTAACATGAAGATATTTTACCGGATCGGATTTTCCGGCCTGAAAAATATGGATCTCCACATTTTGAACATCATTGGTATTGTCTGGATTCCAGGCCCAGCCGGAAATTGAATTGGAATCCACTGATGTAATTCCGCCTTGTGCGTTGGCGGCCTTGGCTGGAAACGCCATCATGGCGGCAGCCGATAAGGATAAAATAAAAAGTTTACATGATTGAAAAATAGAATGTTTCATAATTAATGTACCTCGCAATGAAATGACGCCAAACCATAAAGTTTCAGGTAATTCATCCTTGTATCGCTGCATCTTCTGTAAACAATTATGATAGTAAAGGGTAATATTACAATTGTTATGGCACATTTACTATTATATTACAAAAATATTAAATGTCAAGATAATCAATCGCCTTTTATGCAGAATGAATTTGTTGGATTCATTCCATTCACCCCACTTTTCAAGAAAAAAACCGTAAAAAAAATAAGTTTTTATGGTGGCATTCCCCACTTATCATGGAATTAGATGGCCAGAGTGGTCTTGAACCGTTATTCCATTAATGTTACAAAGCGATGGAGAATGGAGTGAAAGAAGAATGCGGTGGTCTTGAACCATTATTCCGGTCAATGGATTGGTTTACGTTTAGAAACGTGGCCTTTTTCGATAAAATGAACTTTTTTAAAATATAGTATTGACAAATAATTTGGATTGTAATATATTAACTTATGTAGAAATTAGCACTCGTTCTTGTTGAGTGCTAACAAATTGAAAACGGAAGGCGGGATGAGATGGAGTTAGACGGACGGAAGGTTACCATATTAAAAGCAATCATAAAAACCTATCTGGAAACCGGAGAGCCTGTTGGCTCCAGAACCATTTCCAAATATTCCGATTTAAAGCTGAGTTCTGCCACCATCCGGAATGAGATGTCGGATTTGGAGGAAATGGGGTATATTATACAGCCCCATACCTCAGCAGGGCGGATTCCATCCGATAAAGGTTATCGATTTTATGTGGATCAGCTGATGGAAGAGAAGGAGCAGGAGATGAACCAGGTACAGGAGCTGATGTTTCAGCGGGTTGACCGTCTGGAACTGGTGCTAAAACGCCTGGTGCAGATGCTTGCGTCAAATACCAACTATGCAGCTTTAATCAGCGGGCCCCAATACCATCAGAACAAACTGAAATTTATTCAATTGTCCAAGGTAGATGAGGAAAAGCTGCTTTTGGTATTGGTAATGGAAGGAAATGTTATTAAGAATACGATAATTCCCATGAAGCAGACCATAAGGGACGAGGATATGCTGAATTTGAATATCCTGTTAAACAGTACCTTAAACGGTCTTACTGTGGAGGAGATTAATTTAAGCTTGATTTCAAAATTAAAGGAACAGGCAGGAATCCACAGCGGAGTCGTGGAATCAGTGTTGGAACAGATTGCGGAAGCGGTCCGGGCGGAAGCGGATGATCTTCCGATCTATACCAGCGGAGCAACCAATATTTTTAAATATCCTGAATTAAGCGATGGAGAGAAGGCCAGCAAGCTTTTAAGCGCCTTTGAACAAAAGGATATGCTTCAGGAGCTGATTGCGGATGTAAATTCTTCAGAGCAAAGTGCAGGTACTGGAATCCAGGTATATATTGGGGATGAGATGCCAGTCCAGTCTATGAAAGACTGCAGTGTGGTGACAGCCAATTATGTATTAGGCGAAGGATTACGAGGCACCATAGGTATTGTAGGGCCGAAGCGGATGGATTATGATAAGGTGGTAAGCACCTTGCGGAATGTAATGAGTCAGCTTGACTTAGCTTTTAACAAACCACCCGAAGGCGATGGAAGTTAGAAGGAAAGGTGATGAAAGTGGAAGATACGATGATAAAGAACCAGCAGGAAGAAGCGGAAGAGAGCCAAAACCAAGAGCTGCTAAATGAAGAAGGGCAGCCAGAATGCCCGGAAGACGGGGAAGGCCAAACCAGCAACCAGCAGTCGGAAGATGAAAGCTTGGCAAAAGAGAGCCAGGAACATTCTGAGGAAGAATCATCTTCCGGAGAAAAAGAGAAAGAAAAAAAGGGATTTTTCCATAAGAAAGAGAAAAAAGACCCAAAAGATGAGAAAATTGAAGAGCTGACGGATCGATTAAAGCGCTCGATGGCAGAATTTGACAATTTCAGAAAGCGGACGGAAAAGGAAAAATCTGCGATGTATGAAATCGGAGCAAAAGATATTATCGAAAAGATCCTGCCAGTGGTTGATAACTTTGAGAGAGGGTTAGCCACGATTCCGGAAGACGCAAAGGAAACGCCATTTGCGGAAGGGATGGAAAAAATTTATAAGCAGTTTGTAAAAACCCTGGAAGATATGGGAGTTACTCCCATTGAAGCAGTGGGAAAAGAATTTGATCCCAATTTCCACAATGCGGTGATGCATGTGGAAGATGAAAACTTCGGCGAAAATGTGGTATCCATGGAATTGCAGAAAGGCTATCGGTACCGTGACAGCGTAGTTCGCCACAGCATGGTGCAGGTGGCAAACTAATATCCCATAGCTGGCAAGGCTTTTTAAGGCGGCCAGAGGGAATATCCCAATGGAACAATAACAAGATTAAATTTGATTCATATAGGTTTAGGAGGAAACGCTATGAGCAAGATTATTGGTATTGACTTAGGTACGACCAACAGTTGTGTGGCTGTTATGGAAGGCGGAAAGCCAACCGTTATCGCAAATGCGGAAGGAATCCGCACCACACCTTCTATCGTTGCATTTACAAAAACAGGTGAGCGTTTAGTAGGCGAACCGGCAAAACGCCAGGCTGTTACCAATGCGGACAGAACCATTTCTTCGATTAAGCGCCATATGGGCACAGATTATAAGGTAAGCATTGATGACAAGCGCTATACCCCACAGGAAATTTCCGCTATGATTCTGCAGAAACTGAAGGCAGATGCAGAGAGCTATTTAGGCGAAAAGGTAACAGAAGCGGTTATCACCGTTCCGGCTTATTTTAACGACGCACAGCGCCAGGCTACAAAGGATGCCGGAAAGATTGCCGGATTAGACGTAAAGCGTATTATTAACGAGCCTACTGCTGCCGCCCTGGCTTACGGCCTGGATAATGAAAAAGAGCAAAAAATTATGGTATACGATTTAGGCGGCGGTACGTTTGATGTTTCGATTATTGAAATCGGCGACGGCGTAATTGAAGTTCTTTCTACCAACGGCGATACCCGCCTGGGCGGAGATGATTTTGACAACGCTATTACTCAGTGGCTGATCCGTGAGTTTAAGAGCGCGGAAGGCGTAGACTTGTCTAACGATAAAATGGCGCTTCAGCGGTTAAAAGAAGCTGCTGAGAAAGCTAAGAAGGAGCTGTCTACGGCAACCACTACGAATATTAACCTGCCATTTATTACGGCAACTCCGGAAGGCCCCAAACATTTGGATATGAACTTAAGCCGGGCTAAGTTTGATGAGCTGACCCATGACTTAATTGAGAGAACAGCGATTCCGGTTCAGAATGCGTTAAAGGATGCGGGAATTAATGCTTCTGAGCTGGGCAAGGTTTTATTAGTAGGCGGATCCACCCGTATGATTTCCGCTCAGGATAAGGTAAAGCAGTTAACTGGAAAAGAACCCAGCAAGTCTTTGAACCCGGATGAATGTGTGGCAATCGGCGCGGCTATCCAGGGTGGAAAGCTGGCTGGCGACGCAGGCGCAGGAGATATCCTCCTTCTGGATGTAACGCCATTATCCCTGTCCATTGAAACCATGGGCGGTGTAGCCACCAGGCTGATTGAGCGCAATACCACCATTCCTACTAAGAAGAGCCAGGTATTCTCTACGGCAGCCGATAACCAGACCGCGGTAGACATCCATGTGGTACAGGGTGAGCGCCAGTTCGCAAGGGATAACAAGACCTTAGGCCAGTTCCGCTTAGATGGGATTCCGCCTGCAAGAAGAGGGGTTCCTCAGATTGAAGTTACCTTTGATATTGATGCCAATGGTATTGTAAACGTATCCGCAAAGGATCTGGGAACTGGAAAAGAGCAGCATATCACCATTACTTCCGGATCTAACATGTCAGATGACGATATCCAGAAGGCAGTAAAAGAAGCAGCCGAATATGAGGCACAGGATAAAAAGAAGAAAGAAGCCATTGACGCAAGAAATGATGCGGATTCCTTAGTATTCCAGACCGAGAAAGCCATGGAAGAAGTAGGGGATAAGATTGACGCGGCTGATAAAGCCACTGTAGAAGCGGATTTAAACGCGTTAAAGGAAGCCATTAATAAGGCGCCGGCAGATCAGATGACAGACGCCCAGATCGACGAGATTAAGAGCGGCAAAGAAAAACTGATGAACAGCGCGCAGAAATTATTCGCTAAGGTTTACGAGCAGGCGCAGGCAGCAGGCCAGGCAGGCCCCGGCCCGGATATGGGTGCGGGCGCAGGCAGCGGGGCTGGCGCAAATTATGGTGATGATGTAGTTGACGGCGACTTTAAAGAAGTGTAAAATGGATAATCGGCCAGCTCCCGTTTTGGGAGCCGGCCAAAGAATAGAGGGGGGATTTGCGGAAAGTTTTCCGTAAACCCCTATTGCAGGTTGTGGAAATAGATGAAGCAAAGCTGCACAGACAGGGAAGTTTCCGGGATTGGCCCGGATGATGAGAGGATTAGGATATGGCAGAGAAAAGAGATTATTATGAAGTCTTAGGCGTTCCAAAAGATGCTGATGAGGGAGCCATAAAGAAAGCATACCGTGTACTGGCTAAAAAGTACCATCCGGATGCCAACCCCGGCGATGAGGCGGCGGCTGAGAAATTTAAGGAAGCATCGGAAGCTTATGGTGTGTTAAGCGATCCCCAGAAGCGTCAGCAGTATGACCAATTCGGCCATGCGGCCTTTGACGGAGGCGCAGGCGGCGGAGGCTTTGGCGGGTTTGATTTCAGCGGAGCCGACATGGGCGATATTTTCGGAGATATTTTCGGAGATATTTTCGGCGGCGGAGGACGCAGGGGACGCGGCGGCAATGGACCTATGCGGGGTGCGAATGTAAGAAACGCTGTGCGCATTACCTTTGAAGAAGCAGTATTTGGCTGTGAGAAGGAAATTGAGATTAATTATAAGGAAGAATGTAAGAGCTGCCATGGAAGCGGCGCAAAAGCAGGGACGGCTCCGGTTACCTGCGGAAAGTGTAACGGAAAAGGAAAGATTACTTATGTGCAGCAGTCCTTCTTTGGCCAGGTACAAAATGTACAGACTTGTCCAGACTGCGGCGGAACCGGAAAGGTGATTAAAGAAAAATGTCCGGACTGTTATGGTACTGGATACAAGACCATCCGGAAGAAATTTAAGGTTTCCATACCAGCCGGTATTGATAACGGGCAGAGCGTCCGCTTAGCAGGAGCCGGGGAGCCTGGAAGAAATGGTGGCGAAAGAGGCGATCTGCTGGTAGAGGCAGTGGTATCCCAACATCCTATTTTTAAACGGCAGGAAACCAGCATTTTCTCTACCGTACCTATTTCGTTTGCAAAAGCAGCTTTAGGCGGCCCTATCAGGATTAAGACCGTGGACGGGGAAGTGGAGTATGAGGTAAAAGCCGGTACGCAAACCGATACAAAAGTCCGGTTAAAAGGCAAAGGCGTGCCATCTTTACGGAACCGGAACCTTAGAGGGGATCACTATGTAACCCTTGTGGTTCAAGTACCGGAGCGGATGAATGAAGCCCAGAAGGAAGCGTTAAAGAAATTTGAGGAGGCCATGACCGGAGTGTATCCGGAGGGGGAAAAGCATAAGAAGAAGGGGCTATTTAAGTAAACTTCCATGCGCAAAGGCGCTGAACTTTCAAAGTAATTGGGAATCCTGCTTTGCAGGATTCTTTTTATCATATCGGAAATTCTTTATAAGGAGTTTTGCTAAAATGATTGATATCAATGATGCAAAGATAAAATTTGACCAATATTTAGATGGATATGACAGACAGGATGATAAAATCCATCTGAAGATAACCCATACCGATTGCGTCCTCCAGGCAGCGGATGCCATCTGCCGGGGGGAAGGGGTTGGCAAGGAAGATCATCAGCTTGCTTTACTGATCGCTCTTCTCCATGATATTGGAAGGTTTGAACAGCTAAAACAGTTCCACAGTTTTCAGGACAGCTTATTCAACCATGCGGATTTTGGTGTAAAGGTGCTGTTTGAAGACCGGATGATAGAGGGGTTCCTGGCAGATCGCCAGTATGATGAAATTGTAAAAAAAGCGATCCAGTATCACTCCGTTTTTTCCCTTTCGGAAGTGGAAGGGTTAACAAAGCAGGAGCTTCTTCACTGCCAGATTATCCGGGACGCAGATAAATTGGATAATTTCCGGGTTAAGGAAACGGAGCAGATTGAAACCATATTTGATACTCCAAAGGAACAGGTGGAGATGGAAGAGATTACGCCAAAGATTATGGAAACTGTTAAAAACCGGAGCAGCATTTTGTCTGGCGACCGGGTTACCCATATGGATTGCTGGGTGTCCTATCTTGCATTTGTGTTTGATTTAAATTTTACAACCAGTTTCCGGTGGATTTTAGAGCGGGACTATATGAATCGGAATATTGACCGGATTGCGTATAAAAATCCTGAAACGAAACGGCAGATGGAAGAGATCCGTGCAATTTGCGATGAATTTATCCGAGAGAAGGCGGGGATTCCCATGTGATCCCGATGCCTTGATCAAAATGGGGCTTGAAAGCTTCAAAATATCTGCGGTCTTTGTGCTGGCTTTATATCCGGAAACAAGCTATGATAACCGGATTCTGGAAATGGAATCAGGAAGAAACGAAAATAGCCATGTGGAACCATATGGAATAAAATTGTATCTTTAATACATATTTTGGATCTGATTTTCAGATTAGCAGATTATGGACGAAAGAACCTTAACTGATTATACTAGAAACATAATCAATGATATAGAATTTTCATTCAGATAGGGAGGTTTTGGTATGATCAGTAATGAGATTGGTTTTATTTATTGGAATAGGCAGGTTTGTCCCCAGTGGATTGCAGAGGATCGTTTCTACAACTGTGAGAATTTTTACCGGGTAGTTTCCGCAAGCGGGCTGCGCCTGGGACAGTTGTTCCATCGTACCATCGAATTCTGCATTAATAGTATTTAGGGTACAAGTTACAAGGTACTGGCTCATAAAACCTGATTTGAATGATTCGGATAGGAAATTAAACAGAAGCACACAAATAATTTACAGATGCGCTCCAATGATTTGCTGCAGTATGCGTGTATGCCATACTGCAGCTTTTTCATTGCATGTAAGACCATGAAACCCATGAAACTGCCGTCATCATGAAACTTGCTGCGTTCTTACAGCCTTCTCCAGCTTTTAAAGAGATGGCAGATTACAGGTGCATGGTTTTACCACGGATTAAGGCTGCGTCCTCTTCTTGGTGGGTAGAAAGAATCAGCATTTTGCCGGCGCTTTTTTCCAAAATATATTGAATTACCTGACTTTTTGTTTCCTCATCCAGACCAGTAAATGGTTCATCCATTATAATCCCGCTGGAGGTGGCCAAAAGCGCCCGAAGGATTGCGACACGCCTTTTCATACCGCCGCTTAAAGTGGAAACAAGACGGCTGAAGCATTCTTCCGGAAGAATACAAGACAGTTCTTTCATAATGGCATCTTTAGACAAACCTGGTATGGCAAGGCGGATATTATCAATGGGAGAAAAGCTTTCACATAGCCGGTTTTCCTGGAACACCGCAGAAGCAAAGAAGCCATTGGATATACCATTATCCAAGGAAACATCATGCTGGGAGTGAACAGTTTTAACCCAACCAGAATCCGCAGATTCCAGGTTTAAAAGGATCCGTAACAATGTGGTTTTCCCGGAACCGGAAGGCCCCATAATGCAGCAGGGCTGTTTTGAAGTAACGGTAAGGGTAAGCTGATCCAACACGGTAAGGGAGTGAAAACGTTTTGAAAGCTGCTGGATCGTCAAGGTGAAATATCCGGTTTTTGCTTTCTTTTGGCTGTTTGGGTTTTCTTTACGGGAATGGGTTCCCAGGAAATCCAAAAACAGCCTCTTTTCTGTCAAGCGGAGAAGTTTTAACCATATCTGCTCAAATAGCGCGCTTACAAGGATAATAACCAGCGTCCAGGCAAATAATTCGGCAGTGCTTAAGTAAATTTTAGAAAAATAAAGCTGTTCGCCTATGGTATGCTCCGGAACGCCGATAACTTCTGCGGCAATCCCGGATTTCCAGCTCATTCCAAGGGCTGTTTTGCAGCCAGTTGTAAGGTAAGGCAGGAGGGCTGGCCAGTAAAGGCCAAGGAATTTCCGCCAAGGTGTCATGTGGAATACCTTAGCCATTTCCAGCAGCTTTTCATCGGTGCTTTTCAATCCGGAAATCGTATTAACATAAATAACAGGAAATACCACCAGAAAAGAAATCAGCACGGATAAATTTTTAGAACTCATCCAAATTAAAGCTAAAATTACAAACGATGCTACAGGAACCGATTTAATAAACGTAATGATAGGCGCAAACACATCCTGAAGGAAGGGATGGAAAAAGGAAAGCCATCCAAGGGATATCCCAGCAAAAAAAGCAGCGAAAAACCCGAAACTGATTTTTTGAAACGAGATGGCAATGGAACGCCAAAAATCCAGCTTTCCAGCAAGGAATACCAGCGTTTTCAGTACGTTAAAAGGCCCTACAAAAAGGATCTGGTTTCCTGTAAGCCAGGCGCCTGCCTGCCAGAGGAAAAGCCAGAACAGCAGAATCAGGCCAGAACGGATCCGTCTATTCCGAATAGTAGAAATCATCCCCTGGCAGCTCTCCTCCTACTGATTTTGCGTCCTGGTCAAAAAGTACCTGCAGATATCCTTTTAAAGCATCTTTCATTTCCTGTCCCGTAATGCAGGTAATATTACAGTAAGGAAGAGCCTTTTTTGCCACAGGCACTTTTTCGATAATCCCGGCTTTTGCAATTAATTCGGATGCACGGTCAGCTTGTTCCACAGTGTAGCTTGCTGATTTTTCATGGTCTTTTAAAAATGTGGATACGGCGTCGGGCCGGGTTTCTAAAAATTCATTCCGAACAAGGGTTACCCCTGTAACAAGACGGCTTTTTTCTTCTCCTGCCTGGAGGGCATCCCATTCCCTGGTTAAATCCAGCACCATAGCCAAAGATTCATTTTGCGCACATGCCGCGGTTACAAAAGGCTGAGGAAGCACGCCAATAGCATTTGGATTTTCCGCAAGCAAAGCGGCGACTTCGGTAGGCTCTGACTTAAATTCTAAGGTAACATCGGAGTCGGAAAGACCGTTCGCGTCCAGCAAATAGCGGAAAACATAGTCCGGGGTGGTTCCTTTTCCGGTTATATAGACAGTTTGCCCTTTTAAATCTGCCATAGACTGGATGGAGGTGTCGGCAGAAACTGCGTAAAGAACTCCCAGCGTATTGATATCGATTACCGAAACATGCCCTTCTGTCCGGTTATATAAGACGCTAGCTACATTTGCCGGAACCAAAGCAATATCCACATCGCCGCTTATTACCTTGGGAAGAAGTTCATCGGCGGCGGTAACCATGGTAAATTCATAAGAATTTTCAGATTTCCCCTCTTCCTCCATTTGCATTAAAAATACCAACCCCATAGAAGTGGGGCCTTTTAAAGAGCCTACTCGAACAGGTGCTGATTCTTCACCCGGGTTTTCTGAAAGGGATTCGTCAGGGGAAGATTCGTCCTGCCCGGTGGCGTTAGTTTTATCTTCCTGGTTTGAAGTTTCTGTTTCCGTGCTTTTTCCTGTATCGTGGTCTTCCTGGCTACTTGCCGTGGAGGCAGCGGAAGTTGCAAAAGGCTTGGTCTGAGAGCCGCCGCAGCCAGTAATCAGAGATGCGGCCAAGATAGCGGCCAGTGTCACTGCAATTGATTTTTTCATAACTACAATCCTTTCCTTATTCATAAAATTAGGCGGTTGCAAACCCCATTTTCAAGAACCGGTCAGTACACTAGATAAAATTAAGGGGTCTTGCCGCCGCATAGGCCCCGGCTTTGCCTAGGTTAACCAGAGCCGGCATTCTGAGAAAGCGGATCCGAATTGCCTAAAGTAAAATGGTAAAAAAATACCGTATTAAGCATTATAACTCTCAAAGGAGTATTTGACAAGGGAAGCGCCAGGTGACAGAGGCTTAAAAAGCAGGAAGCTTTCCCTAAAAAGTGCAAATAGACTAAAATTTGTTTGTAAATTGTAACAAAAATAATATTGATAATAAGTTCACAATATGCGATAATAATACCAAGAGTGCCCAAAGGGCAAATGAAAAAGAATTTTACATAATGCGGAGGGATTTACGTATGAAGGTAACGATTTGTATCGGAAGTGCATGCCATTTAAAAGGATCCAGAGAAATTATCCAAAAGATGCAAGGTTTAGTAGCTGCTAACCAGATTGGCGACAAGGTGGACTTAAATGGCGCTTTCTGCAGCGGAAACTGCGTAAACGGTGTTTGTGTTACTGTAGATGGAACATTATATTCCGTATCACCAGAAACTACGGAGGAGTTCTTTCAGAAGGAGATTATGGGGAGGCTGTAGTCTATGAAAAAGATAATTGACTTTAAAGCCACAAAATGCAAGCATTGCTATAAATGTGTGCGTAACTGCGATGTAAAAGCTATTACAATCAAAGACGAGCGGGCAGAGATTATGCCGGATCACTGTATCCTGTGTGGCCACTGCCTCCAGGTCTGTCCCCAATCTGCAAAAACCTTAGTAAGCGATTTGGATATGGTAAAGTACATGATAAAGAGAGGGGAAACAGTGGTAGTTTCCATCGCGCCCTCATATATGGGGCTGTTAAAACACCATACCATCGGACAGGTCAATACGGCTCTCAGGAAATTAGGCTTTACTGATGTGCGGGAAACCTCAGAAGGCGCCGCGGTGGTAACAGCCGAGTATGACCGCCTTTTGGAAGAGAGGGCCATGGACAATATTATTACCACCTGCTGCCCCAGCGTAAACGATCTGATTGAAATTTATTATCCCAAGCTGGTTCCCTATATGGCTCCGGTTGTATCGCCAATGGTAGCCCACGGCATGATGCTGCGGAAAGAGTACGGAAGGAACGCGAAAATCGTATTCCTTGGCCCGTGTATCGCAAAAAAGAAAGAAGCGGCAGATGAGAGGCATTTAGGCTATATTGACGCGGTACTGAATTTTAATGATATTAACCAGTGGCTGGAAGAGTCAGGGATTGATATTGATTCCTGTGAGGATACGCCGTTTAAACAGCTTGATCCCAAGGTAAACCGCCTGTATCCGGTTACCAATGGAGTTGTAAATTCCATCCTTGCTACCCAGAAAAAAGTGGATGAATACCATAAGTTCTATGTCCATGGAACGAAAAACTGTATTGACCTTTGCGAAAGCCTGCAAAAAGGCGAGCTTTCTGGCTGCTTTATCGAAATGAATATGTGCTCCGGCGGCTGTGTAAAAGGCCCTACAGTAGAAGATGATAAGTTTATTTCCAGATTCCGGATTAAACTGGAGATGGAGGAAACCATTTCCAGGGAACCGGCGGACAGGGAAGGCCTGGCAAAGGCCATGGAAGGGATTAACTTTAAGAAACAGTTTGAAGATCGCGCCCCTAAGGATCCCATTCCTACGGAAGCAGAGATCCGGGAAATTTTGGCTGAAATTGGAAAGAGCAAGCCAGAGGATGAGCTAAACTGCGGAGCTTGCGGTTATGCGACTTGCCGGGAAAAGGCCATTGCCGTGTTCCAGAAGAAGGCGGAACTTGACATGTGTATCCCATATATGCATGAAAAGGCGGAATCCCTGGCAAATCTGGTAATGGAAACTTCTCCTAATATGGTTTTGATCGTAGACCGTGACATGAGGATTAAAGAATATTCAGCGGTAGGAGAGAAGTTTTTCGGAAAGACCAGGCAGGAAGCGCTTCAGATGTATTTGTATGAATTTATCGATCCTTCCGATTTTGAATGGGTATTTGAAACGAAAAATAATATTCACGGAAAGAAAGTTACATATTCCGATTACAATAACCTGTCAACCCTCCAAAACATTGTCTATGTGGAAAAAGAAGATGTGGTTCTTGCTACATTTATCGATATTACAAAGCAGGAACAGCAGTCCAAGCAGGATTATGAAAAGAAACTGGAAACCATTGATTTGGCCCAGAAGGTAATTCACAAGCAGATGATGGTAGCCCAGGAAATCGCAGGTCTGCTTGGGGAAACCACTGCCGATACTAAGACAACGCTGACAAAGCTGTGCCAGTCCCTGTTGGAGGATGGAAGTGAAAGCGAGGTTAAGTGATGGGAGTTACGGTAGATGTTGCTTATAAAAGTTTAAATAAATTTACGGAAATCCTGTGCGGTGATAAGGTGGAGATCCTTCAGACGAGGGATTCGGACATTATGATTTTGGCTGATGGCATGGGAAGCGGCGTAAAAGCCAACATTCTTGCCACCTTAACTTCCAAAATTCTTGGCACTATGTTTTTAAACGGCGCTACTTTGGAAGAATGTGTGGATACCATTGTCCAGACCCTTCCTGTGTGCCAGGTACGCCAGGTAGCCTACTCCACATTCAGCATCCTGCAGGTGTACAATAACGGCGATGCCTACCTGGTGGAATTTGATAATCCTGGCTGTATTTTTATACGGGACGGAAAGCTGGTTCCCATACCAAAAAATATCCGTGAGGTGGAAGGAAAGAAGATTAACGAATACCGGTTCCAGGTAAAAAAAGGAGATGCCTTTGTCTTAATGAGCGACGGCACCATCCACGCCGGGGTAGGAGATTTGTTAAATTTCGGCTGGCTGTGGGAAGACATTGCGGATTACGCGGTGCGCCAGTATGCCCTGACCGTTTCCGCGGTCCGGCTTGCCAATGCCTTAAGCCAGGCCTGTGACGAGCTGTACGGCTACCGCCCCGGTGATGATACCACAGTCGCGGTTATGCGGATTATTGACAGTAAACCAGTTAACATTATGACCGGGCCAGCCAAGAACCCAGAAGATGATAACCGGATGGTACATGAGTTCTTAAGCGATACTTCTGCAAAAACTGTGGTGTGCGGCGGAACCAGCGCGACTATTGTATCCCGTGTGCTGAATAAGCGGCTGGATGTATCTTTAGATTATGTGGATCCGGAGATTCCGCCCATTGCATTTATGGAAGGGATTGATTTGGTAACAGAGGGCGTCCTTACCTTAAACCGTGTCCTTCAGCTCCTACGCCGGTATGTAAAGAATGAAACCATAACGGAGGATTTCTTTACTGAGCTTGATAAACCCAACGGAGCCTCCATGGTAGCGAAAATGATTATCGAGGACTGCACAGAAGTCCATATGTATGTAGGAAAGGCCATTAACAGCGCGTATCAGAACCCGGGAATTCCCTTTGACTTGGGAATCCGGCAGAATCTGGTGGAACAGCTTAAGCATACCATTGAGGAAATGGGGAAGAAAGTGGTTGTGAACTATTATTAATCGGGAGCGTGTTTGAAACTTGCTTTTCGTAAGAAGCAGGTTACATTTTAGCGCAAAGGATTGGCAGTTGATCAAATTATGGTTGTGAGGCAGCACGCAAAGCGGCGAGAGAGGAAACTTGAAATACGCTCCACTTAACAAGCAGCCATGAGGGGACAGAATAATCTTAGGAAAATGAAATTTGAGGAGGAACAATCATGGTAACAAATGATGCGACAATCTTACACTTAAAGCATGAGGTTTTGTATGAAGTTGCGAAGCGGGCCTGGGAAGGTACGTTAGAGAAGGAGCGGGATCAGATTCCTTACCAGATGATTCCTGGTCCCCAGGCTCAGTACCGGTGCTGTATTTATAAAGAACGGGAACTGATTAAACAGAGGGTACGTCTTGCGGAAGGCAAATGCCCCTCTGGACGTGACAGCCGCAATGTAGTTCAGGTTATTAACGCAGCCTGTGAAGAGTGCCCCATTGCCTCTTATGTGGTAACAGACAACTGTCGGAAATGTATGGGGAAGGCATGTCAGCAGTCCTGTAATTTCGGCGCTATCAGCATGGGCAACATCCATGCCCATATTGATCCGGCAAAGTGTAAGGAATGTGGCAAATGTGCCCAGGCCTGCCCCTATAACGCCATTGCCCATCTTGAGCGCCCCTGTAAGAAGGTATGCCCGGTGGATGCCATTACATATGACGAGTACGGCATCTGCGTTATTGATGAAGAAAAATGCATTCAGTGCGGCGCCTGTATCCATAGCTGCCCCTTCGGCGCGGTGGGTACAAAAACCTTTATGGTAGACATTATCCGCCTGATTAATGCCGGAGAAAAAGTAATCGCAATGGTAGCGCCTGCTACAGAAGGGCAGTTTGGAAAAAATATTACCATGGCAAGCTGGAAAACCGCATTTAAGAAAATGGGGTTTGCGGATATGGTTGAGGTTGGTCTGGGCGGCGATATGACGGCTGCTTACGAGGCAGAGGAGTGGGCAGAAGCCTATAAAGAAGGAAAGAAAATGACCACCTCATGCTGCCCGGCATTTGTTAACATGATTAAAAAGCATTTCCCAATGCTGGAAGAAAATATGTCCACTACCGTATCCCCTATGTGTGCCGTATCCCGTATGCTTAAGTCCCAGGATCCCAATGTAATTACCGTCTTTATTGGCCCGTGTATTGCGAAAAAGAGCGAGGCCTTGGACTTAAATATCCAGGGAAACGCAGACTATGCCCTTACCTTCGGCGAGGTTCGTGCTATGATGCGCGCGAAAGGGGTTGAACTGGTTCCGGAAGAGAATGATTACCAGGAAAGCTCCGTATTCGGAAAGCGTTTTGGAAATGGCGGCGGCGTTACCAATGCGGTATTGGAGTGCTTTAAGGAAATGGGCGAGGATATCCAGCCCAAAGTGGCTCGCTGCAGCGGCGGAGCCGAGTGTAAGAAAGCCCTGCTTTTGATGAAGGTAGGCAAACTTCCGGAGGACTTTATCGAAGGTATGGTATGCGCAGGCGGCTGTGTAGGCGGACCCAGTAAACATAAAGCTGAGATGGAGGCCAAACGGGATCGGGATACCTTGATTGGCGAAGCAGACGACAGGCGGGTATTAGATAACCTGAAGCGGTATCCCATGGATCAGTTCTCTATGCACCGTCATTAATTTTCGGAAAAGTTGGCTGTTGGCTTCATTACATACGTAATGCAAGCAGCGCAATATGTTAATTTATGGAAAAGATCTACCGCCAGGCAGGCGGTATGAATGTAGGACCAAATGCGCCCGTCAGTTTGATAAGTGGCAACGTGTTCGCTTACGGGCGCATGAAGGGTTCAATTTTGAGTGCGGCAAAACAATGGTTTCTGCTGCGTTCTGGGAAGGCGGATAAGATTTGAGGCGTTTAACGTTTGATAAAACCATGAAAAAAGGAATGCTGGCGGGGGCAACCCTTGGGGTTCTTTCGGCAGTGATAATAGGAGTGGGAAGTTCCATGGGTGCAGAAACAGGAAATGCGTCGGGACAGGAAACCGAAGCCGGGGGATTTACCTCTGATCAGGCTGTTGGCGGTATGGGGGGCAATCAGGAAGGAATCTCATTTGGATGGAGGCAAGACTTTGACGGGCATACCCGCTATTATGGGCAGGACGGGATGGTGCTGACCAATACCATAACCCCGGATGGGCAATATGTGGACGGAACCGGAGTCTGGATTCCGGCTCAGTATGAGGTATCCCAGTTTACATCCATTCCTTCCGACGCAAAAAGCTTGATGGTAATTGAAGGCCATGGGATTGCGGCCAGGGCGTCTTTCTATGTAAAGGAGGCGGTTCCTAAAGAAGAGGGGAATGGCCAATTAACCGATTCCAATGTATTGTTTTTAGGCCCAGGGGCTCAGGTACAGGCTGAATCAGAGCCGCAGCAGGCCTACCGATGGAAAAAGATTACAGATACTGGCGGATATGTGGGAAAAAATGGAATCGGAAAGGTTCAGGAAGGGGATGAAAAAACCCCCAGAGGCCTGTATACCTTAGATGAAGCCTTTGGCACTCAACCGGATTTGGGAAATTTTAAAGTACCGTATCTGCAGGTGGATGACGGGTATTATTGGGTTGGTGACAGCAGTTCCCCATACTATAATACCATGGTTGATATCCGTCAGACAGGCCAGGTTTTTAATACTGCCACATCGGAGCATCTTAGCACGTACGGGGGAAACGCTTACCATTACTGCATGGCAGTGGGATATAATAAGGAACAAACACCTTATAAAGGTTCTGCTATCTTCCTTCACTGCATCGGCGGCCCAGGAACCGGCGGATGTATTGCGATTCCGGAAGAGGCTATGGTGGCAGTTTTGCAGAATATGGAACAGCCGGGATATATTTTGATTGATGATGGGGAGAACCTGAAAAATTATTAGTATGTCCCTGGAACAGTTGGCTATAAGCGGATAAGATAGACAGCCAGATTTGCCTGTATTCTGCACATTCCCCTGAGGGCTAAACCACTTTCATTAATGTTGGCGCCTTAGCAGGGCATGGGGGTTTCCTGGAATGGCAGCGATACGGAAATGCAGTAATTTATGCAGGTGATATAAAAATGCGGGAAATGATACAGATGATATAAAAAGCAGGAAATGATGCAGGCAATATAGAATAAAAAGCAGAAAACCTTGGGAATAGCAGGGGTAATAAAAGGGCTGCCGCATTAAGGTGAATTTATACAGGATAAGTGGATTTCTTCTTATTTGGAGAATATGAAGTCTTGTATCGTTCATTCTTAATGTACAGCCCTTTTCTGGATTTTACCAAATAAAGGAATTTGAACGGTTAAAGAAAGAAGAGCAGGCTTTCCTTTAAAAATCCATGAGATGCGCAGAAAACGGGAATGGAAGATGCCGCTTTGCGGCCCCGTTTTCGCGCAGTTCAGCGCAAAGGCGCTGAACTTTCAAAGTAACCTTCATGCGCCCGGATACGAACGCACCACAGCCCATAAAAGTCTGGCGGGCGCATTTGGTATCCCTGAACTTAGACCGCCTATTCGGCGGTGGACTTTTAAAGCAACATGCCATAACAATGTGAGAAAGGAATAGCAAGAAAAATTAATGTATTATACAATGAAGTATGATTCCCCTATCGGAACGCTTACTTTGGCCGGGAATGAAGGCGGTCTGGCAGGCTTATGGATAGAAGGGCAGAAGTATTATGGAGGTTCCATATTAAATGAATTGGCAGATGGGAAGACCCAGGAGGACCAAGGGACTGCTTCAGGGGAGGCAGGTTTGATATTGGAAAAAGCCAAAGATTGGCTGGAACAGTATTTTAACAACCAGCGCCCCATGCCGGATATTCTTCCTCTTAAACCCGCTGGAAGCGAATTCCAGAAAAAAGTATGGAAAATCTTATGTGAAATCCCATATGGACAAGTGGTTACTTATGGGGAGATTGCAAAAAAAATGGCGGCAAATATGAACCGGGAACATATGTCGGCACAAGCGGTAGGAGGCGCCATAGGCCATAACCCGATTTCGATTATCATCCCCTGCCATAGGGTAGTGGGAAGCAAAGGCAGCCTGAGAGGATATGCCGGCGGCATTGAAAAAAAGCGGATGCTGTTAGAGTGGGAAGGCGTGGATGTTTCTGCTCTTGTAAACATTCATGAGCCCGGCTGCGGACGCACCACCAATCATGAAAGGGGTTTCCTTTAAAAATTCAGGAGATGCGCAGAAAACGGGAATGAAAGATACCGCTTTGCAGCTCCGTTTTCGCGCAGTTCAGCGCAAGAGCGCTGAACTTTCATAGCAACATAACGTAACATAACATGAAATTTGAAATTCCCAAAATTGATAGAAAACAAACCTTCATGCGCCCGAATGCGGATGCACCACCATCCATGAAAGTCCGGCAGGCGCATTTGGCATCCCTGAATTTATGCCGCCTATTCGGCGGCAGATGTTCAAAGTAAAATAATTAAGATTCACATGATTACAAATGTCACTGATAAGGTGACGGCTGACATCTGTGATCCCCTTTCGTCTTTTACTATAATAAAGGTGATGTTGGTGCCAAAAGGCCTTTTACCACCTTGATACTCAGAAAGCGATTAAAGTGGCAGGACTTACAGTAGTGACGGATGTTTTATCGTATGACGGCAAAATAGCATGTAAGAAAGGGGAAACGTATGGATCTTTTGATTATTTTAACGGTTTGGCTGGTGGCTCCCTTTGTGGAGCTAGGTATTATTATCATGCTTTGGATCTCCAATTCCCGATACAAAGAGAAGCTGGAGGAATACCAGGGAAAAAAGCAGGGGAAAGTGGTTGGAAACTCAGCCGAAAAGGGGGAAATTTCTAGCGAATACGGAACCTGGCCTGTGAAAGTGGCGTTTCAGAATCCGGCAGGGAATTTGCGGAAGGAACAGGGAAGTGAGTGGACGCAAAGTCCGGCGGCTGATGAGAGGAACCATGTGAACCAAACCACAGATGGGGATATGGGAAAAGAAGCCGGGCCATGCGCAGATACAAACAGGAAGGCTGGTATGGAACATGGTGCCAGGCCATGTGCAGATACAAACAGGCAGAGTGGCACCGGAAATGATGCCAGGCCATATTTTGATACTAGCAAACAAGCTGGTATGGGAAAAGCCGATTTACTGCCGCAAAGAGGGAAGCGGACAGCAAAGCTGGTTTCGGATATCCAGGGCAACCTTGGAACCATTTCTTTGATTATTGGCGTGGTGCTGGTGGTTTTGTCTGGCACCATATTCGCAACCACAAGATGGCAGGTGCTTTCAGATTCTAGTAAAGTTCTTTTTGTGCTGGCAGCTTCCATTTTATTTTTTATAGCCAGCTATATGGCGGAAACGGTATTGGATATTCATAAAACTGGAAATGCGTTTTACATTTTGGGAAGCGTATTTTTATTTTTAACGGTAACGGCAGCCGCATATTTTCAGCTTTTCGGGCCGGACTTTACCTTGGATGAGGGAAGCCGCTGGAAGGTTCTCTGGATTGGAAGCCTAGTAATGGAAGGGGCGTTGCTTACCGGTTTAAAACGGTTCCATGACCGGATTTATACCCAGGCCAGCCTTTGGGGTCTGATGGTTAGCATTTGCTTTATGGCAAAGGCCTTTGGAGCAGGATGGAATGGACTGATAGGAAGTATGGCTTGGATGGGAGTGGCCTTAACCATCGGCTGTCTATTGTTCGACTCAGTTCAAGCACCAGGAAACAGTACGAAATTGGTTGTGCTTATCAAAGAGGAGCTTCTCCAGTTTATTCCGGCGCATTTCCTTATGGTTTGCTGCAGTCTGTTCCTTTCTGGACTGGAAACCATTGGAGCCTTTCTTGCCATAAGGCAAAACGCTTATTTATTTTTTCCGGAAGATGAAATAAGAAAATTTATGTTATGTATAGGTGTAGCGGCAGCGTTGATTATCCTGGTGCTGTTTGCCTCAGGAACACCATTTTATAAAGGGTGCCGGAAACAAATGGTTTCTGCCAAACAGGCGGGGATCTATTCCATGGCAGGGATTTACTCCCTGGCAGGGGCTGCCAATCATCCTGCTGTATTTCGCTTTGCAATAGTAAGCTTATGGTTTGTAGTAATTCAGATGTTCTTGCTGCTGAGGAAACGAAGAAATGGCAAAACGGAGGAGGAACATGAGCTGTCAGCTATGTGGGAGCTTTGTGGGTTTGGAACATTAATTGTAGGTTTTCTCTGCGCGGAAGGGAGCCGGGAATGGATATTTGGATATCTTCTTATGTTTGCGTGTTACTTTTTGCGGTTTGCTAATATTAAGAAGTTTTGCCCGGGAGCCGGAACCTTGTCCGCTGGCCTGTTGGCAGCGGCCATGTGGGAACAGCCATTTTTGATTTGGCCAAAGGAATTTGCCCTGGAAATTGGTTTGGTTCCGGCAGTCATGCTGATTTATGTGCTGGGGCTTCTGTGGGGGCGGAAAGGGCGCCAGGATATCCATTTAGCAGAAAGCAATGTTCAAGCACATGCTAAGACGGTGAGGAATCTGCAGGATATTGGCTATGTAAGCTGCCTGGTAGTATTAAGCATCGATGCGTTTCGCACAGGATTGTTAGCCGATGCCCTGATGTTAGAGCTGGTTTGCCTGATAATTTTTATTGTTTCCCAGCTAAAAGGAGCAATCCGATGGGTGCGGATTTCCGGAGCTTGTATTCTTCTGGTTGCCTTATTTATGACAAAGGAATTTTGGTTCCGCATATCTTGGTGGGTATATCTTTTGGTGGCCGGAATCAGCCTGATTGTATTTGCTGCTGTGAACGAAAAGAGGAAACACAAAAATGATCCAGATTAACCTTCATGCGCCCGGATGCGGACGCTCCACCAATCATGAAAGTCTGGCGGGCGCATTTGGCATCCCTGAATTTATGCCGCCTATTCGGCGGCGGATTTTCAAAGGAACCCCCCATGCCCCGCCGGGGCGCCACCATGAATGAAAGGGGGGTTTCCTTTAAAAATCCAGGAGATGCGCAGAAAATGGGAATGGAAGATGCCGCTTTGCGGCCCCGTTTTCGCGCAGTTCAGCGCAAAGGCGCTGAACTTTCAAAGTAATGGATATGATGTAGAGGCCGAACAGTTTTTCGCCCCTTTTCTGATACTGGATTGCTCTGCGCTTTTTGCTCACGCAATCCTTAAAAATATGAAAAATCCGCCTTGCTCCATCTGCTTCGTGTTTTTGATGGAATTCAAATTCATAAATCCTATGTAAGCAAGTAAATGTCAAGATTTGTCATGGCATGAACCGTAATATGTTACCTACTTTTTTCGGATTTCTTCTTCTCAGCGATTGCCATTCTTGCTCATTTGTCGTAAAATGGAAGCAACGATTATATGAGTATGAAAAACCGCGGAAATGAACCATAATGGTAAAGGCAGAAGGAAAGGAAAGATGGAGGGATGAAACATGACAGCAAATGATTTCTTTCAGGGAAATGTATTTGATGCCTATGAGTATTTTGGCGCCCATGTATGCCGGAATGAAAGCGGTGAAGAACTAGGGGTTTGGTTTCGAGTATTTGCCCCTAATGCCAGTAAAGTAGCATTATTCGGCGAATGCAATAACTGGGGAGAAACCGTTATGAACCGCTGTGAATTTTATGGCGTGTTTGAGTGTTTTTGCCCCGATGCAAGGACAGGGCAGATGTATAAGTACTGGATTTGGGGGCAAAACGGGACAATGCAGGAACATGCTGATCCGTATGGATTTGGTATGGAGGTAAGGCCGGCCTTCTGTTCCATTGTACGTGATGTAAATGAATATTCCTTTGGCGATAAGGAATGGATGGAAAACAGGACAGTATGTGCTGATCGGGCATTGAATATTTATGAAATTCATGCGGGTTCCTGGAAAAAGCCAGATTGGGAAGAAGTACAGGCACGGCTTGCGGGCAATGGACAGGAAGGATACGGAATCAAAAAAGAGGCGGCAACAGATCCATTGTTAGCAATCAGCAGACAGCAGGAACACCTTGGGGAGCGTCAAGAGGAATACATAGGGGGAAAGAAGCAGGATAGGAAAAATGGGCACCAGGAATCAGAAGGAGTTCAAGTAACCGGCGGATGCCGGGAGCCGGAAGGGATGCAAGGAAGTGGCGGATGCCGGGAGCCGGAAAGAGTTCAAGGAAATGACGGATACCGGGAAGACACAGCACTGGCTCAGGAAATGGCAGACCAGGATCCAGGCGCCGCACAATGGTATTCGTACCAGGAATTGGCAGATCGTCTGATTCCGTATCTTTTGGAAAACCATTATACTCATGTGGAATTTATGCCTTTAGCAGAGCATCCGTTTGATGGCTCGTGGGGATATCAGCAAACTGGGTTTTTTGCCCCCACTTCCCGTTATGGGACAGCTAAAGAACTGCAGTATTTGATTGATCATCTTCACCAGGCAGGAATCGGGGTGATTATGGACTTTGTGCCAGTACATTTTGCCACGGATGGATATGGGTTAAAGGAATTTGACGGCACCTGCCTGTTTGAATACCCAAATGATGCGGTAGGATTCAGCGAATGGGGCAGCGCCAATTTTATTCATTCCAGAAAAGAGGTGTGGTGCTTTATCCAGTCGGCTGCTAATTACTGGCTGGAGAAATACCATGTAGATGGACTGCGCTATGATGCGGTGAGCCGATTAATTTACTGGCAGGGCAGCGAACATCGGGGGGTAAATAATACCACATTAGAATTTTTAAAGCATTTAAACCAGGGATTAAAGGAACGCCATCCAACCGCCATGCTGATTGCGGAGGATTCTACCAGCTATCCTGGTGTAACACGCCCTATATGGGAGAATGGTCTGGGATTTGATTATAAGTGGGATTTAGGATGGATGCATGATACGCTGGAGTATTTCCAGACTCCGCCAGAATACCGTACCAGAGATTACCATAAATTAACGTTTTCTATGATGTATTATTATAATGAAAAGTATTTGCTGGAATTTTCCCATGATGAGGTGGTTCACGGCAAGGCAACCATCCTTCAGAAAATGTATGGCGACTACGATATCAAGTTTCCGCAAGGGAGGGGACTGTATCTGTATATGATGATGCATCCGGGGAAAAAACTGAATTTTATGGGCAGCGAGATTGGACAGCTAAGAGAATGGGATGAGAAGAAAGAGCAGGATTGGCTGCTCCGGAAATTCCCGCTTCATGACAGCTTTTATCGCTACATCCAGGAATTGAACCGGATCTATAAGGAATATGTTTGCCTTCACAAGGACTATGATGGGGAAAACTTTAAATGGCTGGACTGCCATCAGGAAGAACGGTGTATTTATACCATACTCAGGCAGCATTATGGAAATAAGTCATTAGTAGCGATATTTAACTTTTCAGCCGTAACTCAGGAAGATTATCAAGTGCTTTTGCCTTCCCGGCTTAGTGCCAGGCTGATATTAAACAGTGACTGGGAGCAGTATGGCGGAAAAACCAGGCCAGGCCAGGAAACATGGAGAGCAGAAAACAACCAGTACGGTGTAGGCTTAACCGTATCCATACCGGCATTTAGCGGAATTGTGTTTGAAACGGAATAAGGGTTACGAAAGCTTCTTTACAAAGTGAAACGGGTGTTGCAAAATAACCGATTGATACAAGATAGCGCGCAGATATTGGGATCGTTGTGCGATAGTTTGTAGAATTGCGGTAGTTGCGGCACCCGTTTGCGTTAACACATTGTTGCAGCTCACATGTAACCTGTGAACATAACCGCATATGCCTATTTTCAATTGCTTGTGACGCTGGTGGCATATGCTTTGGCTCTATAACCGCGCTGGCTCATAACAAATCAGCAAAAAGATTCGTTATGGTGTGAACTGTAATAAGGCATTCATGCGCGGCAGAAAAGATGTAGGTTTTAATATTGCGGAAACCAGATGCAATGTGCTATACTTTAACTATGAAATAAATTTACACAGAAAAGGAGGTATAAGAAATGAATGAGCCTCAAAGTGTGGTCGGGATCATCTGCGCACAGTACGATAATTTTTTTGATGCTGAGAAAAAAATAGCAGACTGCATCAAAAGTAAAAAAGAAGAAGTGGTAGATATGACGGTGGCGGAATTAGCCAGAGCCAGCGGCGCCAGCGACGCTACCGTATCCCGGTTTTGCAGAAGATGTGGTTTTAAAGGGTTTCAGAGTTTAAAAATGGCGTTGGCAAAAGAAGTAATGGAGGACCGGCAGAAAGCGATCCAGGTATCCAATGATATTGACCGGAGTGATAAGCGCCAGTCGATGCAGAATATTTTAGCCAATAAGGTGGCAGAACTGACAGATACCGTAAATTTGATGGATGAAGATGCTTTGGAACAAGCATTGAGATATTTGGAACAGGCAGATTTAGTGCAGGTTTCCGCAGTAGGGAATACCGTTCCCGTAGCATTAGACTGTGCATTTAAATTGAATCAGCTTGGGATCCGGGCAGTATCCGGAGGCGTATGGGATGGAGAGGCCGCCAGGGCTTTTAACCTGTCTTCTAAAGATGTGCTGCTGCTGATATCCAATTCGGGAACTTCCAAAAGGCTTCAGGCGTTGGCAGAAGGCGCAAAAGAAAATGGCGCCCGTATTATTATTATTACAAATAATGGTAATTCCCCTCTGGCACGGCTCAGTGACGTAAAACTGATTACAGCTACCAGGGAAAAGCTGCTGACAGGGGAATTCTGGTTTTCCAGAATTACGGCAATGCTGGTAGTAGAAACCATTTATTTATTTTTATTTACCAGTAAAAAAGACGCGGCAGTTCATATCCGGCGCCATGAGATTGTGATCCGACCAGATAAAGAAGTGCGGTAGCGAAAAAATAATTGTAAATAGTGGGTAAAAGTTAGAAAAAATTCTCAAAACATATAGCTTTTTGGGATATACTAACCTTAAGAATGAAGAAGTATGGTATGATTATGGCCATTCAGCGCAAAGAATATTTAGATAAGCTAATCGCTTTTAAAGATAAGCAGCTTATTAAGGTTGTTACTGGTATCTTATACATTGGAACGAAAAGGGCAGCCAGATGAAATTAGAGATTACCTGGAAGGTTTGTACCATACAATTGTGGTAAAAGATATTGTAAACCGAAAAAAATTACAGAAACAATGATGCTTAAAAGTGTTCTGTGCTTTGTGTTTGACAATATTGGAAATCCGCTTTCTTCCAAGAAGATTGCAGACACAATGACTTCAGATGGAAGGAAAATTGATGCCAAAACCGTAGAAAAATATCTGGTCAACCTCCGGGCAAAAACTGGCAGGAAGTTGAAGAAAGAGAATGGTTTTGATTTGAAAGAACTCAGGCAGCTTTCTTATATATGGTCAGTGTTTCTGGGAAAAAGCTGGTTTCCAAAATATCAAAAGAACAGAAAAGCATCCGGTGATATATGCTCTAAATGACTTCTTAATCACGAGATTTTTTCATGGTTAGTGAAGCGGCACTTCATGAGTGATAAAATCAAGAGTATGTTAAAAAACGAGGTTGAGCAGATGTAATCTGTATCAATGACACATAGGGCGGAAATCCGATTCTTTCAGATTCCCGCCCTATATTTTCGTTTCAAAGAGCGCAGAAGTTATTCTTCCACTCCTTCACTCTCAAAAAACTGTGCAACTGTCATACATTTTGGATGTTCCATTTCCAGACTTAAAAAGTCTTTATCTCCCGTCAGAATAATATCCACATCGGACACAATCGCTGCATTTAAGATCGGCTGGTCTTTTGCATCACGTATCAGCTTTTCCGCATGGTCTACCGCCGGAATCAATTCATAGGACATTTCCGCAAGCAGTACTTCCGCGTCTGGCAGGAACTTCGGTGCTTTCCGTTTCAAAATATCCCGCAGTTCAATAATGTTGCGGTCACACAAAACAATTTCGTGGTTATCTGCCACATACAGCAGCGTCCGCGCTGGTTTGGAACGAGGGAAAACCAATGCAGAGAATAGGATATTTGTGTCAACCAATATCCGCATATTACTTTTCCTTTCCGTAGCGTACTTCGTCCACAAGTGCCTGAATATCATCCTCGCTGGTAACACCCATTGCTTCTGCAGCGCCGGCAAAAGCAGACTGCGCTTTGCGGATTGCTTTGGAAGAAGCGTTGCTTACAACGATTTCCCCGTCCTGCTTCTGAAAGAACAGAATTTTATCCCCGGATTTTAAGCCGAGCAGCCGCCGGATTTCTATCGGCACAGTGATCTGACCGTTTGCAGAAACTTTCGCTAAATTCATAAAAGCCACCCTTTCTATTCTTGAGAATTAAAGAAAACTTGAGAACACTTATAGTATATCCCATTCAGAAACAAAAGTAAACTCGCCGAGAGGGAAAAAGAGTAGCTGCTCTATCCGATTGAGCGGCGCTTTTTAGGGACCGGGGAAAGATTTGAGGACGGTTCGCACATACTGTATGTAAATGGCGCTTACCGCAGCAATATGCCAATCGGGAAGTAAATGCATGACTTCTCCTGTACAGACGCAGCGGATATGTACTCCCCGGCTCTGTCTGGCGAAATAGATGGCAGGCGTTTCGAGCTTCTCCTCGCAGATCATCATGGCATCTCATAAAAGCCATGGCTCTCGATGGTAAGCTGGAAGATACGTCATACCACAGCCGCCGCTTCCCCATTGATCAGCCAGTGGTATTTGTCATTGAGGTCTTCCTTGTAACCATAGATGGCGCAGTTGGTGGTGGCTTGCCGGACTCCCTTGACTCGGATGGCGGTGCGCTGCTTGCGGCTCAGATTCCTCAGATACCATTCTGCTCATGATATTGACGAAAGGCGCGAACTCGCTGGAGCTGGGGCCATCACTGTCGATGTTGTTTCCGATGGCGATAAAGCGAACCCCAAATTTGCGAAAGAGGACTTCCGTATTAAAATCGGTTTGCAGGTAATTTCTGCCGAGCCTGCTCATGTCCTTCGTCAGCACCAGGGCTACTTTCCCGGCCTCGATTTTCCGGGATAAGAATGGAGAAACCATTTATGCCATACCGATAGGAAAAGAACGGGAACAGATTAGCCAAAAATTTGATGAATTAGTTCTAATTCAAACTTTGGCTCAAACACTATACATAACAAATTAAATAACAGGCGTCAGAACCCGCCATTTTAATGTAAGATCATAAAAATTCTCAAAACGTATATGTTTTGAGAATTTTATTCTTTCATCAACTTTAACAACATTACTATAAAATTCTTGAAAAGTCAATAACAAAATCTTACTTTTTCTTGGTCATCTTTACCAATCCAATATGATTCCCAAAACATATACCTTTTGAAACGGTGTAACGGTCTGCACCGAATTATTTCAATCAAATAACTTCAAATAATTTTAAATAATAGAAGGTAATAAATATGATTATTGGAAAATTTTTGAAACCGTTTTCTTCCTATCGCTTCAATACCTTTAAATAATAAAAAATATTAGGAGGTATATTCCTTTGACTGATGTTGCCGCAGATTCAAAAAGTTTAATTGATGGCTTTATCCGCAGCCGTGTGATTGGACAGGGCCTGGATCGCCGGACAGAAAAAGCGTATCGCCTGGATTTAGAGCATTTTTACGTTTGGATCGAGCGAAAGAATTCCAAAGAAGCCGGGTTGAGCCACGGTTCGGGTTCGGAATTAACTGAAAAAGAAATGGGAATCCATGGATGGGAAGACTGTGTTGAAGCCTATTTGGACTATCTGACAGCAGAAAAAAATTTAAGCGTGTCCACCGTTTGCCGGAAAAACCGGGTACTGGGATATTATTCGTCCTACCTGGCAGGGCAAGGGGTGATATCCCCATGCCGCTCCCCGCGGCCAGCCAGGGGACTGGAAAAAAGCCAGCCGTCCCACGCTCCGCTGTCAAAAAAAGAAGCCGACGCCTTTTTTGCCGCCATGGATCGGGAGTACCAGGGTCTGGACAGCGAATTTCGAAGGCGCATATGCCTTCGGGACATGGTTATGATGGAACTTCTTTTTTACCACAAAATCGAAATCAGTGAGCTTCTGCGTCTTGAGGTGACGGATTATAACCCCAAAACAGGAATCCTTACCATACGGCGAAAGCGAGGGGAAGCTTACAGTATTTGTTTATTTTCCCAGGAACTGCGCCGGAAGATGGGCCTTTGGCTGGAGGAACGGATTCCTCTCCGGCACCCAGGAGAATACTGGAGCCGTATGTTTTTATCAAAGCTTGGGAAACCACTGTCTATGGAAATGGTGATCCGGATATTTGATAAATACAGAAAATTGGCAGGGATTGAGCGGGAATTTACCCCGAAGGATTTGAAGGAAGGCAGTATGAAGCAGTATGCGAGGGAATTGGTGATGGAGAGGTGTCATTGATAGTAACATGAATATGAATAATTCTGATATGCTGCTAAACATTTGCTTTATCGTCAGAGATATACCTGATTCATTTTAAACAATGCTAGGGAGATAAAATAGCAACAGATTGATTGAAATATGAAGGTTTTGAAAAGATATGGGGTATTAAAAATGTATATAGGAAGACTTTTGAAAGCAAGATAATGTTGAAATCGTGAGAATGTAAGGCAGTAACGATCACCAGAATATTTTGATAGTGAATTAGATATAGAGAAACTTACAAAGAGGTATAACAATATGAGTTATGTTGACTTGTGCAAAAAGACGATATTGGTGACTGGTGTAGCTGGTTTTATAGGGGCAAACCTGGTAAAACGCCTTTACGAAGATGTTGAGGATATAACAGTTATTGGCATTGATAATATGAACGACTATTACGATGTGCGACTGAAGGAGGCAAGGCTTTCAGAACTGTCCAAGCATCCTTCATTTATTTTTATTAGAGGGAATATAGCGGACAAAGCTTTCATTACTGAGAGCTTTGAAAATTATAAGCCGCAGGTTGTTGTAAATTTGGCTGCACAGGCAGGTGTCCGATATTCCATTATTAACCCTGACGCATATATGGAGAGTAATTTGAACGGATTCTATAACATACTGGAGGCCTGCCGCCATTCCTATGACGAAGGGCAGATACCAGTGGAGCACCTTGTATATGCAAGCTCTTCCAGCGTTTATGGTTCTAATAAGAAAGTTCCCTACAGCACGGATGATAAAGTAGATAATCCGGTTTCTATCTATGCGGCTACGAAGAAATCAAACGAACTGATGGCCCATGCATATGCGAAGCTGTATAATATTCCGTCTACGGGTTTACGATTCTTCACAGTGTATGGCCCAGCAGGAAGGCCCGATATGGCCTACTTTGACTTTACAAACAAATTAAAACAGGGAAAAACGATTTCGCTCTTCAATTATGGAAACTGCAAGCGAGACTTTACGTATATCGATGATATTGTGAACGGTGTGGAAAAGGTCATGCAGAAAGCACCAGATAGAGCCACTGGGGAGGACGGTCTTCCCATTCCACCATATGCGCTCTACAACATTGGAAATAACAATCCGGTGAGTCTTGAGGACTTTGTGAAAATTTTAAGCGAAGAGTTGGTGAAGTCTGGTGTGCTGCCGGAGAATTATGATTTTGAGGCTCACAAGGAACTTGTATCAATGCAGCCAGGTGATGTGCCTGTGACTTATGCGGATACAAGTGATTTAGAGAGGGACTTCGATTTTAAGCCCAGTACCAGCCTGCGGGATGGATTGAAACAGTTTGCTGAGTGGTACAAAGAATTTTATATGAGTAATAAATAGTTCCTACATGAATGCGGACAAGTTCATGTGATGTGGAAGCAATTCTATGATGCGCTGGTATTACATATGACAAAGAATAATCCGCATGATGTGGAAGGAGAAAATGATTATGAGAGATTTTAAAGAGCTGAAGATTGCGGTTGCTGGTACGGGCTATGTGGGGCTTTCAATTGCCACACTACTCTCTCAGCATCATAAAGTAACCGCTGTAGATATTGTACCAGAAAAGGTTGAGATGATCAATAACAGGAAGTCACCGATTCAGGATGATTATATCGAAACGTATCTGGCTGAGAAGGAGCTGAATCTGACTGCCACGCTGGATGCGAAGGAAGCATATGCAGAGGCTGATTTTGTCATTATCGCAGCTCCTACTAACTACGACAGCAAGAAGAACTTCTTTGATACGTCTGCTGTTGAAACTGTAATCAAGCTGGTAATGAAATATAATCCGGATGCCATTATGGTGATTAAGAGTACGATCCCGGTTGGCTACACGCAGAGTATAAGAGAAAGGTTTCATTGTGATAATATCCTATTTAGCCCAGAGTTCTTGAGAGAGTCTAAAGCATTATATGACAATTTGTATCCGAGCCGGATTATCGTTGGCACAGATATGAAAAATACACAGTTGGTTAAAGCCGCACATATCTTTGCGGCACTTTTACAAGAGGGTGCGATTAAGGAGAACATTGACACATTATTCATGGGACTTACAGAGGCAGAAGCAGTTAAACTGTTCGCCAATACCTATCTGGCTCTTCGTGTGGCCTATTTTAATGAACTGGATACATATGCAGAGAGCAAGGAGTTAAACACGCAGCAGATTATTGAGGGGGTTTGCTTGGATCCGAGAATTGGAACACACTACAATAATCCTTCTTTTGGATATGGCGGGTACTGCCTCCCAAAGGATACAAAGCAGTTGCTAGCCAATTATACAGATGTTCCAGAAAACCTAATTGAAGCAATTGTAGAGAGTAATCGGACAAGGAAGGACTTTATTGCGGATCGGGTGCTGGAGATTGCGGGTGCGTATGGTAATTCTGAAACCTATTCTCCAGAGCGTGAGGGCGAGGTTGTTATCGGTGTATATCGATTAACCATGAAAAGCAACAGCGATAACTTCCGACAGAGCAGCATCCAGGGTGTCATGAAGCGAATTAAAGCAAAAGGTGCGACTGTGATTGTCTATGAGCCGACTTTGGAAGATGGCAGTACATTCTTTGGAAATAAAGTCGAAAACAATTTTGAGAAGTTTAAAGCACAGAGCCAGGCGATTATCGCTAATCGGTATGACGGTTGCTTGGATGATGTAAAGGATAAG
>CAJUTC010000038.1 GCA_910589195.1 uncultured Lachnospiraceae bacterium
CCTGGTTCATTGGAGGTAATCATTCCTGGTTCCAGGACACAGCTATCCATCCGTTCTGGAACCATTTTCCAGCGAATTCCTACCGGACGCTCATGAACGTTTAATAAATACCCAACTCCATGTCCGGTTCCATGGTTAAAATTCAATCCACGTTCCCAGAATACCTGACGTGCAGCGTAATCTAAGGTGATTCCTCTTGCACCATGCGGAAATTGAATGGCGCCTAAACGAAGCATACTGATTAAAACTAATGTATAATGTTCTTTTTCTTCCTGGGTCAGAGGCCCTACCGCAATCGTTCTGGTTATATCGGTTGTTCCTTCATAATACTGTCCGCCAGAATCCACCAGATAAAATCCTTTGTTCTCAATAGCACAATTGCTTTCCTCTGTGGCAGAATAATGGCACATAGCGGCATGAGAGCCATAAGCAGATATGGTATGAAAGCTTAATCCCAGGTTTCCTTCCATTTCCATCCGCATTTCATCTAATTTCTTTTCAACTGACCGCTCGTCCATAGGAATAATCCCTATGTTCTGTTTCATCCAGCGCATAAAACGTGCCATAACCAGGCCATCCTTGATATGAGCCTGTTTCATATTTTGAATCTCGGTTGGGTTCTTTACTGCTTTTGCAAAAACAGTGGGATTTATCTTGCTGATCACCTGATTGGAACTGTCTATCCCCCGGATAATCGCATAATTAACCTGCCCTTCTTCCAGAAGTATGCTTTCATTCCGAAGGTCTTTTACATAATTATAAATCGCATCATAAGGCCGCAATTCCACCTGGAGATTTGACAAATACTCCTTTTCTTCTTTTCCTAACGCCTGCTCATGAAGGAACAAAAATACCTGCTGTTTTGTCACTGCCAAATATGACAAAAACACCGGATTACAGGGTACGTCATCCCCTCGGAGATTGAAAAGCCATGCAATATCATCTAATGCTGTCAATATATGCACAGTAGCATTTTCCTTTTTCATTTCTGCCCGAAGTTTTTGAAGTTTTTCCCTGGCAGATTGCCCTGCGTACTTCTCTTTTAATATCCAGATTGGCCTGGAAGATATGGGGGGACGATCTGTCCAGATTGCATCAACTAAATCTTCTTCATACTGAATAGAAGCTTCTTTTTTCACTAAAAGCTTTTCCAGTTTCTTCCCCATAGAATGGTTCACAACCCGTCCGTCAAATCCAAGGCATCCATGTTTTGGAATGGTTTCAGCAAGAAAATCCTCAATTTCCGGAACTCCTTCTTCCCCCATTTTCATCATGCGGATACCCGTTCCTTTCAACTGCTTTCCTGCCTGTACAAAGTATCGCCCATCCACCCATAACGCCGCATCCTCTTGCGTTACCGCTAAAGTTCCGGCAGAACCGGTAAAACCAGTTAAAAAGCTTCTGCACTTAAAATAATCTCCTACATATTCAGACTCATGGAAATCTGCAGTGGGCACCAGATAAGCATCCATCCCCCTTTTCTCCATCAATCTTCGAAGCTGACTTAAACGTTCTTGAATCATATCTGTCATTCTGCTACTCAAAATATGGACAAATATATCGATATCGAGATATTGAAAGTTTTCACAAACTTTTCTTGCTGTTTCGCAGTGCAAACTTTCATTCTATTTCAACTACTCGCAGTTCCTTGTACACTCCACAGCAGTAAATTCCCGACTGGCCATTGGTACATACTTATAATTGCTTTGTCATGCTGTTTTGTAAGCTGATGCTTCCCTCAAATTCAGGCTTGCGTTAAAATCCCTGTCCGCGCGGAATCCGCATTCACAGACATCCTCCCGGTCTGAAAGCTTTCCATCGTCCTTAACACACCCACACGCATGTCAAGTTTTACTTGACGGATACCATCAGTCCGCAACCCTTAACTCAATTCCGCCCTCATCACATTTCTGTTTCAATTTTGTCCTGAATTCATAAAACTTCTGTATAGCAAGTTTCTGTACCGTTAAGACCTGTTTCTGGATATTTTGTCTGGTAGCTTCTCCTTTCTTGTTTGAACGCTTGTTATGATCCTCGTATTTCCTCGAAAGACCATACTGTTCCCTTTTTAATTTCATTTCTAATTTTTGATTCGGGTTCCCAATCGCCTACACGAATAGTTCTATTACGCATCCGCTCTCATAGCATCCTCAATCGCATATTTAATTCCTTCACTGTAGGTAGGATGGGCCCGCATAGCCTGGGAAAGCTGTACAGCCGTCAGACCATTGGCAATCGCTGTAGCCATTTCCCCAATCATATCCGTAGCTCTGGGGCAGATCATCTGCGCACCTACAATCGTATTAGAATACGCTTCAAATACCAGGCGGATAAAGCCTCCGTCTGCCCTGGTAATAATGGATTTTCCATTTTCATTCATAGAATAATGCCCTACACGCACTTTCATTCCGTAAGCTTTTGCGGTTTCTTCTGTAATTCCTACGGTAGCGATCTCCGGAGTCGTATAAATACAGCTTGGAACTATAGGCAAGCTGACAAACATGCCATTCGGAACCACTTCCAGCTTTATGCTGTGTTCTTTCTTCAACAAATTTTCTACCACATACGTACCCTGGGCGGCTGCCACATGGGCAAGCTGGATATTCGCAACTAAATCGCCGATTGCATATACACCCTTTTCACTGGTCTGGAAAGCACTGTCCACTACTAACCTTCCATCCTTCATTTCTGGCCGCACATCTTCCCCGAACAAATCCGACACATCTGGTTTTCTTCCGGTAGCAATCAGTATAATTCCTGCCTTTTGGCTAATTTCCTGGTTGTCCTTGCTGCGGAACGTACAAACCAGGCTTTCTTCTTTCGAAATGGAGATCTGAAACGCGCTGCAGTAAATACCAATCCCTTTTCTTTTTAAATCTTCTTCTAATTCCAAAGCCACTTGGTGATCCATCGGCCCAAGAAGATGGTGATTCCGCTCCACAATAGTTACTTGGCTGCACAGATTGTTAAATATTGTTGCCATTTCTACGCCAATTACACCGCCGCCGATAATCACAATACGATTATAATTCCATTCTTTTCCATTTAATATTTTATCACTGATTACAACTCCTGGAAGATCCGCACCTGGGATATCTGGGACAGAAGCCTTTGCGCCAGTTGCCAGTAAAACATATTTTCCCTGGCAATATTCCTTACCGCTGCTTCCATGAATCTCCACAGTCCGATCCCGCCGCAGAATACCCTTTCCCTGAATAAAGTCAATCTGCTTTTCTTCAAACATCCGCTGGATTTCCTCCCGGTAAGTGATAACGGACTTTTCTTTATATTTCTGCATTTTTCCGTAATCAAATGAAATCTGATCCGTAAAAATACCAAATTCATCACTGGTTTGCATCAAAGAAAAGATATGGGACGCATAAAGCAATGCCTTGGTAGGAATGCATCCCCGGTTAACGCATACGCCACCTAGCTCTTTTTCTTCAATCACAGCTACTTTCATTCCAAAATCAGCAGCCTGAATTGCTGCCGTATACCCGCCCGGCCCTGCGCCAATTACTACTAAATCATATTGTTTTGCCATAGCACTCAATCCTTCCCTTTTTGTATTTCGTATGTATCTATTTATATTTCGAAAGCTTCTTTCATTTACAAAGCTTATGAAAACATCTTTTTTCTAATTTTATGATTGCTTTTCCCATATGTCAATAAACCAATTAAAATGCTGGCAGGCACGCCAAATTCCGTCCTCATCAATTTTAGAGGTTACATAATCGGCTTCCTTCCTTAATTCCCAAATTCCGTTGCCCATCGCAATTCCAATTCCCGCAGCTTTTAAAATCTCCAAATCATTCATGCTGTCGCCGAAAGCTACTGTATTTTTAACAGAAATTCCCCAATACGCACACAAGCGCTTTAACCCCTCTGCTTTGGATGCCTCCTGTTCCACTACATCAGCCCCTGCCTTTCCGGCAAACATGGGAAATTTTACATTTGGGAAGCGTTTTTCTAAACATTTTACCCCTTCCTCATTTCCAATATACGCCAAAGTCCGAACGGGAAGCTCCAATAGATGAAACGGATCCTGAAATTGGCGGTTCATATCTCCCCATCTCTTCTTATCATGGGCGATCACAGCTTCCGGGCTGGTATAATAATCCAAGTCGCCAATAGTTACCCCAATGCTTAGACCATTCTCTGAAGAAAAACAAAGCAGTTCTTTTAAAAGCTCCTTTGGCATAATATGATTATAAATCAACTGGGAATCCACTGTAACTTTTGTACCATTCATATGGATGATTCCGTCAGGCTTTAGCTGTTCTTTAAATTGGATGCTATAATGATTATCCATATCCCTGCCAGAAGCAATCACAATTTTATGATGCTTCCTAAGCCGCTCCACAGCCTCTAGCGCACTTTCTGGGATCTGATAAATGGCATGATCCAGCAATGTCATATCCAAATCAAAACTGATAATCGACTTGCGTTCTGGCATTTTTTTAATCCTCCAAAAAAATTTTAAAAAAACTCTTTTCAAATCGGATTCTTTATGCTATAATAAAAAATCGAACGGAGTATGGCGTAGCTTGGTAGCGCGCTCGGCTGGGGGCCGAGAGGTCGCAGGTTCAAATCCTGTTACTCCGATTTTTTATTGCAAAATTAAGGGTTTTTGGCATTTAAGCGTGTCAAAAACTCTTATTTTTTAATTCCTTTCGATTACTTTGAAAGTTCAGCGCAAAAGCGCTGAACTGCGCGAAAACGGGGCCGCAAAGCGGCATCTTCCATTCCCGTTTTCTGCGCATCTCCTGGATTTTTAAAGGAAACCCCCTTTCATTTATGGTGACGCCCCAGCGGGGCATGGGGGTTTACTATAAAAGTCCCGCCGCCGATTAGGCGGCATGAATTCAGGGATGCCAAGTGCGCCCACCAGACTTTTATGATTGGTGGTGCGTTCTCTGCCGGGCGCATGCAGGTTTACTTATAATTCTATACTTCTATAATTTATCCCTTTTTATCATTTAAGGAATCCTCCAACTAGAAAACCTTTCTAAAATGCTTTATAGGTATGTGAAACAATTTTCAAAGAAAATTCAACTCCATGATAACGTGATGCGATGATATAGATATCACCTTTCATAAATATATTAACTTTTATTTACATTGGAAGCAAATTCTATGTTTTGACTAATAAAAGTGCTATCAAATAGAACGTATTTTTTATTATATCAAATAATACTGCTTTTTGCAAACCTATATTGTTTAAAGTGTATATTAAAATATGTACTATTTAAAGTAATTTTTTCATTTTCTAAAAATTTTATAAAGCTCTAGTGTGCAGTGGGGGCTATCTGGTGAAAGTCCGCAAAATTAATTTTCGTCGGCAAGATGGAGAAGGGGGGCAATGATGTGTGTCTTTATCTGCCACAGCCTAATCCAATGGATATTTAGACAAGGAGTTTTGCCGGAATATAATCTGGTCAGTACACTAGCCTTATATATACCTTTCCATGGCAAAGTCCTGGCTCATTGTATCCATTATACTGATAGAATATTTCCGTTAGATTCGATGGCAATACTTAATATCCTTCATACAGTGGAGAGAACGGAAAAATGAAAGATAATTAGAACAGCAGGTTTGGATATAAAATGCTTTCTAAAAATTACAACTAAACAGGGAGAGCCGGTTCAAAATCTACTTGTATCGATTTTGAACCAGCTCTCCCTTTATTCGTAACCTGAAATTTTCACAATATTAATTTAGGATGGCTGTTTGCCAATATATGCATGAATACCACCATCTACATACAGAATTAAACCATTTACAAAATTCGAAGCATCAGAAGCCAGGAACACGGCTGGCCCTCCCAAATCTTCCGCTTCTCCCCAGCGTCCTGCAGGAGTCTTCGCAATAATAAACTGATCAAACGGATGTCTGGAACCGTCTGGCTGAACCTCACGAAGAGGCGCAGTCTGAGGCGTTGCGATATAACCAGGCCCGATACCATTGCACTGAATATTATATTCACCATACTCGGAAGCAATATTTCTAGTCAGCATCTTTAATCCGCCTTTTGCCGCCGCATAGGCAGAAACGGTTTCACGTCCAAACTCTGACATCATAGAGCAGATATTAATAATTTTTCCATGGCCTTTTTTGATCATGGATGGGATTACTGCCTTTGCTACAATAAATGGAGCATTTAAATCAACGTCAATTACTTGGCGGAAATCCTGAGCGCTCATCTCAATCATTGGGATACGCTTGATAATGCCTGCATTATTGACTAAAATGTCAATTACTCCCACTTCCTTCTCAATCTGAGCCACCATAGCATTTACCGCGTCTTCATCACAAACATTGCATACATAGCCATGTGCCTGAATCCCTTCTGCTTTATATGCTTCCAAGCCTTTATCCACTAATTCCTGCTTTAAATCATTAAATACAATGGTTGCTCCGGCACAGGCCATGGCTTTTGCAATCGCAAAACCAATTCCATAAGAAGCCCCGGTAACTAACGCTACTTTTCCCTGCAGTGAAAAATCGTTCATACTGTTCATGTTTTTCTCCTTTTCTTCTTTCTTTTCCCACTTGTTTGTATCGCTTTTCAATTTTTGTATACAAACTTTTAATTTGTATACGTTTATACTATCACAACTTTTTCCATTTTGCAATAGTTTTCACATGAATTTCTAACAGATTTTTAAATTTTTCTATCTTTCCTTTCTCTCACCGCTTCTGCAGACATTTATATTGGAATGATTCATATTTTTTCCACAAATCGTTCATGGATTCGTTACAAACCGCTCAAACTTTTTCCATATTTAATCGATATACTTATTTTCGTAAGAAGCGAAAGCGAAAACTTTTTTTCATAATACCCGGCCAGCAGGAGTAATCCTGACTGGCCTCCTCCCTTTTCAGCCTATCTTTATTTCATATTTTTAATTTTAACCCCCATATGCATAATTTCTGTCACTTAGAACTTCTTTTTACATAAACTATGATTAGAATCAGATAAAAAGGAGTTTTATTCTATGGATTGTAATGTTCCCTATTCCCATCCTTCTTCCCGTGTTGGTTGTTTTGAACAGCAATTTCCCATAGGAATGGGATATATTCCATGGCAAATCTGGAAACAAACTTATCCCTTGGATCGTGCTTTTTCAGCCGGCACTATTTTCCCTGAGCTGGACTACCACTTTAATTATGGGAGGTGCCAGCGATGAATCAAACGACAAGCCAACTTTGTTGCAATTCCTTGCTAAACCAGGTTTATCAAACCGGCTTTGCTGTAGATGACGCAATTCTATTTTTAGATACTCATCCTTCTGACTCTTCTGCCCTCGCTTACTATCAGCAAGCCCGAGCCCTGTATCAGAATGCGGTTCAGGCATATGAAAACCAATGTGGCCCTCTTTTTATGACAGATGTAAATGATCGGAATTATTGGAGTTGGTTAAATGATCCGTGGCCCTGGGAAGGAGGATGCAACTAAATGTGGAAATATGAAAAACGGCTTCAGTATCCGGTAAAAATCAGTCAGCCGAATCCAAAATTAGCGCAGTTTATTATTAGCCAGTACGGTGGTCCTGACGGCGAAATGGGCGCATCCATGCGCTATTTGTCCCAGCGCTTTGCTATGCCGTACAAATCAGCAAAAGGAACGTTAACAGATATCGGTACGGAGGAGTTAGGACATTTAGAAATTGTTGGTGCGATCGTCCATCAGCTCACCCGTAATCTGACACCTGAAGAAATTGAACGTTCTGGCTTTGGTCCTTACTATATTGACCACACGTTAGGAGTTTGGCCACAGGCAGCAGGCGGCGTTCCTTTTAATGCCTGCGAATTCCAATCAAAAGGGGATCCGATTACTGATTTATTTGAAGACCTTGCAGCAGAGCAAAAGGCACGCACCACCTATGATAATATTCTGCGCATGGTAAAGGATCCAGAAGTCTGTGATCCCATTCGTTTCCTTCGCAAGCGTGAAATCATCCACTTCCAGCGTTTCGGTGAGGTTTTAAGAAATGTCCAGGATCATCTAAACAGTAAAAACTTCTATGCCTTTAATCCAGCCTTTGATATTCCGCAAGGCCCCAACTGTAATACACAGGGGCAGCAGAATCAGCAAGCCATGGCTCAACAGCAAAACCAGAACCTGAGCAATCAAACGGTAATGATGCCGCAGAATTATACGCAAACTAATCAAACGGTAAGAATGCCTCAAAATTACACGCAGACGAATCAGCCCTCTTCCAGATAAGATACCTGCCCATAATTCCTTGCCTCCTAATCGTATCCTTACTTGCGTCAGTATAAATTCTATAACATGATTTCTGTTAGGAACGCTCAACATGTTTCTATAGCAGGCGGCTAATCTTCCATTAATTAGCCGCCTGTCACAATATAATCTAAAGTTTTCCTTCCGATGGCTCCAATCCTTTTCTTCCATGTTAGACCCTTTATGATAGCTGAGAAAGCCTCATTTTTTGTGCAGATTGCTTCTTTTCTCTTAACATATTTCCAGTATATCGGTGTATAATACACAGGGAGAGAAGGAGGAATTTTTATGGACAGAAAAGTGAAAGCAGCACAATATGGATGTGGAGGATCATTTGGGTATGCCGCCCATGGGAATTGTGAGCCGTGATTCTAAGGAGGCAGATGTGTTGCCAAAGCAAATAAAACCAGATGTGTGTATCATTGCGACCTGATCCACCATGGCTGAATTAAAAGAAACATTTTCCGTCTGTGCCCAGAATGGATTAAACGCGATTTCCACTTGTGAGTAAGTCCTTTACCCCCTGGAATTCATCGGAAGAAATTACGAGAGAGCTGAATGAATTGGCTGAGGCAAATGGCTGTACATTGTGCAGGAGCGGGTATCCCGACATATATTGGGGAAGCTTAATTACCACATTAGCTAGATCCATGCACAAAATTACGAAAATTTGCGGCAGCCGCAATTATAATGCGGAAGATTATGGGATTGCATTGGCGGAAAGGCACGGCACAGGTTTAACGATTCCTGAGTTCCAGCGCCAGATTGGCAATTATAATAATCTGAAATATGAAGAAACACTAGAAAAAATTAAGAACGGCACAGTGGTTCCTTCCTGCATGTGGAACCAAAACGGCTGGCTTTGCAGTCAATTAGGACTTCATATCACTTCTCAAACGCAAAAATGCCTTCCTACTCACCCATCCTTGTGATTTACATTCGTCTACGCTGAATGTAACCATAAAAGCAGGTGATGCTACAGGAATGTCTGCTACTGTTACCACAGCCACAAAAGAAGGGATTACCCTGGAAGCCCAGTACCTGGGCTATGTATATGGACCAAAGGATTTTGATAAAAATGAGTGGACTTTCTATTGTGAACCAGAAACAGCCATAGTAGTCAACTGGCCAGCTACCGTAGAATTAACTTGCGCAACTCTCAAACTGCCGGTACGGAAATTTTATAAAATTTACTCATTTTTCTTGACAAACCTTCATAAACCGAATTCCCATGTTAATTGACGCAAAACCAGGATACATTACTACAGAAAAGATGCCAGTTAACCATTATCTTACCAATCTTATGAACGAGTATGTAAAAACAAAGTGATACGTTTGTGTTTCTTGCCGGCTTCCTGTAGTGCCACAATATGTTTTGCTTAAAATTTTCCCGGAGCGTATCTGAATCTTCATTCCCGCTTGCAGGTACACGCCACACTTTGGAGCTTCTTTGCCCCTTACCTGGATTCCATATGGTATTTGGCACCTGACGCTTTTCTTAAATTTAGGACAAATCTCATCCAAAGTGTGATGCGTACCTGGCCAAAAGCAATGTTTGGATACGCTCTAAATTGCGTCAATCCGTTTTCTCAGCTCCATCATCTTCTGATCCAGCTCTGCCACCACCTGGGAATATTGTTTTAATTCTTCTCCAATCAAAACCGCTTCTTTCTTACCCTTTTTATA
Organism: uncultured Lachnospiraceae bacterium; assembly: GCA_910589195.1. GTDB lineage: Bacteria > Bacillota > Clostridia > Lachnospirales > Lachnospiraceae > Caccovicinus. Next base: position 9,936 of record CAJUTC010000038.1, read on the forward strand.
GCGAAGCTGATGATCCACACCGGCCCAAAAGTCCATTGCTGGTGTACGAAGTTGGAGTTCCGCCCGCACCCATTCCATTTTCTCTTGGAAGTAAACCGGAATTTCCACAATTAAATGCAGGCTCCGATATCCGGAAGATTTTGGATTTTTAATGTAATCCTTCCGCTTAATAATCTTTAAATCTTTATGTGAGTACAATACCCCTGCCATACGGTACACATCGTCTTCAAAAGCGCAGACGCCACGGATGCCTATCATATCATTCAGCTTTTCCAACGCGTTTTCATATGTAGGCTCAAACCCTTTTTTCCTGCATTTTGCTAAAATACTGTCAATGGACTTAATCCGCCCGCCAGCATGGATCAACACATCTCTCCCAAGTTCTAAAAACAGCTCAGCGTTTGCGATTTCCAGCTTTGCTGTCAGCATACTGATGGCACAACTGCTTTTTACCAAAAAAGAGCTGTCCTGAAATTTTTTCAAATCCTGGTTCTTCATCTGTTTATTTTCTCCTGCCACCATATTCTTATCTTCCTTTTCCTGTTTCCTTTTCCTTTTTTTTCAAGCTCTTCACCCTCCCGCTTGTAACCTACTTCCACATATTATATCCGGCAAATCCCATTCAGACCTTTTCCTTACAAAAAGAACACTCATTAAGAAAAAGCCGCACAATGAAAGGATATGTAAAAATATCGCAAATATAACCATTTTCGAAAGAATCCATAAAAATCTTTTCATCCATTGCTTTTTTTTACCTTTTCATATAAAATAAGATTGTGAGATGAAAATGCTGCCGGAAACCAGATATAAGGAAATTCCGAAAGTGTATACACAAAATCAGGAGGATATAGATATGTTATGGTTTCAAAAAAAAAGTGAAGAGGCGTCGGAAGTATCTTCTAACATAATAAATTATGCCGCTGCCCCGGAAGAACCGGAAAAACCAGATGCTGAAGAAACCCTTGGACGGCAAAGCTGCTTAAACCATGTTCAAGATACCATGGTTTCCAACGGTAAAGGCGTTATGTTAAAGCTTTACATTGAAAACTTTAAACAATTAAATGAAATTTTCGGATACGATTACTGCGAAAGCCTGCTGTCAAAGATCATTGAATATCTGAAAAAAACGATTAAACGACCTGTATACCGGTACATCGGGGTTGAATTTATCGCAATTTTAGATGGTTATACCCAGAGCCAGGCAACTGCTTTGGCAGAGGAAATTCTTCAGCAATTTGACCATGTATGGAAAGTTGATGATACTGACTGTCTGTGTTCTGCCCAGATTGGACTTTGCTATTATCCCGGCTATGCTTCTACACCTCAGGAAATCTTTAAGTGCCTGGATGCTGCCATTACGAAAGCCTCCGGTTTAGGCCCGAACCAGGTGGTTTGCTATGATACCTCCCTTCACACACTGGTGATCCGCAAACAGACCATTGCCCGCTATTTAAAAACCGCATTAAACAACCAAGAAATCGAAGTCCGCTACCGCCCCACCTTTCACACGGCTACCGGGCGTTTTACCAGGGCAGAATATTATATGCGTATCTTCATTAAAGGCCTTGGTATGATTGGAGCGAATGAGTTCCTTCCAATCGCTGAAGACTCCGGGCAAATCCGTGCTGTGGAATACTTTGCGTTAAACCAGACGGGGCGCTGTATCGCTGATTTAATTGCTAAAGGTATAGAGTTTGATTCCATTTCCCTGCCGGTTTCTCCTGTCCTGTTCCTGCAGGAAGATTTCTTAGAAGAAGTTGGGCGGGTCATCAACACTTACCACATTCCTTCCGGTAAGCTGACACTGGAAATAGAAGAAAGCGCATTAACCTCCGCATCTTTGGCCATTAATACTATGATGCAGGAACTGCGGGATTTAGGCGTTGAATTGAGCCTGAATAACTTTGTTTCCGGCTATTCCAGCATTACCAGTATTTTAGATTTGCCTATTAATACCTTAAAGCTAGAGCGCTCCTTCATGTGCCAAATGGAAACAAATCCAAAATCCCTTTATATTGTGGAAGGTTTGATCCATATAGCGAAAAACTTAGAGCTTAGCGTAATTGCAGAAGGTGTGGAAACCCAGGAACAGGTAGATTCCCTTACGAAATTTGAATGTCCTTACCAGCAAGGCTTCTACTTCTCCCCTACCGTAACGGAAGATGTTCTGATGGATGTGTTAGGTTCTACTTTAGAGGAAACCAGGCATATCATTGCGCAGGAAAAAGAATTGATGCGCCGCTGTTCCTAAAAACAAGTTCTCCTTCTGTACCGTTTTTCTATTCACGCAACAACCTTCGCTTGATGCGGCATAAACGAATGAGCAGGTGGTGTGTAAGGAACCAAGAGTCCGGTAAGCCGGGCTCTTGTGCTAATACACGGCTGCGCCAGCAGCCATACTTTCCTTAGAGCAGAGCCCGCGTCACCTGTAGGATTAATCTGCGGCAAGTTATGTTTTTATAAAAAACACACCGCAAAAGAGGATGTTCCAACGCGATGTAACCACATGATAGATATTGTAACCATAAAAGGTTACCTGCTATCTATTTATGGAATGATCGTATTGCGCAACATCCTCATTACATTTTGCCAGATTCTTTTCCGGAAAATCTTTCCGGTTTCTGCTGTTTCCTTTTTTATTCCAGATAATCCAAAGGATCTACTGTATTTCCATCCTTCCTAAGCTCTAAAAATACATTCGGGCCTTCTACCGTATAATATTTGGTAGGTTCTGCCACATATCCCAGAATCTGCCCTTTTTCCAGGTATTCCCCTTCCACTGCCTGCACTTCCTTAAGCTGTCCGCAGGTAAGGGTATAGGAATCGCCTAAATCCAGCACCAGGTAATTTCCAATCTCCTCATTTGTCCCAGCTTCTGTTACCCTCGCATTAGCCGGAGCAGAAACTGGCTGGCTTACATCCCCTTGGATTACCAGGCCAGGATTGCACTTGTACTGTTCTAACGTAGGGAAATAAATGGTAGAATCCATATTGTAATCCAACAGCACATTTCCTTCCACAGGCCACATCATAGACTGATTTTGGGCAAAATTCAGTACCAGGCCTGTAGCCGCATCCAATCCTGCTCCGGCAGGGGCAGCATCCTGATGCTGGTTACTGCTGTCTTTTCTTTCTGTTTTACCTGATATGTTTTCTTCTGCACGTGCCACTTTTTCAGTCGTTGTTTCTGGCTTTGCCTGATTATCTCTTCCACTTTTTTCTTCCGTATCTCCGGATGCCACAGCATTATCCATTGTCCAGCCCGTATCTGCTTTTGCCGCATCAGAAGCTCCGGCTGCTGATTTGGATTCATCTGTATTGCTGTCTACCAGATGCTCTGGATCGCCCTCTAAGTTTAAGTATGGGCTTTCTTCTGTACGGCCTCTTTGAATTGTGACCACACCTGCTGCAGCTACTATAGTCAGCAGGCCTAACACCAACATCACAAGGACAAGCTTATCCTTGAATAATTGATTTACTTTTTCCTTCACTTTTATCACCTCGGTAATAGTCTTACCAAAGCGCCAAGACTTATTCAGAAACAAGCATAATATTTTGATAAAAATATTTTAAAATTTCTTCAAAGCTCCAGCCATCCAAGGCTTTTCGGTTTGCGTCGTACTGACTCATGCCATAACCATGTCCAATCCCCTTTCCCACTACACGGATTTTCCCCTCGTAATCCTCAAAGCGAAAAAAGGAAGAGTTTAATCCCAGTGCATACCGGATTTCATCTCCTGTAAACTGATAATTTCCAATCTGAACCAAAGTCACATAACCAGCCGAATCCCGTTCCCCAATTTGAATCATTCCTGGAACTTGATCTGCAGAAACAGGCCGTTCTCCCGGAATTCCGCTGATAATTTTAGAAAACTCCTCTTTCTCCCATTCGGTGATCTGCAGGTAATCATCCGCTTCTAAATCTTTTGGGCAATTTACGCTGGAAAAATAAGGATGCGCATCATCTCCATCTCTGGTTTTTCCCGCACTGCACCGGCAAAACCAAGGATCAATGCAGGCACCCTCATACTCCATTACCATGCAGCTGGTATCCGCTACTGCCTTTTCTACTTTTTCATAGAATTCCATATAGTTCCTGGTTCCCCACATCCGTTCCAGTTGTGCCTGTTCCAGATAATCCATGTCCAATGCGGATTCATAAATTTCATCCGCTCCTCCCATCTGTCCATAAATATAAGTTCTGGCAATGACTGCCTGGGCCTTTAATGCTTCAAGCTCATAATCTGCCGGCATCTGCCTTGCCACTACGCCTACCAGATATTGTTCCACATCCATGGAAGGCGCTTTTTCCTGTTCTGACCCATTTCCCTGGCTGACACGGTCAAATATGATTTGCTTACCGCTAATAAGGCCAGGCGCTGTAGTCTGTGCCATTTCCTGGCTGCCTCTTATACTGCCTGTCCATCCTAGTGTAGCTACGTAAGGAAAACAGCAGGCACTGGCAAAAACCACACATCCTTTTTTCCAATTCATATAAAAACGCCTCCTTATACTTAATGTATGAGAAGGCGTTTCATTCTATTCCTTTTGGAGCCTATCGTCTGATAGCATTTTCCGTTTTCAGGTCAACAGTAACTTTCTTTAAATGCCAAATATCCCTTACATACTCTTCAATGGTACGGTCAGAGGTAAATTTGCCGCAGCAAGCTACATTCATAATGGCAGCCTCTGCCCACCATTTCTCATCCCTGTATGCCTTGTCAACCCTTTCATGGGCTTCTGCATAAGCACGGAAGTCTTTTAAGATAAAGTAGGTGTCAGCCCGATTGCTGCTTTGTGTATTTAACAAGGAATTATAAATATCACGGAACAGCTCCGGATCGTGAGGCGCATAATAACCATTAATCAACTGCATCAATACCCGCCGGATATCCTGGTCGCTGTTAAAGATATCCATGGGCACATAGCCGCCATTGTTTTCATAATCGATTACTTCATCCGAAGATAATCCGAAAATAAAGGCTTTATCCTCACCTACTTCTTCTACGATTTCTACATTTGCGCCATCCATAGTTCCTAATGTAAGGGCGCCATTTAACATAAACTTCATGTTTCCGGTTCCGGAAGCTTCCTTAGAAGCTGTGGAAATCTGCTCACTTACATCAGCAGCGGCAAAAATAATTTCCGCGTTGCTTACCCGGTAATCCTCAATAAATACTACTTTAATCTTTCCATTAATGCTCTTATCATTATTAATTACATCTGCCACAGCATTAATCAGCTTAATGGTCAGTTTGGCAATCTTATAGCCAGCCGCCGCTTTTGCGCCAAAGATAAAGGTTCTGGGGATAATATCCATATTTGGATTATCCTTTAACTGGTTGTATAAAAACATTACATGAAGGATATTCATTAACTGGCGCTTATACTCATGAAGCCGTTTTACCTGTACATCAAAGATCGAACGAGGATCCACGTCAATGCCATTGTGCTCCTTAATATACTTTGCCAAACGAAGCTTATTCTGATATTTAATGTTCATAAACTCCTGCTGGCACTTCTCGTCAGAAGCGTAAACTGCCAGTTTCTTAATATGCGGAAGATTGGTAATCCATTCATTTCCAATTTTAGAAGTTACCCAATCTGCCAGCAGCGGATTTCCGTGAAGAAGGAAACGTCTTTGTGTAATGCCATTGGTCTTATTATTAAACTTCTCCGGATACATCTGGTAGAAGGACTTTAATTCCTGGTTCTTCAAAATTTCTGTATGAAGTCTCGCAACGCCGTTTACAGAGAAGCTTCCCGCAATAGCCAGATGGGCCATCTTCACCTGTCCGTCATAGATAATCGCCATCTTCTTTACCTTTTCCTGATCCCCAGGGAATTTCGCCTGGATATCAGCGATAAACCGACGGTTAATTTCTTCTACGATCTGGTAAATACGGGGAAGCAAGCGGGAGAACAGTTCAATCGGCCATTTTTCCAAAGCTTCTGCCATAATCGTATGGTTGGTATAAGCGCAGGTCTTTGTAGTAACTTCCCATGCTTCTTCCCAATCCAGATGATAAACATCTAACAGGATACGCATTAATTCCGCTACCGCAACGGTAGGATGGGTATCATTTAACTGGAATACCACCTTTTCATAGAACTTTCGGATATCATCATGCTTTTCCATGTATTTGGCCACCGCACGCTGCACGCTTGCGGAAATAAAGAAATATTGCTGCTTTAACCGAAGTTCTTTGCCTGCATAGTGGTTGTCATTAGGATACAGCACTTCACAAATATTCTTTGCCAAATTCTCCTGCTCAACTGCCTTCTGATAGTCGCCCTTATCAAAGGAATCCAGGCTAAAGGTATTAATGGGCTGCGCATCCCATACACGGAGGGTATTTACCACATTGTTGCCATAGCCCACTACAGGAATGTCATAAGGAACTGCCAGAACCGACTGGTAGCCCTCCTGCACAAAGTTGCTGCGCTTACCGTCCCACTCAGCTTTTACATATCCTCCGAATTTTACTTCCATAGAATATTCAGAACGGCGCACTTCAAATGGGTTTCCATCCTTTAACCATTCATCCGGAACTTCAACCTGGAAGCCATCTTCGATCTTCTGCTTAAACATTCCGTAGCGATAACGGATGCCACAGCCGTATGCCGGATAGTTTAAGGTTGCCAGGGAGTCTAAAAAGCAGGCAGCCAGACGGCCTAAACCACCGTTTCCCAGCGCCGCGTCCGGCTCCTGATCTTCGATCAGATTTAAGTCAAAGCCCATCTCATCTAAGGCTTCCTTAATTTCCTGGTACGCGCAGATATTAATCATATTATTGCCAAGGGCGCGGCCCATTAAAAATTCCATGGACAAATAATATACGGTCTTGGCATCCTGCTTCTCGTATTCTTTGTGGGTAGCAATCCATTGATCAATCACTACATCCTTTACAGCAAAGGCCACAGCTTGAAATACCTGAGCCGGGGTAGCATCGTCAATGGTCTTCCGGAAAAGGCTTTTTACATTATAAAGCACAGACTGCTTAAACTCCTCTTTATTAAAGCCATTCATTTTCTTCATGTTTTCTCCTCCTCATTTGGGATCCTTATTTGTTCATGCTTTCCCTTTTTATGCTTTCGCAACACCAAGTGTTACGTTTTCGCCATTAATGTTCCATTCCTTCGTAAACACAGGATTGATTCTCCCGGTCTTGGCCTGTTCCATTTTATCCTGCCCCAAATTAACGGAATCCGCAAGAACCTCTTTCCCGATTTTTTCCGCATTATCATCCAAAATCCTTGCGGCCTTTTCGCTGTCATCCGCCATATAAACCTGGATATGATCCGTTACCTCAAACCCGGCTTCCTTTCTCATGGTCTGGATTTTGCTGATAATTTCCCGGACAAATCCTTCCTCCATCAGCTCCTTTGTCAAATTCGTATCCAATACAACCGTTACATAGTTGTCTTCTTCTGTTACAAACCCTTCTTTTTGCGCCACGTCAATCAGCAAATCATCCTTTTCCAAAACTACCTTATCATCGCCAAAAGTAAAGGTTAAGGCGCCTGTTTCATTTAAGGTATCCATTGCCTGGTTGCCGTCTAACTCAGCCAGCGCTGTGCGGATTACCCCAAGCTGCTTGCCGTATTTGGGGCCTACCGTCTTTAACTGGGGCTTAAAAGTATAAGAAGTGAAGTCCCGCACATCTTCCGTAAATTCTACTTTCTTTACATTCAGCTCCTCTTCAATGATGGTTACGTAGAACTGAGATAAGCTGTGTGCCGCCTTTACATACATCCGGCCAATGGGCTGGCGGTTTTTGATATTTGCTGTATTCCGGGCAGCACGCCCCATTACTACAATTTTCAGCACCTGATCCATATCTTCTTCCAGTTTACAGTCAATCATTGACTCATCGACTGCAGGGAAGTCACACAGATGCACGCTTTCCGGCGCCGTCTGATCAATACTTCTTACCAGATTCTGGTAAATTTCCTCTGCCATAAAGGGAACCATGGGGGCGGCTGCCTTGGCTGTAGTTACTAACGCGGTATACAAGGTTTCATAGGCATTAATCTTATCCTGCTCCATGCCTTTGGCCCAAAAACGCTCTCTGCTTCTTCTTACATACCAGTTGCTCATATCATCTACAAAGGCCTGAAGAGCTCTGGCCGCCTCTGGAATCCGGTAATTTGCCAAATGGTCATCCACTGCTTTCACCATGGAATTCATCTTGCTTAACAGCCACTTATCCATTACCGTAAGTTTAGAATACTCCAAAGTATAGTTTGTTGCGTCAAATTCATCAATATTCCCATAGAGCACAAAAAATGCGTATGTGTTCCAAAGGGTTCCCATAAATTTCCTTTGTCCTTCCATTACCGCTTTTCCATGGAAACGGTTGGGCAGCCAAGGAGCTGAATTAATATAGAAATACCAGCGGATGGCATCCGCGCCGTAGGTCTTCAGCGCGTCAAAAGGATCTACCGCATTTCCTTTTGATTTGCTCATCTTCTGTCCATTTTCATCCTGCACATGGCCCATTACAATTACATTTTCATAAGGCGCCTTGTTAAACAGCAGCGTAGACTCTGCCAAAAGGGAATAGAACCAGCCTCTGGTCTGATCCACAGCCTCTGAGATAAACTGGGCCGGGAACTGGGCTTCAAATAATTCCCGGTTTTCAAATGGATAATGATGCTGCGCAAAGGGCATTGCACCAGAATCAAACCAGCAGTCGATTACTTCCGGAACCCGGCGCATCAGCTTATTACACTTTGGACAGGTGATCACTACATCATCAATGAAAGGACGGTGAAGCTCCACTTCCTGTGGGGAACTTCCTGGCTCCTTTGCATACTTTTTAGCCACTTCCTCATAATTAGGGCTCATGGATTTTAATTCTTCCCGGCTGCCGATGGAATGCATGTGCCCGCATTCACATTCCCAGATGTTAAGTGGCGTTCCCCAATAACGGTTTCTGGAAATTCCCCAATCCTGGATATTCTCCAGCCAGTCGCCGAAACGTCCCTTTCCGATGCTTTCCGGAATCCAGTTGATGGTATTATTATTGCGAATTAAATCCTCCTTTACCGCGGTCATCTTAATAAACCAGGATTCTCTTGCATAATAAATCAAAGGTGTGCCGCATCTCCAGCAATGAGGATAACTGTGCTCAAACTTAGGTGCAGAGAACAAAAGCCCCTTCTGATCCAGGTCTTTTAAGATTTCCGGATCTGCCTTTTTACAGAACATCCCCGAATAAGGGGTTTCTGCTGTCATCTCGCCTTTTCCATCCACCAACTGGACAAACGGCAGATCGTATTTCCGCCCTACATTCGCGTCATCCTCACCGAAAGCAGGCGCAATATGAACTACCCCCGTTCCGTCTGTTAACGTAACATAGGAATCACAGGTGACGTAGAATGCTTTTTTATGCTGCTTTTCACACAGCGCCACCCCACAGCCAAACAGAGGCTCATATTCCTTGTATTCCAAATCTTTCCCGGTAAATGTTTCCAATACCGTTACATCTTCTCCCAGAACCGATCCCACCAGCGCGCCTGCCAGGTAATACGTATAACCGTCACCGGTCTTTACTTTTACATATTCTTCATCCGGGTTGACACACAAGGCCACATTTGAAGGAAGGGTCCAGGGCGTGGTGGTCCATGCCAGGATATAAGCATCCTCGCCTTTCACTTTAAACCGTGCAATGGCAGAACGCTCTTTAATATCTTTATACCCCTGCGCTACTTCGTGGGAAGAAAGGGGCGTTCCGCACCGGGGGCAGTAGGGAACAATCTTAAAGCCTTTATATAACAGACCCTTATTCCAAATCTCTTTCAGCGCCCACCATTCTGATTCAATATAATCATCGTGGTAAGTTACGTAAGGATCTTCCATATCCGCCCAGAAACCTACGGTTGCGGAAAATTCTTCCCACATTCCCTTATATCTCCAGACACTTTCTTTACAATGGCCGATAAACGGCTCTAAGCCATACTGTTCAATCTGTTCCTTGCCATCTAACCCTAGTTTTTTCTCCACTTCCAGCTCTACTGGCAGGCCATGGGTATCCCACCCTGCCTTTCTTGGCACCATATAGCCTTTCATCGTGCGGTAGCGTGGAATCATATCCTTGATTACACGTGTTAATACATGGCCGATATGAGGCTTCCCATTGGCCGTAGGGGGGCCGTCATAGAACACATACGGTTCTCCCTTGGCACGGCTTTCAATACTTTTTTCAAAGATCTTATGATCCGCCCAGAATTTCTCTACTTCTTTTTCACGTTCCACAAATTTTAAATCTGTGGGCACTTTCTGATACACCATCTTTGTAGCGTCAGACATTTCTTCTTCCTCCATCTTCTTGATTTGCAGACAGGACGAAGTTGCCGAAGAAAGCTTTTCTCAGGTAAAAGAAAAGCTTCCATCCTGTGCAAACAGGACGAAAGCCGCTTCGTTATACCACCCATTACTGCATACATTTATATGAGTTCCCGGTAACGTGGGAAATCCGTCTTAACTTACCGGATCAAACAGTTAACAATCCAATCCCTTCAGCTAAGCGGCTCCGGAGTGATCTTCAAATCGTTCCTACTTACACCAGGCTTCCACCATCCCCAGCTCTCTATGCTTTTCGGTTCGCTTTACTGTCTCCTTCACAGCCTTTCCATACCCTTCCATTATATAGATGCTCTTTAAAAAAGTCAAGGTGTAACGCCAGGTTTCTTTCCAACCAGCCTTATTTCTTGTCATCTTTTTTGCCGGATTTTTTCCTCATCACTCCCCTGACTATTATGATCCCTGCTACAGCAAAAAAAGCAACCTCTACGATCAGCTTAGTTAGATCATACATTTCTTGAGCCATTTTATCCCTCCTTTTCTTAAATTTCTTCTGAAACCATTTTCACAGGATTCCCCATGTCCCATCAGGGTGCCACCATAAATGAAAGCGGGCTCCTGCCAATCCCGCATAGATCGGGCTGCAAGCACCTCTGCTATCGATCCTTTAAAACAGGAATTAAATTTGCCACTTCATATGCTGAAGTTTCCTCCAAAAAGGAACTGTAGCTGAAAAAGCAAAATCCTGATACCTGACCGCTGGCTCTTCCTGCCTCCACCTGACGTTTTATAATATCCTGATACCGAAGCCACTCTGACACTTCATTATGGTCGTTTACATTTGTTCCAGCCCGGTACATTCCCAGGCCTAAATATAAGGTTACCCTTCCCTTCTTTTTTAAAGCTATCCAAGATTCCAGATTCTGTCCAAAAGCAAATTCCGCCGGCAGCCGCTCAGAAGTCATAGCCTCAAATCCCCAGTAAAGCTGAGGCATAATATAATCCACATAGCCTTCTGATTCCATCCATCGGTCAATATCAATGAACATACTGGTATCGCTCCGTAAATTTCCCAGATATCCCTGAGGGCTAATTCCGAACACTGCTGACGGTTTTACTTCCTTTACCGTCTGATACACCAGGGAAACCAATTGATTTACATTTTCCCTCCGCCATGCCGCAATGGGAAGGGCGCTTTTAGACAAATCATATTCTGGCTTATCAAACCAGGTATCCTCCTTGCTATCATCTACCGACGGATAAAAATAATCGTCAAAATGGATTCCATCTACATCATACTTTTCCAGCACTTCCCGGACACTTGCCGCCACCAGTTCTCTTACCTGCAAAACAGACGGATTTAGATAGTACTGGCCCTCATGCTTTAAAACCCACCTATCATTTTCCGGTGTTTCATCCAAAAGCCACTGCTTTGCCGGGCTTTGTTGGGAAACGTCATCCCAACTCATTAAATATCCGGTAATCCGGTAAGGGTTAAACCAGGCATGGAGCTTTAGGCCCCTATCATGAGCCGCTTTTACAAAGTACCCGAAGGGATCAAATCCTGGATTCTGGCCCTGAACCCCTGACACAAACTTAGACCATGGAAAAAAATCAGAGGGGTACGCGGCGTCGGTATGGGAATGGGCATGAAGAAAAACCGCATTCATCCCCCAGTCCACACAATGATCCAGCATAGCATCTGCCGCCTGCTTAAATTCCGGCTCCGTTTTCGGCAATGTATTCCATTCTAAATAGGAAATCCAGACGCCCTTCAACTCCTCTTGCATCTGCTCCGGCACTTGGGATGTTTCCGAAATTCCCGGTTCAGCTCCCGGCCCTATGTAAGTAACTGGTTCTTGCAGCAGCCTCTGGTTAGCGCCAGTTCCCCCATATACCGCGGCCAGGCTTCCCATGCTAAACACAACCGCTACGCAAGCGGCTGCCACTGCTTTTATCATTGGTCTTCTTTTTTTTCCTAATAATTTCATTCCGTTTCCTCTTTTTATCTGAAATAAATTTTGCATTTGGAAAACCTTTCGCAAAGGCCCGTCTTAAATCAATGTATTGATACAAAATTCACATATATTCCATCATGATATTTTATCATGAGCCAGGATCCTGCCAGATAACCGCTTCGCCAAAAACATTAAAAGTAGCCCGTTCAAGACGGCAAACGACCTTTTGGCACCAACATCTTAAGAAAAGTATACCACATATTTCCTTTTCTTCCAATCCCTGTTAACCTGTTTTCTATTTACAGTTTTCTTACATATATTGTTAATATTTTAACAATGCTATTGCTATTTTAATAACCTTTATGCTATAATCTGAAAAAACACAGGATACAAGGAGAACCTACCATGAGCCAGAGAAATTTAACCCTGCTGACTGATTTTTATGAACTTACCATGATGCAGGGGTACTTTAAAGAAAAAAACGCAAATGAAACTGTAATATTTGATGTATTTTACCGAAACAACCCTTTCGGCAACGGTTTTGCCATCTGTGCCGGATTGGAGCAGGTAATTGAGTATATCAGCAATTTACATTTTGAAAAAGATGATGTAGATTATCTTCGCTCTACTGGCATGTTTGAGGAAGATTTTTTGGATTATCTGTATCATTTTAAATTTTCCGGTGATATTTATGCCATCCCGGAAGGTACTGTTATATTTCCCCGTGAACCGCTTGTAAAAGTAGTTGCCCCCATTATGGAAGCTCAGTTAGTCGAAACGGCTCTGTTAAATATTATCAACCATCAAAGCCTGATTGCCACCAAAACCTACCGGGTCGTTCATGCTGCCCAGGGCGACGGAGTCATGGAATTCGGCCTGCGCAGGGCTCAAGGGCCAGATGCTGGAATTTACGGCGCTCGGGCCGCCATGATTGCAGGTTGTATCGGCACATCTAATGTGCTTGCGGGAAAACTATTTGATGTCCCGGTAAAAGGCACCCATGCCCATAGTTGGATCATGAGCTTCCCTGACGAACTGACTGCCTTCCGTACCTACGCAAAAATGTATCCTACCGCATGTATCCTGCTGGTTGATACGTATGATACCTTAAATTCCGGCGTTCCCCATGCTATTCAGGTATTCCAGGAAATGAAAGATGCAGGAATCCCTCTAACTTTCTACGGAATCCGTTTAGACAGCGGCGACCTTGCATACCTTTCCAAGCAAGCAAAACAAATGCTGGACGCTGCCGGATTCTCCGATGCCGTGATTTCCGCTTCCAATGATTTGGATGAAACATTAATTAACAGCTTAAAAGTTCAGGGAGCCACTATTAATTCCTGGGGCGTAGGGACGAACCTGATCACAGCAAAGGACTGCCCTTCCTTTGGAGGCGTTTATAAATTGGCAGCAATCCAGGAGAAAACAACTGGAAAATTTATTCCTAAAATTAAGCTTTCGGAAAATGTGGAAAAGATTACAAACCCCGGAGATAAAGCCATTAAACGTATTTACAACCGGGAAACAGGAAAAATTATCGCCGATTTAATCTGTCTGGCCGATGAAATTTTTGATGAGTCCAATTCCCTTTTGCTGTTTGATCCCATCCAAACATGGAAGAAAACCCATCTGGCACCCAGAAGCTATACCATGCGGGATCTGTTAGTTCCGGTATTTAAGCAGGGAAAATGTGTTTACCACTCTCCAAAAGTAATGGAAATCCAAAGCTATTGTAAACAAGAGCTTTCCACACTTTGGGAAGAATCGCGCCGCTTAGTGAACCCCCATAAAGTCCATGTGGATTTGTCCAGCCAATTATGGCATATTAAAAACCAACTTTTAGATTCTTACAATTTTAACAGCCAAAAGGAATCCTAAAAAAGAGGGCAGGCTTGAAACGATAATTTTATACTTTGTGTACCCATTATAATCGTTTCAGGTCTGCCCATATTTTAACGCACATTCTATTTGCCAGAATTGTCTTCTTTCTTTTCTCTTCTAAACCGTTCTTCTACCATCCGGTTAAATTCTTCTTCCGAATATCCGATTTCAGCAAGCCGCTGACGCCTTTTCTCCCTGCGCCGTTCCTCTGCTTCCCTGCGCTGCTTTCTTTTTTTCTTTATCATCAGCCCAATCACGCCGCTTACGCCTACCAGCGCCACAGCTCCTAACCCAATGGGGCCGATTTTTTTCAGGGTTTCTATAACTTCTGGAGAAAGCCATTCTTTATTTTGTGGCTGGCTCTCCTTATCCCCATTCCCTTCTGTTTCATCCGTTCCCGATGAGCTTTCATCACCTGAACTGTCCGGATTCATTTCTCCCGCTCCAACTTCCACAAGTTCTTCTTCCTGAGGCGGCGGGCTGACCAGATAGCTTCTCCCTACAATACGATCATCATAATGATAGCGGATTTCCGCTACTGCTCCTTTTGGAGCCTGAATATAAATATCTTCCCCCGTCACTAACTGTTTTTCCACATCTGCCAAAGTAGCGCCTAAAGGAACCGTTACCATTCGAACTCCGGAAACTTCCAATTCCGCCCTTTTGTACACCGTATCGTCTACTTGAAGGGAATCATCTTCACCAAAAAAAGTAGCCTCATCGCCAGAAGTATCCAGGTTCTGGAACTTGCCAAACCCGAAATTCATTAAGGCTATGGTGTCAGAGTAATGAGTCCAGTTACTTTTTAAAATCACGGCAATCTGCCCCCGCCCATTATCCCTTGCGCATGTTACCAGCGTATTTAACGCAATGGACGTATAGCCCGTTTTTCCTGCTATGGCAGCCGGATAATACGTGTCGCTGGCTGGATCCGTAGTATTTAAAAGCTTATGCTCTATGGTCATTCCAGCTCCTTCCGGATTATGGATCGTTGCCGGAAGGCGGTAACGTTTACAAGAGGAGATCTCCAGCAGCGTTTCATTTTCAAATGCCGCCTTTCCAATTATCGCCATATCATAAGCAGATACATACTGGTCTTCATCGTTTAAGCCGGAAGGGTTGGCAAAATTGCTTTCCACACAGCCCAATTCCCGGATCGTTTCATTCATCATGGCCACGAATCCGTCCCTCGTTCCGCCAATGTGCTCAGCCAGGGCGTTTGCGGTCTGATTGGAAGAGCGCAAAAGCAGCACATGGAGGCAATCCCTTATCGTAAGCTGATCCCCTTCTTCTAATGACATGGGATTGCTGCTTCCCTCTTCCACATTATAAACGGCATCATGGGAAAATGTTACTACATCGTCCAGGGAGGAGCAATGTTCAATCACCACAAGTGCTGTTAAAAGTTTTGTAATGCTGGCCGGCGCATAGGGAAGATGGATATTTTGCCCAAATAAAACGGCGCCTGTTTCCTCGTCAATGACGATACCTGCCTCCCCCTCAATTCCCACATCTGAAGGCCATTCCGGTTTTGCGAATGCCGGAAACACACCTGCCTGCAAAAAAAGCACCAGACAAATTGCAAAAACTGCCATACTGTTTTTTGTTTTTCTCAGATATGATTTTGTTCCCTTCATTTTGGATTACTTCCTTCTTTTCCTGTTATGCTTCTGCCTATCATCATAGCACGGTTTTTCATTTCTGTCTTTAAAAAAATTGCAAATCATAAAATTTATGAATCAAAATGATTTTTTACCGTGAAAACAGCCAGTTGGGTCCGATCCTTTAACTTCAGTTTTTCTAAAAGCCTGGATATGTTGTTTCGAACCGTACCTTCCGCCAGAAATAGTTTTGCGGCAATTTCCTTATTATCCATCCCCTGAGCCACACACCGCATAATATCCCGCTCGCGCCTGGTTATCCCGGCTTCCAGCGCGTCCGTTACAAAGGCAGCGTTGGATGGCCCGTCCTGTCTGGCCATGGTCTGGCGCATTCCTTCAAACACCCGATCTCCGAATACCCGGATTCCTCCGTATACGGCCTTAATGGAACGGGCTACCTGCTCTCCATCCATTTCCTTTAGGATGTATCCGTCCGCTCCCCCTTGTATGGCAGCGTCCACCGTTTCCCGATCGTCAAAGGTAGTCAGCACCACTATTTTAATGGAAGGAAAATCCTTCTTTATTTTCTCAATCCCCCAGGTTCCATCATACTCCGGCATCCGCATATCCATTAAAACCACATCTGGTTCCTGGATCTTGCATAGTTCCCAGGCTTCCTTTCCGTTAGAAGCAAGACCAGCAACTTGTATTTCTGGATCCTTACTTAAGATTGCCTGAAGTCCTTGTCTTAAAATCTGGATATCATCCGCAACCACAACCCGTATCATCCTATTTCCCCCTCTTGCCTACTCTGAGCAAAGCCCACAGATAGCCTCGTTTCGGCAGCTCCCGCCGGAAGCCGGATATAGATTTGAAATCCTTCCCCTTCTGCTGAAAGGACCCTTACTTGCCCTCCTGCCTGTTCCACCCGCTGGCGGATTCCACGAAGCCCATGGCTTTCTGCAATCTGGCCGCATCCTTGCCCATCGTCAAAAATATACAGGCTGACTTGTTCCGTTTCAAATTTTACAATCACATCCATGTGACGGGCTTTTGCATATTTTAAGCAATTGGTTATAGCTTCCCGCAAGCATTCATAGAGAATCACTGATAAATGGGAATATTCCGGTCCGTCCTCTCCCTGGATTTCCACTTCCACGGGAAGCCCCTTTACGCTTCCCGCCAGTTGACGCACTCCCTGGGTAACCAGCTCCCAGGAAGCTTCCTGACGCATATGGTTAATCGCAAGGCGCAGATTCCGGATTCCGTCAGAAGTCAGACCCTGTGCCTGATTCAGATAATCCTGTAACGGCTCCCTGTCTGCTTCGCACTCCAGGCGGATTAACTGGATCAGAGAATGGATCATGGTCAGAGTATGTCCTGCTGTGTCATGAACTTCCTGGGCAATCCGGTTCCGTTCCTGCTCAATCGCCAAACGTTGGGAAGATACGGCAAGATCCCGTTCCTGCTGCATCCTCTTGTAATATTCTCCCACATCCGAAAGAAGGATGGTGCCTGCGCACATAATCCCCTTTTTGTTCCGGTGAATGTATTGTTTCAGACGGATCCGCTCTCCTGTTTGTAAGGCAAGCTCCCTGCTTTCCCACGCCATTTCCTCTTGTTTCATTTTCGCCCCGGCCTGGCCAAGAGCAGTCTTTAACTTTACAAACCCATCGCCAGCTTCAAGACCCAGCCAGCCTCTGGATGCCTGGTTGCAGTACATAATCTCCCCTCTTTTATTATAAACGATTACCCCTTCTGCGATCGATTCCAGAATCGGTTCAAAGGCCAGTACATTGACATCCGGAAAATCATACCGGAATACTGCCAAAAGCATAAAAAAACTGGACAGCGCGAAAGCGGGAGGCGTTAAATCAAATCCTGTTTGAACCAGACCGGAAAGATAAAGGATATTAAACCCAAACGGTACGGCTGCTGTTAATATCAGTAAAACCATATGGACTGTTGCTACCTGCTTGCGCCAAAACGCCTTCAAAAGCTGCAGCATACCAAACAGTACACAGCTATAGGTATACACCATATGGAAATAAAATACCGGGCCATACACCACCTGTTCCACCTCAAATATAAGATAAAACAAATGATGGGATTCATTGGTCAGAAATATGGAATAGTCAACTGCTGAAATGCCGAAAATCAGACCTCTTGTCAGATATTTCATATTCCGCCCACAATAAAAGCAGGAAAAAATCAACCAGGCCGGCCCGATAAAGCTGATTCCAATATAGGAGATTCCATAAAGCACATATTTCATTTCCCTGCTCATGGGAAATGTGAGGAAAAGCTGAGGAACGCACCAGATAATCACAAAAATCTGGCAGGCCGCCAGCGCCCCTGTAATCCGGTTCCTGTTTGCCCGCAAAATCAACCAGCATGATGTATACAGGCAAAACACAATGGCACATAGATAAGCAATTGGAAGCAAACTGTGAATCATACTGTCACCCTAATGGAATTGAAAGAATACCGTCTACATACTATCCTCTTCTGATTGCCGTTCCTTTAAAATTTCTTTAATTTTACTTAAAATTCTGCTGGAAGCCATCTTGCTAAACACTTCTTCTTTCAGAATATGGTCGATCAGTTTCCGCCCGTCCTGGGTCAGGATCGATTCCGGATGGAACTGGACTCCATAAACAGGATATTCCTTATGCTCCACCGCCATGATATCACGATCCCGGTTTTTAGCGGTCACCCTCAGACAGTCCGGCAGGCGGGTTTCGTCTGCCGCCAAGGAATAATATCCTCCTACTTCCATAGAAGTTTTTCCCATTTCCCGAAACAGCCTTGATTGTGTATTCACTACAATCTCCACCGTTTCCCCGCAAACCGGATTCTTAACATGGACCAGTTCTGCCCCAAACGCCTGGCATACCGCCAAATGCCCCAGTCCTACGCCAAAAATCGGAATCCTCTTTCCAAATTCCTTTACAATCTGAGTGAGAACGCCCTCTTCTTCCGGCTTGCCCCATCCGGCAGAAAGGAAAATCATCTGAGGTTTCATCTGCCTGATTTCCTCAATCCCGGTCTGGCCGCTGGACACGATAGCCACATCCGAATGGATTTTTTTAACCAGTTGATACAAATTATACGAAAAACTGCTATAGTGATCGATTAAGAGAATCATAATTCCTCTCCCTTCTGGGCTACTTCCAATGCGTGTAAAACAGGCCCCGCCTGGTTAACGTACTCCTGGTAAACCTGCTCTGGCTTGCTGGCCGCGCCTATTTTTGCGCTGCTTCTTACAAATAGCTTCCCGTCTTTTGCAGACACAAGCTGGGCAGGGGTGCAAAAATCTAGATCTCCGGAAAAATCCAGATAACCGATCATTCCGCCATAAAGGCCTCTTTTATGTTGTTCCAATTCATAAATTAACTGGCTGTTTTTTAATTTCGGCCCCCCGGATGTGGCTCCGACCGGAAGGAATGCCTCCACTGCGTCCAGACCGTCCAAGCCTTTTAAAATCCGCCCGCTGATAGCAGAGCTTACATACATTGCATGGGAATACCGGCTTGCTCCCCCATACCCTTCCATCTTCATCGTATTGATTCGGCAAAGCTTTCCCATGTCATTCCTGCCCAAATCTGCCAGGAGATGATGCCAGGCCTGTTCCTTTTTGTCAGCCAAAAGCTCCCGTTCTATCCTCATGTCTTCCTTTTTTGATTCCCCTCGGAATCGTTTTCCGGTCAATATGGAAGTATACAGCCGCTCTTTGCAAAGCTTGAGCAGCGATCCTGGCGCTGTGGCGGCAACCTCCATTCCATCCCAGGAAAGATAGCACATATAGGGCAATGGGTTGAAAACCCGCAATACACGGTATGCATTCAAAAGGCTTCCCTCCATCTCTGCCTCCATACAATTGGAAAGCACCATAACCAGGCTGTCACCTTCCCGGATATACTCTCTGCACATTTCCGCGATCAGGCAGTAATCTTCCTGATCAAACATCTGGCCAAATTCCTTTGTAATCTTAAGATTTGGAACGGATACGGAATCATAAGCTCCGTTCCGGATCAAATTTTCCAGTTCTTTTAATTCATTTTCCGCACGGAAATAATCTACTTCCAAATCTGATGTATCTACATTTGCAATCAGTGTAATCTTTTGGCGGAAATGATCAAACGCGATCACCTTGTCAAAAAGCATTAGCTGGGCATCCAAAAATCCCTCTTTCTCCTGAGCGCTTCCCAAAATTGAAGGTTCTTTGTATTTCATAAAATCATAAGAAAAATATCCTGCAAAACCGCCTGTAAATCCCGGCATCCCGTCAGGTTTCATGCTGCGGTAATCCTTTAAAACCTGGCGGATCACTTCCTTGGGATCCTTCGTTTCCTTAGTTTTTGTCCCTTTCGGCCCGCTAACTGTAACCGTCCCGTCCTTACAAGACAGTTTCATAATGGGAGCATACCCTAAATAGGTATATCGCCCATCTTGTTCCTTGCCTTCTCCGCTTTCAAATAGATAGCAAGGTTCCCCTGTGGCCTTTAGTATTTTTAGTACTTCTACAGGTGTCCTCTGATCGGCATATAATTCCCGGCTCACAGGAATCCGTTTATAAGCTCCGGACAAAGCCAGCTTTTTTGCTTCCTCCATGGTTATCATATCATTTCCTCCTAAGCGCCTTTATGGTTTTGCTTTCTTTTTTCCTATTATTTCCTCAGCAAAATTCACGGAAGCCATGGCATCCCGGCAATATTGGTCAGCCCCGATGGTATCTGCGTATTCCTGTGTTAAAACTGCCCCGCCTACCATAACCTTTACCCATGGCGCTTCTTTATGCAGCCTTTGTATGGTTTCCTCCATGCTGGGAACGGTGGTAGTCATTAGCGCGCTTAACCCTACTACCGGCACATGGTCTTGAATAGCGGCTTCCACCACTGCCTGAGGCGGCACATCTTTTCCTAAATCAATTACGTCATAACTGTAGTTTTCCAACAATACCTTTACAATATTTTTTCCGATATCATGAATATCGCCTTTCACCGTAGCCAAAATTACCTTTCCTTTCGGTTCCTGAACCTGGCCGGAATGACCCATATACTCTTTAATCACTTCAAACGCGCTTTTGGCCGCCTCGGCGCTCATTAAAAGCTGAGGCAGAAATACAGTACCTTTTTCAAACCCTTTTCCTACCTGATCCAACGCGGGGATCATGTCCTGATTAATAATATCCAGGGCATCCCGGCTTTTAAGCTGCTCTTTTACCGCTGCCGCGGCAGATTCCTTTAAACCTTTGGTAATTCCGTCAAAAATGCCTGTTTGCTGCCTGCCCTTTTGTCCCTTTTCGTTTCCCTCACTTGCTAAAAAAGATTCCTTTGCGCCCTTCCTGCCACCTATTGTGCTTCCAAGACCTGCCTGCACATTGCCATAAACCTGAATGTAATCCCCACACCTGGGATCCAAATCGGATAATGCCCGGAAACTGTAATAAGCCCGCATCATGGCCTCATTATTCGGATTAATAATAGCCGCGCTTAACCCGTCATGGAGAGCCATGGTAAAAAAGGCGGCATTGATGATCTCCCTTTGGGGAAGGCCAAACGAAATGTTAGACACCCCTAATATGGTTTTTCCTTCCAGTTCATCCCGAACCATGCGCAGCGTTTCCAGAGTGGTCAGCGCGCCTTTGCTGTCAGAACTGACTGTCATACAAAGACCGTCGATTATAATATCTTCTGGCCCGATTCCGTAGCCTTTGGCAGTTTCATAGATTTTTCTTGCTATTTGGATCCGCCCTTGTGCTGTTTCCGGAATTCCATTTTCATCCAAACATAATCCCACTACCACACCGCCGTATTTTGCCACTAGCGGGAATACCTCATCCATAACCTGCTGCTTTCCGTTAACCGAATTTACTAATGCCTTTCCGTTATAGCAACGCAGCGCCCGTTCCATAGCTTCTATGTTTGATGTGTCAATCTGCAAAGGCAGATCCAGTACTGACTGAAGCTCCTTTACCACTTCTTCCATCATGGAAGGTTCATCAATTTCCGGAAGTCCCACATTCACATCCAAAATATGGGCTCCGTTCTCCTGCTGTGTAACACCTTCCTGAAGAATATATTCCAAATTATGATCCTTCAGGGCCTGTTTAAACTTGGATTTTCCGGTAGGATTGATCCGCTCTCCAATCAAAACCGGATTTTCCCCTATGACCACTGCCTGGGAATAGGACGCGACTATGGTACGGTTCTTTTTTTCAGGCTGCCTTACCTGAAATCCGGAACAAAGCCTGACTGTTTTTTCAATGTGTTCCGGCGTAGTCCCACAACAGCCTCCCATCATGAACACTCCCATTTTAGCAATTTCCCGCATTTCCCGGGCGAATTGATCCGAATCAATATCATAAACGGTTTTGCTTCCCTCACTTCTTGGAAGTCCTGCGTTGGGATTTACAATTACAGGTAAAGAAGACACCTTTAACAGCTTTTCCGCGATAGGCTTCATTTGAACCGGCCCTAACCCACAGTTTAGCCCCAGGGCATCTACCCTGAGCCCTTCTAACAAAGCTACAATGGTTTCCACATTCCCCCCAGTTAACAGCTTGCCTTTTTCATCAAAAGCCATGGTTGCGAAAACAGGAAGGCCGCAGCTTTCCTTGGCCGCTAAAACGGCTGCCTTAACTTCCAGGCTGTCGCTCATAGTTTCTATTAAAATGAAATCCGCCCCTGCATCTTGGCCAATTCCAATCACTTCTTTATAAAGCTCCACAGCCCGCTCAAACTCCAAATCTCCCAAAGGTTTCAGCAGTTTACCAGTAGGGCCTAAATCTAGTCCGATATAATAAGGTTCCAAAGTTCCGGCTGCAGAAATTTCCCCTTCTTCCTTTCCTGCCGCCAAACGTTGTTTCTCTTCAATAAATTCCCTTCGGGCTTTCTTTGCGTTTTCCACCGCGGCCTGTACTAAGTCTTCTAATTCCCATGCTCCGCCCTTCGGATATTTTAACCGGTTAGCGCCGAACGTATTGGTGGTAATCACATTAGCCCCTGCATTTAAGTAGCTTTTGTGTATCTCCACAAGCTCCTGAGGATGGAGAAGGTTCCAGGTTTCCGGCAGTTCTCCTGCCTTTAACCCTTTTGCCTGCAAAAGGCTTCCCAATCCTCCGTCAAAAAAAACGTGATGCTCTCTCATCCACTGTAATATATTCATCGTTTGCCCAACTTTCCTGTCCTAAATTTGGCATCCTGATGCCTCCCTATGGTTCCCTCCGATACCTGCAATCAATCTTTACGCAAGTTTCACAGCCTTCTACCTGGCAAAATTCCGGCTTTTGGCTTACCCCTATTATGGCCGTTACCGATTTTGACGGCATCATCAAATAACTGTCTGTCAGTTTGATTCCGATTCGTTTTCCTGCTTCCAGCGCATCCAAAAGATACGGCTGGCATTCCAGTGGGAAATCTCCATAGCCAGGGCTGAATCTGGGACGCAGATACCGATTTTTTTCCTCATATTCCTGCTTCATCCTGGAGCAGATATGGTTGCAGTAACCTTCAATCATGGCCGCTGATACTGCCTGAAGCACCACAGCCCGGCTAACCTGGAGTTTATTGTACCGTTGGATTACATGATCTGTTCCTGCCCCTAAGGTGGCGGCAAACACAATGATCTGCTCACAATCCTGCAGATTGCGGCTTAAATTCTTGCTTTTCACAGAAAAGCATCCGCCATCCACTCCATAATCCCGCAAGAGCTTTAATGGATATTCCCTGCTTAAATATTTGGGAGAAACTGCCTGCTCCAATTCTTTTATGCAGTCTTCCACGAAATCCGCCATTTTCTCATCCGGCTGCGCTTTCCCATATCCTAAATACCGGAAAATTTCCTTTCTGTCAGCGTCCATGTGCTTGTCTTCCTCCTGCCTTCTGCCTGGTATACGAACCGGATCGTATTCAGACAAACCTCCTTGCCTAACTTTCCATCGGACCGCGTTGTCGGCAGCCATGCTCCGCAACGTATGTTGCTACAAAATTTCAGACAAGCTGTTCTGAATCCTGGCTGCCACATCCGGTTTATTCATCGTATAAATATGGATTCCATTTACCCCATTGGCAATCAAATCGATAATCTGTTCCGTAGCGTATGCAATCCCGGCCTGTTTCATAGCTGCCGGGCGATCCCAGAACCGATCCACAATCGCCTTAAAGCGTGATGGTAGGTAGGTTCCTGACATCTGACAGATCCGTTTAATCTGGGAACTGTTGGTAACTGGCATGATCCCTGCGATTACCGGAACCGTAATCCCCTTTTCCCGAATCCGGTACAAATAATTATATAAAATATTATTATCAAAAAACATCTGAGTCGTAACAAAATCACAGCCTGCTTCTACCTTTTCCTTTAGATGAAGAATATCTTCTGTTTTATTAACAGACTCTACATGGCCTTCCGGATAGCAGGCAGCCCCGATACAAAAGTCACCCGCCTGCTTAATTTCATTGATTAACTGAGAAGCATATTTGTAATCGTTTTCCACTTTTCCGTCTGCCGGAATATCTCCTCTAAGCGCCAGCACATTTTCTATCTTTTTTTCCCGCATCTCCTGTAATACCTGGCCTACTTTTTCTCTGGTTGAGGATACGCAAGTTAAATGGGCAAGAGCTGTTACGCCAAAGCCTTCCTGGATGCCAGAGGCAATCTGAACCGTATATTTGCTGGTTCCTCCTCCTGCGCCGTACGTAACACTCATAAAAGACGGCTTCAAATTTGCGATTTGCAAGGCCGCTTGTTCTACACTTTCATATTTATCCTCTGTCTTGGGAGGAAATACCTCAAAAGAAAGGGTTGGCTCCCCTTTTGCTAAAATATCCCGAATTTTCATAATAATCATCCCCTTTTTCATATTGAACGCTTCTGTAATCGCAAACCTGGTAAGGCAGAATTTTCTCAAATCTTGGTTCAACTGCTTCCATGGTTTTGCCTTTCTTTCATTTTTGCTTATTAGTGCCCCAGCTAGACAGATTCATACACGCAATACGCCAGCCAGCACATGATTCAGTTGTTTTAAATCAATGGGCTTTGCAATATGCCCGTCCATCCCAGATTCAAAGGCCCGTTTCCTGTCCTCCTCAAAAGCATTAGCTGTCATAGCCACAATGGGTATTTTTGCGTGGGCCGGATTTTCCAGGTTCCGTATCTTCCTGGCCGCCTGATAACCGTCCATGCAGGGCATCTGAATATCCATCAATACCAGGTCATAATAATAAGGTTCTGAATCGGAAACCATTTCTACCGCCTTTTCCCCATTCTCCACACATTCTACCTCAAATCCCCTTTCCGAAAGAATCACTTCCGCAATTTCCCGGTTTAACTGGTTATCTTCTGCCAAAAGCACCCGCTTTCCCTCAAATGACACTTCTTCTATGTTTTCCCTATAAACCACATCCTCCGGTTTCTCCTCTATGGCCTTTAGGCGAAGCTCCACTACAAATTCCGTTCCTTCTTCTTTCCGGCTGTTTACCCGGATTGTTCCTCCGTGCATCGCAACAAGTTGCTTTGTAATAGCTAGTCCTAGTCCTGTTCCTTCTACACCGCTTTCCGTTGCGCTTTTTTCACGCTCGAATGCTTCGAATATATGTTTCATAAACTCATCGGTCATTCCCACGCCGGTATCTTTCACATGGATTTCATAAAAAGCATATCCTTCTTCGTCCCTGCCAGTCTGTACCACCTGGTATTTCACCATTCCCCCCGCGTTCGTATACTTTAACGCATTGGACAATAAATTCAGCACAATCTGTTTGATCCGTAACGCATCGCAGAGTACGCAATTATCCTGGATATTCTCAAGGCTCACTTCAAATATAAGTCCCTTCTCCTCCATATCCGGCGCAAGCATCTGCTTCGTTTCCATAACTGTTTCCCGGATACTGCAAGGCGTAAGTTCAATTTCCAGCTTCCCGCTTTCAATTCTTGCCATATCCAAAACATCATTGATCAGTCTTCTTAAATGCTGGCTGGCATGTTCTACTTTTGTCAGGCTGTCCTCCACCCGTTTTTTATCGTCCAAGTGCTCCTTTGCAATCTGGGTAAACCCGATAATCGCATTCATGGGCGTCCGGATGTCGTGGGACATGTTAAATAGAAACGTGGATTTTGCCCTGCTTGCTACTTCTGCTTTATGAAGGGCATCCGCAAGGGTTTCTCTTTGCTCCGCCTCTTTTTCTATGATTACATTAACATGGCGGAACAGCCGCCTGGAGGTAAGGAACGCAAGGGATGTAAAAATCAGCACCGCAAGCAGTACAAACAATCGCAGCTTTTGATAAGTCATGTATTGATGCTGGGCTTCAAATTCAATGCCTAACACACCCACAATTTCATTTTGATTATACAGTGGCAGATAGCAGATAAAAATATTCCCCCAACTGGTATGCACAATCTTATTCGGGTATACTTCCTCCCCGCTTAATGCCCGATCCATGTCCTTATAAATTTCTTCTTCAATCCGATCCCCTGGATAACGAAAATCCGGGCTTTCCGGATCCAGTCCATCTACCACATATATGTAACTGCCATCATTGTTTTTCCTGGCTGTGTAAAGATACATAACGCCAGTTGCTTCTTTTACCGTGCTGAACACATCATGCATTACAATATAGTCTGGATGTTCCATATCTTTACGAGTTTCAAAATCAGAAAAAGCAGCTAAATCCAACTGCTCTTCCAGATAACCATATATAAACTCTGCACGTTCCTTCAAACTAAGACACATATCATCATATGTCACCTTATAAGATACAAAAAAACAGGTCAGGGCTACGGTTGCCACAAAAATAGACAACAGGATCGATACCTGAAGATCGACCCGATAATCAATGCGTTTCATGTCATTCCTCCACTCTTTCTATACGCAGCTATTATAATCATAACAGATTACGGAAAAAAAGCAAGAATTACAAATAAATTACCTGACAGAATTTGGCATAAAGTTTGGCGTCAAGCCAGCTTAAAAGACAAACTTCCTGTCAAATTCCATGCCGTCTGAACTGTTACTCCAATTTCCAGAAAGCCAGTTGACAATCGATTCACTTTAAGCTATAATACCTTGAATGCAGCAAAAGCTACTTAATATATAGGTATTTTTTCGCTGACGGGGAGCCGCTTTGCGGTAGTATTTAATTAAGGAAGGTATTGTGAAGATGGCAGAAAAGAAAAACATTTTAACCTATGCTGGCTTAAAGCAGTATGAAGATGAGCTTCATAATCTAAAGGTATTCAAACGGCAGGAGGTAGCCCAAAAAATCAAGGAAGCCAGAGAACAGGGTGACTTATCCGAAAACGCAGAGTACGACGCGGCAAAGGATGAACAAAGAGATATTGAACTTCGGATCGAAGA
Organism: uncultured Lachnospiraceae bacterium; assembly: GCA_910589195.1. Classification (GTDB taxonomy): domain Bacteria; phylum Bacillota; class Clostridia; order Lachnospirales; family Lachnospiraceae; genus Caccovicinus. The sequence goes on from CAJUTC010000038.1 coordinate 37,044, forward strand.
GCTGGAAAAGCTTCTGAAAAATGCAGAAGTTGTTGTGGAAGACGAGGTTGACTTAGATAAAATCAGTATTGGCTGTAAAGTTAAGGTATATGACCTGGAATTTTCAGAGGAAATGGAATTTAAGATTGTAGGTTCTACAGAAGCCAACAGCCTGCAGGGGAGGATTTCCAATGAATCGCCCGTAGGCCATGCCCTTATCGGCAAACGTGTTGGCGATGTGGTTGACGTAGAAACCCAGGTAGGAATCGTTCAGTACAAAGTGCTGGATATCCAAAGAGTAAATCAGTAATACGAAAGGATGGTAACCGTGGCAGGAGAAAACCAGAATCAAAATCAGAAAAAGGCCCAGGCTGAAGACTTAAATCATGTGCTTTTAGTCCGCCGAGAAAAACTCGCTGAACTTCAGGCAAACGGAAAGGATCCCTTTCAAATCACAAAATATGATGTAACTGTTCACAGTATGGATATTAAAAACCATTATGAAACATATGAAGGAAAAGAGGTTTCCATAGCAGGCCGCATGATGTTTAAACGGGTGATGGGGAAAGCCTCTTTCTGCAATATCCAGGACAAAGAAGGCAGTATCCAAGTTTATGTGGCCCGTGACAGCATCGGAGAAGAACCTTACAAGGATTTCAAAAAAATGGATATCGGCGACATCGTAGGAGTTAAGGGACACGCATTTACCACGAAAACTGGAGAAATCTCCATCCACGCTGACTGTATCATCCTCTTGTCCAAAAGTTTGCAGGTGCTGCCTGAAAAATTCCATGGCCTGACAGATACGGATATGCGATATCGCCAGCGCTATGTGGATTTGATTGTAAATCCCGAGGTAAAAGATACTTTTATCAAACGTTCCCGGATCATCTCCACCATCCGGCGTTACCTGGATGGCCAGGGCTTTATGGAGGTGGAAACCCCCATGCTAGTAAACAATGCCGGCGGCGCTGCTGCCCGTCCCTTTGTAACCCATTTTAATGCTTTGGATGAAGAAGAAAAGCTGCGCATTTCCCTTGAACTATACTTAAAGCGCTTGATTGTAGGCGGTCTGGAGCGGGTTTATGAAATTGGCCGGGTCTTCCGCAATGAAGGTGTCGATACAAGGCATAATCCGGAATTTACTTTAATGGAGCTTTATCAGGCTTATACCGATTACCACGGTATGATGGATTTAACAGAAAATTTATACCGCTATGTGGCTCAGGAGGTGTTAGGAACAACTGAGATTGTGTATAATGGAATCCACATGGATTTAGGAAAGCCTTTTGAACGGATTACTATGGTAGACGCAGTTAAAAAGTACTCTGGCGTAGACTTTGCTAATATCCACACCCTGGAGGAAGCACGGGCCGTTGCAAAAGAGCATCATGTGGAATTTGAAGAACGGCATAAGAAAGGTGATATCTTAAACCGGTTCTTTGAAGACTTTGTAGAAGAACATCTGGTACAGCCTACCTTTGTAATGGATCATCCGATTGAAATTTCTCCATTAACAAAGAAAAAGCCAGATAATCCAGAATACGTGGAACGGTTTGAATTCTTTATGAACGGATGGGAAATGGCAAACGCTTATTCGGAGCTGAATGATCCCATAGATCAGAGAGAACGGTTTGCCGCCCAGGAAGAAATGCTTGCCCAGGGCGATGAGGAAGCTAACCATACTGACGAAGATTTTATTAATGCCTTGATGGTGGGAATGCCACCAACCGGCGGAATCGGATTCGGCATTGATCGAATGGTTATGCTTTTAACAGATTCCGCAGCAATACGGGATGTTTTGTTATTCCCGACGATGAAAAGTTTAGAAAAATAAAAATCTTTGTCATAAGTAAACTACCCGTAAAATAAAGGGTTTTGAAGCATTGCATGATAAAGGATGTTGCTTTTCAGTGACAAAACAGTGACAATTTAGCGACAATCAGAACAAGGTTTATGTAGAGAATAGTAGAAGAAGTCCAGTCAAGGAGGAATTTTCCTTCCCTTTGACTGGACTTCTATTCTTTATAAATTTTTTTGTTTCCTTTTGCCTTAACTTTATTGGCTACCATTGAATATGCCGTTCGTCAATCACTCTTTTGCATTTCCTGCATGCAACAATTCTTTTTGCTTTCCGCTTCATAAACTCTATTTTGCCCAATGGGTTCATGCAATATGGGCAATACTTCCAATGTTCCTCTGGCGGGGTTGTGAAACCAGATATTGGTGGAATCTTTTTATCCCCCTTATCGATATTTGATTTTTATGCTATTCTACAAGATTCTTCTGTACCACCTTCCAGTCAAGACCTGCCAATATCCGGCACAGGCGTTTGACTGTTTCCAAAGTAACATTTCTATCGTGTTTCAATTTATCGATTAGCCCCCAGCTAAAATTATGCTTAAAGATAAGGGCATAGCAGGAAACATTTTTCGCTTTCATCGTTTTCCACAATGGCTCGAATGACATCATTTCTCACACACTCCCTTTTTCTTCTCATTATAAAGAGAATGCTTTTTATAGACAAATGTATCCATTCAATGTAAAATATGTCTTAGGAACGGAACATCTGCCAAATTATACCATTGCTCTGGCTGTTTTGCTCAAATAAAAAGGGGGAGATGATAAATTGGCTATGGAACTGGATCGCTTACAGCAAGAAAAAAACAAGATAACCCAAATGGCAAACCAGCAGTTATCAA
>CAJUTC010000039.1 GCA_910589195.1 uncultured Lachnospiraceae bacterium
ATGTATCTTCAGGAACGATATGAAATTATAGAACAGATTGGAACAGGGGGAATGGCAGACGTATATAAGGCCATGTGCCATACGCTGAACCGCCTGGTAGCAATTAAAGTCCTGAAAGAAGAATTCAGCAGGAATGAAGAATTTGTAACTCGTTTTAAGATGGAAGCCCAGGCGGCAGCCAGGCTTTCCCATCCCAATATTGTAAATGTATTCGATGTAGTGGATGATGGAGATATCCATTATATTGTTATGGAATTGATTGAAGGGATTACCTTAAAAAGCTATATTGCCAAAAAAGGTTATCTGGAAGTAAAAGAAACCATTGGCATCGCAATCCAGATGGCTCAGGGAATGGCGGCGGCTCACCAGCAAAATATTATCCATCGGGATATTAAGCCCCAAAATATAATTATTTCAAAAGATGGGAAGGTAAAGGTGGCGGATTTTGGTATTGCAAGGGCTGCTTTTTCCAACCATCAGGAATCAGATGCCATCGGATCGGTTCATTACATTTCGCCGGAACAGGCCACCGGGGAGCTGGTGGATGCCAGAAGCGATATTTATTCCCTGGGAATTACCATGTTTGAGATGATAACTGGACGCCTTCCTTTTGATGGAGAAAATACGGTTACGGTTGCTATGGCTCATTTAAAAAATCCCATAGCGTCCCCAAAGGAAAGCAATCCAGATATTCCGGAAAGCCTGGAAGAAATTATCCTGACTTGTACGGAAAAAAAGCGGGAAAACCGCTATGATACAGCCGAAGAGGTGATTACTGATTTAAGAAAAGCGCTGATTAACCCCTATGATGGGATATTTGAGCCATTGAGGAGGAAGGAACGGCAGAAGAAACAGGAAGAGGAATATTCGATTAAAGAAGAAGGGCGGCAGATACAAGAGGACAGGGAAGAGGGAACGGAACAAAAAGAAGGGATTCAGAAGGACGGGAATTTTAAGCTGGATGAGTTTGAAGGCCGATGGGAAGATTTAGAACCAAAGGATTCTGACAGCGTTTTCAGTGGGAAACAGAAACAGCGTAATACTGCCAAATATGAAGACATTACCCGCCCGCTGGAACGTGTGTTTGCGGTCGCGGGGGTGGTGGCCGCGGTTATGATTGTAGCAGTGCTGCTGATTGTAGCCATACGGCTGGGCGGTTTGTTCCGATTTGGAAGTACCGATATGGAACCATCCGAGGAAAAAACGATAGAAAGCCAGGTGGCCGAGGTAACCACAGCCGCTATAACAGACAGCCAGGTTGTTATGCCAAATCTTCTTACCAAGCCATTGCCCATGACAGAGTATGAGGCCAGAAAGCTTCTGGAGGATTGTGGCTTAAAGATGGTCGTCAGCAGTGTGGAAAATTCCAATGAAATCCCTGCCAGTTATGTTATGGCTCAGGAGTATCCGGAAGGAACCACTCTGGAAAAAAATACAACTGTGAATGTAAAAGTGAGCAAAGGAAGCGGAACCATCGCCCTGGACGGATTAGGTTTAATCGGTATGGAACAGCAGGCAGCTTCCCTGCTTTTGGTAGAACGAAGCCTGGTGGTTGCCCTGATAGAGGAATTTAACGATTTGGTTCCAGCAGGCAGTGTGATTAGTTATGAGCCGGTTAATCCAAAAGAAGGGGAAACGGTAACTTTGCGGATCAGCAAAGGGCCATCCCATGCCCTGGTTCCGGATGTGACCAATTTAATGCCGGAAGAGGCTGAGGCTGCTCTTATAGCAGCAGGCTTTATTCCGGTGGCGGCAGGAGAGGACTACAGCGAAACTGTGGACGCAGGGCGAGTATTTTCACAGTCTGTCCAGCCGGATCTTCCCTACCTGAAGGGACAGCCAGTTCAGTACTATGTGAGCTTAGGGCCCAGTGAAACGATTATCGGCGTTACCCATTATGTTGCATCCATTGATAAACAGTATAATTTAAGTATGGATTTAGGCCCCGGCTCCTCCAGCACCAGCGTAGAGATTGTAATCCGGCTGCGGCAGGAGGTAAACGGGAAAACGGTTCTGAAAAATCTGGTAGAGCCAAGGAAAGTAATAGGCGATACGGTGATACCTATTACATTTTCCAGAATTGAAGGCGCGGATGGCGTAGAAGAAGGATTTGTGGAACTGGTGGATTTGGATCAAAACAAGATATTGGCATCCTATCCTGTGTCCTTCTTCAAGACAGAGGATTAAAATGACAGGTAAAATTATAAAAGGAATAGCAGGCTTTTATTATGTGCATAATGGCAAAAACCAGATTTATGAGTGTAAGGCGAAAGGGATTTTTCGGAACCGGAAGATTAAGCCCCTGGTAGGTGATAATGTGGAATTTTCGGTTTTGGATGAAACGGAATTGGAGGGGAACATTGACCAGATTTTTCCGCGGAAGAATGCCCTGATCCGTCCTGCCGCAGCGAATATTGATCAGGCATTGATTTTGTTTGCCCTTGCGGATCCAAAGCCGAACCTGAACCTTTTAGATCGGTTTTTGGTCATGATGGAACGGGCAGAAGTTCCGGCAGTTATCTGTTTTAACAAGCAAGATTTGTGCTCCGAGGAGGAAAAGGACAGGTATCGGAAGATTTATGAAAGCACCAGGTATCCGGTTTATATGATTAGCGCCGAAAAGCTAGAGGGAATTGAGAAAGTGAAACAGCTAATCCGTGGAAAAACCACGGTGTTAGCTGGTCCCTCAGGTGTAGGAAAATCCTCACTGACCAACCTTCTTTGTCCAAAGGCCGGGATGGAAACAGGGAAAATTAGTGAGAAAATTAAACGCGGGAAACATACAACCCGGCACTGTGAGCTGTTTTATGTAGAAAAGCACACATTCCTTATGGATACCCCCGGTTTTAGTTCCCTGTATATTGATGGAATTGAAACAGAGGAGTTAAAGGACTATTTTCCGGAATTTTCCTCAAGGGAAAACGCCTGCCGGTTTACCGGCTGCGTCCATATAGGGGAGCCAGTATGCGGTGTAAAAGCTGCTGTGGAATCAGGGGAATTAAGCCGGGAACGGTACGAAAATTACAAGCTGCTTTATCAGGAGCTGAAAGAGAAAAGGAGATATTGAAATGTATATATTAGCGCCATCTATATTGGGAGCCGATTTTTCTATGTTGAATCAGCAAATCAAGGCAGTTTCTGACGCAGGTGCAAGATATTTGCATTTAGATGTGATGGATGGGGTGTTTGTACCCAGCATTTCCATCGGTATGCCGGTTATTTCGGCGATCCGGAAGTGTTCGGATCAGTTTTTTGATGTGCATATGATGGTGAAAGAACCGGGGCGGTATGTGGAAGATATAAAAAAAGCCGGGGCCGATTTGATTTGCGTTCATCAGGAGGCCTGTATCCATTTAGACAGAACCCTCCATCAGATTCAAAGCGCTGGTTTAAAGGTGGGAGTAGCCATTAACCCGGCCACACCGGTTGAGATGCTGGATTGTGTGCTGGATCAGGTGGATCAGGTTTTAATCATGTCGGTCAATCCCGGATATGGAAGCCAAAAATTCATCCCTTATACATTGAATAAGATCCGCAAGCTGCGCCAGATATTAAAGGAGCGGAACTTAAAGGTGGATATCCAGGTGGACGGAGGCGTTACCCTAAAAAATGTCAGGCAGTTTTTAGATGCGGGAGCAAATATACTGGTGTCAGGATCCGCCGTATTTGCGGGCGACGCGACTGAAAATACCAGGGCATTTATGAACATTTTAAAAGAGTATGAGGCGAAAGAGAAATGAAAACTTGTTTGATTATCACTGGGGGATGTTTGGATTTAGCGTTTGCCCGTTCCTTTTGTAATCAATACACCTTTGATAAAATAATCGCGGTTGATGGAGGTCTGAAAGCGGTAAAAAGCCTGGGACTGGTGCCGGATATGATAGAGGGCGACTTTGACACAGCAGATCCGTCCGTAATGGAAGAATTTAAACAGATCCCTTATATTGTGTGGGATATCCATAAGCCGGAAAAAAATGAAACAGACATGGAGCTTGCTCTTTTAAAAGCTATGGCTTACGGATGTACTCATATTACTGTTTTAGGAGCCACAGGCGGGCGGTTTGACCATATGCTGGCAAATGTGTTCCTGCTGTATCATTGTTTGCAGCGGGGAGTGGAGGCTTGCATTATCGATGGGCAGAATAAGATTTATTTAATAGAAGATCGCCACACGTTTTCCAGATCCAAACAGTGGGGCACATATATTTCCTTCCTTCCCCTATTAGGGGAAATAAAGGGGATTACCCTGGAAGGTTTTAAATATCCCCTTCTGGATTATGACCTGGAAGCGGCCAGCAGCCGGTGCATCAGTAATGAACTGATGCAGGAAAACGGTACGATTACTATTCGGGAAGGGATAGCGATTTGCGTAGAGTCTGCGGATTAAGGCTTTGGCATACAGGAAAGGACAGGGGATATACAAGACATGATGAAAGAATGCCAGAAAACAATTGCGATGGTAAATGATTTATCCGGATATGGCCGCTGTTCGCTAACGGTGGCCATGCCGATTGTATCGGCCATGGGAATTCAGTGCTGTCCGGTGCCCACCTCCATTCTTTCCAACCATACCGGGTTTCCTGTATGGTTTTTTGATGATTATACGGATAAAATGGAGCGATATCTTGAAAAATGGAGGGAGCTGGATTTAAGATTTGACGGGATTGCCACTGGATTTTTAGGCTCTCAGCAGCAGATCCAGATTGTTTCCCATATGATAAAAAACTTCCGGAAAAATGGAACGAAGGTGCTTGTGGATCCGATCATGGGGGATCATGGAAAGCCTTATTCTACCTATACCCCTGGAATGTGCCGGGAGATGGAAATGCTGGTAAAGCTGGCTGATGTGGTAACGCCTAATGTGACGGAGGCTTGCATCCTGACTGGAAAGGAATACCGAAAAGAAGGATGGAAGCAAAAAGAGCTGGAAGAAATGGCCTATGAAATCCAAAAGATGGGTCCGTCTTCAGTGGTAATTACCGGCGTGCCCAGTGAAAAAAGCCTGACGAATGTGGTGTTAGAGCCAGAAAGAGGGATTGTGTTCCAGTGCGGCAGGCGGGCAGGCAATGACCGTCCTGGAACAGGTGACGTATTTTCTTCTGTTGTGGCAGGTTCCATGGTTCTTGGATGGGAGCTTTCAGAAGGAGTGGAACTGGGGGCGGAGTTTGTAAAAAAGTGTATCCAAAAATCGGATGAGCTGGATATTCCGGTGAAAAATGGAGTTTGCTTTGAATTGCTTTTGCCAGAGCTGATTATGCGCTGCAAAAAGGGGGCAAAAGGGGCTTTTCATTCTTAGAAAAATGTGGTATCGTTAAGAACAGATCAAAATCATGCTACCCAGGAGGAAGATTATGTTAGATATTAAGTTTGTCCGTGAGAATCCGGACATAGTAAAACAGAATATTAAAAATAAGTTTCAGGATAATAAGCTGCCATTAGTAGATGAAGTAATTGAGCTGGATGCCCTAAAACGGGCGACAAAAGCAGAGGCTGACAGCCTGCGGGCTTCCCGGAATAAACTGTCAAAAGAAATCGGTAAGCTGATGGGACAGGGCAAGAAGGAAGAGGCAGAGGAAGCTAAGGCCAAGGTGAACGCCGATGCTGCGCGCCTGGCTGAGCTGGAAGCAAAAGAAGGCGAACTGGAGGAAAAGGTTTTAAAGATTATGATGACCATTCCCAATATAATCGATCCCAGTGTGCCCATTGGAAAGGATGACAGTGAAAATGTAGAGGCGGAACGATTTGGGGATCCTGTGGTTCCGGATTTTGAGATTCCATACCACACCGATATTATGAAGCGTTTTGACGGGATTGACTTAGATGCCGCGGGAAAGGTTGCGGGAAACGGTTTTTATTATCTTATGGGAGATATGGCAAGGCTTCATTCCGCTGTGATCTCGTATGCCCGTGATTTTATGATAAATCGTGGCTTTACGTACTGTGTGCCGCCGTTTATGATCCGAAGCAATGTGGTAACTGGCGTTATGTCGTTTGCTGAAATGGATGCCATGATGTATAAGATCGAAGGAGAAGATTTGTACCTGATTGGAACCAGCGAACATTCCATGATCGGAAAATTTATTGATACCATTACGCCAGAGGCAGAGCTGCCAAAAACCTTAACCAGCTATTCCCCCTGCTTCCGAAAGGAAAAAGGCGCCCATGGCATTGAGGAGAGAGGCGTTTACCGGATTCATCAGTTTGAGAAGCAGGAGATGATTGTAATCTGCAAGCCAGAGGAATCTCCAATGTGGTATGATAAATTATGGCAGAACACAGTGGATTTCTTCCGCTCCTTGGAGATCCCTGTCCGCACATTAGAATGCTGCTCTGGTGATTTAGCGGATTTAAAGGTGAAATCTTGTGATGTGGAAGCATGGTCGCCCCGCCAGAAGAAATATTTTGAGGTAGGTTCCTGTTCCAATTTAGGCGATGCTCAGGCACGCCGCCTGAAAATCCGTGTAGACGGCGAGAATGGAAAATATCTGGCCCATACCTTAAATAACACGGTAGTAGCGCCGCCACGTATGCTGATTGCCTTTTTGGAAAACCATCTGCAGGCAGACGGCAGCGTAACCATTCCCCAGGTGCTGCAGCCATATATGGGCGGCATGAGCGTTATGGTTCCGAAAAAATAATAAATGTAAGGATCCTGTTGATTAGAAAGCCTATCGGAAGAAGATATTAGTGAAAATTTCATAGATATCAAAAACGGCATATGCTCTTGCATATGCCGTTTTTGGCACAGGAGGGTTGTTAAACCAGATTTGAACTGGCTATGGCAAACCGGTTTTAGCATGGAGAAAAAGATTTACATTGGATTATAATTTTACTATAATAGTAGTGGAAGAATAAAGAAAAGCTGTAACCACAGCGAAGATATTGTCCTGGCTAGGGATGGATCCGGTAAACGCATTTGCCTGTTTGCCAAATGCCCGCCAGGCGGGACAATAGGAAGAAAAATAAGCAGAATCATTAGCAGGGGGAAATATGGCAAGAGGACAAGGAAAAAAAACGCAGGTTTCGGTACAGGCAAAGCCTTCCACGCAGGCAAAAGCTCCGATGAAGGCTCAGGCAAATAATGTGATATTTGCGTTGGATATCGGTACAAGAAGCATTATCGGAATGGTAGGGATCGTTGAGGAAAATAAGGTAAAGGTCATTGCTGTGGAAAAAGAGGAGCACGGGGAACGTGCTATGATGGACGGGCAGATCGAAAATATCGCGAAAGTGTCCGTTCTTGCAGAAAAGGTGAAAAAGCGCCTGGAAAGTAAGATCCACATCCAGCTAACCCGTGTTTGTGTTGCCGCTGCAGGACGAGCGTTAAAAACAAAACGGGCTGATTATGAATTGGAACTGCCTGGCACACAGTTGATTGATGATGAAATTATCAGCCGTTTAGAAGCCGGCGCCATTGCAAAGGCAGAGGAAGCTTTTGATGCGGAAAATGAGGCACAGGATGATTTCAGGCGCTTTTACCTGGTAGGATATACCGTATGCCAGTATTTCCTGGACCAGTACATGATATCAAATTTAAAAGATCACAGGGGGCGGCAGCTAAAGGTGGATTTGATTGCCACCTTCCTTCCCAGCGAAGTGGTGGAAAGTTTGTATACTACAATGCACAAAATCGGCCTTGAGGTGGCAAGCCTGACCTTGGAGCCTATTGCTGCGATTAATGCGGCTATTCCGGAAAATATCAGGCTTTTAAACCTGGTTATGGTGGATATCGGGGCAGGAACTTCTGATATCGCAGCCTGTACCGGAGGAAGCGTTACAGGCTATACCATGGCTACCGTAGCGGGAGATGAGATCACCGAAACGATTATGAAACAGCATTTGGTGGATTTTCCCACTGCTGAATCAATTAAAATACAGCTTGAAAGCAAGGATGAAATTTCTTTTACGAATATTTTAGGCATTAGCCAAAAGCTTGCGAGAGATGAGATTTTTAAATGCGTTCGGGGGACGTTGGAGGCGCTTTCAAAAGAAATCGCGGACAAGGTTGTGGAAATCAATGGAACAGCGCCTTCCGCACTGTTTTTAGTAGGAGGCGGGAGCAAACTGGCAGGCTTAAAAGATGGTGTTACAGAAGCTTTGGGGATGGATGCGAACCGGGTAACAATTGCGGGAAATTATTTTCAAAGCAGTGCGTTTTCAGATGAATATGAGTTGGACAACCCGGAATATGCCACACCTTTGGGAATTCTTATTTCTTCCGGATTAAACCTGATAAATGATAGTTTCCGTGTTACGTTAAATGGGAAGCCGGCAAAGCTGTTCCGGAGCGGAAGCTTTACAGCGCTAAACCTTTTAATGATGAACGGCTATAATTTCCGGGATATTATGGGGCGCGCAGGATTGAATCTGACGATAACCGTTAATGGGATGCGGAAGGTTTTTTATGGCACGGCATCAGAACCTGCCTCTCTTTTTATCAACCAGAAAGACGGAAAGCTTTCTGATGTGATTCATGCTGGCGATGAGATTGAATTTGTACCGGCTGTCCAGGGGGTATCGGCTAAGGCACGCTTGCAAGATATTGACGGGGCGGAGGATTGTATTGATATTACCTTAAATGGTACTCACGTTTCGCTGGACACGGCATTAAAAAATGGGGATACTGTTATGATAAAGTGGCCCGAAAAGCCCTCGGCTCCAGTTTTACAACTACAGACTGAGGAAACATCCGGCTCCGGACAGGCTTCTGATATAGAAGAAGGAATGCAAGAAGAAGCAAACGTGCAAGCGCTGGAACGTGAATCAACAGAATTAACAAAAGTACCGAAAGACAAAACAGAAGAGCAGCCGGAAAGGGAAGCGGCAGAGCAAAATGAAAAAGAGCAGCAAAAATTCCAAACGCAGCCAAAAACGAATGAAACCATACTGCAAGAAGAAAACGAGGAACCTGTAAAAACAGAGCTTTTTGCGGAAGCGGCCGAAGACCAACATCCGGACGGAGAGTCAGAAGGGGAGGAAGTTTCAGAAAATCCGGAAAAAAATGAACAATCAGCGTCAGAAATGGCTTCTTCCGGAAATGAACCAGGCCAAACAGAGGAAGAACATGTATTTTTTGAGTTAAACGGCGCAACTCTTAAGCTGCCTAAAAAGAAGGATGGAAGGCCTTATTATCTGATGGATTTGATTCAATATTCTGGTATTGATTTAGAACGGCCTAAGGGCGTAGTGCTGCTAAAAGTGAATGGAGAGGAAGGGCGGTTCCAGCAGGTACTGAAGGAAGGAGATGTGATCTCAATTTTAGAAGCCTCGAAAGAATAAAAAGAAATGGATTTTTGGGCATTTTAGGTATTTTCATTTGGGTTTTTTTGGTATATGATGATATTAGAGGGAATAATTAGCGGGCAGCGCTTTGGAAAACGCATTGTGCCCCGGACAGTGAAGGGAGAATAATGTTATGCTAAAGGTTTTTACAGATAGGGAAAATTTTGATTTAGGAATTGAGGATTATGGCCTTTCCGAAGGGAACGATATTAATATTTATATTTTAGATGAGGATATGAGTGCTTTGTCTTTAATGGAGGCGTTCCGGGCCTGCCGGTATAACCCGCTGAGAACCTATTATTATATTCCAAAAACAGAAAGCAATTTTTCTAAATATGCCACAGAATCAATTTCACGAGGAACTGTCAACCTGTTTTCTGATTTGGAGGAAATGAAAGATGCCCTGCGCGGTGAGGTAGACGCATGGCGTTCCTATTCCATTCCAGAGTGTGTTACAAAATCCGCTGGCAATTTTAAAATTTTATTAAACCGGGAACGGGTTACTTCCTTAAGCGTTGCAGTAACGGCAGCATTAAATAAAAATAGCTGTTATACGGTAGCAGAGGCATTAACGGCGCTGCTGCAGTCTGGGAATCCCCTGCTTTCCCAGGAATTTGAATCCAGTTTGAACCAAGTTTTGGAAAACTCAAAAAAAGCAAAAAGGGCAAATGATGCCTTTGAGAAGTTCCAGTCCCAGTTTTTATCCGTATTGGCTGCGGGCAACCGGGAAATTAACACGGAATGGCGTACGGAAGAGTACGATGAAATGGCTCTTCACGTTATGTTTCAGCCGTTTGAGCCGGAAGGGAAGCCATTGGATTCCAGAATAAAAATTATTGCCCAGTTGGTGAAAGAAAAGCAAAGATAGGGAGTTGCCTTTGTGAAACCTTATAGACTGTCAGTAAGGCAGAGCTGCCAGTGATGATTCTATCACTGGCAGCTCTGCCTGTTTTCTTGCTTTATAGGAAAATGCATTCTATAAAGCAAAAACCTCCAGGGGATGCGCATTCTGTACTAAAGAAAATGACAAAACGCCCTTTGGGCAGGAGTTTCTTCTGCTATTATAAAAATTTTCCTAATTTTCTGTGCGGCGCATAAGATCCTAGCTGGCCAAGAATACAAAAATATACTTGACACATAATATTATATTCTATATAATATTATACAGTATTATAAATATAAAAACCAGAAAATTTAGAATGGGAGTGAGGATATGGTTTTTAATACGGGAGCTGCTCTGTTAGACGCTGTTGTTCTGGCTGTGGTGTCAAAAGAAATGGATGGAACGTATGGGTATAAAATTACCCAAGATGTAAGGGCAGTAATCGAGATTTCAGAATCAACCCTGTATCCGGTGCTTCGCAGGCTCCAGAAGGATGATTGCCTGGAAGTATATGACCAGGCGATAGACGGCAGAAATCGGAGATACTATAAGATTACACAGAGAGGAAGAGTGCAGCTAAATCTGTACCGCAGCGAATGGGGAAATTATTCCCAAAAAATATCCCGCATTTTTGAGGAGGCTATGGTATGAGGAAAGATGATTTTATGAAAGAGCTGGAGTATCTGCTGCAAGATATTCCAGACGAAGATAAAGCAGATGCCATTGCGTATTACCAGGATTATTTGGAAGAAGCAGGACCAGAGAAAGAAGAGGATGTAATACGGGAATTTGGAAGACCAGAGCGGATTGCGGCAATGATCCGATCAGACTTAAGCGGAAACCTGGAAGAAGGAGGGGCTTTTACCGAAACAGGCTATGAAGACGAGCGGTTCCGAGACCCCAGTTACCAGATTGTGAAGCGTTTGGATTTGCCAGAAGCACAAGAAGAAAAACAGTTTGGAACCCATGACCACCAATCCGATTTCCAAGGGAACAGTCAGACTGGGGGATATGGAAGCGGGCATGGCCAGTGGAAAAGAGGAAGCAGTACCAAGCCAGAGCCAGACACAAGGACGGTCAGGACCGGTAAAGGGAGAAGAGAATGGTGGCAAATAGCAGGAATTATTTTGATTGTTTGTTGTGCGCTTCCTGTGATCATTCCTTTGGTGTTAGGGATCGGAGGAGGAGCCATTGGCCTGGCAGTAGGCCTTGGCGGCCTTATCATAGGGATTCTTTTCAGTATAACGATTGCATTGGCTGCTGTAACTTTCGCGTTGCTTGTGGCAGGCATTTTAGTGATTGTATTTGGAATCGGACAGATGGCAAACCTGATCCAGGGAATTTTATATATTGGAACAGGAACCGGGGTAATAGGACTGGGCCTTCTCTGCCTGTCCCTGTGCGGTTTGTATTACGGAAAATTTTTGCCATGGCTGGCATCTTGTTTTATTAATTGTATTAGTCGTTTGATCCACAGAAAGGAGGCATCTGCATGAAACAGTTTATTAAGTATACGGCAATCCTGGGAGCGGTATTATCCGTTCTCGGTTTTGGAACAGCGTGGGCAGCCAAAATAAATGGAGGGAATTGGCGCAGGGATGATATTGGGAACACATTATATTCCTTTCCCTATTCCGGGAAATATGATCCGGGACAGGAATATGGGGGGAATCATGTCACATACGTTCCTACATCAGAAACGGAATATCAGGTGAATGTGGCGAAGGCTCAAGAAGATAATACGTTATGCTTTCCGGCATCAAAAACGTTGAAATTGGAGATGGAAGCAGGCGAAATTATAGTAACGGCAGGAGAAGTTTCGGATATTCGTATTTCTTGCGATGACCCTGGCAGGATGAAAGAGTTTCTGCGAATTTACAAGGATAACGAAGATGATGAGTTGGAAATTTATGTGGAAGGAACGAAGGGAAAGGATGGCCTCTATCCCAAGCTGAATGTAGTGGTTCCGGCAAATTTCCAGTTTCATGAAGTGGAAATTGGAGCAGCGACAGGCTCCATTCAGTTTACAGGATTAAAGACGCAGGAATTAGAAGTGAATATAACGGCAGGAAATGTGACTATCCAGGAAGCAGTGGTTTCCGATGCGGATTTTAAGTGCGCATCAGGTAATATATCGTATTCCGGAACCATTCAGGGAGATGCAGACGGAGAGTGTGCCACGGGAAATATTAGTTTAAGCTTAATGCAGAAGGAATCCGATTTTAATTATGACCTAGAAGGCGTGGGCGGAAGCATCCAGATTGGAGATATGGAATTCAGTGGTTTGGCATTTGAGCGTTTGATTAAAAACAACGCGTTGCATGATATGGAATTTGAGTGTGTAACAGGAAGTATTCAGGTTATTTTTAATGGTGAGTGAAACGTTTTACTGAGAATTGGATTGAAACCTTTATGCGTTCGGGCTGGCGAACGTATCGCCATGGAATCGCCCAGAGGCCCATGTGGCATACCAGAAGGCATGCCAATGATTGGGTGGCAGAATTTGACAGGAATCCTTTGAGGATTCCTGTGATACAGAAAGGAAGGAAGCAACTATGTTAAATGGAAGAAAATTATACCGTTCAGAGCATGATAAAATGCTATTTGGAGTTTGCGGAGGCTTAGGAGAGTATTTGGGGATTGATCCTACTTTAATCCGGCTGATTTGGGCGTTATTTGCTTGTTCCGGAACTGGCGCTATCGTTTATTTCGTTGCGGCCATTATTATTCCGCTGCCGCCGGTATAAGCATTGTGAAAAGGGGTATACTCCTTATGAACCGATTCGCTGATACGCTGTAACAGCGGATTCAAATATTGGTAAAGGAGTGTATCAACGTATGCCGAAAAGCAAAAAGAGTGGGAAGGATTCCTTTGATCCAGAGAACATGAAGCCAGAGGAAGTACTGAAATTTGAAATTGCCACAGAACTTGGCCTTGCGGATAAAGTAATTTCTGGCGGATGGAGAAGCCTGACGGCAAAGGAAAGCGGAAGGATTGGGGGCCTTATTACAAAGAAGAAAAAAGAACTGAAGAAGGAAACCTCCCCGTAAGGGGAGGATATGCCAAACGGGGCAGCATGGGAAATGCCCCAGAAGGGAAGCAGATGGAGCAAAAAAAGGGATATCAGCTTGCACTGATTTGTTTTACCAGCACAGGGGCCAGGCTTTTAAGGCAGCTAATTAAGGAACTTAATAAAGACGGATTCCGCAGCCAGGGATACATAAAAATAAGTGGTACAGCAGCAGGAAACCATTTTGAAACAGGCATTGGCAGGCAAGCGGATGATACAGAAATTCAATTAAAGCAAGTGGAAGAACCTGTGGCGGAATGGACTGGAAAACAATTTAAGCAGGCAAAAGGGCTTATTTTTATCGGAGCAGCCGGAATCGCGGTACGGGCATCCGCTCGTTGGATTCAGAATAAATTTCAGGATCCGGCTGTGGTGGTGGTGGATGAAAAGGGACAGTTTGCTATTCCTATCTTATCCGGCCATGGAGGAGGAGCGAATGCTTTGGCACAGCAAATCAGCGGATATATCCATGCCATTCCGGTGATTACCACGGCAACCGATGTGCAGGGCAAATTTGCGGTAGATTTGTTCGCAAAAGAGAATGAACTGCTTCTCTCTGATCGTGAGCTGTCAAAAAAGATTTCAGCAGATATATTAGAAGGCCGTCCGGTAGGCTTTTTTTCTGATTTCCCAATGGCCGGAAATATTCCAGAAGGATGCTGCCAGATTCCAGGATGCAGCCGCAGGATTTTCGTGTCCGTTAAAGCAGAGGAATCAAAAGAGGGATCGGAAACCCTTTATCTGATTCCCAGGATCCTAACCCTTGGAATTGGCTGCCGGAAAGGGATAAAAAAGGAGAAACTAAAGAAAACAATACTGTCCTGCCTTAAAGAACAGAGGATTTTTGTTCAAGGGGTCTGTCAGGCCGCTACTATTGATTTAAAAGCAAACGAGGCATCCCTAAATGAGCTGTGCCAGGAGATGGGATGGCCTCTTTTAAGTTTTTCAGCAGACCAACTGGGAAGCCTGAAAGGGACATTTTCTCATTCTCAATTTGTGGAGAGAACGGTAGGGGTGGGAAACGTATGTGAACGGGCCGCCGTATTGGCAAGCAAGGGTCAGGGCGGAAAATTACTGGTAACAAAACAAGTGCTGGATGGCGTCACATTAGCCATAGCGGTTGGTGACTGGCAGTTGAATTTGGGGAACTTGACAAAATCGTGACAAAATATTTGTTTTTCTATTCCATTCCTTCCAAAAATTCAGTATAATGATCTCACCTGTGTGCTGGACGAAACAGGAATGCTTGCAGGCAGAGTTAGAAAAAGGCCAGGTACAGGCCAAAAGAAAGGAGAGGCTGCCCGTCTGGGCGGAGGACTACTTGGAAGGGCAAAATACGTTAGAAGAACAACAATATACATATGTCAATCAAAAAAAATTGCGCTGGGGATATACTACAGGAACTTGCGGGGCAGCGGCGGCACTGGCGGCAGCATCTTTGCTGTTTGAGGAAGAGGAACTGGCGAATGTGCGAATCGAAACCCCTAAGGGAATTTTCGTTCCGATTGAAATTACACAGTCATGGCAGGAAAATGGCGTGGCATGCTGCGGCGTGGTGAAAGATTCCGGGGATGATCCGGATGCTACAAATGGAGCTACTGTTTTGGTTTCCATTACCCAAAACCTGGATTTGGCATTCCAAAACGAATCCGCAAAAAAATGGTCTGGTGAAGGTGAACAAGAAGGCCAGGCAAAAGGGGAAGGTTCCCTGGATGGGAAATGGTATTCCTATGAACCAGAAGAGGAGGATGGGGATCATTCGGAATTTGCCTTGCATTTAAAAGGGGGAAAGGGGATTGGAATCGTAACCCGGGAGGGCTTAAGCTGCCCTGTTGGCATGTGGGCGATTAATCCGGTTCCGCGTGACATGATATTTGGGCAGGTGGCATCGGTTTGCAAGCGGCGCAAGGTATCCGGACCGGTCTACATTACCATTGAAATCCCGGAGGGGGAAGCATTGGCAGAAAAGACCATGAATCCTCAGCTTGGAATCATAGGAGGACTTTCGATTCTTGGCACAAGCGGAGTGGTGGAGCCTATGAGTGAACATGCGTTGTTAGAAACCATCCGGCTTGAAATCAGTCAAAAGGCATCAGAAGGAATTCGTAACCTTTTAGCGGTTCCGGGAAATTATGGGGCGGATTTTGTATCCCGATATATGGGTCTGTCCCTGGAACATGGGATAAAATGCAGCAATTTCATCGGCAATACAATTGATATGGCGGTAGAGGCCGGTATGGAAGGGCTTCTTTTTGTTGGCCATGCAGGAAAACTGTTAAAGCTTGCGGCAGGAGTTATGAATACCCATTCATCAGTTGCGGATGGCCGTATGGAATGTTTGGCTGCTTACGGAGCCGCGCAGGGGGCTTCTCAGGAGATGGCGCAGGCAATCCTTTCCTGCGTTACGGTAGAGGAAGGGCTAAAGATTTTAGAAGACGCCGGGCTTTTGGATTCCGTGATGGAAATGGTCATGGAACGGATTTCCGCCCATTTAAAGTGCCGGGCAGGAAGCGGTCTTTTAATTGAAGCCGTGTTGTTTACCAACGAGAGAGGGATTTTGGGAACAACGCCAGGAGCCATTGCGCTCCTTGGAAAACTGGCTGACGGATGAAATGATAGAAGGAAACGGTGATTACAAGATGGAAAATGGCAGGATTTACGGTGTCAGCGTAGGCCCGGGAAACCCGGAGCTGATGACGCTTATGGCAGTCCGTGTAATCAGAGAAGCAGATGTTATTGCCCTGCCTCATGAAAAAAAAGAAAAATGTGTTGCATATCAAATTGCCAGGCAGGTTCTGCCAGAGATGGATCAAAAGGACTGCCTGCTGATCTCAATGCCTATGACAAAGGATCCCTTGCAGCTGGAACAAAGCCACCGGCAAGGGGCGGAAAGGATTCTTAAATGCCTGAAACAGGGAAAAAATGTAGCCCTGATAACATTAGGCGATGTATCCGTATATTCCACATGCTGGTATTTATACCGCTTAGTAAAGGAAGCCGGCGCAAAGGGAGAACTAATCAGCGGCGTACCTTCTTTTTGCGCTGCGGCGGCCAGGATGGATCGGGCGCTGGTAAGCGGCAGCCAAGAGCTTCACATCCTGCCTGCGTCTTATCAGATTGAAGAAGGGTTAGAGCTTCCGGGTGTTAAAGTGCTGATGAAGCCGGGAAAACATATGGCTTCCCTGAAAGAAGAATTGTTAAGAAGAAAGGTTACCGCATGCGGGATACAGCGTTGCGGAATGGATGGAGAGCAGATTTATCGGACCGCGGAAGAAATCCGGGAAGACGCGGGCTATTATTCATTATTTATTGTTGACGGGAATGAATAGGCACGCGCTAGAAAGGAATGGTATGGTATATATTGTAGGTGCAGGGCCGGGGGCAGAGGATTTAATAACGGTAAGAGGATTTAAGCTGCTTCAGCAGGCGGATCTAGTGATTTACGCAGGTTCCTTAGTAAATCCAAGCCTTCTTAAGGAAACGAAGGAGGGATGCCGGATTTTAAACAGCGCCAAAATGACCCTGGAAGAAGTAATGGAAGAAATAAAGCATGGGGAGGAAAACGGGCTTACAACAGTCCGCCTCCATACAGGGGATCCCTGCCTTTACGGAGCCATAAGGGAACAAATGGATCATATGGATTCCATGCAGATCCCATATGAAATATGCCCTGGTGTCAGTTCTTTCTGCGGGGCTGCCGCTGCATTAGAAATGGAATATACGCTTCCTGGAATTTCCCAAAGTGTGATAATTACACGGATGGAGGGAAGGACAGCGGTTCCAGAAAGAGAACGTATCCGAAAGCTTGCCGCCCATAAAGCTACTATGGTAATTTTTTTAAGCGCCGGAATGCTAAAGGAATTAGAAGAAGAGCTGCTTTCTGGCGGTTATAACAAAGATACACCGGCAGCGATTGTTTATAAAGCAACCTGGCCGGAAGAAAAGCTCTTCCGATGCAAACTGGGAGAACTGTCAGAAACCGGAAGGCAGGAGCGGATTTCAAAAACGGCGTTGATTATTGTAGGTGATACAGCGGCACAAAAAGGATATGAGCGTTCCAAACTGTATCATCCTCAGTTTGAAACCGGATTTCGAAACAAGAAAGATTAGGTGCTCTAACAGGCCAAAGTGAGTTTAAAGACGCATCAGGAACGAGAAACGAGTATGTTTGTAACGATACAGGAATAGGCAATCGGGAACGAAAGGGAGGGCAAAATGGGAGAGCTGCTGATTGTGGGGATTGGCCCTGGAGCCTATGAAAAGATGACAGTGGAGGCAGTTAAGGCGTTAGAACGGTGCCAGGTGGTTGTAGGGTACACCGTTTATGCAGAACTGGTTCGGGAGCATTTCCCGGATAAAGAATATATTACTACGCCCATGCGGCAAGAAGTAGAACGGTGCCGGTTGGCTTTACAGAAGGCAAAGGAAGGGAATTGTACGGTCTTGATATGCAGCGGTGACAGTGGCGTTTATGGAATGGCAGGGCTGACGCTGGAACTGCTTTCTGAATTTCCGCAAGTGAAGGTAACGGTAATCCCGGGGGTAACGGCGGCATTGGCAGGAGGCGCAGTATTAGGCGCGCCTCTTACCCACGATTTTGCAGTAATCAGCTTAAGCGATTTGCTGACTCCCATGGAAACCATTAAGGCAAGGCTCAGGGCAGCGGTTTCGGCAGATTTTGCAATCTGCATCTATAATCCATCCAGTAAAAAAAGGAAGGGATACTTAAAAATGGCCTGTGAGATTGTAATGGAATACTACGCAGACGATACGGTGTGCGGCATGGTTTCTAATATTGGCCGAGAGGGCCAAACCATGGAAATACTAAGCCTTGAGGAGTTGGCAAAAAAAGAAGCGGATATGTTTACCACCGTATTTATCGGTAATTCCACAACAAAAAAAATAGGTAATTATATGGTAACGCCGAGAGGGTATTCGTTTTGAAATCGGATCGTGTACCCTTAAGAATGGAGGAAATGTATTGGGGAAAATTGGAATATTCGGAGGGACAGCAGAGGGACGGCAATTGGCGGAATATTGCAGAGAAAAAGGAATTCCGGCAGTAATCTCGGTAGCTACTTCTTATGGCAGACAATTACTGGAAGAAAGCGAACACCTGTCCGTCTGCACAGGAAGGATGGAGCTGGAAGAAATGTGCGAATGGATGAAAGAATGGAACGTTACAAAAGTGATTGACGCCACCCATCCCTTTGCCCGGATGGCATCTTTAACGATCCGGCAAGCATGCAGCCGCCAGGGCATTTTGTACCATCGTCTTGTGCGGGATAAAGGGGAGCCAGCAAAGGCTCCGGAAAACGGGGAAATGGAAGAATCCAACATTTCCTGGGTTCAATCGGTAGAAGAGGCGGCTTGCTTCTTAAAGCATGAGCTGTCACTGCATCCGAAACGAAAAGCGCTTCTTACCACAGGAAGTAAGGAGCTTTTTTATTTTTCGGGAATTGATCAGGGGGATGGAAGACTTTACGCAAGGGTTCTTCCTTCGGTGGAAGGGATTTTGGCATGTGAGAACGCAGGTATTTCAGGAAATCGGATCATAGCGGCACAGGGACCGTTCTCTTACCAACGAAACTATGCAATCCTCCAGGATACAGGGGTTTCCTATCTGGTAACAAAGGAATCGGGAAGGGCGGGAGGATTTTTAGAAAAGCTTCAGGCGGCAATGGATTCCGGCTGCCATGTAATTGTGGTGGGAAAGCCAAAGGAGGAGCATGGGGAAAGCCTGGAAGAAATCAGGCAATGGCTGGAGAATGAGAATAAAAGCCTGGAGCCTCCAAAGACAAAAGAGCAAGAGCCAAGGCAAAATCAGGAGCAAAAACGAAATTTGCCTGTCCGGGAACTTGCTTTCGTGGGGATTGGGATGGGAAACCCGGGGCAGATAACATTAGAAGGGCTCCAGGCTGTTTTGCAAAGCGATGGGGTACTTGGCGCTTCCCGAATGATCGAAAGCGGAAAAAATTTATGGAAATGGCTAAAACAGTCAGGAATCATAAAGGCAGGGGAGTGGGATAAGGATACGTATGCCGCTTATGATCCGGAAAGGATGCTTGCCTGGCTGGATTGCCATCCGGACATTAGGAAACCGGTGATTTTGTATTCCGGCGACGTGGGGTTTTACAGCGGCGCTACCACCCTGTTACAAAAAATTAAAACGGAAAACAGGCCCTATACCTGCCGGCTGATACCAGGGATTTCTTCCTTGGCATATTTTGGGGGGCGGTTAGGAAGAAGCTGGGAACATGTGAAAACAATCAGCCTTCATGGAAGAGAGCTGGATGAGAATGGGGAACAAGACTGGAGCCTGATGGATCAAAAAGAGTGTTTTCTTTTGCTGGATGGATCTGAAAAGCTTTATGAAGTATGCAAAAAGCTGAAAGAGCAGGGCCAGAGCCAGGCTAGGATTTGGATTGGAGAACGGTTGTCTTATGAAGATGAGAGGATTTTATGCGGGACGCCGGATCAGTTGCTTCATAGAAAGCTAAAATCCCTTTCAGTGGCATGGATTATTCCTGAGAATGGTCTGTGAGAGAATACCGAATTTAATCCCTGATTCCTAAGAAGGAGAGAATCCCTTGAAATTCAGGCTTTTTTAAAATCCTGAACTCCTAAGGGAGCCTTGTTAGGTCTATCGGTTTTCCAGCAGACCCTCCTTTTTGTCATATCGGAAAGTTCTTTGGATTTCCGATATGGCAAGAAGAAAGATTTCAAAATTCTCGTACTAATAAGAAATAACTTCATATCCCGTTTCCGTTACCAGAACCTGTATCTCCCACTGGGCGGAAGGCAAATGGTCTTCTGTATACACCGTCCATTCATTTTCTTCATCCACATAAATTCCTTCTTTCCCCATATTAATCATAGGTTCGATGGTAAATACCATACCTGGAACCAAAAGCATCTGAGTGCCTCGCTTTGCCACATATCCTACCCATGGTTCTTCATGGAATGCCAGACCGATTCCATGTCCTCCAATTTCACGCACCACAGAATATCCATTTTGAGAAGCATGGTCGTGAACTGCCTGAGCCATATCGCCTAAAAATCCCCATGGTTTTACCTGAGCCAGGCCCAATTGGACACATTCTTTTGTGATTGTTACCAGGCGCTGCTTTTCTTCTGATACCTTTCCGATACAGAACATGCGGGAAGAATCGGAAAAATATCCTTGATAATTTGTAGAAACATCTACATTAACTATATCCCCTTCTTTTAACCTTACATCAGGAGATGGGATGCCATGGCATACCTGATCATTGATAGAGGTGCAGACGCTTTTGGGATACCCTTCAAAATTCAGCGGGGCGGGAATTCCTCCGGCCTGAACCGTCCGCTCATAAACCCATTGATCAATCTGTTCCGTTGTGATTCCTTCCTTGATATGCGCGGCAATATAGTCCAGGATGGCAATGTTGATTTTTGCGCTCTCCCGGATTTTCTCAATCTGCTTCGGTGTTTTTAATATATTGTGAGAAGGGACGATACAGCCTTTTCTGCGGTAGGTTTCAATGGTTTCATCTAATGCCAGATGGCATTTTTTGTATTTTAACCCGCTGTTGCACCAGCAGGGATCGTTTCTCCCAATTAATTCCATAATGAATCCTTCCTTTCTTGTATGAACGTTTCACACATTGTTAAACACACCTTAGTATAGCATAAAAATGAAAATATGGTTACCATTTTTTCGTAACCCATTCCGAGTTTTAACAGGATATATGCTGACAATCAAATTTCCCTGTGATATACTTTTTACCAGATTTGAAACGTTCCTAAGGATTTTGGGCTGCAAGGAGGAAAGGATGCGGGATGAGTTGTTTATAAGAGGAAGCCTTCCTATGACAAAAAGTGAAGTGCGGGCGGTTTCCCTTTCAAAACTGGAATTGGCGCCAGGGTCTGTTTTTTGGGATATTGGCGCAGGAACCGGTTCTGTGGCGGTAGAGGCCGCAAGGAATTTCGGCTATGTTGGAAGCATTTACGCAATTGAGCGGAAGACGGAAGGGATTACATTAATTCAAATGAATAAAGAAAAACTGGCGCCAGAATTTTCACAGTTTCATCTGGTTTTGGGAAGCGCTCCGGAAAAGCTGGCAGAGCTTCCTGCTCCCAGCCATGTATTTATTGGTGGCTGTGGGGGGAAGCTGAAGGATATTTTGTGGGTAATATTCGGAAAAAATCCAAAAGCAAGAATTGTGATCAATGCGGTTACTGTGGAAACCCTTGCTGAATGTATGGAAGCTGTCAGTCAGTATGGTTTTGCTTATTATGAAGTTGTCCAGGTTGCGGTATCACGCCTGGAAAAGATGGGATCTTATCATCTTCAGAAGGCGCAAAATCCGGTTTTCGTAATTACTGTTCAGAAAGAAAAATCGGATTCCGTTCAAATAGCAGGAGGAAGACCATGGAATGGAATATGATTCCCAGGCTGCTGATTAGCGCCCCTTCCAGCGGAAGTGGGAAAACGGTAATTACATGCGGCTTAATGCAACTTCTTTGTCAGAAAGGGCGTAGGGTAGCTGGATTTAAATGCGGGCCGGATTATATTGATCCGCTGTTTCACAGAGAAGTGCTAGGCGTGGAAAGCAAAAATTTGGACGGTTTTTTTCAAACAAAAGAGCAGATGGAAGCCTGCTTTTTGGATGGATGCAAAGATGGGGATTTCGCAATCATTGAAGGCGCTATGGGGTATTTTGACGGCATCGGAGGGATTACATGCCATGCCAGCAGTTATGAAACGGCTGTATGGCTAAATTGCCCGGCTATTCTGGTGGTAGACGGTAAAGGAGCCGGCCTTTCACTTGCCGCCAAAATCCAGGGATTTTTGGAGTTTCAGCCAGAGCCTTCTGTTAAGCTGTCAGAAGAAGTCATGCAGGATAAGACCAAGGCTGGTTTCAATGGTAACAATCGAATCCGTGGAATTTTGTTAAACCGGATTTCGAAAGGTATGTACCCCATATTAAAAAAGATGCTGGAGGAACGTTTTTTTGTTCCGGTAGTGGGATATGTACCGGAATTAAAATGGCTTTCCATTGAAAGCCGCCATTTAGGGTTGAAGCTACCTCAGGAAGTAAAACAGCTTCAGGAACAAATCCGGCGGCTTGCCGCAGAGATGGAGCAAACCATTGACATAGAAACGCTGGCTCAAATCGCAACGTCAGAGCCCTATAGAAAAACCACCACATCCTGCAGCTTACTGTTACCAGAACCTGAACTTGCCGCAAAAAAGCAGGATCCAAAAAAGGTGGTGATCGGAGTTGCGAAGGACGAAGCTTTTTGCTTTTACTATCAGGATAATCTGAAGCTGCTTGAACGTATGGGAGCGAAATTGGAATTTTTCAGCCCCATTTGGGATCCGGCTATTCCGAAAAACGCCTCAGGACTTTTGTTTGGCGGCGGATATCCGGAACTGTATGGAGGAAAGCTTGAAGAAAACGCAAAAATGCGGGCATCGATCCGGCAGGCCTTTTTGAAGGGGATGCCGATTCTTGGAGAATGCGGCGGTTTTTTATATCTTCAGGAATTTTTGGAGGATGAAAATGGAATTTGCCATGCTATGGTTGGGGCAATTTCCGGAACTGGGCGCAAAAAGGGAAAATCAGCGCGTTTTGGCTATATTACGGTTTCTGGACAGGAAGACGGATATTATCTGAAAAAGGGAGAAAACATATTAGCCCATGAGTTCCACTATTGGGATTCGGACTGCTGTGGCAGGATGGCTCAGGCCAGAAAGCCGGCGGGAAACAGAAACTGGTATTGTATGCGCCAGGAAAAAAATCTATTGGCTGGATTTCCTCATCTATATTATCACTCGTTTCCCCGGTTTGCCTGGCGTTTTGTAACGCAATGCGCGTTATTCCACGCAAAAAGAACCCCTCCTTCCTTCACGGAGAAACCAGAATAATAAAACAGAACGAAGCATTTCATCAGTCTTGCTTTTTGCTTAAGATGCCATTATAATAGATGGTAGTATATTAGCAGGTAAGAGGACAGAAACCATGACATTATTAGAAAAGACAAGGAAGAACATCGATGGTCTTGACATAGAGGCCATGGAGCGGGCCAGAAAACGTTGGGATAGTGTCGCAAAGCCCTTAAAAAGCTTGGGTCTTTTGGAAGACGCCATGATACAGATTGCGGGAATTACTGGAAACAGCCAGATTGAAATTAAGAAAAAAGCCGTGGTTATTTTTTGCGGAGATAATGGGATTGTAGAAGAAGGAGTTACTCAAACAGGACAAGAAGTAACGGCTGTGGTAACGGAGAATTTTTCAAAAGGTGATAGCTGTGTCTGTATTATGGCAGAGAAGGCTGGAGCATGGGTGTTTCCTGTGGATATTGGGGTAAAGAGGGAACTTTCTGGCTATGGCCATTTTGCGGAAGGGAGGGATCGGCTGATCTGCGATAAAGCAGAAACTGCTTTTCCGATCCGTTATCCCATTTGGAAGCAAAAACTGATGGATGGAACCAGGAATTTTACGAAAGAACCGGCAATGGACAGAGAAATCGCAATTAAGGCTGTAGAAACAGGAATCCGGCTTGTAGGCCTTTTGAAAGAGCGGGGATATCAGATAATTGCCACCGGAGAAATGGGAATTGGCAACACTACCACCAGCAGCGCCGTAAGCGCGGCGCTTTTAGGTGTGCCTCCGGAAATGGTAACGGGAAGAGGAGCCGGTTTGAGCACAGAAGGGCTGAAACGGAAACGGAAGGTGATCCATCAAGGCCTTTCGCTGTGGAAACCGGATCCGGAAGATGGAATTGACGTGATTGCGAAAGTAGGAGGCCTTGATTTGGCAGGCCTTACCGGGATCTATTTAGGCGGAGCCTGTTACCGGGTTCCTGTGGTTGTGGACGGATTTATATCGTCTGTGTCAGCGCTGGCCGCGGTTTCCCTGTGCTCCATGTCAAGGTATTATATGATTGCTTCCCATGCCTCGGCAGAAACCGCTGGGGAACTAGTTTTAGACGCTCTGGGCCTTAAGCCGATTATTTATGGAAATATGTGCCTGGGAGAAGGGACGGGGGCAGTGGCGCTGCTTCCTGTGCTGGATATGGCTGCTGCTGTTTATAACAGAATGAGTACATTTTCACAGATTCAAATACGAGAGTATCAGCCCCTTATCTGATCACATAAGGGCATAGGAACACAACTTGCATTAATGCGAATAACGCAAAGAGGCAAGTGAAAGGATGGCAGAAACGATGGAAAAAGAGATGGCATTTCATATTCTGGGAATTTCAGAAACCAGGGATTCGGGTATGATTAAAAAGGCTTATATTGAACATTTGAAAGTTACCAACCCGGAGGATGACGCAGAAGGGTTTAAAAGGCTGCGTCAGGCCTATGAAGCCGCCTTAGCTTTTGCCGGGAAGCCGGAAGAAAAAAAGGAGAATGAAAAACCGAAGACAGAAGCTGATCTATGGATTGATCAGGTGGATCAGTTATATCAGGATTTATTATCCCGCGCGGACGAAAACCGATGGAATGAAGTGTTATCCAATCCGGTATGTGAAGAATTGGATACAGCCTTTGAGGCCAGGGAAAAGCTTATGGTTTATCTGTTGAACCATATCCGCTTACCTCATAATATCTGGAAGATTCTTGATAATAAATTTGAAATCTTGGAGGATCTGGAAGATTTAAAACAGCGTTTTCCCACTGATTTCCTGAATTATGTTTCTTTTTATATCCAAAACCCAACGTTTATTCCTTATGAATATTTCCAATATAACGGTCTGGATGAACAGTCCTTAAATGGCGACGGCTACATAGACGGGTATCTGAAAGTAAAGCATCAGATTGATGATGGTGAAACAGAAGGATGTCTTCAGGCATTGGATGATTTAAGCAGCTTTGATTTGTACCATCCCTATGAGGATGTGGAACGAATCCGGCTGTATTGTGGAATGGACCGGGCCAGGGATGGCGTAGAGCTGGCCAAAGGTCTTTTAAAAGACTATCCGAAGGATGAATACATCCGTTTTTATTCCGGGGAAGCCAGTTGGAAAGCAGGGGATAAAGAACAGGCGTATGAGATTTGGAACCGCCTTTTAGAGGAATGCCCGGACCACTATTCTGCCAAATTTGGAGTAGCCCGGTGCCTGATGGAGAAAGGGAACTGCTATGAGGCCCGTGAAATGATGCTTGAGCTTTTGGATAAAGGCCGGAATGAAGAAGTGGAAGCAATGATCCGGAAGGCAAACGATAGTTTGATCCAGGAATTTCAAACCGACCTGAAAGAAGGACGGAACGTGGAACGTTTGCCAGGCCATGAGCTGCAGATTAAACTTGGCTGGTGCCTGTTCCAAAATGAACGGATGGAAGAAGCTGTAGAGCTTTTGGCTGGCTTTGAACCGGAACCAGAGGAGGAGTATCTGTATTATAATTTATATGGACGGATACTGTATCAGATTGACCGCCATGAAGAGGCGCTTCCCTTTTTGCGGCGCTGGCTAGAGCTAATAAAAGGGCTTACAGACGATGGGACAGCCGAAACCAGGAAACGGATCTCCAGGTATGGAGGGGCCTGCTATATCCTGTCCGGATGCTATTATGCGTTAAAACGGCAGGAGGAGGCGGAAGAAGCTCTTGCGGAAGCCATTGAAGTAGCAAGCACCGATCGGGAGCGTCTGGAATATAAGCAGTATTTGGCAAATATCCTGATGTGGTCCAACCAGTATGAAAAATCCATTGATGTATGTGATCAAATTATTCAGGAAGATGAGCAGTATTTTCCGGCGTACTTAACCCGTCAGGAGTCTTGTTTCCATTTAAGAAAAGCGCAGCAAGTGGTTAACGATTACTATAAAGCTATAGGGATTTATTCCGGATTTTATAAACCATATCTGTTTGCAGCAAAAGTATTTTTCTTCCATGATCAATACGAAGATGCCAAAGGCGTAATTGAACGGGCAAAGGAAAACCAAGTAGAGTTTTCTTCCGAGTTAAAGCTTTATCAGGTAAAGATTTTAAGAAATCTTGCCCAAAACCGCCAGGAGCGGGATGTTCCAAGGCAGATTCTTGAGGAGATTCAAAACGAACTGGATCAGGAAGACTGTGACATTGAAGATAAGTCAGAAGTAAACTATGAGAAAGGTCTTCTTTGGTGGGATGATGATGAGTTTGACGCTTCATTGGAAGCACTAGGTCTTGCCATCAAAGAAAACCCCAAACGGCTTCAGTACCGTTTGATCCGCGGAGATGTTTACCTGGAAATGAAGCGGTATGAGGATGCGCTGGCAGAATACGAACAGGCAGAACCAGGCTATGGAGGCCGTCCGGGAATTCATTATGCGAAAGGTCTGTGCCAGGAAGGCCTTGGCAATATGGAGCAGGCAGTGGTTCATTTTAAAAAAGTGACCGAACTGCAAAATGGCTATAAAGATGTGAACGAAAAGCTGTCTGACTATTATAAGGAACAGTATGAAGACTATGGCAGAATTAAGGATTATCAAATGGCGTTGTATTACATTAACGCCCAGCTTCAGCTCAAAGAAAACTGTTACTATTTGATTTGCCGTGGCCTGATTTATGATGTAGCTATGGAACAGGAGCTGGCTATCCGGGATTATGAAAAAGCGGCGGAGTATTCACCAGACAAATGGATTGTCTGGAATAATATGGGCTGCAGCTATAAATATTTAAAGCAGTATGAAAAAGCTATTGAGTGCTGTGAAAAGGCTATTTCAATTATGGGGGAAAAGAAAGACCGGATGCCTTACCGGAATCTGGCAGATTGCTATAAAGCCCTTGGTGAAAAAGAAAAAGCCATCGAATGCTACCAGAAGGGACTGGAAATTACTCCGGACTATTCCTACTTTTGGGAAGAAATCGGTGATCTGTATTATGAACTGGGACAGTTGGACCAGGCATTGGAAGCGTATGCGCATACAAGCGATCGGAATAAGCATTACAGCGATATCGGTGATGTGTGGCTGAAACGAGGAGATGTAAAAAAATGTATCGCTTATTATCTGAAAGGGATTGAAAAAGGGGAAGGCAGTGTAAAAGTTAACCGGCTAAGCAGGCTTGGCTGCCTATACATGGAAGAATTGTGGGAGTTTGAAAAGGCAGCAAAATACTTTAAAAAAGCCATTAAGCTGGAAACGGATCCCTACGAGCTGTTTGATTATGAACGCTATCTGGCCAGAGCCTATTATATGATGGGGCGCATGGAAAAAGCAAAAGAACATGCCCGGTCTTCCCTGAAGAATTTCAAAAAAAGCGGGCGGAAGGAAGAAGACTATTTGGAATTTAGAGGCTATGCGCCGGCCAGGCTTGCAAGCTTCGGGTGGATTTATTTGTGTCTTGGGGATGCAGAAAAAGCAAAACAGCTTTTTCGTAAGATGGCTGAAATTATGCGTTGCAAAAGCTGCCGCTTTAAAGGCTGCTACGAGAGCTTTCTTTATATGGGTTATGTCTATTTGGGCCAGGGAAACCGCAAACTGGCCTTGGAACAGTTCCGTAAAGCCAGCCAACTAAATCCGGATCACAATGAGGCCAGGTGTGCGGTGAAAAAGCTGGAACAGCTTATTTGATAAGCTCTGAAACGTTGCCTTTTTCCATTACCCTGTGCCCTATTTTGGTGCTACCGTGAATAAGAGTGACATTCTCCCGGGATACGCAAGAAGAAAAACGAGATAAAAGACCGAAAAAATGACAAAATAAAGGACGAAAAACGATGATTATAGGAATTGATTTAGGGACAACAAACAGCCTTGTAGCATGTTTTACAGAAGAAGGGCCGAAAATAATACCAAACCGTTTGGGAAAACGGCTGACGCCGTCAGTAGTTAGTATGGATGAAGAAGAGCAGATTTATGTGGGAGATTCTGCAGTGGAACGGAATCTGCTGTATCCAGGAACTACAGCTAGTGTATTTAAACGGGATATGGGGAGCCAGAAGAAATTTAAGCTGCTCCACAAAACCTTTACCGCGGAAGAATTGTCATCATTTGTATTGCGGTCTTTAAAAGAAGACGCAGAGCATTACTTGGGGGAAGAGGTGACAGAAGCCGTCATCAGTGTACCAGCTTATTTTAATGATGCCAGAAGGCGGGCAACAAAAAAGGCCGGG
This sequence comes from uncultured Lachnospiraceae bacterium, assembly GCA_910589195.1. GTDB lineage: Bacteria > Bacillota > Clostridia > Lachnospirales > Lachnospiraceae > Caccovicinus. The sequence goes on from CAJUTC010000039.1 coordinate 28,326, forward strand.
GAATTGGCAGGTCTTAAAGTAGAGAGGATTATTAGCGAACCTACAGCCGCTGCCATTGCCTATGGCTTATACCAAAGTTCCAAATCAGCCAGATTTTTGGTGTTTGATTTAGGAGGCGGAACTTTCGACGTATCAATTCTGGAGTTATTTGATACGATCTTGGAAGTACGTGCGGTAGCAGGGGATAATTTTTTAGGCGGGGAAGATTTTACAGCAATTTTGGAAGATCTGTTTTTTGAGAAATATACCCAGTTTAATAAATTGGCATTGGACGAAAAAACGTTGCGCCATATCCACAAGCAGGCGGAGCAGTGCAAGATAGGTTTTTCCCAGGGAAAAAGTTCCGCTATGAATTGTAAAATAGGAGAAGAACTATTTTCAATGGAAGTGGAGCTTTCCCGGTATGAAGATGCCTGTAAGGATCTGCTGAGCCGTATTCGTCAGCCGATTAAACGGAGCTTGTCAGATGCCCATATCCGTCTGGCGGATATTGATAAGGTGGTGCTGGTGGGAGGTGCAACCAAAAGTCCTGTAATCCGCCGGTTTGTAAGCAAATTGTTTAAGGCTCTTCCAGATACCAATGTAAACCCGGATGAGGCAGTAGCGTTAGGGGCGGCTGTCCAGGCAGCCATGAAAGAGCGGAAGGAAGCCATTAAAGAAGTCATATTGACAGACGTATGCCCGTTTACTTTGGGAACCGAGGTGGTGAGGGAATGGGAGAAAGGTGTGTTTGAGAATGGGGTGTTCTGCCCGATTATTGACCGGAACACAGTGATTCCAACCAGCCGCACGGAGCGGCTTTATACAGCCCATGATAACCAGTCAAAAATCCGGGTGAATGTGCTTCAGGGGGAAAGCCGGTTTGCTGCTAATAACTTGTCATTAGGAGAGCTGATGATTGAGGTGCCTTCTGGCAAAGCCGGGGAAGAGGCAGTGGATGTAACGTATACTTATGATATTAACTCCATCCTGGAAGTAGAGGTAAAGGTGTTGTCTACAAACCAGATAACAAAAGAAGTATTCCGGGGACGGGATGTGGACATGACAGAAGAGGAAATTCGAGAGCGGTTTGAAACCTTATCATATTTAAAAATCCATCCCAGGGATCGGGAAGAAAACAAGTTTCTCCTTCTTAAGGGAGAACGGATCTATGAAGAAAGCCTGGGTGAAAAACGGCATTATATTGAGGCGGCTCTTCATAAATATGAAAAGGCACTGAATACATACGATACCAGGCTGATTGAAGAGGCCAAGGAAGAGTTCAAAAAGTTTTTAGAGGAATTGGAGGAACTCTGACAATGCTTTATATGGTAACAGGAGGCTGCGGCAGCGGAAAGTCAGAGTATGCGGAACGGATCCTTATGGCAGCCAATATGAAAAGGAAGTATTATGTTGCTACCATGGAAGTTTATGGGGAAGAAGAGAGAACGAAGGTAACACGTCACAGAAAGCTTCGGGATGGAAAAGGGTTTTTCACCATTGAACGTACCAGAAATCTTGCGGGGATTGTCCTTGGACAGGAGGAAAAACAAGCATGGGGAAAAGAATCCAATCCAAATGAACGGGCTGTCTTGGTGGAATGCTTATCAAACCTAGTGGCCAATGAATTATTTTCGGATGCTGGTGGAACTCAAAAAGAGTCCGGAAAACCGGACTCTTTTTTTCTAAGAGAAAAAGCCTTTTGGCAAATCATCAATGGGATCCACAGTCTAAAGTCCCAGTGTGGTCTTCTGGTACTGGTGACCAATGAGGTTTCTTTAGACGGTATAGATTACGGATCGGAAACAAACCAATATATTGGTCTGTTAGGTGAAATTAACTGCTGCCTGGCAAGGATGGCTGACAAAGCTGTGGAAGTGGTATACGGTATTCCTGTATTATTTGGTGCCGAAAATCCGATCGCCGGCATCCCCAAGGCCAGGGCAGATATAAGCCGCGTCATTTAATTCCCGATCCAGGTGGCCGATATAAATCTGAATATCCGGATGCGCTGCCTGAAGCCGCTTTAAGCCTTCTGGTGCAGCAATAATGGACATAAACTTAATATGCTTCCCGCCATGTTCTTTAATAAAATTAACAGCAGCCACAGCCGATCCTCCGGTGGCCAGCATAGGGTCTGTTACAACGATGGTTCTCAGCTCAATAGGAGAAGGGAGTTTACAATAATACTCGTGGGGCTCATGGGTCACTTCATCCCGGTAAAGACCAATGTGGCCTACTTTTGCGCTGGGAACTAAGGCCAGGATACCGTTTACCATGCCAAGGCCTGCGCGGAGGATTGGGACTACAGCCAGCTTTTTCCCAGCCAGCATAGGTGTCATACAGGTTTCTAGAGGCGTTTCTACCGCTACATCCTCTAAGGGAAGATCACGGAGGGCTTCATATCCCATCAGCATTGCGATTTCTTCGATTAATGACCGGAATTCGCTGGTTCCGGTGGCTTTATTGCGCAGAATGGATATTTTGTGCTGAATCAGCGGGTGGCTGAATATTGTAACATTTTCCATAGCATTTTATCTCCTTATTTGTTTTTGGTCTGCATATGCAGCGTTTTCTCTTCTGCCCTTTTGTTTTGCAAAGGTTCTTTGATGATTCTACCAAATTAAGCAGTAAATGACAAGAGTGCTTTAAATCTTAATTTATTTCCGGATATATTGTATGGCTACGCAGCCTGGCCCTCCATGGGTAATAAATACATGACTTAACAGATGAACCCGTACGTCAATTCCGGGAAATTCTTCCAAAGCCATTTCTTTTATCTGATTTGCGGTTTTCGCAACAGCTCCATGAACAATATATAGAATATCTCCTTTTCCCACATTTTCCTTTTTCAACTGTTTAAAAACGGATTTTGCGGCGCCTTTCATGGTTCGGGCCATTCCGAATTTGTCCAAACTGGTTCCGCTTTCATTTAAGACTAAAATGGGCTTGATATCAAGAAGGGAGCCGACAAATGCCGCAGTAGGGGATAACCGGCCTCCACGCCGCAAAAATTCAAAATCCTGAGGGATTAGGAAAGACTTTGTATGTTGCATGTTCTCGTTCAGCATCTGTAAGATTTCGGTTTCGCCCTTTCCTTCTTTAGCCATAGCGGCGGCACATTCAACCAGATAGCGATGAGGGCCGCATAATGTTTTTGTATTTAGTACTGTAATATCATCCCGGTTTTTGGCCATTTCCCTGGCTGTGCAGGCAGTCTGATAGGTGCCGGAAAGACCGTCTGCCAAAGAGATATTGATTATTTTGCGGCCCTGGCTTTTTTCATAAGCCTCCAATACATCACCGATTGGAGGTTGGGAAGAAACAGGGATCAAACCTGTCTGAATTTCTGAAACAAACTCCTCTGTGGGAATTTCTAAATCCCGAAAATTCCGTTTTCCGATTGTAATACACAAAGGAATTGAAATAATTCCCAGCTTGTTCCCCTCTTCTCCTGTATAAAGGCTGGAGGAATCCGTAATAATCTGAACCATTCCCGTCTCCTTTTATTTTGTTTTGATTATTATAATATATAGTTTTTAAAACTACATATTAAAGTTTATTATATTGGAGTACAAAACAAAAGTCAACATAATTTTACAAAATTCGACCTGATTGAGGGAATGAGGGGCTCCCACAATAACGAATTATTCTGCTGAATCGTCATGGGTGAGTATGGTAAAAGAGCCAAAGCATATGTTTACCGCCACAGGCGATTTCAAATAAGCATAAGCGGTTACGTTCACCGGGAATTTGTGAACAGGAACAATGGGAGAACCAGAACCCTTTCCTGATTAGTTATACCGCTTTATGATCTGGCCTTAAAGGGGATGATTCTCCCTTTTTCTTTTGGCTGCATCGGATTAACAGTTTACCCTGCTCAATGTATAACTCTTTTTGATCTTCTGTGAGCTTGCGGAAAATCTGCAAAATCTTTTGCTCTTCATAGCTGAAATCCTGCTTTGACTGGTAATTGAGAAGAAAATCAGTGGAAACCTGAAAATATTTGGCAATCTTTTTCAGTGTTTCAAAATCAGGTTCCCGGTTATTTCGCACATAATTACCAACGGCACTGGCCGAGATATTTAAGTCATCTGCCAGTTGTTTTTGGCTTAAATTTCTTTCTTCTAGCAAATCACGCAGAATATTTCCGAATTTCAATCGAATCACATCCATTCATATTTTTTCCAGGTCAGCTCGTGCATGTGTTCAAATGCGCTTTCGAGCATAATCGGTTGTGTCAATGATAGCGAATGAAATTGGTAAAAATATAAAAAAGAACAAAACGAATTGACATAATTCATAATGAATGATATCATTTCAGTATGACGCTTAAGAACACGAAATGTTGTTTTATCAGATCAGGTGGAACGCAGTCAGACTGGAAGCGGAGGCAAAAAGCTGGCGGCTGTCCATGAAGGGAGGAGCAAACTTGAACGCTCAGATTGAAGATTTTATGTCGGATCAAGTTCTTGGCCGCAGGCTGGATGAACGAACGGCGAAAGCATATCGCCTGGATCTGGAGCATCTATACCAATGGAGTCAAAAGCAAGGAATCGAATCCATGGATGAAAAAACCATAGAAAACTATCTTGGATATCTTGTGCGGGAAAAGAAACTTAAATATTCCACAATCAGCAGAAAATACCGAGTGTTTGGTTATTATCTGAAACATCTGGCAGTTAACGGTTCCATAAGGGGAGGCTATGATGTTAATTGTCCGATTTCTGTAAAGCAGGAGAACAAGAGAAAGGATCACAAACTGTCCCGGTCTGAAATCGATGCTTTTTTTATGACACTGAATCAAGAATATGACAATTTGGACAATGAATTCCGCAAAAGAATCTGTCTGAGAGATGGTGTGATGATGGAGCTGCTATTCTATCATGGAATCGAAATCAGCGAACTGCTAAGATTGGAAGTTTCGGACTACAGCATAAAGACCGGGAACCTGATAATTCGGGGAAAGCGTGGAAAACAGCGGTCGGAATATTTGTTTTCCAGAGAGTTAAGACAAAAAATGGAACAATGGATAGATGTGCATGAATATTTTGAGAAAGAAAATGCATACCATAATGTGCTTTTTCTATCGAAAATAGGAAGACCGCTTTCAATGAAAATGGTGATCCTGGTGTTTGATAAATATAGGGTGATGGCTGGGATTGAAAAGACATGTAAGCCGAAAGATTTGAAGAATAGTTTTGAGAGATACGCAAAGGAAATGCTCCGGGAAATGGGATGAAAGGAGAATGGATGAAACCATGCAGACCATAAGTATGAAGCTAAGAACCATTACAAAAAAGTGATAAATTTTAGGTAAATGAAATATTCTTCAAGCGTAATAGGGCTGGTCAAAACAGACAAAAAGGGCTGTGATGCAGTGGGGAGTCGCCTTTATTTTGTCTGCTTTGACCAAACCATGTACCTTACGAAGGAGTTTTCAAATTGCCTAGTATCAAAGTTAAATAGAGGAGTAAGGAACAT
>CAJUTC010000040.1 GCA_910589195.1 uncultured Lachnospiraceae bacterium
CTGTTACCGGATAGACCATTCTGCCAGTCAAAGTAGCATGATCGATCCGGTCAAAAACTTCAATATAAATCGTTTTTGCACCGAACAATTTTCCTAAATAGAAAAACGGAACTGCTACGGCAGCACCGGAAGATATAATGAAATCCGGTTTCTCCTTCCTTAAAATCTTCCATGCCAATCCCGTATTCTTTATCAGCATCTTCAAATTTCTGTTTGTTGGGAAATAGCAAGGGTACATCCTTTCATCTTTCAGAACGCTTCTGGCATCTTCCTTATCAAAAGTCACCCAGAATCTGTCCTTATCCTTCCAAAAAGGCTTCAACATATATAGGTGAGTCAAATGCCCACCAGATGAGCCTACCAAACAAATCTTCATCATACCGCCAGTTCACCCTCCAGCTTTTTTGCCCGTATATATGAAACGGCTTATAATCCTTACAGTTTTGTTCATTCATAATAGCTTAAATAACTTCTATAAATTATATTTAGCTGCACCTCTCCACCATCAATTCTCTTGCATACGATTTCATACTGCTTTCCTTCAAATCCTTCGGTGTCAATTTCTTTTCAATCCCTGCCAGTTTCCGATATTTATCAAAAATCTGAATAAACATTTCCATTGATAATGGTTTCCCGTACTTCGATAAAAACAACCGGCTACAGTACTCCCCATTGCGCTGGAATTCCTTCCGCTCATCCAGCCACAATTCCATCTTTCTAAGAAGTTCCTGGGAATACAGACGTATATGGCAATCGCTCCCACGCTTCCTCCGTATCAGAAGAGCCCCTGTTCTCCTGTCATAATCCGGCGTTTCGATCCGCAAAAGTTCGCTGATCTCAATTTTATGATAAAAGAGCAGCTCCATCATCACCATATCACGCATACAGACGCGTCTGCGGAATTCACTGTCCAGACCTTCATACTCTCGTTTCATCGCCAGGAAAAAAGCATCTGCGTCTTTTCTTGACAATAAGCCATGGGGAAACTGGGTTCCCCTGTTCTTTTTTTCTGTCCCTGCCACCGGCTTTAAAGGGCGGCAGCTATCTAGCACACCTTGCCGTACCAGATAAGACAGATAATACCCCAGCACCCGGTTTTTCCTGTAAACAGTAGAAAAACTTAAATTTTTCTCCATACTCAGGTAATCCAGATAAGCTTCCATCCACTCCTCACAGGTTGCTTTGGCCTGGCAGACGATTTCTTCCTGACAGGCAGTTCCGGCCCGGCAGGCCGTTTTTTCCTGCTGAGCTTTTCCTCCCCTAACATCTGCCCTGGCCTTGGAATCAGCCCATACATAAAAGTGCTCCAGATCCATCCGGTATGCCTTCTCTGTCCTGCGATCCAGGCCATTTCCAATTACATAGCTGTTGATAAATCCATCAATCAGGTTTCCTGAATCTTTCATCCCGCTAAACAACCTCTATCACCTCTTAATAATTATAATTATTTGAATTTATATTTTTCGAAACGAACTCTCCTGCTGTTTTCGCAGAATGAGTTTCCCGACCAACCTCTCTGCAAATATTCCAGTTTATTTCATTATTTGAAGTTATTTGCCTTTTGTAAAACAGAGCCATATTCCGGCTATCAAATCTTCATAAAGAAGGCATTATTTCACAGAATACACCATCTAAGCATCCCGCGACTCAGATCTCTGGCAGGATTAGGAGGCTTTCTCTGTTTCAAAAGGTATATGTTTTGAGAATTTTTTTCTTTCATCAACTTTAACAACATTACTATAAAATTCTTGAAAAGTCAATAACAAAATCTTACTTTTTCTTGGTCATCTTTACCAATCCAATATGATTCCCAAAACATATACGTTTTGAGAATTTTTATGATCTTACATTAAAATGGCGGGTTCTGACGCCTGTTATTTAATTTGTTATGTATAGTGTTTGAACCAAAGTTTGAATTAGAACTAATTCATCAAATTTTCGGTTAATCTGTTCCCATTCTTTTCCTATCAGCATGACATAAATGGTTTCTCCATTCTTATCCTGGAAAACAAAAGTTTCCGAATGTGCAGTCAGATAATGTTGGTGAATAAATTGATAAAATAACTCTACATCTTCTGGTTCATTGATTTGTGTGGATAACAAAAATGAACTTATATTTTGCGTTGATAGATAGCAATACAACTTGTCTGAACCGACAAAATATGATAGAATTAAGCCACGGAGCAATCGTGTTGCAGGGTGTGTTGGCCTTCATTCGACAAAAGGATGGAGGTGATGCCTATGAAAAATCATTTTGATTTTAAGGATCTAATGACCTTTGGTCTGTTCCTTTTGGCATTGCTTACATTCGTGTTTACGTTTTGTAAGTAATTCTACATAGCAAAAGCCACCCGAATACTTTGGCTAGTGCTTGGGTGGCTTTGCTATCTTTCTCATTGATCAACCCCCTTGTGGGCGGTTGTTCCTTTTGATGTGATTTTACCATTGTCTGCTTCATTTGTAAACCATAAATTTATCATTGCTAAGTGCTCTTGTTCATCCCCGATAATCATTCCTAATAAACGGCTTATGAATTTGCATATCCGTTAAAAGGCCATATTTTTTCGGACGGCGATAGGCATTGCCGTGCACTTCATTCTCCCGGTAGCCGCGAAGCTGTTCCAGATCTAGTTCCGCCACATAAATCCCTTCGTTTTCGTCCGCTTGCAATATGCAGGTATCCCGTGAACAATCCAGTTCAGGAAGATACGCAACCCCATCAAAAACGCTTGAATTACCATTACATTCCGGTACAGTTTCCGGATAATTGCAAGTGGCGATGGCGGTCATGTTTTCATATGCTCTGGCACGGAGCTGCGAAAGACGGTTAATTTCCATTGGGCAAGCATTTGGAACAAGAATCAGCTCCGCACCTTTCAGCATTAAAATTCTTGCACTTTCAGGAAATTCCCGGTCATAACAAATCATAGCGCCAACCATGACCTTACCGCATGCGGTATCAAGCTCTGTAACATAAAAATCTTCACCGGGCGTTAAATTCCGTTCTGCGCTAAAATCGCAGGTATGTACCTTTGCGTAGACGAATTTTAGTACTCCAAGCCGATCAAACAGAGCAAGGGAATTGCGGCAGCCGGTTTCCCATTTTTCAAGAAACGTGATGCCAATGGACAGATTCAGCCTTTTTGCAAGATTGCCAAATGTGTGGACAAAATTGCTGTTGCTATCAACCGCTTCTCCTTTCCATTCATCATCAGAACGTCCATAAATACGATACCCATTGCTCCACATTTCCGGAAACAGTACAATGTCAGAGCCGATTTCTTTTGCTTTTTTGCAATACTCGATTCCTTTTTCCAAGTTTTCACCTTGTGTTTTACATGGCGAAATCTGCAGTAAGGCAATTTTTAACAAGTTCATAATTTGCACCAGCCCTCAATCAAAAATGTCCTTATTTCTATCGCTTCATTTGAAACACAAACACAAAAAATAAGCGTGAAGAGCAGCTTTTCTCCCTTATCTTATCCGATAGCATGCAGGGTCTAGGATGTAAAACATGCACAAAATGGAGAAACTCTTGTGTTTGCATTTCCTTTCTTCTTTTTCTTTCACATGTTATGCTTCCTCACGTATTACCGCCTTTTTTGGCTCCGCTCTATAAGATCCGCAAATAATCGGTTCATCACCGGAGCAGAATCTACCAGATCCTCCGGATGCCACTGGACGCCTATCAGCAGGCCTTCCTCATCCTCCAGTCCTTCTATGGTGCCATCGCAAGATCTGGCAGAAACTTTCAGACCCTCGCCCAGCTTTTTGACAGCCTGATGGTGCATGGAATTGGTTTTCAGTTTTCCGGCTCCAAAGATCTCTGCCAGCCTGGTTTTCTCCTCCACTTCCACATAGTGAGTTAAATAAGAACGGTTATATTTTTGCAGATGCTGAATCAGTTCTCCGCCTTTCAGGGATAAATCCTGGTATAAACTCCCGCCCATCAGTACATTTAGTGTTTGATGGCCTTTGCAGATACCTAACACAGGAATTTTTTGATCCAACGCATACATTCCGGCTTTCAGCCATGCGTCGTCAATTTCCGGGCGGAAGGGGCCGATTACTGGAAGCGGCTCCTCATGGTAGTACCAGGGTGTCATATCTTCTCCTCCCGGAAATAGAAGGCCGTCGCAGAAAGACAAGGCAGCTTCTGGATCTGCCGCCACGGATGCCGCCGGAATCAGCACCGGAATTCCGCCATTCATCTGAATCGCCCGAACATTGGTGCTTCCGGTAAATACATGCTCCCCGCTTACAAACAGGCCTGGATCTGTCCTTCTGGTAAGACCTAGGATTCCTATCACTGGTTTTCCGTTATTTGCCATATCCCTTTCCCTCCTGTATCATACTTGAGTATATTTGGAATCTGATTAATTCTTGAGTACGTTTGAAACTGATTAACGTTTTCTATAATATATCCTGCCTGCAGATCCGCTGCAGTTTTTCTTTGTCCAGTTCCCGGATCACCTGGGCTGCCAATTTGGTTGCCGCCTCCAAGTCGTCTTTTGCGCAGAAATTATAATGGGTATGCACATAACGGCTTGGCACACCAAGTACCAGCACCGGAACTGCTTTTCCGGTTACGCTGATTTTTCCCGCATTGGTGCTTCCCCCTCTTCGTACCGCTTCCTGATAAGGGATTCCCAGCTTTTTCGCCAGCTCAATGGCATAATCAATAAAAACGGGATTGGAGATGTAACTGTTATCCATTCTCCGGATCTGTACGCCACTTTTCATCCTTCCCTGAGCCTGTGACGCGCTGAAATAAAAATCATCGGAAGGAGAGCCTTCAAATACAATGGCTAAATCCGGTTTTACAACCTGTGCGGTTACCATAGCTCCTCTGGTTCCCACTTCTTCCTGGGCCGCAAACGCGCCCACCACCTGGACAGGCAGCCTATCCCTTTCTTCATAGAGCTGATCCATAGTGTCCACAATACAGGCGCATCCGGCCCTGTTGTCAAAGGCTTTTCCAAAACAAATGCCATGGTCTTCATCATAGGAAAATGACACGTCTGGCATCATCGGATCCCCTACAGAAACGCCAAATACTTCTTCCACTTCTTTTCTGCTGGTTGCGCCGATATCCACATAAATCCTTTCGATATCCAATTCCTGGGATGTCCGTTCCTTGCTGTTCATAAAATGAATCGGTTTGGAAGTAATAATTCCCCTTACCCGCTTTCCTCTTTTCGTGCGAATCAGAACTGTATGGGCCGGAATATTGGTAATTATAAATCCGCCTAGCATAATAATCCCTAAAACCCCGTTATCATGAATGGTTTGTACCATAAAACCACATTCATCCGTATGGGCATCCAGTTGGATCACCGGCGAATCTTCCTTTGCTCCAGGCATTCTCACATACAAATTATTCATTGCATCATTCTCCACCTGATACTTTTTGCAGTATCCGGCAATGGTACGGATTACATCCTCTTCAAATCCACTTGGCCCGAATGCGTCGGAAATCTGGCCAAACATTTGAATATCCATGGCTTTCTATCTCCTTTATCGTTCTTTCTATTGGTATAAAATCAGGGCAAACACTTTGCTGCCCTGACTTCATCCTTTTAATATACAACAAAACAATGGGCGGTTACCACATCCATCCAGCGGCTGGCTGTCAGTCGATCCGTAAAGGTATCCACCTGCTCCATCCCCGGGTAAAAGGACATTTGATACGCCCGTTTCCAATCCTTAAACGTTACTTCATAGGTAAACTGGTCTGGCAGCTTTACCTGACAGGCTGATCGTTCTTTTGATAATGCCTGTTTCACTCCTTTGCGGATCCCCTCTAAAACGTTTTTTGCAGGTTCACAGATAGTAGCGCCGCCGGTTCCGGACTTTGTAGCAACAGTTTCCATATCCGGCACCTGTTTTTTGGCAAGCCGGCAAATAGCCTCATCTCCGGACAAAAATAAAACCGGTACGCCTAAGCTGGCCGCTGTGTACGTGTTCAGCATAAACTCGCTCATATATTCCCCATTCAAGCGGATATACAGGCTGTTTCCTGTGGAGGTATGGCTGATGGAAAACTCCGGGTTTCCGGCAGGACTGTGGTATCCGATATATAAAACCCCGTCAAAGCTTTCGTCAATCCCCCACATCATATTGTAGGGATGGCCGCTTTTTCCCCTGATTAATTTTACGTAATCCGGCATTTGGAGGGGATCAATATTGGAAGCGTCACCATGTCCGTCTTTCACCACAATCTCAGAAGCGCCCATCTCCTTAGCCGCCTCACAGGCGGCCAGCACCTCCCTTGTCATCTCCTTGGCAAAGGCCTGATACACCGCTTCGTTCTTATGGGCTTCTGACGGAATGGCAAGGCCGGCACAGCCCTCAATGTCTGCACTGATAAAAAGTTTCATAAATAAATCATCCTCCCTTTTGGGATCTCCATAACCTTACGAATTATTTTTTTTTGTTGATATCATCATATAAATGGCAGTATACATAATGATCTTCGCTTACCTGATACCGTTTCGGCGCTTCCGTTTTACAGCATTCCATGGCCTTGGGGCATCGGGTATGGAACTTACAGCCTTTCGGCGGATTTAACGGAGATGGAATGTTGCCTTCTAAAATCACACGCTCTTTTTTCGCCGTGGGATCCGGAACCGGGACAGCGGAAAGCAATGCCTGGGTATAGGGATGCAGAGGTCTGGTATATAAACTTTCTTTATTTCCCACTTCCACAAAATTCCCCAAATACATTACGCCCACCCGATCACTGATATGCTCAACTACGCTTAAATCATGAGCCACAAAAATATACGTCAAATGAAATTCTTTCTTTAACTGATTCATCAAGTTCAGCACCTGGGCCTGGATGGATACATCCAGGGCAGAAACCGGCTCGTCCGCGATAATCAGCGAAGGCTGTACCGCTAACGCCCTCGCAATCCCAATCCTCTGGCGCTGGCCGCCGGAAAATTCATGGGGATAACGGTTTGCATGATAATCATCTAAGCCTACCTTCCGGAGCAGATCCAACACCTTTTCTTCCATCTCTTTCTTGCCCTTTGCCAGCTTATGGATAATCAAAGGCTCCGCAATAATATCAAACACGGACATTCTGGGGTTTAAGGACGCATACGGATCTTGGAATACCATCTGGACCTTTTTCCGCACTGGGCGCATTTGTTTGTCATGGTATAAGGATATGTCCTCTCCATCCAAAATGATTTTTCCCGACGTTGGCCGTTCCAGCTTGCAAATTCCCCTTCCCAGGGTAGACTTGCCACATCCGGACTCTCCAACAATGCCGAAAACCTCTCCCCGCCTTACTTCAAAAGAAACCCCGTCCACAGCTTTTACATAGTCTACTGTGCCGAATTTCTTTCCTGCCACCGGATAATAGATCTTCACATCTTCAACGTCTAATAAGATATCCTTCTTGTCAGCCAATCTTAAGCGCCCCCTTTCTCACAAAGCCAGCATCGACATACATGGCCTTCTTCCACCTGATAAAATCCTGGCTCTTCTTCCATACACTTTTGTGTAGCATGGCCGCACCGGGGCGCAAACTTGCAGCCCTTTGGCATATATTTGGGGTTTGGCACATTGCCGGGGATGGCCTCCAGCTCTTCCACCGTTTCCCCGAGCTTTGGAATGGAGTTTAACAGGCCGTTGGTATAGGGATGGGTGGGGTGGGCAAACAAGGATCTTACATCCGCTTTTTCCACCACACGGCCACAATACATTACTACCACCTCATCGCAAACCTCTGCGACTACTCCCAGATCATGGGTAATAAAAAGGATCGAAGTTCCAATATCTTTCTTTAGCTCATTCATCAAATCCAGGATCTGAGCCTGGATGGTTACGTCTAACGCTGTAGTAGGCTCGTCGGCAATCAGGATTTTCGGACGGCAGACCAGTGCCATGGCAATCATTACCCGCTGGCGCTGGCCGCCGGAAAGCTGAAACGGATACTCTTTCATCATATGCTCTACTCTGGGCACTCCCGTCTTTCTCAGCATGTCCTCTGCCTTCTTATAAGCCTCTTCTTTCGAAATGTCCTGATGCTGCAGGATACACTCTGTAAGCTGTTTCCCAATCTTCATTACCGGATTTAAACTGGTCATGGGTTCCTGGAAAATCATGGAGATTTGGCTGCCCCTCAGCTTCCGCTTTTCTTCCTCACTGATGTGGGCGATGTCCTTTCCCTCTAACAGGATCTCGCCTTCTGTGATTTTCCCGGTAGTTCCAGTTAAAAGACCCATGATGGACAGGGAGGTTACACTTTTTCCGCTTCCGGACTCTCCCACAATCCCTAATGTGGAACCTTCCTTCAGCTCAAAATCCACCCCGTCAACTGATTTTACCACGCCGCTGTCTGTATAAAAATAAGTATGGAGGTTTTTTACCTCTAATACATTCGTTCTTTTATCTTCCATCAATTCCTTCCCCCTCTCTTAATCCGTCAGTTTCGGGTCAAGCGCATCCCGAAGGCCGTCGCCAAGGATGTTAAAGCTTAAAACCGTAAGGAAGATGGCCAAACCCGGGAATACGGTGCAGTGCATACTGGTCAGCATATAGTTCCGGCCATTGGACAAAAGGAATCCCCACTCTGGCGTAGGCGGCTGGGCGCCCATGCCCAGAAAGCTTAAGGAGGAAGCGGTCAAAATGGATGAGCCTACTGACATGGTAAACTGCACAATGATCTCCGGCACTGCCCCGGGAAGGATATGCCGGAACAAAATCCTTAAATCGGACGCCCCCAGGTTTTTTGCGGCCTGGACGAAGACGGAATGCTTCAGTGCCAGGGTACGGCTTCTTACCAGACGGGCAAAGGTAGGGGTGGAGAACACCGACACAGCAATTACTACATTCCCCAAACCGCTTCCTAAAATTGCCACGATGGCAATGGCCAGGATAATGCCGGGAAACGCAAATAGGGTATCACAAATTCGCATAATGATGGAATCAATAATCCCGCCGTAGTATCCCCCTAAAAGCCCCAGGATGGTGCCGCAGATCGCTCCCACCGATACAGCGGAAAGGCCCACAGCCAGGGAAATCTTTGTGCCGCATACAACACGGGAGAATAAGTCCCTGCCAAATTCATCGGTTCCAAACCAGTGGGCGCTGCTTGGCCCTTGGAGGATAGAGTTATAGTCGTATTCATTGATTTTAAAGGGCACAAGGGCTTCGCCAAAGAAAGCAAGGAAAACCAAAAAAAGGATAAACCCCAATGCCACCACCGCATTTTTCTGTTTTTTAAACTTCCGAATCATTTCCGAAACAGGAGTTTTGATATCGGTCTTTTCATTTAATTCCGTCTTCGCAGCTTTCGCTTTACTCATATGCAGCACCTCCTATGACATCTTGATTTCCGGATTGAGGACGGCATAGAGGATATCCACAATCAGATTGATAATGATAAACTGCAGGGAAAAAATCAAAATAAGGGACTGGATAGCCGGGTAATCCCGGTAATTTACCGATTCTACTAAAAGCTGCCCAAGGCCCGGATAGGCAAATACAGCCTCTGTTACAACAGAACCGCCTAACAGGAAACCGAACTGAAGGCCTACTACGGTTACCACAGAGATCATGGAATTGCGGAACGCATGGCCCCAGGTTACGGTTTTTTCCTTAAGACCCTTTGCCCTGGCAGTCCGGATATAATCTTCTTTCAGCACTTCCACTATGGAGGATCTGGTAAATCTGGCAATAATGGCCGCAATGCTGGTTCCTAAGGTAATGGCGGGGAGAACCAGATTCTTCCAGCTTCCTGCCCCGGTGGTTGGCAGCCAGCGCAGTTTTACGGAAAAAAGCATAATTAGCAGAAAGCCGATCCAGAAGTTAGGAAGGGAAATCCCGGAAACCGCCACCGTCATACCGGTAAAATCCTGCCATTTTCCTCGGTTTTTCCCTGACCAAACGCCTAAAAAGACTCCTACGATTGTGCTCCACACCAGGCTGGCTATGGTAAGGGACATGGTATTGCCGTATCTGACAGCAATTTCCTCTAAAACCGGGCGCTTGGTACGCAAGGACATTCCTAAATCGCCCTTTAGCAAACCGCCTACATATTTCAAATATTGGACAGGAATCGGTTTATCCAGACCTAGCTGGACACGTACTGCTTCTACAGCGTCCAGGGTCGCCTGTTCTCCTGCCACCAGACGGGCCGGATCTCCAGGGATCATCCGGACAAAAAAGAACACAAAGGTTACAACGATAATCAAAGTAGGAATCACTCCTACAATTCGTTTTATGGTATATCGCAACATGCTTTTCTCATCTCCTTAACTATAGCAAACTGCTTATCAATTTATGGGAGGGACTTTTATAAGAAAACTTTCCTGAACATAAAAACCGCCAATCAGGCAATCGGGATTGAAAGGGAATCCGGCAAAATGTGGTTTTCGCTATTTTGCTGAATACTCCGTAACAAAAAGGCGCTGCAAACTGAGCTTACAGTCTTGCAGCGCCTTAAATTGCCAAATTACTTGGTCATTTTTGCATTCTTCATATTAATAGCGCCATCCGGATAAATCTTTACATTCTGTACCTTTGATCCGGTAGCCCACACATTGGAATCTACGCACATAAAGATCATGGGAACTTCCTCCCAGATTAAATCCTGTGCCTTCTCGTATGCTTCCCTGCGGACATCATCATCTGCACTTTCCAGACCAGTCTTAATGTAGCCTTCCAGCTCATCGTTCTCGTAGTAGCAGATATTATAGCTCATAGGCGGCTCGGACTCTTTTGCCAGCAAAGGACGGATTCCCCAGTCAGCATCGCCTGTAGAAGGAGACCAGCCGATAATGTAGCAGTCTACCTCAGCCTCAGAACCTGGAACGTCTACATCCTGGATCCTCTGGTTTAATACTGCGCTCTCTAAGCCCTTTAACTCCAGATTAATTCCTACCTGCTCTAACTGCTGCTTGTAGAATTCAGCCTGCTTCTGGTTTGCTGTGGTATTAGCAAACATAACGGTAGTGGTAAATCCATCCGGATAACCGGCTTCTGCCAAAAGTTCTTTTGCCTTCTCCGGATCATACGGACGTGGTTCATTGCCCTTATAGTACTGTACAGCAGAACCGATAACAGACGTAGCCGGAACAGCCAGGCCATTCTTAACTACCTGGATGTAAGCTTCTTTATTCAAAGCATAATCCATAGCCTGACGGACTCTGACATCAGTAAATGGCTCTTTTTGGGTATTCAGCATCAGGAAACGAACTACAATTCCCTCATCCTGGTAAGAATTTACATTAGGGTCAGCCTCTAATACGGATACACTTTCCGTTGGTGTGGTCCACATAATCTGAGCGTCGCCAGACTGGATCATAGCAACACGGGTTGCGCTCTCTGGTACTGGCTTAAAGGTGATGGTTTTAAATCCGGCATCTGGATCAGCCAGGGCAGTTCCGCCGCAGATCTCTGCGTCATAGCCCCACCAGTCCTTATTTAAGGCCAGAGTTAAGTGATCGCCTTCAATCCATTCTACAAACGTATACTGACCGCATCCAACCGGGTTCCTGGCACACTCCTCCACTCCTGCCTCAATGGTCTTGGGACTCATAATTACACAGGCCGGATGAGCCAGGTTGCTGATAAACGCTCCGAACGGTTCAGTTAATGTTACCTTAATGGTGTAATCGTCTACTTTCTCATAAGTATCCAGAATATTGCACAGGAAAGTGGTACGCTTAAGGCCTAAGGTTTCATCGTCCCACTTAGCAAAGTTAGCCAGAGCCGCGTCTGCATTCCATGGCGTCCCGTCTGTAAAGCTAATCCCCTCACGAAGGGTAATGGTAAACTCCGTAGCGTCATCGCTTGCCTCGTAGCCGGTAGCCAGCATGGGATATATGGCCATATCGTCATCAAAACCAAACAAACTGTCGGAAATCATACGCTGAATGCCGCCGGATAAAGTATCGCTAGTATCCATGGGATCCATAGTAGTAAAATCTACCGCCACTGCTGCTACAATATCCGTTTCCTGGGAAATGGATTCCCCTGCCGGAATCTCAGCCTGGGTTTCCCCTCCTGCCGCCGCTGTGGTTTCTCCTTCTGCCGTAGTAGGCGCGGCAGTTCCTGAATCGCCAGAACCACCGCCGCATGCAGTCAGAGTAACCATAGCCGCCGCAAGAAGCAGTGCATAAAATTTGTTTCCTTTTCTTCTCATAAAGTTCCTCCTTGTTCTTCCAACTATGAAAAAAAGCAAAGACACGTCCAGATCTACCTAAAATAGCGCCTTTGCCATCACGTTTTATTTTAATTCCGCTTTTTCTCTTTGTCAAAGTAAAGTGGTGAAACTTCTGGTTTCAAAAAAACATTTTACTTTTTTAAAGTAATTAGGTTGATTATTTTTCAATTTTTGTCTATAATTTTCCTAAAATCACAAAACCGCCTGCGCAAATGCGGTTATGATCCAGGAGGTTCCTTATGGCTCTGCCAAGTGAGAAATATCATGTATTAATTTTATCCATCAACCCCTATATCCGGATTGAATTTCAAGATTACCTTACTTCTTTTTTAGGTGATTATATTATTTTTGATTCCAGTGATCCGAAAGCCGTTACCCACAAAGAGCAGCTTCTGCCTTATCAGTGCGTCCTGTTTTCCAGCACGAAAGTCCAGTCCAGTTTCTGCGCCGCCTTCCCAGTGCCGGACTCGATTTCCCAGATTGTCTGCACCAGAACCTTTAACCATGCCTTTTTGGATCAGATTATCCGGATTCCCCCTAATGAAAAGGTGTATGTGGTAAACGACTCCTTCGATTCTACTTTAAACATTATTCAGGAATTTGAAACCTTTGGCATTAATCAATACCAGTTTATCCCATACTCGGACGAAACCCAGGAAATCGATTTATCGGTGCGCTATGCCATTACCTTAGGCGAACCCCAGCTAGTTCCTGGGCATATCCGGAATATTATCAATATCGGAAACCGGATTATTGATATCTCCACCATCAATGAGCTGTGCGTTTTGTTCCACCTTCCGGCAAAACTGGGAAACCAAATTACAAAAAATTACATTTCCCATATTTTAAAAGTGGTAAAGACCGCGGGAAGCTATTACAGCAGCCTTGTTTTTTCCCGACAGCTTTTTCAGGCGGCCATTTCCAATCTGCCACTTAGTATTGGCCTGTTAGATGAAAATGGAACGGTTATCCTGGCAAATAAGCACTTCGCAAAGGATTGGGGGCTTTTTGAAAAGGGCGGGAACCGCTCTCATTTTGTCCAGTACCTTCCGGAAAGTTATTCCGGAATTTCCTTTCATCAAACAGCCGATTACCGGATATCCAACCGGATGGGGGAACCTATGATATTAAACGTAATGGCTCTTTCCTTTCCCAACCAAACCCAGGTTTCGCTCCTTACCAGTAAACCGGATGCTGCTTCCAAGCCGGATCCAAATTCGCCCCCCCAGTGTTCAGATATTCTGGTATCAGTTTTGGATGGCGGACAAAGCTCCCCTGTAGAACGGCAGAGGAACAGCTTTTCCAATTTAATTACGGCCTCGCCGGCCTTTGAAGAAGTTCTCTCCTATGCCAAGCGTTTATCCCTTTTCGACTTTCCCATTTTAATTCAGGGCGAAAGCGGCACTCAGAAAAAAACTTTGGCTGGCGCAATCCACAAAAGCTCCAGCAGGCGAAATCATCCTTTTGTCAGCTTTCATCAGCTCCTTGCCATATCCGGCTATGATTTGCCAAAAATCCTGGACGCGGCAAACCATGGAACTCTCTTGGTTGAGCATATTGAAGGCCTTTCTCCGGAAAAACAGGATTTTCTGGTACAGGTGCTCCAGCACACTGCAAATGATGAAATCCGTTCCCAAAAACATTACGATATCCGGATTATCGCCACATCCTCAGTCCGTTTATACACGTTGGTTCAGGAGCAGACCTTCCGAAAAGATTTATTTTTCCAGCTCAGCACAGCCATTATTGATACCCCGCCCTTAAAGGAACGCCGCGCGGATATTCCTTTGCTTTTTGAACATTTTTTTCGGAACATGTTTCATGATCCGAAGTTTCGTATGGATACGATCCTGTCAAAAAGTTTGTACCGGTTTTTATTGAATTATGACTACCCGGGAAATGTAAAGGAACTTTTAAATTTGGTACAGTATTTTTATTCTATGTACAGTGCCCACCCTTTGATCCTGTCCCAGCTTCCCTCTTATATACGGGAAGGCTTAACCTTGGCTGAAAACGGCCTTAGCCCATTAAAGCGGCAGGTTCTTACGATTATCAAAGACACGCCAAAAATCGGGCGTGCTTCCATACAAAAAGCCCTGGCAGAATCCGGCACAAAAATCAGTGAAGGAAAACTGCGGGGGCTGTTAAAAGAACTGGCAGAGCAGGAGTTTATTTTAGTTCACCGGACGAAAGGCGGTTGTGAGATTACAGAAACCGGGATTGCGTTTCTTATCAGTTAAGGGGCTGAATCGTCACAGACAGGCTTATCCCAGCAATTTAGGCAAGTAATCTGCCAGGCTGCTAAAAATCTGCCCGTCCAGGCCTATAGCCTCTTTAGCGCATACCATGGAATTTAAAATCGCTTCGTGGGCCGCCTCTGCCGCGGCCTGGAATGCCAGGTTAAGAAAGGACTCGCACACTGCCGTCTGGGAAATCAGCGTTTCCTTCCGTCCTGTGGGAATCCGGTTTGCCGTAGTAAAGCCGATCATCACCTCGCCGCTTCCATGGCCTGTGTAAGCGCCTGTACGGGCGATCCCCACAGCCAGCCGGCGTATGATCCGCTTTAGCTGCCTGGAAGAAACAGGAAGATCCGTAGCAAGAATGGTCATAATGGAGCCCTTATCTGTCTGAGAAACGGCTGGTTCTTTTCCGGATTTTTCTAATTTTTTGTTCCATTCTAAAATCTTTGCCCCTGCCGGAATGCCATTTAGCACAAAATCTTCAGTAGCGCCAAAATTGGACTGTACCAGCACGCCTATGGTATACGTTCCTCCTCCGATTTCCAACATCCGGGAAGCAGAACCGATTCCGCCCTTTAATCCATAGCAGATGGTTCCTGCCCCGGCACCCACATCGCCTTCCAGAAAGTCGGTTTCCGCATGGCGGATGGCCTCCCACACATGCTCTGCCTTTACTGCGCGTTTTTGGATGCGGTTAATCTGGCTGTCGTTGCATTCCCCTACAACCGGATTCAGGCTCCTGACCGGAACCCCATCCGTTTCACACTGCCGGATCACAAAATCTGCCAGGGCATCCCACACCAGGCCCACATTTAAGGTATTGGTAAGGGCAATGGGCGTTTCCAATGTGCCCAGCTCATCAATCTGAATTAATCCACAGCTTTTTCCAAATCCGTTATGGACATAAGATGCTGCCGTATAATTCTTTGCGAAGGCATTATCTGGTCCTGGAAGAATTACCGTAACACCTGTACAGTTTTCCTTATTTTTAATTGTAGTATGGCCTACCAGCACGCCGGGAACATCCGTAATTTTATTTCCCCTCCCGGCCTTCATGCGGCCTACCGCCACACCGTAATCACGAATCCGTTTTTGTTCCATATGAGTTCCTTTCCGCCTTTCCCAAATTCAGAATAAATTTTAATTGCGTAATCCACTGATTCAGCCTGCCCACAAGCTTCTGATGTGTTCTGGAAGGCGGCCCTATCATGTGTATGTTCCCATCAATCAGCTCAGACCGTTCTCCATCTGGCAAAGCATAAAGATCCGCAAGGATGTAACCTGTGTCATTTAATGCCTCCATATTCCCTATCTCCTTCTATTTATTGATAGTATAAACGGTTTTGTTTATAATTACAAGCACACTATGGATATAGATGATTTCCCAAACCGTTACGCGCCCGGCAGTGAACTTTTATCACGGTTATTCCACTATGTCAGACGCGCATTCATACGTAAAGCGCCTCTAACCATAGGAACTATCCCAGGTTAGAGGCGCTATATTATCTGCTTTGAACATACGAATATTACGAATCATTGCTGTAGATCTGCGCGCTGCCGCGTTGTCCATACAGCGTACCAGAACGCTCCTTTGCGTTCTGGTGCCGGATTTTAAAACTCTGTGCCTTTTCCGCCTATATGGCTTTCTGTATGTGCTGCTTTGCCGCTGCAGCCACAACCGCTGCAGGAACTGCAGCCACAGCAGCTTTTTCCGTTTTTTTTATCTTTCCACATCTTTTTGATTACCAGAAAAACAATAAGACATAAAATAAGAGCCGTTACAATCGTTCCCATATTCTGCTGCAGCCACAAAAAAACCACCTCTTTCTGCTTTCAATCAAATTCTAAGGCTGCCCCTGCCACAGGTCTGAAATTCCGCACGGCAAGGTTACGCCTTTGCCATTCCCTTTACGTGAACCAAAGAGCCTTTTTTAGCGGGGCGCACCAGCAAATACAGAAAGCCAAGGATCACTACTGCCGCGAAAAGGGTTCCAATCCCAAAGGTTCCCACTGTAATAAAGGTTCCAATCTGATAAACACATAATGATACCGCATAAGCCAGGAGTGTTTGATACCCGATTGCAAACCAGGTCCATTTTCCATTGTTCATCTCACGCTTAATCGCTCCGATTGCCGCAAAGCATGGCGCGCACAAAAGGTTAAATGTTAAAAATGAATACGCCGCCGCTGTGGTATAACTTCCGGCTAAAGCACCCCATATCTCCTGCCCGTCCTCCGCGACTTCCGCAAACCCAAACAGAATTCCCAGCGTACCTACTACATTTTCCTTTGCTACCAGACCGGTAATGGCAGCCACTGCCATCTGCCAGTCGCCCCAGCCTAATGGCGCAAACAGCCAGGCAATAGCGCTTCCGATATTTGCCAGAAGACCATCCTTTAAATCTTCTACCATACCAAAAGAACCGTCTGCAAAACCAAAAGAGGAAGTAAACCAAACAAAAATCGTAGATAACAAAATTACCGTACCAGCCTTTTTAATGAAGGACCATCCCCTCTCCCACATGCTGCGCAGCACATTCCCTACGGTAGGCATATGGTACGCCGGAAGCTCCATTACAAAAGGAGCCGGATCCCCTGCAAAAAGGGAAGTTTTCTTTAAAATAATGCCAGAACAGATAATAGCGGCAATCCCTACAAAATAAGCACTTGGAGCCACCCAGGATGCCCCGTTAAATAATGCGCCTGCAATCAAGGCTATAATCGGAAGTTTTGCTCCGCATGGAATAAATGTGGTAGTCATGATGGTCATCTTCCGATCCCGGTCATTTTCAATCGTACGGGACGCCATAATACCCGGAACACCGCATCCGGTTCCAATCAGCATTGGAATAAAGGACTTTCCGGATAATCCGAATTTGCGGAAAATCCGATCCATGATAAATGCAATCCTTGCCATATAACCGCAAGCCTCTAAAAATGCCAAGAAGATAAACAGTACCAGCATCTGGGGCACAAATCCAAGGACAGCGCCTACTCCTGCTACAATACCGTCTAAAATCAGCCCCTGAAGCCATTCGGCACAGCCAATAGCTGTTAAAACGCTTTCTATGGCAGGTGGCACTATCTCGCCGAACAATACGTCATTCGTCCAGTCTGTGACAATGCTTCCTACGGTTGTTACCGATACATAGTATACCAGCCACATAACTGCCGCAAAGATCGGAAGCGCTAAAATCCGGTTAGTAACAATCCGGTCAATCTTATCCGAAAGGCTAAGCTGGCCATTTCCGGATTTTGTATAACTGTCCTTTAAAACATTGGAAATGTAAGTATAGCGTTCATTTGTAATAATGCTTTCCGAATCATCATCCATAGAATCTTCTAATTCTTTGATAATACGCTCCACATCCGGAACGGATTTCATGCTGCTTTTTATCTTCTCATCCCGTTCAAACAGTTTAATTGCGTAAAAACGCTTCTGCTCCTTGGAAATCGTTTCATCCAGATACGTTTCAATCTCGTCTAAGCAGCTTTCTACTTCCTTTCCAAACTGATGGACTGGCGTGTTTTTCTTCTGGCTCTGGGCCGCCTCCACAGCCTTAGAGGCCGCATCAGTAATTCCGTTTCCCTTTAACGCGGAAATTTCAACAACCTCACAGCCTAAGGCCTGTTTCAGTTTCTCCATGTTGATCGTATCGCCGTTTTTCACCACAAGATCCATCATATTAACTGCCATAATCACTGGAATCCCCAGTTCCATTAACTGGGTAGAAAGATACAAATTCCGCTCCAGGTTGGTGCCGTCCACAATATTTAGGATAGCATCTGGCCTTTCCTGAATTAAATAATTTCTGGCAACCACTTCTTCTAAAGTATAGGGCGACAAGGAGTAAATCCCCGGCAGATCCGTAATCACCACATCCCTCTGCCCTTTAAGCTTACCTTCCTTTTTCTCTACCGTTACGCCGGGCCAGTTTCCAACAAACTGGTTGGATCCAGTTAATGCATTAAACAGTGTGGTCTTTCCGCTGTTGGGATTACCGGCTAACGCAATTTTAATTGACATGTTTATTTCCTCCTAGTTATTCTTCTCCTCTATGTGTTATCAAGAGAAGCGATTCCTGCGCACCCTTATTCTAACTTTTAACCTCTATCATCTGGGCATCTTCCTTACGCAAAGACAGCTCATATCCTCTTACGGTTACCTCTACCGGATCGCCTAAGGGAGCCACCTTACGGACATAAATTTGGGTTCCTTTCGTAATTCCCATATCCATAATCCGCCGCTTGACCGCACCCGCGCCATGAAGCTTAACTACCGTTACAAGCGACTTGCAGCCTGCATCTTTTAATGTTTCCATAACTGGTTCTCCTTTTATATGTAAATTTTATTAGCCATTTCACGGCTGATTGCAACTCTGGATTCTTTTACATTCACGATTACATTGCCGCTGATTTTGGAAATCACAGTTACCTGGCCTCCCGTTACAAAGCCAAGGCTTTCTAAAAACCTACGGGTTTCTTCCTTCCCGCCTATCTTCTTGATCTGGTTAATAATTCCAGTTTTTGCCATGGACAAAGGCATTCATACCGCTCCCTTCTATACGTATTTGTCATAAATAACCAAAGTTAGTATTAATTAACCCGGTTAGCTACAATTAACTTCCCCTATGGGTGTATCATACCATATTTTAAAGTTAGTGTCAACTAAGTATTGATCAATCTCCGTAAAAATTTTAATGGATAAATTCAAAAAATTGTAAGCTTTTCTTCAAATCCTGTCCACTATTTTTTGATAAAATTATGATAACTAACAAACAAATTTGCTATTTTCTACCAAATCATTTTCATTATGCTCGAATTTTGTTTCGTACATATGGATTTTTTTACTGGGCGTTTTACATGATGTTGATGTCAAAAGGTCTTTTGACCCTGGTATCGTTACATTTGCCTATGATTGATTTTACAAAAAAGAGGAGAATTTGCCATGACAAACCGAAATATTATAATCGCAGCCGTTTTATCCGGCACTGTAATCGCCGGGGCCATCGTAGCGGTAGCATATTCCGCAATGGAAACGCCGGATAAGATTGACTTATCCTCCACCTATACCACAGCCGCCGCCACTTCCCAGCCAGAATCCACTGAACCGTCAGAAGAAACGGCTCCCAGTGAAAGCGCCACCCAGCCAGAGTCTGGACAAAACCAGGCGGAATCCATTTCCTACGCAATCCAGCAGTACACCGAAGATTCCATTTCGATCCAGTATCCCGTTTTGTCCAACATAGGCGATGAAACTAAGGAAGCGCAGCTAAACCAGAAGTTAAAAGAAAATGCCCTTTCTATCATAAAGGCCTACTGCTCCGATTCCAAAAAAGCGGCAATCTCCATAAAATGCCAAGTCCCTTCTCTCACCCGGAAACGGATCACCGCCCTTTATACCGGTTCTGTTTCGCCGGAGGGAGCCGCCTATCCTTCCAACGTATTTTATACAAACACACTCGATCTGAATTCCGGTAGCGATCTAGGTCTTAGCGATTACACGGATCCTTACACCATGGCAGGCTATGTACTAAGCGACGACGTGCAGTTCCAAAACCTTAGCGGCCAGACCTTATCCGCCGTTTTAGAAGAGCGGAAACTTACCGATCTCAATGGTTATACCGCTATGTTTGAAGGGGCTGATTTCCCCTGTGATCCATCCAAAGAATGGCCCTCTTCTTTCAGCTATGAAAAGCAGGGAGAGATCTACTTCTCGATCCCCGTTTCCCATGGAGCCGGCGACTATGCTGTGGTTAAATTTACACCTGAAACAAAGTAAACCCGGCAAACCCGCCGCCTGTGTGCTTTGCTGATACTTGGTCATAAAAACAGCTTCCGCAAAGGGATTTCCTATTCCCCTGCGGAAGCTGTTTTCTTAATCTTATTCCCGGTCTTCTTTCTCTACAACTTCACCCTGTTTCTTATAAATCGAATTTGGCGCCACGCAGCCTCTCACACTAGATAATGGGTAAATCATAGAATTCTTTCCGATTACCGTACCGGGATTTAATACGGAGCCGCATCCTACCTCTACCCCATCTCCTAAAATAGCCCCTACCTTTTTTAACCCTGTTTCTATATCCCCATCAAGGGCATGGATTTTAACCAGGTTTTTGTCGGATTTTACGTTAGAGGTTACCGCTCCCGCACCCATGTGGGACTTATAGCCTAAAATAGAATCTCCCACATAATTATAATGCGGAACCTGTACCCCGTTAAATAAAACCACATTTTTTAACTCGCAGGAATTGCCCACCACCGCTCTTTCGCCAATAATGGTATTGCCCCGAAGAAACGCGCTGTGGCGTACATCCGCTCCGGCACAGATAATGGCAGGGCCTGTCATTAAAACGGAACGGGCCAGATTGGCTGATTTATGGATCCAGATATTTTCCCCTAATTTTTTATATTCGTCCTCGGAAAGATGCTTTCCAATAGAAGTAATGCATTTTCCAATATGGGTAAGCACCTCCCATGGATAAGGGTACATCTGAAATAACCTTGCCCCGATAGTTTGGGTCAAATCAAAAAGCTCTGTGTTTTTCATTTCTTCTTGTTTCATCATATTGTTTTATGTCTCCTTTATTGTTTTCTTTCAATTTTTATAATATGCTGATGCCGAATCAAAACTGGGCCGCAGCTCATAACCGCTTCCCAGTCGTTTCACACCCATAGTGCGTCCGGCCACAAAACGGTTTAGTTTTTCCATATATTCTTCTGAGGTAATGGAACCTTCCGCCACATAAGCCAGCCCCTTCTCCCAGCTTGCGGTCAGCTCCGGATTTAATAGCTGCCGGATGGAAGCATTGACCACTTCAAATATCAGCTCTCCTAAAAGGGTTGGCGTAATAACCTGAGTTTTTTTATTTAATTCCAGATATTGGATGGACGCCAGCTTTTTTAAAATTTCAGCCCTGGTGGCGCTGGTTCCAATCCCGCTCCCTTTGATCTGGGCACGGAGTTCTTCGTCCTCAATCAACTGGCCGGCATTCTCCATGGCCAAAATCATGGATCCAGACGTGTATCGTTTTGGAGGCGAAGTTTCCCCTTCTTTTATGGCGAAATCAGAAATACTCAGGATGGTATCCTTTTTCAGTCCGTTCAGCAGCGCTAAAAACTTTGGATTTTCCATGTCTTTTTTATTTTCCTGATCTTCCTTTGATTCTTCCTCCTTATCCGCTGCGTCTTTTTTCACTTCCTTCTTACCATAGTTTATGTCAGCAACCTTTAAATATCCCGGATCCAGCAAAACTTTAAAATTGGCAAAAAAATGCTCTTGTTTCCGTTCCAAATCAAGGGAATATTTTTGATACACAGCTCCGGGATAAAAAATGCTTAAAAAACGCCTGCAAATCAACTGATAAATATTCTCCTGAAGAGGTTTCAGACCATTTATAGCCCCCAGACCCTGGCCCGTAGGGATGATAGCGTAGTGATCGGTAATCTGCTTGTCATTAACGTATCTGGTTTTTGCTATGTCCTTCCATCGCCCCAGTTTTAGCGCTTCATCCGCAAATGCTGATACAGGGCTATAGGCCTTT
The DNA here is from genome assembly GCA_910589195.1 of uncultured Lachnospiraceae bacterium. Classification (GTDB taxonomy): domain Bacteria; phylum Bacillota; class Clostridia; order Lachnospirales; family Lachnospiraceae; genus Caccovicinus. The sequence continues at coordinate 21,966 of CAJUTC010000040.1, forward strand.
AACCCGGTTACATTTTTACTTATCTCCTTTGCCACCGCGGTGGATAATACCCTGGCATCGGTTCTGGGATAGGTTACTAATTTTTTCTCATAAAGCTCCTGGACGACTAAAAGTGCCTGATCCGGGCTGATTTTAAACAGCTTGGAACAGTCGTTTTGAAGCTCGGCCAGATTATACAAAAGGGGCGGATTTTTCGTTTCCTTTTTGCTCTCCTTTTTCACAAGGCGGGCTGTTATGGGCGGCTCTTTCATCAGGCTGTCAATCAGGTCTTGGGCATCCTTTTTCTCCCGGAACCCATTTTCCTTATAAAGGGCCGGCGTTCCAAAATACCGGGAGCCTTCCACTGCTTTCCACTCCCCGTTAAAATGAAATTCCTCCAATTCAAAGGTTCCGATTACCCGGTAAAAGGGCGTCTTTACAAACTCCCGAATCTCCCGCTCCCGGCGCACCACCATCCCTAGCACGCAGGTCATCACCCGTCCTACAGAAACCACAGTAGACTTGGTTTTTAAATAGGAGGAAAGCAGGGGTCCATATTTTAAGGTCAGGACACGTGAAAAATTAATGCCCATTAAATAATCTTCCTTGGCCCGCAGATAGGCAGAGGCACTTAAACTGTCATACTCAGACAATTCTTTGGCGGTCTGGATCCCTCTTAAGATTTCTTCCTCAGTCTGAGAATCAATCCACACCCGCTTCTGGGCCTTCTCCTTGACGCCTGCCATCTGAGCCACTAAACGGTAAATATATTCCCCCTCCCGCCCGGAGTCAGTGCATACGTATATGGTATCCACATCCTTCCGGTTTAACAAACCGGATACAATCTGAAACTGCTTGGACACGCCGTCAATCACCTGGTATTTAAACTCCGCCGGAAGAAAGGGAAGGGTTTCCATACTCCAACGCTTCAGAATCGGATCGTAAGCGTCCGGATAGCTCATGGTAACAAGATGCCCCACGCACCAGGTTACAATTGCCTGATCCGATTCAATAAACCCATCCTGCCGCCTTCCTTTTATCTTTAATGCGTCCGCAAACTGCTGGGCCACGCTGGGTTTTTCTGCAATATATAATGATTTTGACATTCCGTTCCTATCTTTTAATGGGAAAGGGATGCCGCAAAAGCAGCCATCTGCTTTACGGCATCCTTGCCATTATAAAAATTTATAAATTGTTGTTGTCTGGTATTCCTCCCCTGCCCGCAAAATGGGGGAAGGAAACTGGGGTTTATTAACTGCGTCTGGGTAATACTGGGTTTCAAAGCAATATCCGTAACGGAAACCGTAAACGGCCCCGCCCTTTCCCGGCAGATCCCCTGTCAGGGAATTAGCCGTGTAGAACTGAATCCCCGGAAGATCCGTATATACCTCCATAATCCGCCCGGATTCCGGCTCATACACTTTCGCGCACAGAGAAACCTCCCCCGCCTTATGGTTTAATACCCAATTGTGATCATATCCGTTCCCCATGGCTAATTGCTCATAATTGTCCTGGATATCGCGCCCTATGGGTTTCATAACCGTAAAGTCCATGGGAGTTCCCTTAACTGGAATGATGGTTCCGTCTGGTATTAAAACGGAATCGACTGGGGTAAAGCCGTCAGCGTCAATCCAAACCTGATGGGTTTCAATTTTTCCCTTTTCATGGCCTGCCAGGTTAAAATAGCTGTGGTTGGTAAAATTAGCCACCGTATCCGCATCTGAAATCATGTGATACTGGATTACAACGGAATTTTCATCAGTGAGCGTATAGCTGACTGTAATCTGGGCATTTCCGGGATACCCCTGATCCCCGTCGGGGCTTAACAGAGAAAACGAAACACGGCTTCCCAGGCTGCTTTCATCCAGTTCCACCTCCCAAATCCGGGTTCGGTAAAAATTTGGGGCACTGTGCAGGTTATTGGGGCCGTCATTGGCATACAATTCATAGCGGGTGCCATCTAACATAAAGGCAGCTCCGCCGATCCGATTGGCATTTCTTCCGATTACAGCTCCCAGATGAGGCGGGTTTTCCAGGTAATGTTCAACTGTGTCATAACCCAGCACCACATCAGCCAGCCCTCCATTCTTATCCGGAACTATCATGGATACCCAGATGCCACCTAAGTTGGTAAAAGAAGCACTGATTCCATTTTCGTTGGTCAAAGTATATAGGTCTACCTGGTTCCCTTCCGGAGTTTCTCCGAACCGTTCTACTTTAATTGCCATTTTGTAATTCCCCCGTTTCTTGAATTTCATTTGTTACTTTTTTATCAATAACCCGGTCCTCTTCCCAAATTATAACGCATACGGCAGATTCTGGCAACACAAAATGCAGATAAAAGTACTCGGCCTGTTGTCTTTTCCTTCGACAACAGCCGAGTCTTATATCCTTTTTTCTCGTTTTACCGCCTATTCTTTTGCTGAAATATACCCTTTTGCCGTCAGAAGCTCCGCACACAAAACAGCGCCTCCCGCAGCTCCGCGAACAGTATTATGGGATAATCCTACAAATTTCCAATCATAAATGGAATCTTTTCGCAGTCGCCCTACGGAAATCCCCATCCCATTCTCAAAATCCACATCTAGGGTTACCTGCGGACGGTTATCTTCCTCTAAATACTGGATAAACTGCTTTGGCGCGCTGGGCAGCTTAAGTTCTTGGGGAAGGCCTGAGAAATTCACCAGTTTTTCCACTAACTGCTCTTTTGTAGGCTGTTTCCTGAATTTCACAAAAACAGCCGCCGTGTGGCCATTTAAAACCGGAACCCGGATACATTGGCAGGTAATGTCAGGCTCTTTTGCCTTTACAATCACCCCATCCTTTATTTCACCCCAGATTCTTAATGGCTCCTGCTCACTTTTCTCTTCCTCGCCGCCAATATAAGGGATAATGTTCCCTTCCATTTCCGGCCAGTCGCCAAAGGTCTTGCCCGCTCCAGAAATGGCCTGGTAGGTGGTTGCCACTACCTCATAGGGCTCAAACTCTTGCCAGGCAGTAAGCACCGGAGCGTAGCTTTGGATGGAACAGTTTGGCTTCACTGCCACAAAGCCCTTTTTCGTTCCCAGCCGCTTCCTTTGAAATTCAATTACATCAAAATGTTCCGGATTAATCTCCGGCACCACCATAGGCACATCTGGCGTCCACCGATGCGCGCTGTTATTGGAAACTACCGGAGTTTCCGTCTTTGCGTAAGCCTCTTCGATGGCTTTAATTTCCTCCTTGCCCATATCTACAGCGCTAAACACAAAATCCACACCCGAGGCAACAGATTCTACCTCATTTACATTCATCACAACCAGCTTTTTTACAGCTTCCGGCATAGGAGATGCCATTTTCCAACGGCCTCCTACCGCTTCCTCATACGTTTTCCCGGCGGAACGGGGGCTGGCGGCCACCGTAACCACTTCATACCACGGATGATTCTCCAGCAGAGAAATAAACCTTTGCCCAACCATACCAGTAGCGCCCAGTACGCCCACTTTTAGCTTCTTTTCCATCATTAATATTCTCCTCTTTCACCTGTAGATTCTGTCTGCTGTGTACCCTCAGGGAATGTGCGGAAAATGAAACGAGCACACAAGGGTATGAAACATTGAAACCTATCCTATAACAAAACCGGAAAAAATGCAAGAGCAATTCGCCATAAAAATACATTTGTCTGTTTTACAAAGACATTTCCGTTCATTCATGCGCTCACAGCCGAACCTTGCTTCCTTTTCCATCCCGCTTTGCCATTTTCAAACGGTTTAAGTGGATTTCTTTTCCCTTATAAACCGCAACTGGCTGATCCTCTGCCAGATAAAGCGCCTCCAAGCATTCTCCCTCGGACAGTTTAATTCCCCTAACTCCCTTAGAAGTTTTCTTTAGAAGAGGAATTTCCTCCAAAAGGAAACGCAAAAATACACCGCTGTCTGTCTGGAGCACCACATCTCGTTTCCCCCTAACTGGCATAACAAAAACAAGTTCATCCCCCTCTGCCAGCTTAGTTGCCGCCACTGTGCGGTTATTAGTTTCAAATTCCGTTGCCAAAACCTGCTTCACCAAAGCCTGTTTCGTGGCAAATAAAAGAGTTTGCCCCTTTAGCGCTTCCCCCCGATCCAGATAAATAATCTGTTCCTTTCCTCCGTCAAACCGGCTGATATTGTCAATCGGTGTCCCTTTTTCCCGCAGCTTGCCAAATGGGATGTCAGAAACTTTAATCTGATGAAGGGTTCCCGTATTGGTAAATATACTGATCTTATCCGACGTTATACAGCGGATCCGGTGAAGGTATTCGCTGTCAACCCCTTCCTGGTTCCTCTCGTAAGTCCCTTTATCCAAAAGTTTACAGTATCCGAACCGATCCATCACAAAAACCGCTTCAGAAACTACTGGCGCTTCCTCTTCATATACCGCTTCCCTCCCATCCTCTATCTGAGTACGCCTGGGAAGTGCAAATTCCTTTTTAATCTGCTCCAAGTCAGCAATAATCACATCATCCATGGCTTTTTGGCTGCTTAAAATTTTCTCATACCGCTTAATTTTCTGAAGGGTTTCCTTGTGTTCCTTTTCCAGCGCCAAAATCTCCAGGCCAATCAGCTTATATAAGCGCATTTCCAATATTGCGGTTGCCTGCCGTTCCGTAAATCTTAGCTTTTTCGCGTCCTCCAAAAAGCCGGGAGTCCGGAACTGGATACGGGAACAGTCGCCTTTTGTCAGGCATTCTTTTGCGTCCTTTAAATTTTTGGAGCCTCTGAGAATGGCAATAATTAAGTCAATTACATCGCAAGCCTTGATCAGGCCTTCCTGGACTTCCCTTTTTTCTAGTTCTTTTTGCAGAAGCACCTGGTACTTTTTTGTATGGTTTTCATGCTGGAAGTCCACAAATCGTTTTAAAATACCTTTCAGGTTTAAAATTTCCGGCCTGCCGTCAGCGATGGCAAGCATATTCACCCCAAAGGTATCTTCCAACTTGGTTTTTTTATAAAGCAGGTTGATAATCTTATCCACATCCGCGTCCTTGCGAAGCTCCAGTACAATCCGGATCCCCTCTTTGTTAGACTGATTGGAAATATCTACCACATCAGGAAGCTTTTTGCTTTCCACCAAATCCGCCACATCCACCAGGAATTTATTAATCCCGGCCCCGATCATGGTGTAGGGGATCTGGGTGATCACCAGCTTATCCTTGTCAGACCTGCGCTTCCCAAGCTCTACCTCAAACCGTCCCCTAAGCTTAAGCTTCCCAGCGCCCGTTTCATAGATTTCCGGCAGGCTGCTTTTATTAGCAATGATCCCGCCAGTAGGGAAATCCGGGCCTGGCAGGAGCTCCATCAGCTCCTTGCAAGTAATCTCTGGGTTTTTAATATAGGCAATGGTTCCGTCAATCACTTCCCCTAAATTATGGGGCGGGATACTGGTACTCATCCCCACCGCGATTCCCTCCGAACCATTGATTAAAAGATTGGGGACACGAACCGGAAGGACTTCCGGTTCCTTTTCTGTTTCATCATAGTTGGGAACAAAAGGGACTGTTTTATCCAAATCCTTTAAGTAAACTTCTTCCGCGAATTTCTCCAGCCTCGCTTCCGTATAACGCATGGCGGCGGCTCCATCTCCTTCGATGGAGCCGAAATTTCCATGGCCGTCTACTAATGGCATTCCCTTCTTAAAATCCTGTGACATTACCACTAAGGTTTCATAAATGGAGCTGTCGCCGTGGGGATGGTATTTACCCATGGTATCCCCCACAATACGGGCTGACTTCCTGTGTGGTTTATCATGATGGATCCGCAGCTCGCTCATATCATACAGCACACGGCGCTGAACCGGCTTTAAGCCGTCTCTGGCATCGGGAATGGCCCGGGCCGTGATTACGCTCATGGAGTAATTCATATAACTTCTCTGCATTTCCTCTGAATATTCTGTTTTAATAATCGTTTCCGCCATAATTCCTCCTGCCTGTGGCATTCTCTGCCTATGCCTTACGCATCGATCTCAGCTTCCTCCGCATGGTCATAGATAAACTGGCGCCTTGGCCCTACCTCGCTGCCCATCAGCATCTGGGTAATCTCAGAAGCCAGCCGCCCATCTTCGATTTCCACCTGTTTTAATACTCGCCGCTCCGGATCCAGGGTTGTTTCCCAAAGTTGGTCCGCATCCATTTCCCCAAGTCCCTTATAACGCTGTAGGGTAAATTCTCCTTTATGGGTTTTCCGGTATCGTTCCAGTTCCTTTTCATCGTATAAGTACTGCTCGTTTCCTTTTTTTGGAATCACTTTAAACAGCGGAGGCATAGCGATATAAACATGGCCGTCTGTGATCAGTTCCGGCATAAACCGGTAAAGGAAGGTAAGCAGCAGGGTATCAATATGGCTTCCGTCCACATCCGCATCTGTCATCAGGATAATTTTATCATAGCGGAGTTTACTGATATCAAAATCGTTGCCGTAACCCTCGGAAAATCCGCAGCCAAAGGAATTGATCATGGTTTTAATTTCCGCATTTGCCAATACCTTATCCATAGAAGCCTTTTCCACGTTCAGGATTTTCCCGCGTATGGGAAGAATGGCCTGGTACTGGCGGTTCCTGGCAGTTTTAGCAGAGCCTCCGGCTGAATCTCCCTCTACAATAAAAATCTCACATTTTGAGGCATCTCTGCTTTCGCAGTTTGCCAGTTTTCCGTTGCTGTCAAAGGAAAACCGGGACTTGGTCAGCATATTGGTTTTTGCTTTTTCTTCAGCTTTCCTGATTTTAGCTGATTTTTCCGCACAGCCTATCACACCTTTTAATACTTCAAGATTCCGGTCAAAATACCGCAAAAGCTCATCTCCCGCCACATTATTGACCGTCTTCGCGGCGTCGGCGCTGGCCAGCTTAGTCTTGGTCTGACCTTCAAAAATGGGATCCGGATGCTTTACAGCTACGACAGCCGTCATTCCGTTTCGGGTATCCGCTCCGGTAAAGTTGGAATCTTTTTCTTTTAAAATCCCCAATTCCCTGGCATAGCTGTTAATCATAGCGGTAAACCGGGTCTTAAAGCCCACCAGGTGGGTTCCTCCTTCCTGGGTGAAAATATTATTGCAGAAGCCCAGTATATTCTCCTCAAACGCGTCTACAAATTGGATTGCCGCTTCCACTTCAATCTGATCCCCAGACCCTTTAAAGTAAATTACATCGTGGACTGGTGTTTTTCCACGATTTAGCGCTTTCACATAAGCTCCGATTCCATCTGGCTCATGATATTCTACCCCTTCCTCTTCCCCTGATCTGCGGTTCTCATAGTGGATCGTAAGCTTTGGGTTTAAGTAAGCCGTTTCATGAAGGCGGCTTTTCAGCCAGTCCGCCTTAAACCGGGTTTTCTCAAAAATTTCCCCATCTGGTATAAAATTAATCTCTGTTCCGGTTCCCTTGGTCTTGCCTGCCGTAGGCAAAAGACCGTTTACAAGCTCTACTACCGGGATCCCCCGCTCATATGCGTCATAATGGATGAATCCATTTTGGCAGATCCGGATTTCCAGGCGTTTTGACAAGGCGTTAACCACCGAAGAACCCACACCGTGAAGGCCTCCGCTGGTTTTATACGCCTCATGATCAAACTTCCCTCCCGCATGAAGGGTAGAAAGAACCACCCGCTCGGCTGCCACCCCTTTTTTATGCATTCCCACCGGGATTCCACGCCCGTTATCGCGGACGGTACAGGAACCATTATTTTCCAAAATCACCCAAATTTCACTGCAATAGCCTGCCAGGTGCTCATCTACTGAATTATCTACAATCTCATAAATCAGATGGTTCAGTCCCTTGCTTCCCACACCTCCAATGTACATGCCTGGCCGCTTCCGCACCGCCTCAAGGCCTTCTAAAACGGTAATGCTGTCTGCGTTATACGCTACATTTGACATCCCAATCCTCCATTTTCCAATACTCAAATCATTAGATGTTGGGGTCAAAAGGTCTTTTGCCCCCTTAATACCAGATTGCTTTGCACTTTGTGCTCCCGTAATCCTAAAAACATTTAAAATCCGCCCGGTTCGGGCCCTTTTTCCTATTTTTGGCGGATCCCAAGTGCAAAAATTCTCTTGCTAGTGAGCTTGCATCGGATTTTCCGCCTTTTAACCCTGGTATCATCATTATTTTAATGATACAAAAGCAGTTCCAGAAGAAATACCACGCCGCAAGCGCCTGCCGCTACCTGAAACAGGCTGGCGCCAAAAAAAGCCAGAAGTAAGGCAGCAAAAAGCCCTACCGCCCCGGAGTACACGCTGGCAGTCGCGTCTAAAATCCCGGGAAATGTCATAACTGCCAGGGTTACATAAGGAACATAATATAAAAATGAGCGGATCAACCGGTTTTTGATGGGTTTCCGGATTAATGTAAGAGGAAGCACGCGAATCAGATATGTGACCGCGGCCATTACTAAAATATAGAAATAAACATTACCTTTCATTTGAAATAACCTTCCGCCTTTCTTCCTTTTTCCCTTCCGTATCTGGCTCTTCCTCCCCTACTGGGAACCAAAAAGCCCCGGCTCCCGCAATCAGCACTGTCAAAATCATAATCCGCATGCCAGAAGAAATCTGGCTGATTACAGGAAGACGGGCAACAAGCAGGCTGGCTGCCATCGAAATCAATATCATGCCTGCAAGTACCCTTTCCTTCCTGGCCGGCGGCACGATAATCGCAAGAAACATGCCGTAAATGGCTACATTTAACGCGCTCAGCGCCCTTCCCGGAAGAATATTTCCCGACACTGCCCCCAGCCAAGTTCCAAGAGTCCAGCCAGGAACCGCTACCGTCAGGGCTCCGTAAATATAAAATGGGTTTACGTTTCCGTTTACTGCCGTTGAAATCCCGAAAATCTCATCGGTTATCCCGTAAGCCATAAACAGCCGATGGAAAAACGGCATGTTCGGTGAAAGCTTTTGGGAAAGGGCACAGGACATTAATAAATAGCGCAGGTTGATCACAAGCTGGGTTCCTGCCATTTCCACATAAGCCGCCCCTGCTGTCATCAGCCCAAGCGCCGCAAACTCACCAGCCGAGGTCAAATTCATCAAAGACATCATTGCTGCGGGAAATGAACCGATCCCTGCGTTTCCCGCCGCGATTCCCAATGTAAAGGATACCGCAAGATACCCAAGGGCAATAGGAATCCCGTCACGGATTCCTTTGCTGTACCAGGAACGATCTGCTTCTTTCATCATTTGGTTGTTACTCCTTTGTCTATTTTGAATACGTAGCTTGACCTGTAAGGGGCTTTTGTACCCAGTATGGTTAACGAACATTCCTATGACAGAAAAAAGCAACAACGCCTTGTCATCTGTCAATAACAAAACAATTGCTGCTGTTATCCTGCCCGTTTGCCTCTTAAGGCCTTTTCTCCCAGAGCGTATCTGAAAAATAATGGTGCCAAAAAGACTAACGCACGCATAGTAATAAGCACGAACGCAATAGCAGCACCCTGTAGCCTGATGTATAATGTAACCTAAAATCTGTCATTTGTCAAGATACAGAAACAGGCTGTGCATACGCACAGCCTGAACATTGTAACAGTTCAGACAGCCCCCCTATCTCCACGACGGATACACCAGCCATCAGAT
>CAJUTC010000041.1 GCA_910589195.1 uncultured Lachnospiraceae bacterium
ATCTGATTCCTGGCTGGAAGTTTGATCCAAAAAGGCCATGCCTGGTACGGTAGTTCCATAAAACCTTTGACATCATAGGAAAGTTATGAGATCGCTGCTTTCCGGCACGATAATGGCAAACGATCTTTTAACACCAACATTATGGAATAACCAATTATAGAAGAACCAATGATAGGAGAAACAAAACCCCGGTATTTTTGCACAAGCATTATCCTTACAGATAAGCGTAAGCAAGCAGCCGGGGTTGTTCTTGTCTTATAGGAAAATGCGTCCTGTAAAGCAAAAACTTTCAGTTTTGCGTGGCCGTGTCCCAGAGCATGGGTAAAGTTAAATAAGCAGCATTAAAACAGGAATCGTAGCCAAAGAGATTAAAGTGGTGGTTATAATGCACCGGGACGCGTAATCTTCGTCAGCGCCGTACTTGGCGGCTAGCAAGGCGCTGGTGCTTCCGGCAGGCATTCCGGTAAGAATCAAAGAAACGCCAGTCAGCATAGGGTCAAAACGCAAAAACTTCATTAAAATCAAGGCAATCAAGGGCAGGCCTAATAACCGCACAAACGCCAGATAAAAAATACTCGGCTCCAGCAGGGTTTTCCAGGAAATTCCAACTAACATGGTTCCGATAACAATCATAGAGAGGGGTGACGTAATGGCTCCAATGTTGGCGATAGCCTTATCTAAAAATTCCGGGAAAGGGAGATTTAAAATCCGGCGTGCCAGTCCCAAAAATACAGTGATAATGCAGGGATTTAAAAATATATTTTTGCACTTGCTTTTCAAATCTGAGGAAGTAAACAGGGAAAGGCCGGCAGTCCACATCATAATCCGGTTGGGAATAATAAAAATGGACGCATATAGAAGGCCATCTGCCCCATAAACAGAAGATACCATAGGCATGCCTAAAAATCCGGAATTATTTACTAGAGTGCAGTACTGGAGAATGCTTTTGCGCTCTTTGGGAAAGCGGCGGTAAAGGATATTCCCTCCTATATAAGACAGGATAGCAATGCAGAAAGCCACAAAAAAAGCCATAGCAGTTTTTTTCAGCACATCAGGAGTTAAGGTCTTATTGAACGAATTAAAAATCATACATGGCAGCGTGATTTTTAAAATAAAGTCTACTAATTTTTGCTTTGTCTTTAAATCAATCAACTCTTTTTCGCGGCAGTACATTCCAACAGCCAGATAGACCAAAAGGATAAGCTGGGCATTTACCATATTGATAAAACCTTCCATATTAATCTGTAACCTCATTTCTTTCTCAGAACGTGTTTGAAAACGGTTTTGGCAGTGTAAGACCCGTTTGGATGCGGATGTCATAACACCGTTTTAAGCACCGTTTATATCAATATAAGTATAGCGCAGGTTGAATCAATCGGCCAATTACTTTTTCTTAGAGCCGGATTCGCTTTTGCTAATAGTTACGCACAATGAAACGAGAGCGTGGCATGATGGGAATAAGATTTAAATACACCTGGTTTTCAAATTTAGTAATCTATGATAGAATAAAGAAATGTATCTCTTATCCGCAGCCTGACGGCGGTGGACATAGTAGAATTTAAGGAAACATACCACAATCTAGCGGCTGTAGGCATGGTGAAAGAAACATATTGAGAATAAAACAGGAGGAAGAACATATGTATGTAGAAAACAAAAATATTCCATTGGAACCGGCAGGGGAAGGGGTAGAGCGGAAGATCCTGGCGTATGCTCCAAATCTGATGACAGTAGAGCTTACATTTCAAAAAGGGGCGGTAGGCGCAAAACACAGCCATCCTCATGAGCAGATCGGCTATCTGATTTCCGGCTCTCTTTTATATCAGGAGGAAGGCCAGGAGGACAAGATTTTGGTAACAGGAGATACTTACTATGTAGCGCCGAATGTAGTCCACGGGGTAGTTGCCCAAGAGGATACAAAGCTTTTAGATATTTTTACCCCCATGCGGGAAGATTTTATTAAGAAATAAGCAGCCATCTTTTAGAGCATTGGAAAGAAGCAGAGAGAAAGAAGCAGAAAGCAAGCGGCTGCTCACAAGACCATCAGGCAGACAGACAGCCGCTTGTTTGTTTGATAGAACGTTTATCTGGCAGCGCAAAGATTATTTTACAGGACGATATAATGCTTGACTGCTTACTTTTCTATGTGAGGAAGCCGGCACCGGAGGAACCGCTTTTTAATTTCGTTGAAATGGAAGGGGATCAACGGATAAATATAACTTTTCCCTGCTATCGTCCGGTTAAAGACTACAGCGCAGGCTGCGATAATAATTCCTGCCCAGAACCCATACCAGTTAAAGAGGGCAGTTAAAATTAAAATAAGGATCCGCATAAATTTAAGGGCATACCCCAGCTCAAAGCTTGCCTGGGAGTAATTGGCTACCGTTACAAAAGCCATATAAAGCATGGTTTCGCTGTTAAACCATCCGGATTTCACCGAATATTCTCCTAATACAATACCAGCAATTACACTCAAAGGGGTAGTCAGCATACTGGGAGTATTGATGGCTGCCAGCCTTAGGCCGTCGATGGCAAATTCCAAGATCATAAGCTGATAAAATACAGGCACATGGGGCGGATCGGACAAGCGGATAAAGTCAAGCCAAGAGGGGATGGATTCCGGGTTTTGAAGCAGAACCAGCCAGAGGGGCGTTAACAACAAAGTAAGAATGGAAATGGCCATTCTGGAAAGCCTCAGGTAGGTTCCGGTAATTGGTGGGAAATAGTAATCATCGGCCTCCTCAATAATATCAAATACGGAAGAGGGAAGAATCATGGCAGCCGGGGAATTGTCCACCAGGATTACAATATTTCCCTCTAAAATCGAAGCGGCGGTTGTATCGGGCCGCTCTGAAAACTTAAATTTTGGAAAAGGATTGTACCATTTATGAGGATAGATACATTCCGCCAGGCTTTCCTGGTTCATGGTCAGCGCGTCTACATGAAGGGTTTCAATCCGCTTTTTTATATCGGCCAGCAGCTTTTCATCGGCCCGTCCTCGCATATAGCAGATGGCAATGTCTGTGTGGGAGCTTTCTCCCGCGCTCATGATCTCCATGGTCAGTTTCGGATCTCTGATCCGGCGTCTGATCAGGGCAGTATTAAAAATCAGGGTTTCTACAAAGCCATCCCGGGATCCACGCATCACTTTATCCTTTTCTGGTTCGCCAACACCTCTGGCCGGATAAGTGCGGCAGTCAATGGTCAGACATTTATCATAACCGTCCAGAAACAGGCAAGTAATACCAGTCAGGAGTTGGGTAATGGTGGATTCCTCGTCTGATACCAGACCGATTTCGCCGTAGGGGATGTATTTTTTTGAAAAGCCATGGGCATCGTTTGGCATATCTTCCGGCTTGATGGATTGGAATACCTGGAGGATTTTTAACAAAACTTCATCTTTGGTCAAACCATCTACAAAAAACAGGCATCCTTTCCGCCCGCCGATTTCCACTACCCGGTAAACCACATCAAAGCATGTTTCCACCTGCAGGGTGTTTTTTAAATGTTGGATATTGCTTGATAAATCAGTAGAAAAATTCATAGGATTCCTCCTCGTCGGGAAATTTGTTAATTCGTGTATGAACCAATTATCCGGTTATTCAAACACAAGAATACTTAAATAAGCAGTTGTCCGGCAACTTAGAATAGCAAAATTAGTATGTCCGGCTTAACCGAAATTATGAAAAAAGATACTGAGGAGAGAAATTGAAAGAATAGAACTGAATTTTTTGGATCAATTATATAAAAAATAACAAAAAACATTGACATTTATGTAGAAAAGTGCTATATTACATTTTGTAAGAAGCACAACGGGGTGCCTTACACGATAGTTTGGTATGGGGATGCCAAAGTTTAAACTAATAGTGTGACGGTTTTGAACGTGACCGGAGAGCTGCTTTCTGTGGGGGAAAGGCAGCTCTCATTTTTTATCGGATCAGAAAGGAAAGACCTTTGAATTTCCGTTCTGATAAAAAGCCTTTCGGGTATGCCACTTTTTTCACTTAGCAGGTTCCGGATAATATGCGGATCACTTCCCCCGCTATGAAAAGACCTGCTACTGGAGGGACAAAGGAGATGCTGCCCGGGGCGGGGCGCCCTGTTTGGTTTGTTTCCCCAGCAGAAAGAGAGGGGATAGGAGGCTCTTTTGAGTAAAGAACCTTTAAGGAATGAATCTCTCGTTTTTTCAGTTCCCGGCGCATAACACGGCAAAGAGGGCATACGCTGGTTTTCGAAATATCGGTAATTTCAAATAGCTCTGGATGGAGTTTATTCCCGGTTCCCATGGAAGAAATCAGGGGAATCTTGGTTTTGGTGGCATATTCTGCTATGGCCAGCTTTGCCGCTACTGTATCGATGGCGTCAATGATGTAATCTGGCTGCTTACCGGCTGTAGCTGCCACTTCCTCCATCAGAAGATTCAGGTTTTGCGGCAAGACAAACGCCTGCCAGGTAAAAACCTGGCAGGAAGGGAAAATGTCGGCGATTTTTTCTTTCATCACCTCTGTTTTCTTTTGTCCTATGGTGCTATGGAGGGCAATGGACTGACGGTTTAAGTTGGTAATGGAAACCGCGTCATGGTCAACTATGCTGATTCGTCCTATACCGCTTCTGGCGAATGCTTCTATGCAGTGGGATCCTACGCCGCCGGCGCCGAAAATAAGTACATGGCTGTGCTTCAGCCGTTTCAGCCCTTCCTTCCCAATCAGCATTTCGGTTCTGGAAAATTCATGTTCCATGTAGGCAAAGTCCTTTCCAAACGTTTATGCCTGCTTTAAAAAGGCGCTAAGTTTTTTGTCTTCTGTCCGGATATGGCTGATAAGAAGCGCCACATGCTTGTTTAATGTTCCTAAATCAGCCATAGAAGGATCTTTTGATGAAATTGTGGAAATAATTCCTTTTAACGTTTTTTTGTAGCTTTCATGGAACGACCGGTGAGCTTCAAGTCCAGGATATTTTGCGTTTCGCTGAAGCCGCTCTTCGTTGGAAAAATGGGTGTTCACATAGCGGAGCAGAAATTGGGTGGCAGAGTCCATAGATGCCCTGCCCTGGCCTTTTGAGCAGGCGTCTAATAGCTGGTTAACCGCCTTAAACAGCTCCCGGTGTTCGTTGTCAATCATTGGGTTTCCCGTTTCTAAGTCTTTTGTTATTTCATATCTCATAACGTATCCTTCCTTTCTGTAATGAAATAAATAGATGTTTTTCAATTGCCTGCTGAAATATCAATATCGTTTGCTTTTTGAAAACCTACATCAGATTTACATCCGGCATAGAACGCTGCTCCCTGACTAAATCGGCCAAAGTTACCTGATCCACAACCTGGTTGATGGCATCCTTTAATTCGGTCCAGACATGGAGCGTGGCACAGTGGCCGGATCGGCTGCACTGGTTGATTTCATCATCCAGGCAGGCTACCGGAGCCAGGCTGCCCTCAGTCAGGCGCAGGATTTGGCCTACCGTATACTGGCTGGGATCCTTAGCCAACCGGTAGCCGCCCTGGGCGCCCCGCATACTTTTGATGTAGCCGGCTTTGCAGAGTATAGTTGCAATCTGTTCTAAATATTTTACAGAAATTTGCTGGCGTCTGGCTACCTGGCTGATTTTAGTACATTCCTCAGGGTTAAGGGCAAATTCTAACATCATCCTTAGTGCGTAGCGGCCTTTTGTGGATATCTTCAAGGAACGCACCTCCGTTCTTCATTCTGCGTCATTTGACTGAAAATGAACATGTTAGCCTAATGAGCAAATAGCTGGGTTAATTTGCCCGATGATCAAGCAGACACGCTCCCAAGTGCTTTTATAAGCACCTTCATAGAGTACTCCAATATTTTACTCAATTTTCGGTTGAATGTAAATAAAAAAATGAAATTCACATTTGGGGAATAATGTAGTATACTAGAGCGTGTTTGAAAATTGCTTTTTAATAGAAGGTAATTTCCGGACACAATAGGGAATTGCTATGAGTATATTTGAAAGCTCAGCCGCAAAACATGGGCAGAGGAGTTTTTCAGAATGCTTTTATGATCAAAATAGTAGAGAAGAAGGAGCAGGAATACGTATGAAAGATGGATTTATCCGGGTTGCGGCGGCAACCCCTACGATTAAAGTGGCAGATCCGGAATACAACCGAAAGCAAATTGTGAAGCTAATAGAAGAAGGGGCCAATGAACAGGTGAAGATCATGGTATTTCCGGAGCTTTGCCTTACCGGCTATACCTGCCAGGATTTATTTATGCAGCTTCCTTTGATCCGGAAGGCAAAGGAGGAGCTGAAACGGATTATAGATGCTTCCAAACCTCTGGATATGCTGATTTTTGTAGGCCTTCCCTGGGAAATGGACGGAAAGCTGTATAATGGGGCAGCGGCTATCTGCCATGGAGAACTTTTGGGAATTGTCCCCAAAAAACATCTTCCCAACTATTCGGAATTTTATGAGCTGCGGAATTTCTGCCCAGGGAATGACCAGGCGATTGAAACCTGGGATCCGGATTTCAAAGACTGGATTTATATGGGAAGCCATATGTTATTTCGATGCCGTGAGATTCCCTGGCTTGTGGTGGGAGCAGAAGTTTGCGAGGATGTATGGGTGCCATGCCCGCCCAGCATCAGCCATGCCATGGCTGGGGCGACGGTAATCGTGAACTGCTCTGCCAGTGATGAAACCACAGGCAAGGATGAATACCGCCACAATTTAATCTGCGGCCAGTCAGCAAGGCTGGTATGCGGTTATATTTACAGCAATGCGGGAGAAGGGGAATCCACCCAGGATCTGGTTTTTGGCGGCCAGAACATCATTGCGGAAAATGGAACCTGCCTTGTGGAATCAAAGCGGTTTGTAAATGAAATGGTGATTGCAGACATGGATCTGGAACGGTTAAATAGTGAAAGAAGAAGAATGTCTACTTTTCCCTCCCAGAGCCAGGCAGTTGCTATGGGGGCATTTCCGGGACAGAAAGAAAGCAGCCGCTTGCGGGAAAACTACATGGAAGTTATCTTTTCGTTAGAAGGTGAAGGAACGAAAGAGGCGGCGGCCAAAGAAACCACATGGCTGTTGAAGCGAAATATTGACAAAGCGCCATTTGTGCCGCATGACAGGCAGAAACGGGAAAAGCGGTGCGAGGAAATCCTGTCGATCCAGGCCATGGGCCTTAAGAAGCGTCTGGAGCATACCGGCTGCGGCCACGCTGTAGTAGGTCTTTCCGGCGGTCTGGATTCTACGCTTGCCTTGCTGGTTACAGTCCGTGCCTTTGATTGGTTAAAGCTTCCCAGAAATCAAATCCACTGTATCACCATGCCATGCTTTGGCACCACTGACCGGACGTATCACAATGCCTGCCAAATTGCCAGACAGGTGGGAGCCAGCTTACAGGAGATTGCGATTAAGGATGCGGTAACCCTCCATTTCCGTGATATTGGACAGGACCCCGACCAGCATGACGTAACGTATGAAAACAGCCAGGCCAGAGAGCGGACCCAGATCTTGATGGATATTGCCAATCAGATAAACGGTATGGTAATCGGGACAGGCGATATGTCAGAGCTGGCATTAGGATGGGCAACTTATAACGGCGACCATATGTCCATGTACGGGGTGAACGCAGGCGTTCCCAAAACGCTGGTGCGCCATCTGGTTCGGTATTTTGCGGATACCTGCGGGGAGGAAGAACTGAAAAAGGTGTTGGAAGATGTGCTGGATACACCGGTAAGCCCGGAACTGCTGCCGCCAGAAAATGGAGAAATTTCCCAAAAAACAGAAGATCTGGTAGGCCCTTATGAACTTCATGATTTTTTCCTTTACTATATCCTACGCTTCGGATATATGCCTTCTAAGATTTACCGGATGGCAGTCCAAGCATTTGCGGGGGAATACAGCCAGGAAACTGTGAAGAAATGGCTGAATGTATGTTACAGCCGCTTTTTTACCCAGCAGTTTAAGCGCTCCTGTCTTCCGGACGGGCCAAAGGTAGGTTCCGTATCCGTATCGCCAAGGGGTGATCTGCGGATGCCAAGCGATGCCTGCAAACGGATCTGGATGGAGGATTTGGAACGGATCCAACAAATAGGATGATATTAGGGGCAAAAGGTGGAAAATCTGACGGAAGCATGCTTGCAAGAGGATTTTTGACTTATGGATCCGCCAAAAACATAAAAAGCAGCCGAAATCGGGCGGATTTTGAATATTTTGAGGATTGTGAGAACGCAAAGCAGGGAACAATCCGGTATCAGAGGTGACAAAAAACGTTTGCCACCAACATCATAGGAACTGCAAATCTGTGGATAAAGGAAAGCAAAACGCGATATGATAAACAGTACAACCAATCGGCAAGTCCGCCGTGTGGCTAACCTTGCGAAAAAGGCGAGAACCAGGCGGGAAGAAGATTTATATGTAGCAGAAGGGCTCCGGATTTGCAGAGAGCTTAAGCCGGAGCAGACAGAAATCATTTATGTTACGGAAGGGTTTTTGCAGGAAGAAGACCATCAGGAACTGCTTAAGAAGTTTCGCTGGGAGCAAGTATCGGATCCGGTAATGAAAGTAATGGCAGATACCCAAACTCCTCAGGGTATTTTGGCATTGGTAAAGCAGCAGCATTACACGTTAGAAGAAATTTTAAACCAGACCCGAAAGGCCCATCTGATTCTATTGGAAACCATACAGGATCCCGGAAATTTAGGGACAATCTTAAGAGCCGGCGAAGGGGCCGGAATTACCGGTGTGATTATGGACGAATCAACAGCTGATATTTATAATCCAAAAGTAATCCGATCCGCTATGGGTTCAGCCTCCAGAGTACCATTTGTATATGTGGAAAACCTGAGGCAGGCTTGTATCCGGATAAAAGAAGCGGGGATCCGGCTTTATGCTGCCTGCTTAAAAGGCAGCCGCCCGTATGATTTGGAGCATTTTACAGAGCCGTGCGGGTTCCTGATTGGGAATGAGGCTAAAGGTCTTACAGAAGAAATGATTTCTATGGCGGACGGGAGGATCCGGATTCCCATGGAAGGGCAGGTAGAGTCCTTAAACGCAGCAATGGCAGCCTCGATCCTAATGTTTGAGGCAGCCAGGCAGAGAAGGGGGGGCCTGCCGCGTCAGGGCGTCACCATGAATAAAAAGAGGCTCCTGCAGGCCAAAATAAAACGTCATAAAATTGTAAGTTGAGTTTCCATAGGGAGTATGTTATACTGATGGAATAACTTGTAAATAAGGATTCCATAAAAAGAGGAGGGCTTTCAATGGGAATCTTAGGATGGCTGATTGCGTTTGTTGTATTTTTGGGAATTGAGGCGGCTACCTTTGCGCTGACTACCATTTGGTTTGCTGGCGGCTCACTGGTAGGGCTGATTCTCTGTATTTTAGGCGTAGGCAGGCGGATCCAGCTAGTAGCGTTTGTGATTGTATCCTTTGGCCTTTTATTTCTTACAAGGCCTTTGGCGCTTCAGTATATAAACCGTCGTACCAAGAAAACGAATGTGGAAGAAATCGCGGGAAAACAAGCCAGAATAACGGAAGAAGTGGATAATGAAGCAGGAACTGGGGCGGCGGTTTTAAACGGCCAGACTTGGACGGTCAGGGCGGCTAAGGCAGGCGTAAGGATCCCCGTCGGCACCATGGTAACGGTAAATTCTGTGGAAGGCGTAAAGCTGATTGTAGAACAATCAGAAAAGAATTAATGTGTGTTTATTTTATTATGGATGTGTTGGCACAGGAAGTAAGATAAAGTAAATATTCAGGTTTAGGAAAGGCAGGTAATGTTTTATGGAAGGAATGGTAACCTTTATAAGCGGTTTTATGGCAATTATCTTTGTGCTGGTGGTAGTGCTGATTATACTCTCTTCCTGCATTAAGATTGTTCCTCAGGCCCAGGCCCTTGTAATTGAGCGTTTGGGAGCATATCTGGATACTTGGTCAGTAGGAATCCATTTCAGAATGCCTTTTGTGGATCGGGTTGCGAAAAAGGTGAACTTAAAAGAGCAGGTAGCGGATTTCCCGCCTCAGCCTGTGATTACCAAAGATAATGTTACCATGCGGATTGATACGGTAGTATTTTTCCAGATAACCGATCCAAAGCTGTATGCTTACGGTGTGGAAAACCCTATTATGGCCATTGAGAATTTAACGGCAACTACTCTTCGTAATATTATTGGTGATCTGGAGCTGGATCAGACTCTCACTTCCAGAGAAACCATTAATGCCAAAATGCGGGCATCCCTTGATGTGGCGACGGATCCCTGGGGCATTAAAGTAAACCGGGTAGAGCTTAAGAATATTATCCCTCCCGCGGCGATTCAGGACGCCATGGAGAAGCAGATGAAGGCGGAACGGGAACGCCGGGAAGCTATCTTAAAAGCAGAAGGCGAGAAGAAATCTACCATTTTGGTGGCGGAAGGAAAGAAGGAATCTGCAATCCTGGACGCAGAGGCAGAAAAGCAGGCCGCAATTCTCAGGGCTGAAGCTGAGAAAGAGAAAAAGATTAAAGAAGCGGAAGGCCAGGCGGAAGCTATTTTAAAGGTACAGAAGGCTCAGGCAGACGGTATCCGCTTTATTAAGGAAGCAGGGGCAGATCAGGCAGTGATTCAGTTGAAGAGCCTGGAAGCATTTGTGGCCGCGGCTGATGGAAAAGCCACAAAGATTATTATCCCTTCTGAGATTCAGGGGGCAGCAGGTCTGGTTAAGTCTTTAGCTGAAATCGGATCTAACAAGTAAATGGTTTGCCGCAAAGGCAGGAATTAACAGGTAGTGGTGAAAAGAAGGCTGTACAGATGCCAGGGGAGTCCCGAAGCATTTGGGCGGCTTTCCTTTTCTTTATATCATGGTATCAGAGTCAAAAGACCTTTTGACACTAACATCATATCGTAACATTATAAAAAGTTCCGCAAAGGATGGGAGAATGAATGGATTGTAAACTGGATTTATCCAGAGAATATGGCATCGTTTTAGAGGGGGGAGGAGCCAGAGGCTCCTACCAGATAGGCGCCTGGAAAGCCTTGCGGGAAGCCGGCATTAAGATACGGGGAATTGCCGGGGCCAGCGTAGGCGCGTTAAACGGGGCGCTAATGTGCATGGATGATCTGGAACATGCTGAATATATCTGGGAAAATATCCGTTATTCCCAGGTAATGGATATAGACGACCAGGTGATGGAATGTGTAAGGAAAGGGGATTTAAAGGCGATCCCCATCTCGGATGTCCTGTCAGAAGCCAAACGGGTTTTAAAAGACCGGGGGTTTGATATCACCCCCTTAAGAAACCTGATTGATGAGGTTGTAAATGAAGGAAAAATTCGAAGCTCTGCCCGGGATCTGTTTGTATCAGCCATTTCAATTTCAGACTGGAAATCCCTGATTATTAATATGAAAGATGTACCAGACGGTCAGATGGGAGATATGCTCCTTGCCAGCGCCTATTTTCCCGTCTTTAAATCAGAAAAGCTGGGAGGCAAACGCTATACCGACGGAGGAGGAGCCAATAATGTTCCAGTAGATGTTCTGGCTAACCAGGGGTATCAGGATCTGATTGTAATCCGAATTTACGGCCCGGGCCTGGATACAGAGCGTTTCTTTACCGTTCCGGAGAATGTAACTCTTTATCACATTGCGCCTCGCCAGAGCCTTGGGGGGATTTTGGAATTTGATCGAAAGAAAGCCAGAAAAAATATGACCCTTGGCTATTTAGACGGCAAACGGCTCCTTTATGGATTAGGGGGAAAGCGGTACTATATTTACGCGCCAGGAAGCGAAGCTTACTATTTTGACAAGATGATGTCGGAAATCCAGATTTTTTCCAGTTACCTGGAGCCGGAATTTAAGGAATACAAGTTGGAAGATATTGGCAAATACCGGATCTGCACCGAGAAAATTTTTCCGGCCCTTGCTGCCCGGGAAGGACTGAAAGGGCAGTGGGACTATCGGGATATATATCTTTTGATTCTGGAAACATTAGCAAGGAAGCTGCGAATTTCCAGATTTCAGGTATATACAGTGGAGGAATTGCTGTTAAAGATTCATCAAAAGCTGAGAAGTCTTGACAGAGGCCTGCAGATATAGTAATTTTGTAATTATAGACAAAATGGCGAATTTGGCTTAATTTGCGTGAGGAGGAAATAATATGAACTTAAAGGGACGAAACTTTTTAACATTAAAGGATTTTACTTCGGAAGAAATTCTCTATCTGCTGGATTTGGCGGCAGATTTGAAAGATAAAAAGAAAAAAGGGATTCCGGTAGATATTCATAGAGGAAAAAATGTAGCATTGATTTTTGAAAAAACCAGCACAAGAACCAGGTGTGCCTTTGAAGTGGCGGCTCATGATTTGGGAATGGGAACCACTTACCTGGATCCAAGCGGTTCCCAGATCGGAAAGAAAGAAAGCATTGCCGATACAGCCAGGGTGCTGGGCCGCATGTATGAGGGAATCGAATACCGGGGTTTTGGCCAGGAAATCGTGGAGGAGCTGGCAAAACATGCCGGGGTTCCGGTTTGGAACGGATTGACAAATGAATACCATCCAACCCAGATGCTGGCAGATATGCTGACCATAAGGGAACATTTAGGAAGGCTTGAAGGGGTAAAGCTGGTATATATGGGAGATGCCCGCTATAATATGGGAAATTCCCTGATGATTGCCTGTTCAAAACTGGGAATGGATTTTGTAGCCTGTGCGCCGAAAGCGTATTTCCCTAATGAGGAGCTGGTAAACCAGTGCAAAGCATACGCCAGGTCTTCCGGCGCCTCTATCACCTTAACAGAAGATGTGGCAGAAGGGGCAAAGGACGCAGACGTGATTTACACAGATGTGTGGGTGTCTATGGGAGAACCGGATGAAGTTTGGGAGGAGCGGATCCGTGAACTTTCGCCTTATAAAGTAACTGACCAGGTAATGAAGCAGGCTAAACCAGAGGCGATATTCCTTCACTGCCTGCCCTCATTCCATGATTTAAAAACTAAGATTGGAAGGGAGATGGGGGAGCGGTTTGGTATCCAGGATATGGAAGTAACCGATCAAGTATTTGAGTCGGCCCAGTCAAAGGTGTTTGATGAGGCGGAAAACAGGATGCACACCATTAAAGCTGTGATGGCGGCCACATTAGGGGAAGCATAACCATGTATGAACAGGGAATAAAAGGACACAGCAGCCGGAGCAGCCGGAGCATGGATTTTTTTCTTGATTTTCTTCATATAACAGTAGGGATTCTGATCGTGATTCTTGCCGTGTTTTCCTTTTTGAATCCAGATCGGAATCTTGTGCTATTTCCGGTGATTTTTATGCTGGCAGCGATTTTAAACCTGGTAAATGGCTGGGTAAAAATAAAAAGGAGCGGAAGGGATCGGAAAAAACAGCTTTCTGGTGCAGGGCTGCTGCTTTTTGGAATCAGCCTGGTGCTGCTTTCTGCCATCAGTGCGTTGAGTATCTGGAGATAAAAAATGAAAACGAAAATATTGACCATTTTAAAGGAAGCTGGGGGATTTGTGTCAGGCCAGGATTTATGCGGACGCCTGGGAGTTTCCAGAACAGCGGTTTGGAAAGTGATGAAGCAGTTGGAAGAGGAGGGCTATAAAATCGAAGCGGTTCGGAATAAAGGCTACCGGTTAATCCAGGTGGCTGATGTGATAACAGAAGCTGAAGTTGGAAGCCAGATGAACTCTAAGTGGATGGGCAGAAATCTGGTTTACCTTCCAGTAACCGATTCTACGAATATCCAGGCTGCTAAACTTGCCCGGGAAGGGGCGCCGGAAGGAACCTTAGTAGTAGCGGAAAGCCAAATGGCCGGAAAAGGCCGAAGGGGACGAAGCTGGTCTTCTCCCCCTGGAAGCAGTATTTACATGAGTTTTTTGCTGAGGCCGGATATCCCGCCTTACTGTGCTTCAATGATTACACTCCTTGCCGGGATGGCTGGGGCAAAGGCCGTATGCCAGGTAGCTGGGCTGCAGGCGCTGATTAAATGGCCGAATGATTTGGTAATAAATGGAAAGAAGATCTGTGGGATTCTGACAGAGATGAGTACAGAGATGGAACGAATCCATTATATTGTCACAGGAATCGGCATTAATGTAAATCAACAGGAGTTTCCGGAGGAAATACGGGATAAGTCAACATCCCTTTGGCTTGAAGGCGGAAAAAGGGTAAACCGCAGCCAGTTGATTGCCGCTGTTATGGAATGGTTTGAAACGTATTTTGAACAGTTTTTGGAAACGAATGATTTGTCCAATCTAAAGGAAGAGTATGAAGAGATGCTGGCAAACCAAAACAGGGAGGTTTTAGTTTTGGATCCAGCAGGCTATTATAAGGGGATTTGCCGTGGGATTGATAAAGACGGCGAACTTCTGGTAGAGCTTCCTGACGGCCAGATTCGCCCGGTTTTAGCAGGGGAAGTTTCTGTGAGAGGCGTTTATGGATATGTTTAAAGAGTATTCTCCGGTAAAAGAGCTTTACCGCCTGCTTCCGGTTATGGAACCGGAAGGACAGGAGCTGAGTGAAGAAGAGCGCGTAAAAGCTATCGCAAGACCGCTGCTTTCCTGGTTCGCTTCCAATGCCAGAACGCTCCCCTGGAGAACAAACCAGAATCCTTATCCGGTGTGGATTTCCGAGATTATGCTTCAGCAGACAAGAGTGGAGGCAGTAAAGCCTTACTTTAAACGGTTCATGGAACAATTTCCGGATGTGGAAGCATTGGCCAAGGCAGAAGAAGAAGTGCTTTTAAAGCTTTGGGAGGGGCTTGGCTACTACAGCAGAGCCAGAAATTTAAAAAAAGCAGCGATTATAATGATGGAGGAATATGGCGGCGCCATGCCAAAAACATATGAAGCCTTATTAAAGCTTCCGGGGATCGGAACGTATACAGCAGGAGCGGTGGCCTCCATTGCTTACAAAATCCCGGTTCCGGCAGTGGATGGCAATGTGATGCGGGTATTATCCAGGCTGTTGGAAAGCCGCCAGGATATAGGAAAACCTCAGACAAAAAAGAAATTTGAAACGCTGCTGTTGTCATCTATGGAGCAAAAGGAACCAGGTCTTTTTAACCAGGGCCTTTTTGAGGTAGGTGCTCTGGTGTGCATTCCCAACGGGGCGCCTAAATGTAGCCTTTGTCCCCTTTCCTCGCTCTGTAAAACCAGAAAGAAGGGCTTATGGGATGAAATTCCGGTAAAATCTACGAAAAAGGGCAGAAGAATTGAAGAAAAGACCGTATTCGTAATTAGCGGCCAGAAGGAAGAGAAGGAATGGGTGGCTTTGAGAAAGCGGCCTGACCAGGGTCTTTTGGCGGCTCTTTATGAATTTCCCAATGTGGAAGGGCATGTACAGTTGGAGTCATTTGGGGAAGGTACGCAAAAAAATAGGGAAATATCCCAAATTATAGGCGTGGCGGAAGAACAGATCCAGCAGGTTGAGTTTCTTGGGGAAGCGAAACATGTCTTTTCCCATGTGGAGTGGCACATGATCGGATATGGGATCCGGCTTGGAAATTCCCTTCCCGAATCCTTTGTTTTAGCGGATATTCAGGAATTAGAAGGAAAATATCCCCTTCCTAACGCATTTCTTGCGTATAGGAAAGCCCTTTTTAAGGCAAAATAAAGAAAAGAGGCGGTTCCGTATTATGAAAAAAATGCTTTTTGTTGTAAATCCCCGATCCGGGCGGGAGCAAATCCGTAACAAATTGCTTGAAATTTTGGATTTATTTTCCGGTGCCGGGTATCAGATCCAGATCCATATTACCCAGAAACCAAAGGATGCCACAGAAGTGGTAAAACAGTTTGGAGAAGGGATGGATTTGGTAGTATGCAGCGGTGGCGATGGTACGTTAAATGAGGTTATCAATGGGTTAATGGAACTGAAAACCCCGCCCTGCCTTGGATATATCCCGGCAGGTTCAACCAATGACTACGCGTCCAGCTTGCAGATTCCGAAAGCTATGATGGAGGCGGCCCAGAACGTATTGTCTGGAGTACCGTACCCCATTGATATTGGGGATTTTTGCCAGGAACAATATTTCATCTATATTGCGGCTTTTGGGGCGTTTACTGAGGTTTCCTATCAAACATCCCAGGATAAAAAGAATTTGCTGGGACATCAGGCTTATGTGCTGGAAGGCGTGAAAAGCCTGGCAGCTTTAAAGGCTTATCCAATGAAAGTTGAGTGGGACGGGCAGATTTTGGAAGAAGAGTTCGTTTTTGGGATGGTTACCAATACCATCAGCGTTGGAGGGTTCAAAGGCCTGGTAACCCAGTCGGTTGCTTTAAATGACGGGGAATTTGAAGTCCTTTTGATCCGGAAGCCACGGACGCCTAAGGATTTAAGCAACATTATTTCTTATATGTTTTTAAAAGAAGAGCCCAATGATTATGTTTATAAGTTTAAGACCAGCAGGCTGAAGTTTACTTCCAAGGACCCGGTGGACTGGGTTTTAGACGGTGAATTCGGAGGCAGCAGGACGGAAGTGGAAATTATCAATCTTCGGGAACGGATGAATATATTAAATTTATCTTTATATGAGAAAAATGTTGAAAAATAGATCATTTTCGTATATAATGAAAAGTTGTGTAGGTTTTTACAGACTTCTTAACGAAAGGACGTTATAAGTGGAAAAAGACAATTTTTTAGAGAAGCTGGGCAAACTCGTTGAGTTCGCAAAAACCAGGCATAATGCCCTGGATGCAACAGAAATCAATGATTTCTTTGCAGGCGACAGCCTGTCACCTGAGCAGATAGACCAGATTTATAGTTACCTGGAGAATCGCGGCATTGACGTGGTACCGGTATTTGATGAGAATGCGTTATCTGAAGATCCTCTGCTTTTGGATGACTCGGATGACAGCTTCATGAAAGATGCTGAGGATGAGGAGCTGGATATTGATTTAGATGCCGTGGATCTTTTGGAGGGAATCGGAACGGAGGATCCGGTCCGCATGTATCTGAAGGAAATTGGCACGGTTCCTCTTCTGAGCGCGGAGGAAGAACTGAGGCTGGCAAAACGAAAAGCTGAAGGCGACGAGTATGCCAAGGAACGTCTGATTGAAGCCAATTTAAGATTAGTGGTCAGTATTGCCAAACGCTACACTGGAAGAGGCATGAGTTTTCTGGATCTGGTGCAGGAAGGAAACCTGGGGCTAATCAAAGGAGTAGAAAAATTTGATTATACAAAAGGGTACAAGCTTAGTACATATGCTACCTGGTGGATCCGTCAGTCCGTAACAAGGGCGTTGGCGGATCAGGCAAGAACCATCCGTGTTCCGGTGCATATGGTCGAAACGATTAACAAAATGTCCAAAATGCAGCGGAAGCTGACTTTGGAACTGGGTTATGAGCCTTCGGTGGCTGAGCTGGCTGATGCTTTGGAAATGTCTGAGGATAAGGTAATGGAGATTATGCAGATTGCCAGGGAACCTGCATCCTTAGAAACTCCCATTGGCGAGGAAGATGATTCCAATTTAGGCGACTTTGTGGCGGACAGCAATGTGGTAACGCCAGAAGGAAATGTGGAGTCTGTTATGTTAAGAGAGCATATCGACGCGCTTCTGGGAGATTTAAAAGAGCGTGAGCGCCAGGTGATTGTGCTGCGCTTTGGATTAGAAGACGGCCATCCCAGAACCTTAGAAGAGGTAGGGAAAGAGTTTAACGTTACCCGTGAGCGGATCCGTCAGATTGAGGCCAAGGCCCTTAGGAAGTTAAGAAATCCGGTAAGAAGTAAACGGATTCGGGATTTTTTGTAATCTTAACATCAGAAAATGTTGGGGAAATAAAAACAGAGCAGGCGCCGCAAAATTCGGTTTTGGGTTTTGCGGCGCTTTTTGATCTGGAATTTTTTATTTTATGGTATACAAGGTGGTGGAAATCGATGAATAAACGAAATTATCAAAAAGAATTGGAGCAGGTGATTGCGTCCTGCCAGAAAGAAGGGCGTGTTCCTAGATTACTGCTGCATAGCTGCTGTGCGCCCTGCGGCAGTTATGTGCTGGAGTACTTATCCCAGTATTTTTTCATTACAGTCTTTTATTACAATCCCAATATTTATCCGCCTGAGGAAATTAGGAAGCGGGCCGATGAGCAGGAACGGTTTATCGCCGCAATGCCTTCCAAGCATACCATTACTTATTTGGAGGGGAGCTATGAGCCGGAACGGTTTTATCAAACCGTAAAAGGGCATGAATCAGACAGGGAAGGAGGGGAAAGGTGCTTTTTGTGCTATCGGCTGCGACTAGAAGAGGCGGCCAAGGAAGCAAAAGCAGGCGGCTATGACTATTTTACAACAACCCTTTCCCTTAGCCCTTTAAAGAATGCGGCTAAACTGAATGAAATCGGGGAGGAGCTTGCTGCCTGTTATGGAATTTCTTATTTAAATTCCGATTTTAAGAAAAAAAACGGGTATCACCGTTCTGTTGAACTTTCAAAAGAATATGGTCTTTACCGTCAGAATTATTGCGGATGTGTGTTTTCTATGGAGGCTTCCATTAAATAACAATTTCGCTTTTATACCATCCTTTCTACTAAATTAGGAAAACCATGAAAAAATCGGAATAAATATCAAAAATCTCACATTGCGGCATGAAATTCCCTTCGTTATAATAATAGAAGGGGAATAAGAGGACCGTTTTTGTGAAAGGTACAGGTGGG
Source organism: uncultured Lachnospiraceae bacterium (assembly GCA_910589195.1). Classification (GTDB taxonomy): domain Bacteria; phylum Bacillota; class Clostridia; order Lachnospirales; family Lachnospiraceae; genus Caccovicinus. Next base: position 18,599 of record CAJUTC010000041.1, read on the forward strand.
AGAGAGGGTTATGTATAAGGTGATTATTGTGGACGATGATGAGCTGATCCGCAAGGGATTGGAGCAGGTGATTCGATGGGAAAGGATGGGCTTTTTTGTAAATGGAATCTTTCAGAGCGGGATAGATGCCCTGGAATATGTAAAAAGCCATCCGGTAGATGTGATTCTTACAGATATTCGGATGCCTCAGATGAGTGGCCTGGAGCTGATTGAAGCGGCTAAAGGATATCAGAGAAATGTTAAGGCGGTGATGATCAGCGGGTATGGGGAATTTAAGCTGGTTAAACAGGCGCTGGTTTTAAAGGCAGAAGACTATCTGCTAAAGCCCTTAGGGCAGGAAGAGGTAGAGGCTGTTTTTCTTAAGCTAAAGCAGAGTTTAGACAAGGAACGGCATGCATCCCAGGAAGAAGAGAGGGGAAGAAGCAGGGGAAGAAAAAAGGAACGGCAATATCCGAAGGAATGGAAGGCAGTAGAGGCGTTTCGAAAGGAGATGACTGTACATCTGGAAAATGGGCGTATCTTCCAGAATAACCAGCAGATGAAGGAATTGGATCAGATTTTGTCATCTTGCGAAGAGGAAGATATTGCCCAATTCTATTCGGATATTATTATCAAGCTGTTGGAATATTTTGATCTGGATCATGACGAAAAGGTTTACTGGTTTGCGGGGCATGGGAAGCTGGAACGGGATCCGAGGATGGATGGGGAGCGGCAGACAGAGCGCTTAAGAGAGCAGTTCTGGCAGGATATGGACAATATTCGGAAATCTCTTTGGAACCATTCGGATCATATGCGAAATCTTTTGACTGGGAAGGCAAAATCTATGATTGAGGCGGAATATGGGGATGAGAGCCTAAGTCTGGCTTCCGTGGCTAACCGTCTGAATATCAGCTATGGCTATCTATCTACGATTTTTACCAAGGCTGAGGGGCACAGTTTTAAAGCGCATCTGGTGATGGTGAGGATGGAGAAAGCACGTCTTCTTCTATTGTCCAGAAAATACCGTATCTACGAGATTGCCCGGATGACTGGTTATAAAAATCCCAGGTATTTTACGGATGCCTTTAAGAAATATTATCATTGCTCTCCGGCAGACTACATTGCCCGATTACGGGGAAAGGAGGAGGCATGAACAAAAAGAGAAAGAAACTTTCGCTGAAGGTGTATCTGCTCCTGATCTTTATCGCGGCCATAATAACCACGATCTGCCTGTCTGGATTGGGAATTTATTCCAGAATTGTAAAAAACGCCAGGGAAAGGACTCAGGCGGGAGATGCCTGGCTGGTATCACAACTATGCAAGACAACCGACTACTTAAGCGGCCAGGCGGAAAATATCTCTGCCGCTCTGGCCTTTGATGGTGACATCCAGTCCATCCTCATTGCCTATGAGTATGGCAGAGGAGAGCCTATGGACTTAGACCAGGTCCGTATGCGTGTGAATAGTAGCCTGTTTTATAACAGCCGTCTAAACCGGGCGCTGTATGACTGTGTGAATGTGGTGCTTTTTTCAAATGATGGGCAGGTGATTGGCAGCAAGGAAACCTTTGATCAAAATGTGCGGATTTCTGATTATGAATGGTTTCCTCAGATAGAGAATTCCTACGGGAAAAGCCTGTGGTTGCCCATGGGCTATGACGCAAACAGCGCCTCCACTGCCAAGGTGATGACAATTCCGATTGTACGGAAAATCTTTTCCGCGCAGAGCGGCAGAAACAATACATTAAATGAGATTATGACTGTGGGAAAGGCTCTTGGATATCTTATGATCTATATCGATGCGGAGATGTTTTCTGACATTGTGGCGGATGATGTGGATGTATATACCAAGCGCTTTTTTCTTTTGGACGAAAATGAGCGGATCATCAGTTGCCAAAGGAAGGAGCAGGTAGGGGAAGCGTTTTTCTATCAGGTAGGGGCGGATGGTTATATTACCATGGATGGGGCGGAATATGCTATGACAGAGAAACAAATTCAGGATCGGGGCTGGAACTATGTCTGTCTTACCAAACGTTCTGAGATCACCAGAGAAGGGGGAATCGTGTTTAGTGTCTGTCTGATTTTAAGCATAATTTTAATTCTGGCGTTTACTATGATTGGTCTGATGCTGTCCCACAATATCGGGGTTCCGGTAAAGGTGTTAGTGGAGCATTTTAAGCAGGCAAGGCATAGGAATGTGATGATTCAGGAGGACAGCAGGATTACAGAATTCTCTAATTTATACCAGTCATTTAACCGGACGATGGAGAAGATCCATGATCTGGCTAATCAAGTGTACGAAAACAAACTGATTCACCAGGAGCTGGTGCTAAGCATGAAGGAGAGCCAGATTCAGGCCCTGCAGATGCAGATCAATCCTCACTTCCTCTATAATACCCTGGACTGCATCAACTGGAAGGCCCAGATGGACGGAAATCGGGAGGTGGCGGAGATGATTCGGATTTTGGGAAAATTCTTTCGCTCCAATACAGAAAATAAGGGGGAATTTACCAGCTTAAAGGCAGAACTGGACAATATCAAACAGTATATTGCCTTATCTAAGATCCGATTTGGTTCTCGCCTGACCTGTGTGGTGGATGTGGAGGAGGAACTGTATACCTGCCAGGTGATGAAGCTGATCCTTCAGCCGCTGGTAGAAAATTCTATCAAACATGGTCTGGAGGTGGAAAATATTTGTGAAACCATCCGGATCTGGTGCAGCAGAGAGGAAGCGGATCTGGTGATTTCAGTGAAGGATACGGGAAGAGGAATGACAGAGGAAGAACTTTCTTATTTGCGGCAGTTGTGGGATTCCAGAGAAACGGAATACAAGGAAACGAAATCCATTGGCCTTTATAATGTAATGCGCCGTCTGTATCTATGTTACCGTGAGGCATGCTATCTGGAAATCTTCAGTCAACTGGGAGAGGGGACAGAGATTATCATTACCTTCCCTCTGAAAAAAACAGAAGAAATCTGAAATAATTTTGTTATGTGATGAAAAAAGCAGAACATATATAAAATTGGCCTCCTTGTGGAAAAAATTTGTGCAGTTATAATAAAGATAATACCAAGGTTAAAAATCTTCTCGCAAGTAAGCCTGCGCCAGATTTTCGACCGTCTGACCCTGGTATCATATTATAACGTTATTAAAACAAAGAAAGTCGAAGGAGGAGTAAGAATGAAAAAAATCTTAGCCATCACACTGACAGTAGCCCTTGCGGCCAGCACGCTTTACGGATGCCAAGGAGGTTTAGCGGGAGAAGGCGGGCAGACTGGTAATGGAGGCTCTAACGAAACCAGCCAGGCGAACCAGAAGGCTGGAGCGTCTGATGAGGGAATCGAAGAATCCGCCTCTTCCGGGGAGAAGACGGTGATCCACTATTATGACTGGGCACCCATGGATATGACGATTATTGACGATTTTAATGAGGCAAATCCGGATATAGAGGTGAAGTATCACGCTATCCCAGACAACGGGTCAGATAAGCTGACCCAACTGGATATCCTGGCTATGGGAGGCGGCGAGATCGATGTTATGCCAGGTTCTGACGGGGAGCAAATGCTGCGTATGAAAAATGGGATGTATGCGCCTCTAGACGAATTTATCCAGCAAGACGGCATCGACATGACAGGGAATTTCGGGGATATTTTAAACTATGCCACTTATGGCGGTGTGACCTACGGCTATCCCTTACGCTCCACAGTGGAAGGAATCTGGTACAATAAGGATATGTTTGACGCCGCGGGACTGGATTACCCGGATGGATCCTGGACTTGGGATGAATATATGGAAACCGCAAGGAAGCTCACCAGCGGCGAGGGAGACGCTAAGATTTATGGAACTTACACGCACACATTTAACGGACAGTGGGCGCCAGTGGGCAATGAAGTTTCTCCTTGGTACACAGAGGATGGAAAATGTAATATTATGGCAGACGGCTTTAAGACTTCCCTGGAGCGCAGGAAAGAGATGGATGACCTGGGATACCAGCTTTCCTTTAGCCAGATTATCGCTACCAAGGCCAGCCAGGCCTCAGCGTTCCTGGGAGGCAAATGTGCCATGGTTCAGGCTGGATCCTGGATTGTCCAAAATATCAAAGACCAGGAAAATTATCCTCACGATTTTTCCATTGGCGTGGCTCCTATGCCCAGGTTTGATGAAACAGTAGAGAGCAAGAATAATTTCAGTGTAGCGGCTACCATCCTGGCGATTCCGGCCAATTCCCAACATAAGGAAGAAGCATGGCGATTTATTCGCTATATGGTAGAAGAAGGAGCGGCCCGAATCGCTGGAACCGGAAACTATCCTTCTTACAAGCCGGCATATAATGACAGTCTGATTCAAAACTTTATCGAGGGATCTGGATTAGAGGTAGAGGATGTACGAGTATTATTTGAAGATATGGCAGCAGTGAGCCAGAAGCCTACAGGATTGGCGGCGGCAGAATATCAGCAGTCTATGCAGGAACAGACACAGTTGTACTTTAACGGAGAGAAATCAGCAGACCAGGTGCTGGCGGAGATTGAGAAAATCACCAATGAAGCCATCGCTAATGAGGAATAATAAGGGAAGGGATAGGACATAAGACATGAGAGGAAGGAAACAGAAGCTGTCCAGGAGGCAGTTACAGGAAGAGCGGGCTGGATATCTGTTCGTAATCCCTAATTTTATCGGAATCCTGATTTTTGTGGCGCTACCCATCCTGTTCTCCCTTGTGCTGGGATTTACCAAATGGAACCCGATGCATGGCCTGTCGGCGATTGAGTTTGCCGGCCTGGAAAACTTTGGACGGATGGTGTCTGACGAGCGTTTGAAAACCGCGCTGATCAATAATCTGATCTATACCATCGCTTATGTGCCCATCTCGGTGAGCCTGGCTCTGGTGATTGCGGTGCTTTTAAATAACTATGTATTCTGCAAGGTACCTCTGCGGCTGATGTGTTTTATGCCCTATATCTCCGCCATGGTGTCCGTGGCCTATGTATGGCTGATTCTTTTAAATCCGGAGGGAGGACCAGTAAATTCTGCGCTGGCTGCCCTGGGAGTGAAATCACTTCCTGGATGGTTTACCAAGAGTAATTCCGCCTTGGCAGGGATTATTCTGATGTCCATCTGGCATGACGCAGGGTATTATATGATTCTTTTTCTGGCGGCCCTTCAGGGTCTGTCCAAGGAGGTTTATGAGTCGGCCCGGGTAGATGGTGCCAATGGACTGCAGGCGTTTTTTTGCATCACCATCCCTCTGCTGGCTTCTCACATCCTTTTTGTGTCCATTCTGGCCACCATCAATTCCTTCAAGGTATTTGACCAGATCAATGTGCTCACAGAGGGCGGCCCGGGATATGCCACGAATGTATTAGTCTATTGTATTTACCACTATGCCTTTCGGGAGCACAATATTGGCTATGCTTCTGCGGCAGCGGTACTGCTGTTTGTGATTATTATGGCGGTTTCTGCTATTCAGGTGAAACTGAAGGAAAAATATACACTGTAGGAGGGGCGATATTGGAAACAAAAGTTAAAACCATAATGCTGAAATGTATGGCCACACTGCTGGTAGGAGCGCTGGCCCTGGCTTGTATGTTCCCCTTCCTGTGGATGGTGTCAGCCTCCTTTAAAAATGAGGTGGATGTGATGGAATTTCCTATCCGGCTGATTCCAAGGACAGTGAATTGGAATAACTATGCTACCGTGTGGCTGAAAAGTGATTTTCCCAACTATTACCGAAACAGCCTGATTGTAACTAGCATTACTTTGGCGGGAACCATCTTTCTCTCCACCACGGCGGCCTATGGATTTGCCAGACTGAAATTCCGGGGGAAAAACCTGATTTTCGGGGTGTACTTGGCCACTCTGATGGTTCCGGTTCAGGTAACGCTGTTGCCTAAGTATATTTATTTTGGACAGATGCATTTAAATAATACCTTTTACGCCCTGATTCTTCCTGGTATCTTCTCTGCCTTTAATACCTTTTTGATGCGGCAGTACTATGAAGGGATTCCTTATGAACTGACGGAAGCGGCTCAAATTGACGGGGCAAGCCATTTCCGGATCTTTTGGCAGATCATGCTGCCTCTTACCAAATCGGGTTTTGTCACCCTGCTGCTGTTTTCCTTTACCTGGACCTGGAATGATTACATAAATCCTCTGATCTATTGCAATAAGGAAGAACTTTTGACTCTTACTGTGGGGCTTCAGCGGTTCCAGCAGGCTCAGAGTACCCACTATGCCCTGATTATGGCAGGCTGTACCTTGGCGCTGGCGCCGCTGATTCTGCTATTTTTATTTACCCAGAAATACTTTATTGAGAGTTTTGCATCCAGCGGTGTGAAGGGATAAGAGGACGATATGGACGAGAAAATGATTGAAAGCAGGAGGATGAATGATAAAATGACAGATAATGAAAAAAATTACGGCGCGAATTTTGATGAAAGGGAACGGTTCAATGAGAAAGTAGCAAATATTCAAAAGACGTTAACCTTGGAGGAAAAGGCCTCCCTCTGTTCTGGCCTGGGCTTATGGCAGACCAGGCCCATAGAAGAAAAGGGCATTCCGGAGATCTGGATGGCTGACGGCTCCAATGGAGTGCGGATTATGAAGCCGGTGAATCAGGAGCGGAAGCAGGATACCTCCGATTTCCTGAAGGTGACCGATCTAACTCAGAATTCTCCCACTATTACCAATCAATATGAGGCAGTGTGCTACCCCTCCGGCGCCTGTCTGGCCTCCACCTGGAATCAGGAGCTGGTACAGGAGATGGGAAGAGCCTTGGGGGAAGAGTGTCAGTATTTTAAGGTGAATCTTTTGCTGGCCCCAGGAATTAATATTAAGAGAAGCCCCCTTGGGGGCCGGGGCTATGAATACTATTCTGAGGATCCTTATCTTACCGGAGCCATTGCAAAAAGCCTAATAAAAGGAGTCCAGGAAACGGGAACTGGCACCAGCATCAAGCACTTTGCGGCCAATAATGCGGAAACCCTTCGGATCAACATGAGTTCTGATGTAGAAGAGCGTGCCCTTAGAGAGATTTACCTAGCTCCCTTTGAGATGGCAATTAAGGATGCGAAACCTTGGACGGTAATGTCCAGCTATAATAAAGTGAATGGTGTCCAGATGGCGGAAAATGAAGTGCTACTTACCCATATCCTTCGGGAGGAATGGGGTTTTGAGGGTGTAGTGGTGTCCGACTGGGGCGGTGTGAAAGACCGTGTGGCAGCCCTGAAAGCCGGCAATGATTTAGATATGCCGGAAAACCGACGGAATAATCAGTCGATTATAGAAGCGGTGAAGGATGGCAGCCTGCCAGAGAAGGTGCTGGATCAGTGCGTGGAACGGATCCTGCGCCTGGTTTTCCGGGCCAAGGAACAGGAAAATTTCACGGATCAAGTAGATTTTAAAGCTCACCGGGCGTTGTCAGAGAAGGTGGCAGAGGAGTCTGTTATCCTTCTGAAAAATGAGAGGGATCTTCTCCCCATTACAAAAGAAAAGTATCAGAGCATAGCGGTTCTTGGGGCGTTTGCCAAAGAACCCCGGTATCAGGGGGGAGGCTGCACCCTGGTCAATCCTATCCGGATCAGCTCTCCCTATGAGGAGATGGAACGGTTATCAGCCGGGGATATCCATCTCACCTATGCCAAAGGCTATGAGCTGAAAAATGAAACCTCAGAGGAGCTGCTGCAAGAAGCCAGAGAAACGGCGGCAAAGGCGGATGCAGCGGTGATCTTCGCTGGCCTGTGGGTAGCCTACGACCGGGAGGGCTTTGATCGGAAGCATTTGGAGATCGATTCCTCTCATATTCACCTGATTGAAGAAGTGGCCAAGGTGCAGAAAAATATCATTGTAGTCTTGAGCAATGGTGACGCGGTGACTATGGATCCCTGGCTGGAGAGTGCCGATGCGGTGGTAGAGCAATTCCTGGCCGGGGAAACCGCCGGGGAAGCAGTGGCAAATGTGCTTTTTGGCAAGGTGAATCCCTCTGGAAAGCTGCCAGTTACCTTTCCAAGGCGCCTGGAAGATACAAGTACGTATTTGAATTTCCCTGGAGAGTGCGGCCATCATGTCTACGGCGAAGGAATTTTTGTTGGATACCGCTACTATGAGAAGAAGAAAATCAAGCCTCTCTTCCCCTTCGGCCACGGTCTTAGCTATACATCTTTTGCCTATTCCAATATGAGGGTGGAAAAAGCGCAGTTTAAGGACAGCGAAACGGTAACGATCCATCTGAATGTGACCAACACCGGAACCGTGAAGGGCAAAGAAACCGTCCAGCTTTATGTAACCGATGAGAATTCCCGTCTGTGCCGTCCGGAAAAGGAGTTAAAATCCTTCCAGAAGGTAATGCTGGAACCGGGGGAAACAAAAGAGCTTTCCTTTACCTTAGAATATCGGGACTTCGCCTACTACGACCCGGAGGCATTGGACTGGGTGGTGGAAGAAGGAAGCTTTGTTATTTGGGCAGCTTCCAGTGCCGGGGATGTGAGAGAAAGCGTAAAGGTGGAGGTAATCCAAGCAAAAAAGAAATTCCGCAAGATTTACTTGGATAGCCAGCACACTGCCGTATTTGAGAATCCTAAGGCCAAGGAGCTGTATTTGGACTTTTTGATAGAGAAGCAGGTACTGCGGGCAGACCAGAGGGAAGCTATGGTGCCGCTGCTGAAGGGAAACTATATGGGGATCTATAATGTAGTAACCTCTCTGCTAGGTGGCAACGTGACCAAGAAGGAGATGCAAAAGGCCATTGATCGGATCAATGAGGTGTGCGAAGAAGAGTAAGGTTTACTGTGGGAATTTGCTACTATTTTGCTGAATGGATTGGAGTGTGAGCAGGTCGTTGGACTTTTAAAGTATACCAGAGGTTAGCTATTTGGCCAGCGGTCTGGAACAATGAAAAAATAAAGACCATTCAGCCATTTTTCTTGACATCATTAGTCATTTGTAATAGAATGATTTGTAGGAGATTTTGTGAAAATCTTGGGGATATGAAATAATGAGATAAGGAGACATGAATTATGGTAAGCAAAACATTAACAGTAGTAAATCCATCCGGGCTTCACTTAAGACCAGCAGGAGTGCTTTCTCAGACTGCGATGAAGTTTAAGTGTGATGTGATTATTGAGTGCGGGGAGAAACGAATTGTTGCCAAGAGTGTTTTGAATGTTATGGCAGCGGGAATCAAGTGTGGAACGGAGATTAACCTGATTTGTGACGGAGAAGATGAGGCTGACGCATTAGCAACCTTAACAAAGGCTATCGAGGACGGCTTAGGGGAGAAGTAGTGTAATTGATTGTTATCTCGGAATTTTTGTTCCAAGTGATTTACGGATATGAATAATAGGAATAGTTAAGCGAAGAAGCTGTACTGTATAAGCAGGCAGCTTCTTTTTTTATTCGGAAAATTCTTTTGGATTTTTCCGGATCATAAAAAAGCGTTCCAAAGAGTGAGAACGTGTCTGGGCGTTTCATCCCTTCCATTTGCCCGTCACTTGCGGTAATTGGCAGAAACATGATTCAGGCACATTCTAAGAGAAAGGAAGAGAATATGGCAGGAGAGAGATTAAAAAAATCGGAGGAAACCCTTACTCCGGGTTTGTACCACCCAAGTTTTGAACATGATAACTGCGGTATTGGCGCGGTTGCTAATATTAAAGGTCTAAAAACCCATAAAACGGTGGATCAGGCCCTCCACATTGTAGAAAATTTAGAGCACCGGGCCGGAAAGGACGCAGAGGGGAAAACAGGTGATGGTGTAGGGATTATGCTGCAGATTTCCCACAAGTTTTTCAAAAAAGCGGTAAAGCCTCTTGGAATCCGACTTGGAAATGAGAGAGAATATGGAATCGGCATGTTTTTCTTCCCACAGGATGAACTTGCCAGGAACCAGGCAAAAAAGATGTTTGAGATTATTGTTAAGAAAGAAGGCCTTACCTTTCTAGGCTGGCGGGAGGTGCCCAACCACCCGGAGATTTTAGGGCAGCGTGCAGCAGATGTGATGCCTTATATCGCCCAAGGCTTTGTAAAAAAGCCGGCGGATGTGGAGCCGGGGCTGGATTTTGACCGGAAACTTTACATTGTGCGTCGTGTGTTTGAGCAGAGCAATGAAGACAGTTATGTGGTATCCTTAAGCAGCCGGACCATTGTTTATAAGGGAATGTTTTTAGTAGGGGAGCTGCGGCTGTTTTTTGAGGATCTTCAGGATCAGGACTATGAAACAGCCATTGCCCTTGTCCATTCCCGCTTCTCCACCAACACAAACCCAAGCTGGATGCGCGCCCATCCCTACCGGTTTATTGTCCATAATGGTGAGATTAATACGATCCGGGGGAATGTAGACCGGATGAAGGCCAGGGAAGAAACCATGGAAACCGCGTTTTTAAAAAATGACATGTACAAAGTGCTTCCGATCATTAATCAGGAAGGCTCCGATTCTGCCATGCTGGATAATGCCCTGGAGTTTATGGTAATGGGGGGAATGGAACTGCCAAAAGCTGTAATGATTACCATTCCAGCGCCATGGGAGCATGATAAATCCATGCCTCAGGAGGTAAAGGATTTTTACCGGTATTACTCCACTATGATGGAACCATGGGACGGCCCGGCCTCGATCCTGTTTACGGACGGGGATATTATGGGGGCGGTATTAGACCGGAACGGCCTCCGCCCTTCCCGGTACTATATTACAGATGATGGATATATGATTTTAGCTTCCGAGGTAGGGGCCATTGATATTAACCAGTCCCATGTAATACGCAAGGACCGGCTGCGCCCGGGACGTATGCTTTTGGTGGACACGGTAAAGAAAACCTTGGTAAATGATGAGGATTTAAAACATAGGTATGCGTTTAGCCAGCCTTATGGGGAGTGGCTGGATTCTAAGATTATTGATTTGGCCAATCTGCCAATTCCAAATAAAGGAATTCAGAAGTTAGATGAGGATCAAAGGCTACGGCTTCAGAAAACCTTTGGCTACACCTATGAGCAGTTTAAAACCATGATCCTTCCTATGGCGCTAAATGGCGCAGAGGCGGTTTCCGCTATGGGGGCGGACAGTCCATTAGCTGTCCTTTCTAAGCTCCACCAGCCCCTGTTTAATTATTTTAAGCAACTGTTTGCCCAAGTAACCAATCCGCCTATTGATGCTATCCGGGAGGAGATCGTAACGTCTACTACCGTTTATGTGGGAAAAGAGGGGAACCTGCTAGAGGATCTGCCGGATAACTGTCATATTTTAAATGTGAGCAACCCGATTTTAACTAATACCGATTTGCTGAAAATAAAATATATGAAACAGCCTGGCTTCCAGGTGGAGGTGATTCCCATTACGTATTATAAAAATACCTCTCTTGAAAAGGCGATTGAGCGCCTTTATCTGGAAGTGGACCGGGCTCATAAAGGAGGCGCCAATATTTTAGTGCTGAGTGATCGGGATATTGATGAAAACCGAGTGCCCATTCCGTCCCTTTTGGCAGTTTCTGCCCTCCATCAATATTTGGTGCGGACAAAGAAGCGAACCAGCGTAGCGGTGATTTTAGAAAGCGGGGAGCCAAGAGAAGTGCATCATTTCGCAACCCTTCTTGGCTATGGGGCCAGCGCTATCTGCCCGTACCTGGCTCATGAATCCATACGATGCCTGATCGATTCCGGGATGCTGGATAAAGATTACTATGCGGCAGTAAATGATTATAATTTGGCTGTGCTTCACGGGATTGTA
>CAJUTC010000042.1 GCA_910589195.1 uncultured Lachnospiraceae bacterium
TTCGAGCCCTGTAGGCCCCATATATCTGGCGGAATAGCTCAGCTGGCTAGAGCACGCGGTTCATACCCGCGGTGTCGTTGGTTCAAGTCCAATTTCCGCTACGAAGCAAACGGGTATCCATGAAAAGTGAATACCCGTTTTTTGTATGCTCATATATCTTTTATGGCAACGTGGCCGAACATACCAACATACTCATTCACTATCAAATACCGTTTCTTTTCATCATGGCAACAGCCGCAAGATTAAGAAAACCCCCAGCCTACATGCAGGGGGTTTTCTTTCTGTCATATTGATTTCTCAGCTTTCAAACGTTACTCCTATCCAATGGCTTTCCTTGCTGCTTTCTTATCTCCCAGCCGTTCGCTGGTACCGTATACTGCGTAATACAACGCGTATGCCATAATCCCGGCGCCAACCCCGTCGATTACCGAATGCTGCTTTAAGAAAACGGTAGCCAGACAAATCAGAATCATTAAGGTAAAGGAACTGATCCGGATCCATCCATACTGCCTTAGTTTCTGGCTTCTTCGTATCGCCACGTGGGTGCAAACGGAATTGTACACATGGACACTTGGAAATACGTTGGTACAGGTATCGGCCTGATATAACTTTGCTACCAGCCAACTGCACAGATTCTTGTCTGGATCAATCATCGGCCTGAAATTTGTTCCGTTGTGGAAAAAGGAGCATACGATCAGGCTGATAATCATGCCGCAAAACAAATAGGCGCAAAGCTGGTAGTATTCCTCTTTGCTGGTAAAGAAGAAATACGCCACTGCCACTGCCACATAGGCGAACCACAGCAGATAGGGGATAATAAAATATTCATTAAATGGAATGTAGTCGTCCAAAGATACATGCATAATGTGATACCGTTTTGTCACCGTCCGCTCTAAATAAGCAAACCAGATTAAATATAACAGACCAAAGCTAAGCACCCATGCATGCTGATATTTTTTAACAAATTGCTTCATAAATTCACCTGCCATTTCTGAAAATAAACCTGCGGATTCCATCCGGGTCTTATCTGGCTTTGCCAAATCCAATTCCGGCAGCATGCCAGCCTCCCATAAGTATATGATTTTCAGAAATGGATTATAGCATGCTTCTATTGCCTGTACAAGGCCGTTAAGAAAATGTTAAGAAAATATCAGATTTCATTCAAATTTCCATTTATTTACGGTTCAATAGTAGTCCCGGCCTGTCCGGCAATGCTCTCCCGTGCCTTGGCTAAGGAAGTGATCACGGCCTTCCGCCCTTTTCCATTTTCAATAAAATCCAAGGATGCCGTAATTTTGGGCAGCATGGAAGCAAGCTCAAAATGCCCCTCCTGTACAAATATCTTCGCTTCCTCCACCGTCATATGATAGATAGGCTTCTGATTCTCCGTTTTGTAATGGAGGGTAACATTATCCACGCTGGTAAGGATCATCAGCACGTCTGCGTCGATTTCCTTTGCCAAAAGGCCGCTGGCCAGATCCTTTTCAATAATGGCGCTGGCCCCCTTTAAATTGCAGCCCTGTTCCATTACCGGAATCCCTCCGCCGCCACAGGCAATTACAATCTGATCCGCGTCCATAAGCGCTTTAATAGCGTCAATCTCAACGATTGCCACCGGTTTCGGGGAAGCCACAATCCGGCGGAACCCTTTGCCAGGCTCTTCCACCACATAATTTCCCTTTGCCTCTTCTTCCTCTGCCTCCTGTGCCGTCATATAACGCCCGATTGTTTTGGCGGGAGTATAAAACGCTTCGTCATAAGTATCTACTGTAACTTGTGTTAAAATCGTAGCTACCGGCTTATAAATCCCTCTTCTTACCATCTCGGAGCGGATTCCGTTTTGCAAATCATATCCGATATAACCCTGACTCATAGCTGAGCACACAGACATGGGGGCCATGCTGTAGCCGTCATGCTGCTTTCCAAATTCATTCATAGCCGTATGGATCATGCCAACCTGGGGCGCATTGCTGTGAACTAAGGCAACTTGCCAGCCTTCCTGAATAAAATCAGCAACTACCTTTGCCGTTGCCCCTACCGCTTCCTTCTGCTCTGGAAGGTTCGTTCCTAATGCATGATGGCCAAGAGCCATTACAATCCGTTTTTTCGCCATTTCGATTCCTTTCATGTTCAAAACCTTTACGCGCCCGGCACCCTACAGAAACGTGTGGCAAATGCGCTTGGTATACCGGAACGCATGCCGCCTATCTGGCGGCGGACTTTTATTGTAACTCTCTGTCTGTATAAAACCATTATAAATATGGCAGGATAAATTTGCAAGGTAAATCCTGCAGCAAAAAAATAATCATAACCCTGGAAAAAGCTTACGCCCCGTGCTATACTAAAGCGTGTCTGAAAATAGTGTTCTGCCAGGTGTTTTCTCTTTACAGGTATCCGCTTTTATACGCAAAAACGCCTGGCAAAGCCTTATTTTACCTGATAGCTTGGAGCAAACGGTAAAGCTTCATTTTAACCGAAATTTATAGAATAAACCAAAGGGGGATTCATTTCCATGAAACTTTTGTCAGTAGCCATTCCCTGCTACAATTCTGAAAACTATATGGAGCACTGCATCCAAACTCTCCTAACAGGAGGCCAGGAGGTAGAAATCCTGATTGTAGACGACGGTTCCAAAAACGATCGGACTGGTCAGATAGCCGACCAGTACCAGCAGCAGTACCCAACCATATGCCGTGCTATCCACCAGGAAAACGGCGGCCATGGCCAGGCTGTCAATACTGGGTTAAAACAGGCTACCGGAACCTTCTTTAAAGTCGTAGACAGCGACGACTGGGTAAATGAAGAGGCATTTCAGGAAATCCTTAATGTGCTGCGCGCATACCAGGAACCGGAATCTGAGGAAAATGCCCTGGATATGCTGGTCAGCAACTTTGTCTACGAAAAGCAGGGCGCCAAACGGAAAAAAGTGATGAATTACCGCACCGCCTTCCCCAAAAACGAACTGTTTGGCTGGGAAGATGTGCGCTTTTTTATGAAAGGCCAGTATATCCTGATGCATTCTGTTATCTATCGAACCAGCATGCTTCGTGACTGCGGCCTGAAGCTTCCTATGCATACCTTTTATGTAGATAATATCTTTGTCTACCATCCGCTGCCCCATGTGCGCAAGCTCTATTATCTGGATGTAAATTTCTACCGGTATTTTATTGGACGTGAGGATCAGTCCGTAAATGAAACGGTTATGATCGGGCGCATCGACCAGCAGCTTTTAGTCACCAAGCTGATGCTTGGCTACTATGATGTGATTAAGTTAAAACCCCGGAAGCTGCGCCACTATATGATTTCCTATCTGGAAATTATGATGACGATTTCTTCCATGCTTGCCATCCAGTCCAATGATCCGGAAAATTTCAAGAAGAAAAAGGAGCTGTGGCAATTTCTTCGGAAACAAAACCTTCCTTTATTTATCCGGCTCCGCTGGGGATTTTTAGGACAGGGGGTTAACCTGCCCGGAAAAAGCGGACGCAAAATCTTTAGCGTCTGCTATAAAATCACCAGGAAGTTTTATGGGTTTAATTAGAAGAGATGGAAGCAATATCAATTAGCGTCAGCTTGCTTGCCTGGTTTTCCATACTGGTAGCAAGCGCTGCCGCCGTATCCAGGGAAGTCAGTACCGTCACTCCCGTTTCTATGGCATTCCGGCGGATAATAAACCCGTCACGGCTTTTCCGGGCACCTTGATGAGGAATATCAATGATCAAATCAATCTCATGTCCTAATACCAAATCTAACAGGTTGGGCGATTCCTGTTCCAGCTTTCGTACCGGAATTGCCTTTACCCCTGCTTCCTTTAATGCCCGGGCCGTTCCTTTGGTAGCAAAAATTTTTATCCCCATAGCTTCAAACCGCCTGGCAATGGGAACCAGCTCCTCTTTATCCTGATCCCGGACTGTTATGATCATGTTTTTATGTTTCGGAAGCTTGATTCCGGCTCCCTGGAAGGCTTTGTAAAGGGCTTCATTAAACGTTTTCGCAATCCCCAAGCATTCTCCTGTGGATTTCATCTCTGGCCCTAAATTAATATCTGCCCCGCGGATTTTTTCAAAAGAAAACACCGGCATCTTAATGGCCCAGTAATCAGCATTGGCCTGCAGGCCAGGTTCATATCCTAATTCCCTAATCGTACGCCCGCAAATCACCTGAGCAGCCAACGGCACAATCGGGATTCCGGTGACTTTGCTGATATAAGGAACCGTACGGGAGGATCGGGGATTTACCTCAATAATATAAACATGCTCCCCATCTACAATAAACTGGATATTAATCATCCCTCTCACATGAAGGGCACGGGCCAGTTTTTTTGTATAATCCACAATGGTTTTTACATTGCCTTCGGTAATATTATAGGCCGGATATACGGAAATGGAATCGCCGGAGTGAACGCCTGTGCGCTCAATATGCTCCATAATGCCAGGAATCAGAATATCATTCCCGTCACAGATCGCATCCACTTCCAATTCCTTCCCCATAATGTATTTATCCACTAAAATAGGATGTTCCTGGGCAATCTGATTAATGATCCCCATAAATTCGTCAATATCCTTATCATGGATGGCGATCTGCATGCCTTGTCCGCCCAACACATAGGAAGGCCGAACCAAAACCGGATAGCCTAGCTTTTGGGCTACCGCTTTCGCTTCCTCTGCAGTATATACGGTTGCCCCTGCCGGCCTTGGAATCTTACACTGCTCCAGAATCTGATCAAACCGCTCTCTATCTTCTGCCGCATCCACATCTTCTGCCGCCGTGCCTAATATGGGCACTCCCATTTCCATCAGCGCCTCTGTCAGCTTAATTGCCGTTTGCCCGCCAAACTGTACAACCGCCCCGTCCGGCTGCTCTTGCTCCACAATATTTTCCACATCTTCTGGTGTCAGCGGTTCAAAATACAGCTTGTCCGCAATATCAAAATCAGTGCTGACCGTTTCCGGGTTATTGTTTATGATAATGGTTTCGTAACCTTCCCGTCTAAATGCCCAGGTGCAGTGAACCGAGCAGAAATCAAATTCGATTCCCTGCCCAATGCGGATCGGGCCGGATCCAAGAACCAGGATTTTTTTTCGGCTGTTGGTTGTTTCCGCTTCATTTTCCCCGTCATATACGGAATAATAGTAAGGCGTTTTCGCCTCAAACTCTGCCGCGCAAGTATCTACCATCTTAAACGCCGCCTGGATCCCATAACTGCGGCGCATGTTTTTAATCTCTTTCTGCGGAATATGGGTAAGCCGTTCCATAACGGCATCGGGAAACTCCATCCGCTTTGCTTCTGTTAGCAACTCCTTAGAAAGAGCAGTATTGGCCGGCTCCCCTTCTTCTACTGCTTTTCCCACTGCCTTCAGGGACTGCTCCATCTCTACCAATATAGCCAATTTGTCAATAAACCAGGGGTCAATCCTGGTAACTTCATAAATATGCCCATAAGATACGCCTCGGCGCAAAGCCTCGGCAATTACCCAAATCCTGCGATCGTCTACCCGTTTCAGCATTTCTTCCAGCTCATAATCAGAACAGCTGGTAAAATCATAACTCAGCAGGCTGTCCACATGCTGTTCTAAGGAACGGATGGCCTTCATCAAAGCTCCTTCAAAGTTTGTGCAGATGCTCATTACCTCTCCGGTAGCTTTCATCTGAGTCCCCAGGGTACGCTTAGCGCTGATAAATTTATCAAAGGGGAGCCTGGGCATTTTAACCACACAATAGTCAAGCATTGGCTCAAAGCTGGCATACGTTTTCCCGGTTACCGCATTTTTAATTTCATCTAAGGTATAGCCTAACGCAATTTTCGCCGCAACTTTGGCGATGGGATACCCGGTAGCCTTAGAAGCCAGGGCTGAGGAACGGCTGACACGGGGATTTACCTCAATAACACAGTATTCAAAACTGGTGGGATGAAGGGCATACTGAACATTGCATCCTCCCGTTATCCCCAACTCTGTAATAATATTCAACGCGGAAGTGCGCAGCATCTGGTATTCCTTGTCACCCAAGGTTTGAGAGGGCGCCACTACGATGGAATCTCCTGTATGAACTCCTACTGGATCAATATTTTCCATGTTGCAGACTGTAATTACATTCCCTGCCCCATCCCGCATTACCTCATACTCAATTTCCTTCCATCCCGCAATACACCGCTCCACCAAAACCTGCCCCACCCGGGACAGCCTCAGGCCGTTTCCTAAAATCTCAATTAGTTCTTCCTCATTGTGGGCAATCCCGCCTCCGCTTCCTCCTAATGTATATGCCGGGCGCAGCACTACCGGATAGCCGATGGTATTGGTAAACGTGATGCCGTCCTTTATCGTTTCCACTACCATAGACGGGGCTACCGGCTCACCGATTTTTTCCATGGTTTCCTTAAATTCCAAACGGTCTTCCGCCTTTTTAATCGTCTGTGCCGTGGTTCCAATCAGCTTTACATGGTTTGCTTTTAAAAATCCCGTTTCTTCTAATTCCATAGCAAGGTTCAGGCCAGCCTGTCCGCCTAAGGTAGGCAGCACACTGTCTGGCTGTTCCTTTTGGATCAGCGCTTCCACCACTTGTATGGTAAGAGGTTCAATATAAACCTTGTCAGCAATATCTTTATCTGTCATAATCGTTGCCGGGTTGGAATTTAAAAGAACCACTTCCACCCCTTCTTCTTTCAGCGAACGGCAGGCCTGGGTTCCCGCATAGTCAAATTCGGCTGCCTGGCCGATAATAATCGGCCCAGAACCAATTACCAGTACTTTCTTTATTTCCGGATTTTTCGGCATTACTGTTCTCCCCCCATCATCTTAATAAATCGATCAAACAGGTACTCAGAATCCCTGGGGCCAGGGCAGGCCTCCGGGTGGAACTGTACCGTAAAAATTTGTTTTCCTATATATGTTAAGCCTTCATTGGTTCCGTCATTTACATTTACAAAGGCCGGCGCTGCCACAGACGGATTCAGGGTGTTGGCGTCTACCGCATAGCCATGATTCTGAGAAGAAATATAAACCCTCCCGGTTTCCAGATCCTTTACCGGATGATTTCCGCCCCTGTGCCCATATTTTAATTTGTATGTCGCGGCCCCTGTAGCCAGAGCCATAAGCTGATGCCCTAAGCAAATGGCAAAGATGGGCACGTCCGACTCATAAAGGGTTCGGATTTCCTCAATAATAGTTGTGTTTTCAGCCGGATCCCCAGGGCCGTTGCTTAACATAATCCCGTCTGGCGCAGCCGCAAGAATGGTTTCTGCTTTCGTATCTGCCGGATACACAGTTACCTGGCAGCCTCTTTTTTGCAGGGAGCGGGCAATGTTCCCTTTTGCTCCCAAATCAAGCAGCGCTACACGCTTCCCATTTCCGGGAAGGCTAACCGTTTCCTTACCAGTCGTTTCCATTACCACACCTTTTACATGGTATGCTTTTATCCGGGAAATGGGATCAGAAAGGTCGGCATATTCCTTTGTGGTGATCATGCCGTTCATTGTTCCTTTTTCTCTTAACCGTTTTGTCAGGGCTCTTGTATCGATTTTACAGATACCGGGAATGTTGTTCTGCTCTAAGAAATGCCAAATCGTGTCCCCGCTTCTGAAATTGCTGGGGATTCGGGATAATTCACGGACAATATAGCCTTTTGGCCATGGTTTTGCGGATTCCATATCTTCATGGCAGATGCCATAATTTCCAATTAACGGGTA
The DNA here is from genome assembly GCA_910589195.1 of uncultured Lachnospiraceae bacterium. Classification (GTDB taxonomy): domain Bacteria; phylum Bacillota; class Clostridia; order Lachnospirales; family Lachnospiraceae; genus Caccovicinus. The sequence goes on from CAJUTC010000042.1 coordinate 7,685, forward strand.
CGTCATTACAACTGCCTGCCCGGCATAGGAGGGATCGGTTAAAACTTCTAAATAGCCAGTCATGGAAGTATTAAATACAATTTCACTGATCACTTCTTCTGTCGATCCGATACTGACGCCGGTAAAGACCGTTCCGTCTTCCAGTATAAGGTATGCTTTCATGTGGAGTACCAGTCCTTTCTTTCTGATCGTAGGGATGCTGCTTAACGCAAATCGTGGAAAATTATATCTGATTTCCTTTCTTTTTTCAACTGATTTTTCACATAAATATTTTTTAGAATATCTAATTTTTTTTGTTTTTCAAGAAATCAGGCATCAGACCCCTGGCTTTTTGCTTATACTATAGTAATTGCCATTACAGGAGCAGCTTATGAAGCCTTTCTTTTTCGCACAAGAAACCCCGCCGCCCAGAGGACAGGATTCTGCTTTGGATCCGGAAACATCCCAGGGTACGGAACCCACTCCAGCCCAGGAAACGCCCCAGGATCCATCCCGGGAACCTGTCCGAGGCTCCCGTACCCAGCCAGGCGGCCTCCGGTATCCTGCCAGTGGAGGAAATACCGGATTTCTCCAAATTCATGTGGTTTCCATCCAAAATAACTTTCCGATCTCAAACGCGAAAGTCACCATTACCAGCACCGGAAGGGAGCCTCGCACTTTAGAAGAATTATCCACAAACAGTTCCGGACAAACGGAGGAAATTTCCCTTGCGGCCCCGCCGGAATCCATCAGCTTAAACTCTGAGGAAGCAACTACGGTACGGCCTTACGCGGAATACGATTTACAGATTGAAGCCCCCGGGTTCCAGACCCTGACCATAAACGGAACGGAAATCCTTTCCGGATCCACAGCCCTTCAGCCTGTGGCATTAACTCCCATTGGTGAGGGCCAGCCGCCAGCAGAAATGGTTACGATTCCGGATCATACCTTATATGGCACCTTTCCTCCTAAAATCGCCGAGCCGGAAATTAAACCAGTATCCGAAAGTGGGGAAATCGTCTTAAGCCGGGTTGTGGTGCCGGAAACCATTATTGTCCATGACGGAGTCCCTACTGACCGCACTGCCAAAAATTATTATGTTCCTTACCGGGATTATATTAAAAATGTAGCCTCCAGCGAGATTTATTCTACCTGGCCGGAGCCTACCATCTTAGCTAATGTGCTTGCGATTATGTCCTTTACCTTAAATCGGGTTTACACAGAATTTTACCGGAACCAGGGCTACGACTTTACCATTACCTCTTCTACTGCTTTTGACCATAAGTGGATCTACGGAAGGAACATCTTTCAAAGCATCAGCCTAATTGTGGATGAGGTGTTTGATAATTACTTATCCCGTCCGGAAGTGCGCCAGCCTATCCTGACACAGTATTGTGACGGGAAACGGGTGCAATGTCCCAATTGGATGACCCAGTGGGGATCCTGCTCCTTAGGCGAGCAGGGCTACAGTGCCATCCAGATTCTACGCCATTTCTATGGTGATTCTATCTATATCAATACGGCTGAACAAATCTCTGGCATCCCGGCATCCTGGCCTGGCGCTGAACTTTCCATCGGTGATTCCGGGTCAAAGGTTCAGCAGATCCAGGAGCAACTGGACGCCATAGCTACCGTTTACTCGGCGATTCCCCGGGTATCCCCAGATGGGATATTCGGGCCAGCTACCCAACGATCCGTATCTGCCTTTCAGTCCATCTTCGGCCTTCCCCAAACCGGAACGATTGATTTCAGAACCTGGTATCGGATTTCTCATATCTATGTAAGCGTAACCAGAATGGCAGAATTATATGGGTAATAACGCTATCCTGAAACAATCTTATATCATGATATCAGAACCAAACGGACTAACATCCGGCAAAAATTTGCTTCCAAACGGATATTTCAACTTGGAACCTCCAAAAACATGAAAAAGCAGCCTGTTTCGGGCGACTCTTGAATGTTTGCCCACAATCAAAAAATGTATCACTGGCGCGTTTTTCTGGATGCCTGGTAAAAAAAGAGGCCGTTTCCGTTCCTTTTTACGGATAACTGCCTCTTTTTCCATTATGCCGCCTTCTTTTCTTCCCGTATCAGGCAGCGAATCTCTTTTTTCAACTGATTTTTCAGTGTCCATTCCTGCAGGCGATAGCCGCCGATGGACAGGAATACTTCATAACAGCTTTTCTTTAACTGGTTCATCATAGTTACCACCTCTTTCTTAAGTCTGTCCAAATCTTTCATATTCTGAATTACTGCATATCCTTTGGACATGCTGCGCCTTTTTCAGCGCGCACACCCATATGCTTCATCCTTAATCAAGATTATAACATAAATCGCCTAGTTATTTATTAAGAAAAGCTGAATGTTTCCCGTCGATTTCTTTTATTTGTTATTAAGCATTGCCCATTTCTTCCACATCCTCTGGAGGGTTTGCAGAGCCGCCTTATTCTTGATGCCCATTGCAGGGGATGATTACCTTACAAGCTGTTCATTCCAGCAGACCGCCCCAAGGGATCGGATACTCATCTTATAAGCACAGCCTTTCCCCATAGCTTTTTCCATATAGGCAATATAGTCTTCTACCAGTTCATTGGGCAGGAATGCCATGATTACGCCGGCAAATCCGCCTCCGTGGATCCGGCAGGCGCCCTTTTTCTTTTCCGCAATAAACATCTCGGTCAGCGCCAGGGCAATGGAAATTCCCTGTTCCTGGTAATTGGAATTGGTATAGCAATTTTGAAGCCATTTCCAGGAGGAATTGCCAGAGGCGGTGATCTGATTCAGGAAATCCCCGAACTGACCCTCTTTCAGGGCCGCCACCTCGGCGTCCACTTTTTTATTTTCCTCAAAGAAATGAAGCGCCCTCATAACAGAACGATCGCCAGCAAATTTGCGAACAGATTCTAAATTCTCCAGCACGTCCTGTTCCTTTACCTGTGCCAGAACTTCCTTTCCGAAGTACTCTGCGACTTTTTTCATTTCCTTTGGAATGGAGGAATAATCCTCACTTAAATCGGCATGTCCCTTCCCTGTCTGGACAATAATCAAGCTGTGGCCGGCAGAGCCAAAATCGAAATCAACCGGCTCCACCTTTGGGGATGTGGGATCATGAAAATCGATGGTAACCATTCCGCCTGCTGCGCAAGCCATCTGATCCAAAAGGCCGGATGCTTTATTCCAATAATGATTTTCCGAGTACTGCCCCGCATGGGCATAGGCTACAATGTCTAATTTTCCTTCGTTAAAAAATGTGTTCAGGATCGCGCACAGCAGCATCTCATAGGCGGCAGAGGAACTGACTCCTGCGGCGCTAATTACATTGCTGGTAATATATGCATGGAATCCGCCAATCTGACTGCCCTGCTCTAAAAACCCTTTTAACAGGCCTTTGGTCAAATCAACCGTTCCGGCCAGTTTCGGGCTTGGCGATAAATCATCCAAATCAATGATGAAGTCCTGATGATACGTTTCGCTAACAATATGTACTTTCCTGTCGTCTGTTTTTGCCGCAGCGCCTACGCAATCTAAATTAATGCTTCCCGCAAGTACTTTTCCATGATTATGATCCGTATGGTTCCCGCTGATTTCTGTCCGCCCAGGGGATGTAAAAAGAGCAATCTCTTCATTGCCGAAAATCGCTTCGTATCCTTTTATTAACTTCTGATACCGGCTGATTCCTGCCTCCGCCTGGCCTTTACCATAAAGTTTTTCCATAAGCTGTCTGCTTTCGCCGCTTTCTAAAAGCTGTAATGTTTCCTGAACGTCCATCCTTTTTACTCCTTTTCCATCATAAGGCTTAAACTTTACACCAACGTAAGTATAGCAAACTTCCACTTTATCAACAATAGAAAATTTGATGATTCTGTAGTATTTTTGTTAACTTTCAGGTATACTGAAAAGCAATGGAAAAGGCCTTTTTGTGATTACCAATCATATGGGTTGGTGACAAAAGTTTTTTCCACATCTGGCTATTATAAAACGATACAGGCAGGAGTCGTCTATGGTAAACCAACCAGCACAATGGAATGAGAAACCTTATTATTCTCTAAGCAACTATTTAAAACAAACATTTCACACAAAAGTGTATAAAATTTCCCTGGATGCAGGCATGACCTGCCCGAACCGTGACGGTACATTAGGGACAGGAGGGTGTATCTTCTGCAGCGGCGGCGGTTCCGGTGATTTTGCTGCCAAATCTCAATCCGGCTCTATCACCCGGCAAATTGAAGCCGCCAAACATCAGGTGGCAAAAAAAACAACCAGCGGCCCTTATATCGCCTATTTTCAGTCCTTTACCAATACGTATGCCCCTGTTTCCCGTCTGGAATCCATGTTTACCGAGGCCATCTCCCATCCGGATATTGCCGCCTTGTCCATCGCCACAAGGCCAGACTGCCTGGAGCCAGATACCCTTTTTCTGCTGCAGCAGCTAAACCAGCAAAAACCGGTATGGATTGAGCTGGGGCTGCAAACCATCCATTCTCATACTGCCGCCCGGATCCGCCGTGGCTACCGCCTGGACTGTTTTGAAAAAGCGGTGGCAAATTTAAAGCAAGCCGGATTAACGGTAATTGTCCATCTTATTTTAGGCCTTCCGGGAGAAGACCAGGAGGATATGCTTGAATCTGTAGATTATATCGGACATTTTCTTCCCGCAATCGACGGAATTAAGCTTCAGCTTCTCCACATTTTAGAAGGAACTGATTTAGCCGCCAGTTACCGTGCCCATCCCTTCCCGCTGTTTTCCATGGAAGGCTATATTGACTTTGTGATTACCTGCCTGGAGCATTTGCCTCCTTCCATGGTAATTCACCGTTTAACAGGCGATGGACCAAAATCTATCCTGATTGCGCCTTCCTGGAGCAGAAACAAACGTCTGGTTTTAAACACCTTCTCCCGCCGCTTCCGTGAACGGAATACCTGGCAGGGAAGGCTTTGGAAACCATAAGATACAAATTGTTATTTTTCGGAATTTATGGTATAATGCAAGGAAACGTATCTCTTATCCGCAGCCTGACGGCTGTGGACAAGGTATAATGCAAGGAAACGTATTTTTATCCACAGTCTGACGGCTATGGACGTGGTATCATCAGCGAAAGCTATTTATTCTTTTGTATCGGGGGAATTTATTTTGAAAATTCATGAATCTGCTGAAAATTATCTGGAAACCATATTAATCATTAGCGAGCGGAAACCACAGGTCCGTTCCATTGATATTGTAAATGAACTGGAGTTTTCCAAGCCAAGTGTCAGCGTCGCTATGAAAAATCTGCGGGAAAACGGCTATATCCAGATGGACAAAGACGGTTATATCACCTTGACCCATTCCGGACGAGCTATTGCGGAAACCATGTATGAGCGCCACAAGCTTCTTTCCCAATGGCTTATGCGCCTGGGGGTAGATGAACAGACCGCGGTGGAAGATGCCTGCCGCATGGAACATATTATCAGCGCCAAAAGCTTTGAGGCCATCAAGCGCCATGCGAAAAACTCACAGCGTAAGGAACCGCTATAGACGCCACGCTTGGTAAGTTATTCACAGGAAGCAATGTGCAGCTTTTTTTCTGCGAAAAGCTGCTTTACCGCTTCTTCATATTCCTTGTAATGCTGGGATTTCTTGATCCGTTTTCCGATTTTTTCCCCATTTTTAAATAGTTCAATCAGATACGACCATAATTCCTTCATCCGAAACAGCACGTTTTTCTCTCCTGACATGGTTTCCTGGTAATGGTGATACAGATCATCATGAAAAGCTTGTAACAGGACAGACCCCTCCTTTAACTGTGGCATCTGGCTCCTGTCTGTTTCGATCCCTGTCCCGCCTTTTGCAATCTGCCAGGCCAAAAAGGGATTGGTAATCAAGCCTCTTCCAATCATTACCGTTTCTATCCTTGGAAATTCTTCGTGAAAGCGCTTATAATCCTTTATTGATTTCAGATCCCCATTATAGCACACTGGATTCGCGCTTCGTTTTGCCCCTTCCCCAAATACATCCCAGTGGGGACTGCCTTTATAGAACTCCTTCTGTACCCTTGGATGGATGATCAGTTCGGATACGGGATACTGGTTATAAATCGATAAAAGATGGTAAAATTCTTCCGGTTCTTCCTTTCCTAACCGGGTTTTAATGGAGATTTTCATATCCACCTTCTCATAAATCTGAAACAGAAATTCGTTCAGTTCCTCTGGATACGCTAAAAAACCAGAGCCTTTTTTCTTTGCCGTTACGGTTCCAGAGGGACAGCCCAGATTTAAATTCACTTCTTTATAGCCTAATTGCTTTAATTCCTTTGCGGCCCAGATAAAATCCTGGCTGCGGCACGTTAAAAGCTGGGGCGTTACGCAAATTCCCTGATTATGTTCCGGAAGGATTTCCTGTATCTGACGGTTTGTAAAACCTTTGGAACTTCCCGGCGAGAGAAATGGTGTCATATACTTATCAATATGGCCAAAATGCTTTTGAAACGTGTTCCGATATCCCCACCCGGTAATTCCTTCCATGGGCGCCAAATAAATGTTCACTTTTCCACCTCCTGTATCTTCCTTCTTACCGATATTCTTTCCCCATAGAAAAGCCACGCCCCCGCACCTGGCTGACACGGCTTACCACCAGAAAACATTCCGGATCAATTCTTCGGACAATCTTTTCTACTTTTGGAAGCTCCCGGTTGGAAATTACGCTTAACACCACTTGGGTTTCCAGATGGAGATATCCGGTTTCTCCGGACAGAACTGTCACCCCACGATCCAACTGATGGAGGATGGCTTCCCGGATTTCCGCTGAACGCCTGCTAATAATTTTCACTTCCGTTTTCGTGGTTCCCATTAAAAGCAGCTTATCTAGCATAACGGTATATGTGATCACCAGTAAGATCCCATACAGCACCGATTCCGCCGGATTAAACAGTGCTTGAACCGCTAAGATTGCAAGATCAAATACATATAAACTGACAGAAACAGGGATCTTGGCATATTTGTTCAGTACCAGAGGTGGAATATCCATACCGCCTGTGGAAGACCCGGCACGGATTACAATCCCTAAGGAAATCCCGATTCCCAGTCCGGAAAATACGGCGCACAGTAACAGATCCCTTGTAATCACCAGATCGCCCAGCATCCGGTTGAACAGTTCCAATGCTATGGGATACGTAAAGGTGCTGACAACTGTGGTAACGGCAAACTGCTTGCCTAAAAGCATATAACCAGCAGCCAGCATGATGATATTAAATAGCAGAACAAACAGCGATATGGGACATCCCGTTCCATGGTGGATTGCCAGGGCAATTCCGGTTGTTCCGCCTGTTACAAGCCCGGCAGGAAGCAAAAACAGCTTGACTGCCAGGGCATATATGATATTTCCGATTATGACAAGCAAACATGACAGTAAAAACTGCCCATGATTTTGATCCTTCTTCACCTTTTCCTCCTACGGCAAAAACGCCCATCCTACTGCTACTAATACGGCAGGAAGAAGATTTGCCACCTTTACCTTCTTTCCCCAAATTAAATTCAGACCTACACAAAAAATCAGCATGGAACCGGTAAAGGACAGATTAGACAGGGCGGCTTCTGTCATAAATGGTTCAATCAGGCCAGCAAAAAGGGTGATGATTCCCTGAAAGAAAAAAACCGGGATTGCGGAAAAAATACAGCCTTTGCCCATGGAAGCTGTCATAATCAAAATAATAATAAAATCCAACACTGCTTTTGCCGTTAAAATGGAATAGTTCCCCATCACGCCATCCTGAATTGCGCCGACAATGGCCATGGCGCCGATGCAGACGGTCAGGGAAGCAGTTACAAAGCCATCTACAAATCCTGCGTCTTTGTTGCTTTTGGTCTTAGTCTTTAACCATTCTCCAAACCGTTCTATCCAGTAGTCCAGATTCAGCCATTCCCCGATTACGGCACCTATGGCAAAGCTTCCAATCATCATCATGGTCCCGCTGCCAGATATCCCTTCTTCTGTGATGGTAAACATTTCTTCCAGGCATCCGCCAATCCCTAAAAATAGTACGCTGATTCCAACTGCCACCGTCAGCGTATCCTGGTAACGTTTTTCCATCCGTTTGCCAAACAGCAAACCTCCTGCCCCTCCTGCTAAAATTCCTGCCACATTTATTAACGTTCCCAATCCAATCATATTTATGGCTCCATTTCTTATTTTTTCTTTCTGACATGCACCTGAGGATTCATCTGTCATATGATGACATAAGAACCGCTAAAAACAGGAGGTCTTATTATGGCCCAGTACACTCCCACATCCGGCATGATTTCCCAGATTGGCTGGTATGGCACAGAGCCGAACCAGATTGGCTGCGCGCTCCAAATTACATTCCAAAGTAGAGATCAAGGCGAAATCCATATGATTGTAGACGGCTCCACCTATGTGATGGATAACCGCCCCTTAAATGTAGGTGATTACGTTACCTTTTTCTATTCATCCTATGCCCCGGCGCCACTGATTTACCCGCCCCGTTATCAGGCAGTAGCCGCCGTCCATACGCCGAATGGAATCAATGCGTACTTAGATGTATTCACCCAAGTTCCCTATAACAGCCAGCTTACCAATTCTGAAGACACCTTACGATTAAATCTTTCTGGCTGCAGCCTGATGACTCTGCCAAACGGCCAGCCATTTGGCGGCGCGCTGGCAGGAAAGCTTCTTTTGGTACTTTACAGTACCACAACCCACAGTATCCCGGCCCAAACCACGCCTGAAAAAATAGTAGTATTCTGCGGCAATCAAGTTCCATAACTCATCTGGCAGCGGATACGCCTGAACCGATATGGGGAATGGATCCCCATAAAACAGAAGCGCCGCGGCATACCATTCGTAGCAGTTATGGGGATGTAATCAGAAATTTTCCCCTTCTGTTTCAATTGCGGAATGATCCACGTTGCGGCGCTCCTTTTTGCTGGCGCCAGGACGCAAAGCCGTCCTATCCCTTGCCAGCTCCAATATGGAATGCGCTCTGGATTTTAAAGCGCTTACCTTAAAACACCAGCTCCTGCTGAATCACTTCAATCCGGGATACCATCACTTGTTCCGGTTCACTGCCCCGAAGATGGTTCCCTTTTAAATACTGGGTTCCTTTCTGTAAGTTAGCGGCAATTAAATTCAAAACATAAATATTGTCAAACCGGTTATAAATGGACTCTCCTCCCAAACCGGTAAAACAGATTAACTGGGTATTGGTCTTTTTGGCCATATCCATCAGGGGTTTTAGCAGATGAGCCGCATTTGTTTGAGCAAATGGATTGTCCATAAGCAGCACCTTCCCTTCGTTCCGATCCGCAAATAAATCCCCTTCATCCCGGCGCATGTAGTAAAGAAGGCTGGATAAAATCACGAAGGCAGAAAGGAACCCTTCCCCTCCGGAATTTTTAGCCACTTCCGCCCAGGTAATGGGATACTCCCGCTGTTCCTCGATTTTGTAAAGCCGGATCTGTACATTGCTGATTCCAATCACCGTGTCATATAAGTTCCGTGTAGTGATTCTGGCTCCAAGATATTCCTGGATATTTTCATTTCTCTGTAGGATTTCAAGACTATTTCCAGTTACCTCATCAATCATATCCTGAATCCGCAAATGGTAAAAGTTTTCATTTTCTTCCCATACCGGAAGCTGGATTTTTAACATTTTAACCGGGCGTTCCCGGATTGTTATCGTAGAATTGGCGTCAATCCGATCTAGGTTTTGATGCACTTCCCGGATATAGTCCTCCAAAAGTTCCCCAATCCTTAATTTTTCCTTTTCTACCAGGGAAATGTCCACTTCCAGCTTTTCCATCAGGCTATTATAGGACTGGAGCGTGGTAGTTAACTGCCTGAGCACATGATCTGGTTCTGCTGTTAATTCCAACATAGCCTCTAGCGGCTTTCTGTAAAAATCATCCTGGAATTCATCAATCCGCACAATCCGGTTTAAAATCTGTTCCAAATCCCCTTTAGCCTGCTGACGCTTTTGCACTTGCTGATTATAATCACGGATCAATGTGCCCTTAAAGTCCCTCAGTTCCTTTCCATCCATCCTGGAAAAGTCGGTTTCCCATGTTATCGGTTCCCCAAGCGGAAATTCCTGGTATTCCGCCAGGGCAGTCAGATTTTCATCATAGCTTTGAAGCTTTGCTTTTGCAGCTGCTTCCCTGGCCTCTGCCTCCTGGCCTTGATACTGGAGCTGGTTTCTTCTGGCGTCAAAATCTTGATTCTGAATCTCTCTTTCCGGAAGAGCTTCCTGTTTCCCGCAGCTTTCCAGCATACGCCCATACCGGTCTTTTTTCTTTTGTTCCAAAGCCGCAATGGCAGCCCGTTCTTCTACCCACAGACCCTGCTTTCTTTTTCGTTTCCGGCTTAAGTCCTCTAACAATGTTTCCTGATGCCGCTGCTCCCTTTTATCATAGGCTGTGCCAAGCCATTCCTCTTCCTTCAGGCAATATTTCACGCTGAATTCCTGAAGCTGGCCTGCCGCTTTCTTGCAGCGCTCCATGGCTTTCTTTTCCTGGCCTTCCAGCTCCTGAAGCTGTGTGGATAAATTGCTGGTAATTGCTTGATACCTGGCCTCCATCGCCTGGATTTCCTCCAAAGTCCATGGCTTATCCCCTTCCCGAACATCCGGTTTTTGGACTTCTTCATATTTCAGGTAGCTGATTTGTTTGTTTTTTAGCTCCTGTTCTTTCTGCTCTATGCGGCTTGCTTCCGTTTCCAGGGAATACTTCTGTTCTTGGAATCGTTCTGTATTTGCCACAGCAACCGCCTTTTGTTCTTCTAATTTTACCATCCTGCGCCTGCAGCTTTCCAGCTCCATGCGGATTATTTGATACTGTTCATATGCGGCGCAAAGGCGCCCAAACTCTTTAAGCCTTCGTTTTCCCCATTCTAGCTTTTCATAAGACTCCTTTAGCCCTTCCTCTAACTGCTTAAGTGTCTGGCTGCTTGTTTCCAATTCCTCGCTGGTTTCCTTCTGCTGCCAGTCAAGTTGTATCAGTTCCTGCTCCAGTTCTGCCAGACGATCCAATGCCAGTTGAAACCGTTCCTGGTTTACTGTCTGGTTGTTCACCAGCTCCTGCCGCTTAAAATACTCCTGGTATTCCTGCTTTCTGAGGCTGATAGCTTCCTGCTTTTTCTTAATCTGCTGCTCCTTCTCCTTTAAAATATAAGTAAGTTTTTCTTCATTCAGCAGATTCTCATTAAACAGCATGTAAAAACTAACATTCGCAAACAGATGGACACTCCGGGGATCCCTGCGTTCCTTAGCTTTCAGGTTCTCCCGGATCAGGAGCGGAACAGGGAAGGAAGTATAAAACTCCCCCTGGTGCGCTGACAGCTTTTCCAGCTCTTTACCAGATAAAATCAAACCGTAGGGAAGAAAGGGGTGGCTGCGGATCAGGTTCCGGTTTTCTTCCTCCGTATTGTTGTTTCGTTTCAGCCATTCCATGCCGTAAACAATAGGAAGTCCAAGATTTTTAAGCGCTTCTTCCAGCTCCTTTGGCAGTTCCAGGGTTTTTCCCTGAGTAAGCTGGCGGTATTCCTTTTGCAACCCGTCTTCTTCCCGTTCCAGATTTTTCCGTATTTCTTCTATCTCCTGCAACTTCCGCTTTGACATATGAAGGATATATTCTAAATCAAACAGCTTTGTTTCTTCTATATCCAGGTATTTCAGCACAACTTTTCTATCTTCCAATTCCTTGTCAAATCCGGCCTTCTGTTCCTTTACTTGGGAAAGCTCCACCTCCATTCTGGCTTTTCCAATGCTTAGCTCCTTCTGTTTTTGCTCTAGCTGCCGCTTTTGCCCAAAAGCTGCTTCCTGCTGCTTTTTCATTTTCTGCCGATCTCTGGCCTGATTTTCCAGTTCTTTTTCATAAGCTGTCTTCCGGATATCCAGGCTTCCCGGCTCATATTCTCCCAAAATATTACGAATCAGCTCTTCCCCATACTCAGACTGAAACCACTCCTCGGTCTGATCGTAAGCCTCTGCCTGGCTTCTTAGCGCACCTTCCCTGGAAGCTTCCTTTAAGGCAGACTGCTCCAACCCGGAAATCTTTTCTTTCAGCTCCTTAAGCTTTTCATTGACTCTTGTATGCTGCTGCTGGTTTTCCGCAAATCTTTTCTGGTTTTCCTCCAGCGCTTCCCTGTAATGCCAAAGAAGCCTGGTTCCCAAATCTGTCCTCTCCGGCTTAAGGCTTTCTTCTTTTTCATGGGAAGCAAGGATCCTCTGCTTAATGGTTTCCAGTTCTTGCTGCTCTTCCTCCAAAACTTCCTGCAGCTTTGCGCAATCCATAATGTGAAGTTTCTGTTCCAGCCGCTTTTCTTCCCGCTCCAAATCCTCCTGCTCCGCTTCCAGCAAATCACGGTTGCTAATACGCTGATGCAGCTTTTTTTCCAATTCATGGATTTCCCCTGATAACTTTTCATATTCAATCCGTTTGATTTGCGTCTGGATTTCCTGAAGTTCCCGCAAGATCCTCTGATGCTCTCCCTCTGCCAACCCTTTTAAGTAATTTAATGCCTGAATGAACTGAGCGATCTGATGCATCCTGTCCCATTCCCTATCTGCCTCGTTCTGATAAGCCTGTGCCTGCTCTTGAATGGAAACCGCCTGTTCCTTAAACATGCGGATAATATCCCGGCGCTGAATCTTTGACCGGTTATCCTGATATTGCCCTACATATTTTTCCAGTATAGTCTGAAATTCTTTCATCCGGTTCCGATCTCGGTTCAGTTTACTCTCTATAGCATCTAAAAACCACTTTTCTACCAGCCCTTTTTCGTCCCGACAGTCGGAAAACAAATCCGATAAACCAGATTCCTTTAAATTTACCTTTTTAATAATGGTTTCCCACTCTTTAAAATGAATCTGATATTCCTGCAGTTTGTCAAAATACTGCCTGGCCTGAGCGGCATTGGACATATCATAACAGAAAAATTCCATATTCCGGTCTTTTTTATACTGCTCAAACATTTGCTTACAAGCTGTAAAATTTTTCAGGGTAATCTCTTTATTGTTTTTTTCCACTACCGGTAGATTATGAATATCGTACATGCAGGTCTGTCGGTACTCGCTTATTATAGAAATCATTTCCAGTTCTTCACTGTTATCTTCACTGATATCCGGATTCCTGCGGATCATCAATCCTGCCAGCACATATCCAGCTCCCTGATCCAGCTTCCATTCCACAAGGATAAAGGAGGGTTTGCTGGTGGTAAAATAGCTTTCAAATGGCCTGTCCTTTGCGTCCCGGTAACGTTTATGAACAAAGGGAGCTGAGAGCATCTGTACCAGCACAGATTTCCCGCCTCCGTTGCGCAGGGAAACTAACGTGCTCTCCCCACGGAAATGAAAGCATTCGTCACTGATCCGGATAGCGTTATGGTTATAATTAATGTTAATCAGCCGAACCGCATTAATCTTGCTCATCCTGCATTCCCCCTAATATCATAAGAACCCGTTTATAATTATTCTGGTTCAGTAAATTCCAATCCATAAAATGATCCAGCTTTTTTGTGGTTTTCACCATCTCATCCTGCTCTACGTATTCCACCAGACCCTGTTTTTCCAAAAATACCAGAATATTGTGAAGAAATCCCTCTTTCGTGGTTTTTGCCCTGGAACCTTTATCGTCCGATTTTAGCGCTTCGTATGCCTGAAGCATATGGGAAAACGCGATTCCGGCCTTTTCTTCTTCCTCCTGGTTCATATGCTGTGCCCCTTCTTTTAAACGGCTTGAAATACAATTCTGCAGTTCCCCCACACGAATATAATCCCTGGCTTTGCTGCTGCTTCCCTGACCGTCATAAAATTCCACCAAAAGGGTCAGGATTACAAACTGGGACAAATAATAATCTCTGTCCGTACCAGAGGATTTACAAAGGGCATTTTTAAGCTGGGCCTTGGAAAACCCTAAAAAATCATTATCCTCTTTCGGAATCAGATAAATGATTGTTCCATACCGTTCAATATTGCTATGGGCGATTTCTCCTTGGGATTTTACCAGATACTGAATCTCCTCATGCTCCGTATAAGCCTTATACAAAAGTCTTTCCTGCTCCTCATGAAGCTCGTGATGTTCTAGCAGATAATAAAATATCTCCTGGCTGATCCTGATTTCTTCCATTTCATATGCCATGGCGCAAATCCTTTCCCATCATTTTTCATCCCTTTTCCCATTTCCATATGTTATGATGTTGGTGCCAAAAGGTCTTTTGCCACCTTGATGCCGGATTACTCCCCACTTTGTGCTTGGATGTCCAGTCTGGTTATCCGCAGCAGCACATTGGAGCAGCGGATCGTTTTTACGCTGCCATCCTCTCCTTTTACTCCACAAAAAACAACCGGTTCTTCCATATCCTTTTGCTTCATCCGATATACCTCCAGCTTTTTCATAGACCGGAAGGGCGCATTCTCTTTTGCCAGTTCAAGCAGCATATCATTTAATTGAAACTCCTCCGGCCTGTCCTGAATGTATTCGCTGCGCTCTTTTCTCAAAGCATCCATGTCGATTTCCCTGTTTTTAATCAGCTCCACCATGATTTCCTTAAAAATCTCTACATTAGGAATCAAACGCTCCAGCATTCGCTCCTGGTCCTCTGGCGGTTCCACATCCGTTTCAGAAACGCACTTTGGCGATTCCCCGCTCGTTTCTGAAGCGTGGTTCTTTCGCTGTTCCTGATCGATTTTTGAAATGTGATCCGGCTGTTCTCCATCCGTTTCTAAAGCACGATCCTCTTCCAGTACTTGCCGGCCAATTTCCCGCAGCGTAATTTCCCCTGTTTTGAATGTATATTCCAGTAAACAACGTAAACTGTTTTCATATTGCTTCAACTTTTTCTTTTGCCGGCACTCCTTTTCTTTCTGCCAAAGTTCCTGGTCAAAATCCAATGTTTCAAAACTGTCGGCTTCCCCCTTTTTCCTGGCTATGCGCTGAAGCTGAAACGCTTTATTTAGATTATAAATCTTTTCCCCGTCCTGGTTAAACAAGGGGCGCAGAAAATAATCCAGGTGCTTCAGCGCCTGAGGATGTTCCAGCACCTGGTCATACAGTTTTGCACGAAGGGGAAACCGGCGGATCATGGAAAGTTTAGAAAGCTGCTCCAGCTCCCTGGTATAAAGTGATTTTAAATCAAAATGGCTGTTTAGTATTTTCTGATGTTCGTCAATCGTGCGGTTTAGATAGGCTTCAATTTGCCGAAGATGGTTCAGTTTATCATCTTCCTGGGGGCTTAACTGCTTTACATTAATATTCTTTTCCTCCAGCTCCGTTGCCCTGCTTTTTACCATTTCCCGGTAATTTTGAAATTTCTGCTTCGTATCGCCGATGGTATCCAGGTTTTCCAGCAGGATCGTTTCATAATCCTTCACGGAATAGCTTAACGCATTTCTGCGGATTTTCCCCATGGCCTCCTGAATCTTCTGAAGCTGTACCCGGAGCAAGTTAAATACATTTTTAATTTCATCTACAGCTTTATCATAGCTCTGCTTTTCTAAATGCATCTGAAAAATCATTTCATGTATGGTCAGCTTCATATTATTTTCAATTTCCAGTGTGGAGAGAAGCAGATTATACCCGTCGTCCGTCAGATAATAAGAAGTGCGCTTAAATTCCTGGTCAATGTAAACAATCCGGTTAGCTACATAGCTGATATGCATTTTTTGACTGGCATTTTGTTCAAAGTCAAACCCTTCAAAGTACATGGCTCTGCCTTCATTGGATAAAATCACATTGACAATAAAATCGCCTAGCTGTTTACATTCATCGTAGTTCATGGACTTTTTAAAATGTTGCATATTAATGGTATCAATATACGCGCCGATTTCATCCATGGTACAATGCTCCTCTTTCAGGGACTGCTCCATGATATAAAGTAGCAAGGCAAATACCATATTAATCTGTTCATCTGGCTTTAAAAATCCATATTGCTTCCAGGTAGTTTTCTGAATGCTGTTTTGAATCAAAATCGCATACAGACCTACACTTTTCATCCGTTTTGGAAAATGCTTTAAAAAATCATACTGCATCACTTATCCTCACACCTGAATCATTTCAGTTTTCTGGTCAGAATTCTTTTAAAAGTATACCTCACATCACTGGCAGACGCAATATTTATAGATCGGTGATATTTAAAATTTCCTGAGGCACGTAACACTCCGATTCTAAAATCTTATGCATCCTGGCTGTCGTTTCTTCATCAAACCAGTTAAAAAAGCATCTGCCTGCCTTATGGTTTTGCTGTTCTTTCGTTTTGGGCAATTCCTTCACTTGACAAGCTTTCATAAGCATTGCCTGGTAAGCAGGAAGAAAGGGGCAAATCTCCCAACGCGTTTCAAAGGCCGCCGCCAGGCTTTCATAAATGCCAATCCCCTCATAGTCCAAATCCCCAAAGTAGTAAATCTGGTTTTCTTTCTCCTTCATGTAAGGTTCCATGCAGCGATCTAAATCCTGAAATGACCGGATGATCCGCTTGCCGCCTCCGTAAATCAGCGTGCCCATGGGAACCCCGAAAATCTCCCGTTTCCCCTCCAGCAAGTGGCGCCTCATACTGAAAAACGTGTCCTTATTTTCCAGAATCAAAATATTTTGAGGGGTTTTTCTGGTATGGGAATAGTAAGCCAATGGCTCTGCTGTTTCATACATATTAAAAAACTCCAAATCCAGGCCGCAGTGGCTTATGATCTTTTTTCCATTTTCTTTTGACAGAAATTTTTCCCGATTCCAGATTTCAAAGCTTCTCTCATTCATGGATTCCGGATGTTCAAGTTTTTCTTTACTATTTTTCAGATATGTGTTTAGCATCTGTACCCAATCCCGTTCCTTTTTGTAATGGTCTAAATGGGCACGGTAATAATCAATGGAAATCTCTGGGACTATGCCAAACGCAAGCTCTTCTAAAAGTGATTCCCTATCTGGATCTGGTTCTTCCAGGATCCAATATTCCCGGTATAGCGCAGGCTTCTTTCCATTTTTGCCGGAAGCTTTTACCGGACGTATTTTTCCAGATTCGATTAGGCTTATCATATACGCGCACTGTTGCCCATAATCCAGACCGTTATTCTTCTTCATGAATTCTTCCAGAAGCATCCGTTTCATATCAATCTCCTATTGTTCCCTCCTAGCAGCATCTGTTTCATAAAAACCTTCTGCCATTCCTTCCCGGCAGCAACTGTTTCATAAAAGTCCTCTACCATTCCTTCCTGATTTCTTCTTCCTTTACATCATAACGGCGCAGAAATTCCTTCCGATCCGTTTCATTCCGGATCAGCATAAGATCTTCAAATTTTCCACTGGATTTATCCTTAAAGCCTGCCACCTGTTCCCCTGTGCAGATACTGGCACGGATTACCGGAATCTTTCCTTCTTTATTATAATTTGCTTTCTGCCCCGCCTTTTTCTTAAACATTCACCCCAACTCCTTTCCCAATCCTTCCTGTCTGTATCATTCTTTCCCCTAACTTTACCATATTTTCTTCCCCTTGTCTTTAAACTTTGCAGATCCATTCCGGAATTTTCCCAAATCATTTCACTTTTTCCGTTGTAAATTCACTGTAAATTTTTTTATGATGCAACTTTGATGCTTTTTTGATGCCTTTTTGATGCCCGGTTATTGTATCTTAATAAAGAAAATAAATGTTTTAGCGTATTCAGAATGAATACTTAAAGAAAAAAGCGAGGTGCATGATTATGAAAAAGAAAACCAACAAACTGTGCGTTCTGTTGGTATCACTATTAATGTTTCTGGTTCCGCCGCCCATTTTAAGCGCAGCCGAAACCAGTGATTCTTACGGAAACAGCACAGAAGACAAAACCCTGGCCCCCTACTTTTTTATCCAGGGAGAGGACTCCTCTGTGGAGCAGTTTCCTCTGAAGGAAACTAAGGTTTCCACTTCTATCAATGGTACCATTGCGGAAACCTATGTTACGCAAACCTATGCCAATGAAGGCCAGCAGGCGATTAATGCCAGCTATGTTTTCCCTGCCTCCACGAAAGTTGCCGTTCACGGTATGAAGATGGAAATTGGTGATCAGGTAATTACAGCGAAGATTAAAGAAAAGGAAGAAGCAAAGGAAGAATTTGAAGAGGCCAAAAGCGAAGGGAAAAGCGCTTCCCTTTTGGAGCAGCAGCGAGCCAATGTATTTACTATGGATGTAGCAAACATTATGCCGGGAGATACCATCCGAATTGAACTTCACTATACGGAACTGATTTCTTCCATTGACGGAACGTATCAGTTTGTATTCCCCACTGTGGTAGGGCCAAGATATTTGAACGAGTCCGCACAGGAGGAAACTGACGGATGGGCAGCCGCCCCTTATCTGGAGGAAGGCAATACCCCTCCTGGTTCCTATGAAATTGAGGTGAATCTGTCTGCTGGCCTTCCCATATCGGATATCACTTGCTCCTCCCATGAAATCCAGGTAACAGATGATGGCACCACCTCCCATGTGTCCCTTTCCGATCCCAATGACTATGCCGGAAACCGGGATTTTATCCTGGATTATAAACTGACCGGGGAAGAAATCAATTGTGGTCTTATGCTGGATGCTGCTGAAAGCGGCGGGGAAAATTTCTTTATGCTGATGGTGCAGCCGCCAGAACGGTATCAGCCTGAGGAAATCCCTCCCCGGGAATACATTTTTGTTTTGGATGTTTCCGGATCCATGAACGGCTATCCCCTTGACACGGCTAAGGATTTAATCAGGAATCTGGTTTCCAGCTTAAATCATACTGACTATTTTAACCTGGTATTGTTCGCGAATGAAGCAGTTCCCCTTTCCAACCGTTCTTTGGCCGCAACTCAGGAAAATATTGACAGCGCTCTGGATTTTATTGACCAAGCAGAAGGCGGCGGCGGAACGGAGCTGGCTCCGGCCCTTCAGATCGCCTTAAATTCACCCAGGAAATCGGATATGGTGCGGAGTGTAGTTTCCATTACCGACGGCTACATTTCCGGGGAGCGGGAAATCTTTGAAATTGTAAAAAACAACCTGCATACCACCAACTTTTTCTCCTTTGGGATCGGAACCTCTGTCAACCGCTACCTGATTGAAGGGATTGCGAAAACCGGCTCTGGGGAAGCCTTTGTGGTAACAGATTCCCAGGATGCCCAAAAGGCGGCGGAACAGTTCTGTACCTACATTCAGGCGCCTATTTTAACTGATGTTGCAGTAAACTATAACGGATTTGACGTTTATCAGGTAGAACCAGCCCTTCCGACTACCCTGTTTGCGAAAAAACCAATTATCCTGTTTGGAAAGTATCAGGGCGAACCTTCCGGAACCATTGAAATTACCGGGAAAACCGGAAACCAAAATTACAGTATGGAAATCCCTGTATCAGAAATTACTCCTTTGGAAACCAACCACGCAATCCGTTATCTGTGGGCCAGAACCAGGGTAGAGCAGCTTACCGATTACGGCACCAGCATGGAAATTGATGAGGAGGTTCAAAAAGAGGTAACAGAAATTGGCCTTACCTATAGCATGATGACCGATTTTACCTCCTTTATCGCTGTAACGGATACCATCCGGAACCAGACCGGCGAAAGTACAGATGTAAATCAGCCTCTTGCGCTGCCATCCCATGTATCCAACCTGGCTGTAGGCGGATATACGGCAGGTTCCGAACCGGAAATGATGCTTCTGGCAGTCAGCCTGGCAATTATTATGGCTATTGGTCTGATCCGCCGCCGAAAGAAACTATTATTATAACCTTCCTGCTTGTTTTAAACGGAAACGGATATTGCCCGTTCCTATTCTCTCACAAAATCGGGCACAAAGAAATTCCTGTGTAATAACACGTTTATATTTCGGTAAACGTGTTGTTACACCAGGAAAATGCTGATACAGAAATGGAGGATATGATGTCCGCTCAACCAACAGCCGTTTTTGATTATCGTAAACAGATCCGCAAATATGGCGGTTATTATCTGTTTATCTTATTTCTTATTCTTGGCGTAAAATATCATTTCAGTGAAGCAAGCTGTGAATCTGTCAAGTGGATTCTTGCCCCTACCTGTTTATGGGTCAGAATCCTCTCCGGAATTCCTTTTGAATGGATTCCCGGAGTCGGATATACCAGCCATTCCTACCGCTTTATTATTGCTGCCTCCTGCTCTGGTCTGCAATTTATGCTGATCTCCACGGCCACTTTATGCTTTTCTTTCCTTCACCGCATGGAAGCAAAAAAGAAAATCCGGCTTTGGATTTTGTGCAGCATAGGATTTTCTTATTTTTTTACGATTTTTATAAACGGACTCCGGATTTTGCTGTCTATTTATATCCCAATACTGATTTTTAGCCCGTCTTCGCAAAATCAATGGATCACGAAAGAACAGTTCCATATGATTTTGGGGATTGTGGTATATTTTACCTCCTTGTTCCTTTTATACCAACTTGCAGATGAATATTCGCTTTCCATGCAAAATCATACCTCTGGCAGCCGCCTTCCTACGGCTTTCCTGCGGTTCATCCCTTACCGAAAGTACATGATGCCTTTTTTCTGGTATTTTTCGATTGTCCTTGGCATCCCTGTTTTGAACAAGGCTTACCGCCGCAACCGCAGTGAATTTGAGGAATATGCCCGTTTTATCATTGTAATATGTATAAGCCTTTTGGTATTGTTTTATTTCCTTCACCGAATTCAGAGGCAAATCAAAAAGCAAGGTGGTGGATGAAATATGAAAAAAACCACCGCCATATCCAGAAATGAGATAGCTGAAATTATGCGTTGATCCGAAATAATTTAAAATATAACAAACAAAAGGGCATGAGGAATAAAATGACAAATATTATGATATTTTTTCAGACTGTGAGGATTCTTTGATAGCAGTGATTCAGTATGTGTCATGGAATCAGCATATCTCAAAATATTAGTTTTCGGATATTTTGCAATGTTTCCCCTGACTTGGTAGTGTAAAATAGTTTGTGTCTTTGGAAAAAAATGGCTCCTTTTTGGTAAGAATTCAGATATGACAATTCTTATCGAAAAGGAGTATTTTTATGGCAGTAGCTAAGGAGCAGATTCGACAGATTATTTCAGAAAACAACATTTCCAGCGTTGCAGATGTCTATTCCCTTCTTAAGGAAAGTTTTAAAGATATTCTCCAGGAACTTATGGAAGCAGAGCTGGATGCTTCCCTCGGATATGAAAAAAATCAGAAGGGAGATCTGACCACCACCAATAAACGTAACGGCCATTCCCCTAAGACCCTCAAAAGCCAATATGGGGAATTTCAAGTAGATGTGCCCAGGGACCACAATGGGGAGTTTGAACCCAAACTTATTCCTAAATATCAGCGGG
>CAJUTC010000043.1 GCA_910589195.1 uncultured Lachnospiraceae bacterium
TTTAAGGATTGCATCTTCTGTTTCCTCCAATAAGAATCCGTATTTACTCTCCTCCTTTGCCACATTAACCTCCAGCAGAATATCCACAACCATATTTTGCTTTGCGGCTTCCTCTTCAATTTGTTCCGCTAAGCGGATCGAATCCACAGAATGAATCAAAACAGCCTTTCCAATTACCTGCTTTACTTTATTGCGCTGCAAATGTCCAATCATGTGCCAACGGATATCATCTGCCATTGCCTTCTGTTTTTCTATGATTTCCTGGACTTTATTTTCACCAAAGTCACGGATGCCTTCCTCATATGCTTCCTGAATCAATTCAATGGGTTTTGTCTTGCTAACCGCAACCAGTGTTACCTCTTTTGGATCACGTCCAGCCCGGATACACGCGGCTTTTATCCGGGCACGCACGGTATCAATCTGTTCTTTTACCATAAGTAAGCTCCTCCTGATATTTATTGATAAACTTGTTTTCCCTCTTCTACAGCATCTGCATCCAGCACAATGTGATCATATACAGTCAAACCGTACCGCATTCCTGTTTTGACCGTATAATATTCGTCATTGGAAGATAGCACTTCAATCTGCTTAAATACCGCATAGCCTTTATTAATATTATATACTCCCTGTAAGGAAGCACTGGCGCCAATCTGAAATCTTCCGTCCCGTTCTGCTGCCCGGGCAGTCTGAGATGCCGCTTCATTCGTTTCTTCTTCTGTACTGCCCTCTTCTCCTGGTAACAGCTCTTCTTCTGCCATATGCTCTCCAGTAGGTTTCACCAAATAATCTCCTACCTTCAGCTCTCCATCCTCACTAATATCGATATAATAGTATTCCTCTGTTGAGTAATAAATTTCAGCAGGTACAAAGACTGCTGAGGTTCCCTGTTCGGAATAAACTTCCTTCATAAAACCGGTAGTAGAGCGATCTCCATCCCCTCCATGTGCCAAATATCCCAACGGCACCAGATAAAAATTCTTTGTAGTTACTGCACTGATGGGAATTTTCAGGCCAGAAACTTTTTGAGATATAATCTCAAATTGAACATACCGTTCGGAAACAAACTGAACCATATATTTATTAAAATCTAATTTGCCATATGTTTTTCCATCCATTCCGAGAAATGTGGAAAAATCACCTGTTGTAGTCAGTTTTTTTCCATCAAATTTTACCTTTAACCGGGTTTCTTCCCCGTATTCCTTCACATCTTCTTCTGTCATCGGAAATACCACAGACCAATTGTCGGAAGTTATGATCTTGTAAACCGGGGAATCTGCTGGGATCTGCTGTCCCGATTTCGTTATCGAGCCAGAATAAGATCCACGGTCAAACACATCCTCCGAGATCTGGGAAACATCCAAATCTTCATACGAATCAATCCGGTAGGAAATGACCCCAGCCTGCTCGGCCCGTACCTGCTGAAAATGAATCCCGTCTGCTTCCATCATAGCGTCCAGATTATCCAACGCATTAAAATTACCATATTCCAATACCTGGGCTTCCAGAGAATACTTAGTGTCGTAAACAGTATGGAATGATTCATCTTTATATGTGATGCTGAAAGAAGACAGGTATTTTTTTAAATCCATCAGGTTTTCTTCATTTAGCGTGGCCGTAGCTTCCGGATGCTTTGCCATAAAAGAAGCAAGCGCCCCAGTTTCATCAATCGAATAAATGCTGGTTCCCACACTGGCACGTTTTCCTTCTCTTATATAATAATTAATATCTCCTGCCCGATCTGAATAATTTACCGTTTCCTCCCTGAGAATAATACCGGTATAATTTCGCTCATTTACAATGCCGCCTTCTGTCACCTCATAAAATTGGATCCGTTCACGTGTCATATAAGAATAGACGCTGAAGCTCATGTAAATAAAAATAATGGCAAAAATAATCATGCCCACGTTCGGAGTTTTGGATCGTTTATATGGCACAATTTTATTTGTATGTTTCTTTAATTTCCTGCCGTCCATAAAAAGCTTCCCTTTCCTTTAAAAATTCAAGTCCGTCCTGTGGGGTCTAACCGATTGCATATGATGATTATTATAAAAGGAAGTAGGAAAAATTGCAAGCAAAGATACCATTCTAAGAAAAAGGTAAGAAAATAATGTTACGCAGCAAACTGATAGAAAAAGCTGCTGCAAACTTTTGCAGCAGCCGTATCATCTATAAACTATAAGGAAATAATCACGTCATCCCTTACCTCTTCCGGAAGCTCATGAGCATCCAAGGAAACGCTTAGTACAAAGGTTACATGATATTTCTCACCAATTTTTTTCAAACTCGAAACTGTCTGGGAGATATCTTCTCCTTCAAGGCTTGCCAGCTTTAAAAAGCTGTCCAAAAACATAATTTCCAAATCATGGTCCTGGGAAATAATACCGCTGATAAAACCAATAAAACTTTCACTGGAGCTAATCGGAAACTCATTTACATTAATCAAACGAATCTTGTTGCTTAATTCATACATATGCTTGGAACTTTTATCCAAATAAACGATAGAACCCTTTGCGGTTTTAATTGAGCTGTTGGCCTTTTCTAACAGATGCTTTGTCTTACCTTTCCCCTTATTTCCTGCTATAATCTGAACCATAACAATCTCCTCCTTAGGTTTATTAAAGTTGTATAAAATGTCAATTAATTATAAAACAATTATAGTATAACTATCTAAAAAACGCAACAGTTAATTGACAATTTTCTGAATTATTTCTGTCATGTTCTCATAAAGCTTAGGACGGCTTGCTGCCTTGAGCACTACAGAAATATATTCCTTTTCCTCTTCGTCTCGGGTAGCCATAATCAGACAATAGCCTGCTGCCCGTGTTGTACCAGTCTTTCCGCCAAACACAGTCAGACCCTCCGGGGTTTCACGCTCCCCTGTCAAAAACCAATTACCGCCTTTCCATTCCTTTGAAACAGTTTCTCCGGCAGCATTCGTATAATTGGCCGTATAAGCAGTCGTTCCTGTGACTTCCCGGAATTTTGGAAGCTTTAACGCTTCGTTAAAAATTAGATAAAGATCATATGCTGTGGTATAGTGAGATTCGTCAGTCAACCCATGTGGATTCATAAAATGAGTTTGTGTGGCTCCAATCCGAAAGGCCTCCTGATTCATCATTTCAGAAAAGCCGTCTATACTGCCTGCCATATGGACTGCGATTGCTGCCCCCGCGTCATTTCCGGAAGGGAGCATAAGGCCATACAAAAGCTGCTCCAACGTAAGCTTCTCTCCTGGTTGAATGCCGCACAAGGTAGCCCCTGGTTCTGTAATAACAGCTTCCTGAGGTACGGTTACCGTGTCTTCGAGATTTCCATATTTGATCGCTATCATTGCTGTCATTACCTTAGTGATACTGGCAGGATAAAGCTGTTCAAAAGCATTTTTTCCATAAATTACTTTGCTGTCCGAAAGACTGAAAACGGCAGCCGCTTCCGCGTCCACTGTACCGTCATCCCAGGTTTCATAAGGGCTTAAAACACAAAGCCCACTGGCAAAACCAGGCGCCCGCTTGTCCTCTTCTTCGATTCGCAAGGAAAAATCACGTTCTTCCCAATTATAAGGCTGTTCCAGCCCTTCTCTGCCGCAACTGGTGGAAATCAAGAAAATGGTCAGCAAGCAGCAAAATAACGTTTTATTTTTTTTCAACATTTGACTACCGCCTGTAAATAGCTTATCGGTACATTTCGCGCCACTCTAAATCGCCCCTGTCAAGAGCTTTAATTAGCAGCTCTGCGGTAGCTAAATTGGTAGCCAGCGGAATGTTATAGGTATCACAAAGTTTTACTGAATTATTAACATCCGGTTCGTGAACCTTAGATGTTAATGGGTCACGGAGAAAAATCACCAGATCAATCTCATTATGCTCAATCTGGGCTGCCATCTGCTGCTCGCCGCCTAGATGCCCTGCCAAATATTTATGGACATTTAAATTGGCAACCTCTTCAATCAACCGCCCTGTAGTACCGGTTGCGTAAAGCTCATGTTTGCTTAGAATCCCTCTGTATGCAATACAGAAATTCTGCATCAGTTTCTTTTTTGCGTCGTGTGCGATTAGTCCGATATTCATTAACATACTCCTCCTTAATTGTGAGTGTTCTTTCTCTGTAGTCCGACATTTAATATAATCCCCATCCCCAGATAAATACTAAGAAGGGAGCTTACACCATAGCTGATAAACGGAAGAGGAAGCCCGGTATTTGGAAACAGTTTGGTTGCCACCGCAATATTAGAAAAGCTTTGAAACCCTATCAAAGCGGCCATACCGGTACACAGCAATTTCCCACTGGTATCTTTTGCTCTTTTAGCCATTAACAAACATTCATAAATAATCAGCAGAAACAATCCTAATGCAACCATACTCCCTACAAATCCTAATTCTTCACCGATTACGGCAAAGATAAAATCTGTAGATTCTTCTGACAGGAAATTCCCGTTTTTGACAGAAGCGATTGTGGTGTTATTCAGCCCCTTTCCCCATAGCTGGCCAGAGCCGATAGCCATAACGGAATTATCCTGCTGAAGATTATTCTCTTGATACTTTGCTGGATTAATAAAACTTAAAATACGCCTGGCCTGATAATCTTTTAAAAAAGGAACCATTTCATACTGCAACAGATAAATGAAAACCGCGGCAACTGGCGTTAAGACCGCTAAGATGCCAAAAATCCAGCGATAGCTTAACCCTGCAGCGAATATCATGGCGGTAAACAGCATAATCATAATTAAGCTAGTGGAAAGGTTTGGTTCTGCTAAAATCAAAAGAACCGGAACGCCAAACAAAACGGCTGACGCTGCCAGGATAGGCAGTTGGTTAATCCGCTCCTGGTATTTGTCAAAATACCAGGAGAAGAAAATAATAAGTCCGATTTTTGTAAATTCTGACGGCTGTAGCTGTCCTAAAACAGGAAGCACAATCCATCTTGTGGCTCCTCCTCTCATAACACCATTAAACAGAACCCAGGCCAGCATACCGGTGCAAACGAGATAGATCATCGTGCTTAAATTCAACAGCCTGTGGTAATCAATCAGGGAAAGCGCCAGCGCAATCAATAAGCCTGCGCTAATTCCAATAACCTGCCGCATTACCCTGGTATCTTCCATTGAGCCTTGAGAGGCGCTCCGGATAATTAAGACGCCAATACCACTTAAAGCCAGAATATAAAACACCAAGCGAAAATTAAAA
The DNA here is from genome assembly GCA_910589195.1 of uncultured Lachnospiraceae bacterium. Classification (GTDB taxonomy): domain Bacteria; phylum Bacillota; class Clostridia; order Lachnospirales; family Lachnospiraceae; genus Caccovicinus. Next base: position 5,184 of record CAJUTC010000043.1, read on the forward strand.
TTTCGAATCTTATAGTCAAACAGCATATTAACAGATCCCCTTATTTGGTATATCAAGAATCGGAAACGCAGCATAAAGGGCTGTTCCCGGACGACTGTTTACAATTCTTATTTCGATGCCGTCCCGGTCAATCTTCATGTATTTCGAAATGACACGGATCATGTCATCTTTCATCCTGTCAATCAGTTCTGGCGAACAGTCCACTTTGTCTGTGACTAACACAACCTTCAGCCTTTTTTTTGCAAGGCTGCCAGAATGGTTTTTCCGGATTTTCTGAAATACATCCCAAATCATCCTGCATCCCTCCTAAGCCCTTCTTAAAAGGCTGGAAAGCCGCATAAAGAACTTAGGCTGGATATCCAGGCTTAAGAACGGAATCTCCTCCCCCATAATCCGGCGGCAGATATTTAAGTAAGCCTGCCCGGCCATGGAGCCCATCCCTACCAGAGGTTCACCCTGGTTCGTTGATATTACGATTGATTCATCATCAGGTATTACACCGATAACATTCACAGCGAGGATATCCATTACATCATCCATGGACATCATATCCCCCCTCTTTACCATATCCATCCGAATACGGTTTACAATTAAATCAATTGCACCCATTTCATCCGCCTCCAATAAACCTATGATGCGGTCAGCATCACGAATGGCAGATACTTCCGGAGTGGTTACCACCAAAGCCCGATCTGCCCCCGCTATGGCGTTCTGAAAGCCTCGTTCAATTCCTGCTGGACAATCAAGCAGTATGTATTCAAACTCATCCCGCAAGTCGTCCACCAATTTTTTCATCTGCTCTGGGCTGACCGCGGTTTTATCCCTGGTCTGGGCAGATGGCAGCAAATACAGGTTCGGATATCTTTTGTCTCTAATCAGGGCCTGTTTCATTCGGCAATTTCCTTCTACAACATCCACCAGATTATAAACAATCCGGTTTTCCAGCCCCATCACTACATCCAGGTTCCGAAGTCCGATATCCGTATCAATCAATACCGTCTTTTTCCCCAGTATAGCTAAGCCGGTTCCTACGTTTGCAGAAGTAGTGGTTTTGCCGACCCCTCCTTTTCCGGAAGTAATAACGATGACTTCACTCATAACTGTTATCCTCCTGCATAAAATAGCTATTTTATTATACTATATAAACTTAACTTTTTCCAGTGCTAATTAAAATTAAACATACTTAGCCAGTTCTTTTTTATTACTTTTGTATAAATTGCGCCATTTTCTATGCCAGCAATCATTGGGCCGCGGCCCAGGCGTTTGTTCTTCTCCCCGTTCCGGCTTATCTGATCGGCAATGCGAATTTGAGTAGGAGCCATATCAAGCGCCACAACAACTGCCTGGCTGTTTCCGGCGGCTCCGGCGAAAACAGACCCTTTTAGCTCTCCTAATATAATAATATTGCCCTTCGCTGTTACTCTGGCACCATGATTCACATCGCCAATCACCACAATGCTGGCTTCTGATTCTAAGCTATCCCCCCGTTTTAAGTCACCTTTATAGAACTGTCCGGTTTGAGAACTTAACTCCATCAGTTTTTCATTGAGCGCCTTTTCACACCGTCTAATTTGTTCGCCATTCTGGTCAATCAGACAGATGATTTCCACCTGAGAGCTTCCCATAATCGCATTTACGATCTGATACTCTTCATCTGGAGTCAGGCTGCGTCCTTCCAACGCCAAAGCCATCTGAACGGAACCCCAGAATTTTGCGCTTTCCCGAAATTTTTTTTCGATATCAGCCAAAATCTGCTGAAAGGGTACAGATGGATCCAGATATACACTCATACCCGATTTATTTCCTTTTATTACAACGGTACTGCGCAATATAATCACCTCAGCTTGTTTTGTGTTTCTTTTCTTTTAATCACCGATGGTCACATTCGATGTCTTCAGTGCCCCGGTATTAATGATTTCATCCACACTGGTATATCCATAATACAGTTGATATACATTTTTTGCCACTTCTGCTGCGTTTGAAGAAGAATATCCATAGGGGATATTAACTGTAACACAGATTTCCGGGTTGGAATATGGCCCGTAAGAAATAAAAAACGCATGATTTCCCCGGCTTTTGGACTCCTGGGCCGTACCAGTCTTTCCGGCAATTTCGATTGGCAGATCCCGGAAAATCCTGGAAGCGGAACTTTCCTGAATCACGGCCCGCATCCCTTGCGCAACCGCATCCCAGGTGGAATCCTGGATATTAATATGGGAACTGGCTACCGGTGTAAAGTCCTCGATCAAATTTCCGTCAGAATCCGTTTCTTTTTCCAGCAGGCTCAATTCAAATACCGTTCCCCGATTCGCTAACGCTGCCACATACCTGGAAAGCTGTACATTAGTATAGTTATTCGTTCCCTGCCCCATGGCGGAACGCTCCGGGTCAATGTTTGAAATTTCTGGATCCCGCTCGGAAATTTCTACTCCAGAATCATGATCCAGACCAAACATGGTTGCATATTTTCTTAAGGTATCAAGCCCTTTTTCTGTATTATAGATCCCATTTTCATCCATGGAAAGGCGGTGAGCCACATCCGCAAAGAAAAAGTTGCAGGAATTTTTCAACCCGCCTACTACATCCAGGGAACCATGATTGCCTGGACTGATCCAGCATCGGATCGGCTGTGCGATTTCATCATAAACACCAGTACAGGTAATAATTTCTCCCAGGTCAATTACCCCTTCTTCCAGGCCGGCAACGGCAGTAATTGGCTTAAACGTAGAACCAGGTGCCTTCTGAGCCTGTGTCGCGTTATTGTAAAGAGGCTGGGACAAATCATTCTGGAGTTTGGAAAAGTACGCGCTGTCAACAGTTCCTGACATTCGGTTATTATCGTAACTTGGATACGTAACCAGTGCTTTTACTTTCCCGGTATTTACATCCGTAATCACACAAGCGCCACTGTAAGGATCCAGGGCCAGTTGAGCCGGAGTAATCTGAATGTTTGATATTTTATCCAAAAGGAATGTGTAGGCGTAAGATTCCCCGTTGCTTTTTAACGCGGCAATCTCTTCTGGTTCCTCTTCCAAAACTCCCTGATCATATAAAGCAAGACAAAGCATCTTTCCCGTAATAATATGGTCGTTAATCAAGAAGCGGTAAATCCTTTTTGTAAACTGGGTATCTTCCATTAACTGTTCCAGACAATAATCTACCAAATGATTATAAATATCATCAGCGCTGGAATATCGGCTGTCCGCATTCAACTTTGTGGTGTCAATCCAACTGTCTGCAATTCCGGAATAAAGATAATCCCTTAAACTAATTTCATCGGCTTTCCAGGCAAGATAAGCTTCTCCTGTCACATCAACTTTTGACTCATTAATAATCCCTACCGATGAAGATGACAAATACGAATAAATATAAACCATATAATTTGCCATATCTTTGGGCAAGTCCTTCATCATTGTGGCATGCTCGCTTATCAGCTCTGCCCTAAGCTGAGCCATAATCCTTTCTCTGGAGTTTTCAAAGGTACTTTGAATCTGCCGTTCCGTGTCGGAAGCATCTTCTGCTTCAAATTCGCTTAAAGAAAGGACATTATTATTGATCAACTGGTAATACGCATCTTTAATTGGTATTTTCAAATTGGTAGAGTCCGTATTTTCCGTATTCGGTTCATCCTCCGGAACCAGCTTATTTACCAAAATACCAGCCAGCTGCCGTTCAATCAGATGGTAAATTCCCTTTTGGAGATTCGTATCCAGAGTAAGGTAAATATCATGGCCCGCAACCGGATCCGCTTCTTCTTTTACCTCACGAATCCGTCCACGGTTGTCTACATTTACCACACGATACCCCTTTTTCCCCTGCAGCTTCAGCTCCATGGAATCTTCAATTCCGATTAACCCTACCGTATCATTAATATCGTAATCCGGGTTAGACTTTTGCAGCTCATCCAACCGTTCTTTTTGTATCTTTCCAGTGTAGCCTAAAATTGCGGCAAAGTAAATGCTGTCATTATAAACCCTAACAGAAGATTCTTCAATATTTACCCCCTGCAGATCCGCCATATTTTCCATAATTTCCACTACCGTTTCATCATCAATATAGGACGAAACGGTGGTGGATAAGTATTTTTGAAAGGATGTGAGTGACATGGTATACCGGATATTGATAATTTCTAATGCTGTTTTATCATCCAGCATAATCGTGTTTCCTTTTTCATCCTTTAAATTTTCTAATCCGTACTCACGTTTCTTTTTTTCAAAAAGTTCCCTGGCGGTTATATCAACAAGATATTTGCCCAAATCCTTGTCTTGTTCTTCGCTAAGCTCGCTAATATTCCGCTTTCCGAAAATATCCCTTAAAAAACCGAGCCTGCTGGTTTCGCTGTAGGATGTGTAAATCATGTTTCCGCCTTCATCTAAACCTACTTCAAATTTACCTTCTACTCTGGCCCCATGCTTTTCTAAAATCGTTACAAGCCTAAGAAGCATCTCATTCATTTCCGCTGTTGTGCGGTAAGCGCCGTTATCTTGTATAGTAACTGAATACGCAAGCTCATTATAGGCCAGCAGATTTCCATTTGTGTCATATATGTTCCCTCTTGTACCGGGCGTGTACAAAATTTCCTCTGTCTGTTGAATATAATTATTCAGCATATCCTCCCCCTGGACAATCTGCAGATGAAACAGATGGGCTGCCAAAACCGCAAATAAGCAGGTAAACACAACCGTAAGGGCGAATAGTCTGGAATAAGCAACTTTTTGAATGAATTCTCTCAGTACTTCACGTAAATCTTCAAACAATGGTAGTATCTCTCCTTTTTTCCAGCTCCTCCAACATTCGGCTGGTAAATAAAAACAGCCGATATATGAACAGCGTGGTTACAACACTGAAAATGATTTCTGGCACCATAATTTCCCTGAAATAATACAATAGATTCAGCTTTCCCCGAATCAGGAAACGGAATACATACATATACATATTATATGCCAGCTCATTCAGTACACATAAAATTAGCGGAAGAGTAATATATTCCTCATAATAATATTTGGTAGCAATACCATTAACATATCCAATATAAACAAATATCAGCATGTAAAACCCAAAGGGACCGCTGTAAAATAAATCAGAAAGAAATCCCGCAAACAGACCATATAACATCCCAGCCCAGCTTCCATGGATAAAGCCGAAGGAAAATGTCAGGATCAAAAGCAGGTTTGGCGCCGCTGACAAAAAAGGGAGCATGGGAAAAATGCAAATCTGAACCGTAAAGGCCAGAATCATTAAAAGCAGGTTAGCAAAAATCCGCTTCATGAACCTGCCCCCTCTCCCAGGGCTTCATCCCCTATTTGCTTCGTTCCAGTAATAATCAAAACCTCTTGTAAATTATCAAAGTCCGCCACTGGAATCAGATAACCTGATTTGGTAAGCCGTTTTGGATCTACTGTAATGTCCGCGGCATATCCGATCAAGATTCCGGGAAGGAATTTTGAACTGATGTGGGATGTGATAATCCGATCTCCGTCTTTCACATCTCCATCCTTTGTAATATTTGTAATCCGAAGCCGCCCTTCCTGGAATAACGTTAAATCTCCTGCCACAATACAGTTATCTCCTGACTGGATCGCCATGGCGCTGACACGGCTGGAATCATCAATAATCGAACGTACTGTAGCGTAATTCGCGCCTACATCAGTTACGATTCCCACCAATCCCCCTCCAGCCATTACATTATCATCAACCTCAACGCCATCGGCAGAGCCTTTATTCACCCGGAAAACCTGAAACCAGTCCCCGGAATCTTTTGCGATGATCCTGGCTCCGATTTTTTCATATTCCATATAATCCTGATCAAGCTGGTACAGGCTGCGCAGTCTGTCTAGTTCAAACTCTCCGGCCAAAAGGCGGTTATTTTCCTCTGTCAGACGCGCAATTTCCTCCTTTAACCGCTCATTCTCGGCAAGGGCGCTTTTTAGCTGGCTGTAATCTCTGATTTCCGTATAAATCCCCTTTCCCACTGCGTTTACGCCAGTTTGAAGGGGAACCAGAATATATCCCACACCAGTTCTTAAAGGTTCCATAACTCCGTCTTTTATTGAAGTAATTCCTATCAGCAGGATACAGATAACCGTTAGACTGGTTAACAGATATTTGCTGCGTTTCTTTTCCATCTATATTATTCCTCGTTCCCGTAAACTTATATAAGTAGTATCGCCAATGATAATATGATCTAGCAAAAAAATTCCCAGAACCTGTCCGGATTCCAAAACCCGCCTTGTTAACAACTCATCATTCCGGCTTGGGGTAGGATCACCGCTGGGATGATTATGAACCAGGATCAGAGCTACCGCGCCACACCGAAGCGCTTCAATAAAAATTTCTCTAGGGGAAATCACAGAAGCATTTACCGTTCCCTTGGAAAGGATCCTATCCTGAAGCAAATGCTGTTTCGTATCAAAAAATAATACTCGAACCTGTTCCTGTTCTAAATGGCGCATATCTTCCATACAGTAGTTTGCGATTTCTGTCGGTTCTTTTAATATAGGCTGTTTGGATTTAGCCGCCCGCTTCCAAATTCTCCTGGAAAGTTCTCCCACGCATAAAAGCTGGATCCCCTTTACTTTCCCGATCCCCTTTACTTTCATAAATTCTGCCAATGAAAGATGCAAAAGCCCTAAAATACCCGTATTTGGGTAATTTAAGGCTAGTATCTTCTGTGCCAGTTCCAGGGAAGTTTCTTCTGTAGAGCCGGTTCGGATGATGATAGCCAGAAGTTCCGCATCCGTCAGATGCTCCGGCCCCATCTTCAGGCAGCGCTCATAAGGGCGTTCTTCTGCCGGAAGTTCTTTCATATTCTTTCGTTTTGTTTTTTGATTATTAATATCCATATCCCCTGCTTTCCACTCTCCAAGTACAGCCCGGGGAACTTATAATATTATAGCCAATGATAAATCAGTATCGCCAGGGCCATCCCGATTAATCCAGCCATCGTGATTCGAATTGACATCCCAAACGTAATCACAAGGATTCCCAAATCCAAGACAAAAGGAGTATTTAACCCGAAGGAATCGCCGAAATTCAGCCAGGAAAGCACAGGCACTCCTTCTGTCAGGCTACCCACAAAACCTCCCAGCACAATTGCCGCCAGCAGAAAAAGCAACAGTATCCAGCAATTTTTCTCCCTCATGATCCCCGCACTCCTCTAACCCTGATATATTCTACCATAACTTTTCAATTCTGTATATGTTTTGCAAAATATTTATAATACTTTAAGTTTTTGCCATTGCTGTTCACATACGTTCACAGCGGCAAGCAAAAATCCATGAAAGTCCCTGACGGTTATAAGATTTTTGCTTGCTGAACACTACATGAGTTTATCATACGGTCAGAGCAGCATGTGCGCTGATCTACCAAAACAGTAACTTTTTATCATCCATTTTCTGCAGTGACATCATAATGCCAAGTTTTGCGTGATGCCAAGTTAATCCCCCCTGAAAGTAAACGGTATACGGAGGTTTGATAGGGCCGTCCGCGCTTAACTCAATCGAAGAGCCTTGCACAAACGCGCCTGCTGCCATAATTACAGGAGCGTCATATCCTGGCATATCCAACGGTTCCGGAGTTACGAAGCTGTCTACCGGAGCTGCCGCTTGGATTCCCTGGCAAAAAGCAATTACGCCTTCCGGATTGCCAAAGGTTATGGCCTGAATAATGTCAAACCGTTCTTCCCTGCTGTCCGGAACTACCGAAAAGCCTAATTTTTCATATACATTCGCGGCAAAAATCGCCCCTTTTAACGCAGACGCTACCACAGTCGGGGCCAGAAAAAGCCCTTGGTAAAAAGCTGTGTTAAGACCCAGGCTTGCACCCACTTCTCTTCCTAATCCCGGGGCACTCAGCCTGTAAGATGCCCGTTCAATACACGCTTTCTTTCCCGCGATATAACCACCGATAGGCGCCAGACCGCCTCCTGGATTTTTAATCAGGGAACCGACTATCATATCCGCTCCCACATCGGAAGGCTCTATTGTTTCAACAAATTCCCCATAGCAGTTATCTACCATACAGATAACATCTGGCTTTTTACTTTTAATAAAACTAATTAATTTTCCAATCTGTTCTACGGAAAATGTGGGACGTGGATCATAGCCTTTTGAGCGTTGAATGGTTACCAGCTTTGTTTTTTCTTTGATTGCGGTTCCAATGGCTTCATAATCAAATGTACCATCCGAAAGCAAGTCCACTTGCCGATAGGAAACGCCGTATTCTTTTAAAGACCCGGAAGATTCCCGAATTCCAATTACCTCCTCTAAGGTGTCATACGGTTTTCCCACCGGTGACAGCAATTCATCCCCGGGCCGCAAATTTCCGGAAAGGGCAACGTGAAGGGCATGGGTTCCGCTGATTAAATTGGGGCGCACCAGCGCCGCTTCTGTATGGAACAGATGGGCATACACCTGTTCCAGTGTATCCCGCCCTAAATCGTTGTAGCCATACCCGGTAGTGGCGGCAAAGTGAACATCACTGACACGGTTATCCTGCATGGCTTTTATAACTTTCATCTGGTTATATTCGGCTGTATGGTCAATCTGTTCAAACCGTGGTTTTAAGGATTCTTCTACTTCTTCACAAAAATCCAATACCTTTGAACTGATTCCCAAACTTTGGTAAATTTCGTTTGTATTCATAACCTTATCTTCTTTCTTGTTGTTAATATGATTCTAATCTTCTCTTATTTTCGATTTTCTCTTTTATTTTGCACATTTCCCATGTGATTGTCAATTTCTTTTCATCGATTTCTTTCTGCCTTTTATCTTATCTTTTTCCAAAAATACTGCCCGAAAGAATGGTATCTGAAATTTGTTCCGTCATATGCTGGAGAACCCGGTCCAGGTCATAGTCAAATTCCGGCAAATTCAGCCAGCGTACATCCTGTTCCCGTTTAAACCAGGTTAACTGACGCTTGGCAAAGTGGCGGGTATCCCGTTTTAAAACAGAAACTGCTTCCTCTAAGGTACACGAGCCGTTTAAATAGTCCAATATTTCCTTATATCCCAGACCCTGCATAGACACCATTTCCCGGTGGCATCCCATATTCTTCAGGTTTTCCACTTCTTTCACCAGCCCCTGTTCCATCATCTGGTCAACCCGCTTTTCAATCCTTTTATAAAGCAAGTCCCGGTCCGTATTCATTACATAGTAGATGAACTGATAAGGGGATTCTTTTTGGTGCTGGGCCTGGTTATGAACCGATATGGGTTCTCCTGTCTGGCGAAAATATTCCAATGCCCGGATCACTCGTTTTTTATTATTACTGTGGATTATTTTTGCTGATTCCGGATCCACTTGAGCCAAAAGCTGATGGAGATATTCGCTTCCCCTTTCTTTGGCCACCGCTTCCAGCTCCATGCGGATGCTATCATCTTCCGAATTTTTGGTAAAATCAATATCGTAGAGAAGCGCCTGGATATAGAAACCGGTTCCTCCCGCAATAATGGGAATATTCCCATGAGAATAGATTATTTTTAAAGCCTCTTTTGCCATTTGCTGGAAAATCACAACATTAAAATCTTGTATAGGCTCCAGCACATCAATCAGATAATGGTTGACGCCATCCATTTCTCTGGAAGTAATCTTTGCGGAACCAATATCCATATGCCGGTAGACCTGCATAGAATCCGCGCTGACGATTTCGCCGCCAATTTCTTTAGCAAGTTTTATGGAAAGTTCCGTTTTTCCTACGGCAGTGGGTCCGGCCAAAATAATAAGGGGAGGCTTTTTTGTCATATTTTGCACCAAGACTCAAAAAAACATATTCGCATGTTCATTTGAGGCGCAAACACAAAGGGTGAATGATATGTGTTTGCATCGTATCCTTTCTTCTTTTTTCTTCCACCCTTATGTTCTTCCAATGATTTTTCAGAAAATCGCTACACAATTCGCTTAAACTTTTTCTCTAATTCGTATTTGCTCATGGAAATAATCGTAGGCCTTCCATGAGGGCAGGCGTAAGGGTTTTCCATGTCTAAAAGCTGATCGATCAGTGCTTCCGCCTCTGCTGCTGACATGGTATGGTTCCCTTTTACCGCAGCTTTGCAAGACATGGAAGCCACCTTCTCATAGATCTGATCCGCTTTTTTTCCCTGGGTATCTTCTGACAGCCCATCTAACAGCTCCAACAGCAGTTCTTTCTTGGCAATGGAAAACAAATTTGCCGGGACTCCACGCACAGCATATTCCCTTCCGCCAAAATGTTCAATCTCAAAACCAAGGCCATGGAAATATTCCATATACTGTTTGATCAGCACCTCTTCTGTCATACTTAATGTAAGGATAATAGGCGGATTTATCATCTGCGTTCCAAATTCTCTTGTTTTTAAAGCGTTCATCGTTGATTCAAACAGAATCTTTTCATGAGCGGCATGCTGGTCAATGATAAAAAGCTGCTGCTTATATTCTATCAGCCAATAGGTATCAAATAATTGCCCAATCAGCCGATGCTTCTCTCTGGCTTTTCTCGTCAGAAACTTATCATCAAACAGCTCCAGTTGTTCCGTGTTATCTGGTGTTTTCTTCTGGTTTTCCTGAACCAAACCTGCTCCTTTTGGATTATATTGAGGCTGGTCTTCCGGAATCTGCCTGGACGGATCATTTGGGAACTGTTCTTCTGAATTCTGCCTGGCCTGATTTGTTTCCATGCATTCCGATTGCAATGGTTTTAGCTTCCGCTCACTGCCATTTTCCAGGCTCCGTTGTTCCTCTTGTAAAAAAACTCCCTCCGGCATAGAGGTAAGCTGTTTTAACGTCTGTTCATAAATACCTCTTCTTTTTTTCTCAAAAGGTTCCGGGCTAACCGAAAGCTTCTGGCTTTTCTCCTTTTCCCGCGCCCGCTTTAACTCTCTGTCCGGCTGGGCAAGCCCCATATCCGGAATCAGCTCTTTATGAGCCAGCGCTCCTGATATGGCATCCCTTACCATTCCATATACCAGCTCTCCATCCCGAAACCGCAGTTCCATCTTAGTCGGATGCACATTAACATCCAAAGATTCTGGCTCCATGGTAAAATGTAGCATAACAAATGGATATTTATGCTGCATCATAAAAGGTTTGTAGGCTTCTTCTATGGCTCTGGCAATGATGCTGCTTTTAATATAACGTCCATTAATAAAGTAATGTTCCAAATTCCGGTTACTTCTGGCAATAACCGGTTTTCCCACAAATCCGGTTATTGCCAAATCTCCCATAACCTGATCAACGGGAAGCAGGTTAGAAGCAATTTCGCGTCCGAATACTGTGTAAATCAAATCTTTTACATTATGATTTCCAGAAGTATGGAGCCGGTTCTGGTTATTTTGAATAAATCGAATGGAGATATCCGGGCGTGACATCGAAATCTTTTCTACCAATTCCGCCACATGCGCCCCCTCTGTAGCTGCTGTTTTTAAAAACTTTTTTCTGGCAGGCGTATTATAAAAAAGGTTCCGGGCAATAAACGTAGTTCCTTCCGGAGCGCCTACTTCCTCTATGCTTTTTTCTTCCCCTCCGTCAATCTGGTATCGGAAACCAGTAAGGGAATTTGAGGTTTTGGTAATCAGTTCTACCTGGGATACGGCGGCAATACTCGCTAATGCCTCCCCACGAAACCCTAACGAAGAAACGGTAATTAGATCTTCCACTGATTGGATTTTACTGGTGGCATGGCGTAAAAAAGCCAGCGGAACCTCTTCTTTTGGAATTCCGCTTCCGTTATCGGTTACCCGTATAAACGAAATACCTCCATCTTTTATTTCTACCGTAATTGCTGTAGCCTTTGCGTCAATGGCATTTTCCAAAAGCTCCTTTACAACAGAAGCTGGACGCTCTACTACTTCGCCGGCAGCAATCTGATTAATGGTATTCTGGTCTAATACTGTAATAGTTGCCATACCACATTCCCTCCTGCTTTTCGACTTTTTCGCTTATACTTTGTTCATGTATCGTTACTGGTAATGGAACATGCCAAAGGGATATCCTTTATTTTCCGTCCCAACGGTTTTTCAGCTTGGTCTGCAAACGGTATAAGGTATTTAGGGCGTCAATGGGCGTCATTCTGGAAATCTCCAATTCCCCCAGCTCCCGGATAATATCATCATCTTTTACGGTGTCAAATAAAGACATTTGCTGCAAATCCACCTCATCCGGTTTTGGAACCGCTTTTCTCTGGGAAACGGCAGCGTTAACCTGAGCGATTTCTTTGGCACGAACTGTAATATCAGCCCCGCTTAACTCCTCAGTGATTTCCTTTGCGCGGGCAATTACCGAATCCGGCACTCCAGCCAGCTTTGCTACCTGAATCCCGTAGCTTTTATCTGCTCCCCCTTTAATGATTTTTCGGAGGAATACAATATCATCTCCCTGCTCCTTTACCGCGATACAGTAGTTATTAACACCGTTTATGGTTCCTTCCAGCTCCGTCAGCTCATGGTAATGAGTCGCGAATAGAGTCTTAGCGCCTAGCAGTTTCGTATTGCTGATGTGTTCCACTACTGCCCAGGCGATTGATAAGCCGTCAAACGTACTGGTTCCCCGTCCGATCTCATCTAAAACTAATAGGCTATTCTTAGTAGCATTTCTGAGAATATTCGCAACCTCTGTCATTTCCACCATAAACGTACTTTGACCACTGGCTAAATCGTCGGAAGCGCCTACCCGAGTGAAAATACGGTCGCAAATTCCAATATTTGCCTCTTCTGCCGGGACAAAACTTCCAATCTGCGCCATCAGCACAATTAAAGCTACTTGCCGCATATAAGTAGACTTTCCTGCCATATTAGGGCCTGTGATAATGGAAATCCTGTTTTTCCCATTATCCAGGCTGGTATCATTGGATACAAACAAGTCATCCCGCATCATTTGTTCCACAACCGGATGGCGTCCATTTTTAATCTGGATAAGCCCCTTTTCATTTATAGAAGGCTTGGCATAATTATTCCGTGTTGCAACTGCAGACAAGGCTGTAAATACATCAATCCCTGCCAGAGCCTTTGCTGTCTTCTGGATCCGTACTACTTCTGCCCCTATGGTATCCCTTACCTGGCAGAACAGCTCATATTCCAGGGAAACAAGTTTTTCCTCTGCTCCCATAATGATATCTTCCAAATTTTTCAATTCATCCGTCGTAAACCGTTCCCCATTTACTAAGGTCTGTTTTCGCACGAAATAGTCAGGAACCTGATTTTTAAAGGAATTGCTGACTTCAAAATAATATCCGAATACCTTATTAAACTTGATCTTAAGGTTTTTGATTCCAGTCTTTTCCTTTTCTCTTGCCTCAAGCTCTGCCAGCCATGTCTTTCCTTCCGTTTTTGCATGGCGCAGCTGATCCGCCTCCGCATGAAATCCATCTTTTATGATTCCTCCGTCCCGGACGGAAATAGGAGGCTCTTCCAGTATAGCCTGTTCAATCAAATCCTTTAAATCGCTTAAAGGATCCAGCTCTTCTTGGAAACTTTTTAACAACGGGCAGGTAAACTCTTTCAAAATACGTTTAATATAGGGGATCATGGCAAGTGAATTTTTAAAAGACAGAAGATCCCTGGGATTTGCTGTTTTATAGCTGATTCGCCCAATCAGCCGCTCCAAATCATATACAGGATTCAAATATTCGCAAATTTCTTCCCTGGAAATATAATTCAGGTTAAACTCCTGGATTGCTTCCTGCCTTTCCAATATCTCATCCCGGTGGATTAGAGGCTGCTCAATATAGCTTCTAAGAAGCCTGGCTCCCATAGCGGTCTTTGTTTTATCCAAAACCCAAAGAAGACTTCCACGTTTTTGTTTCTCCCTGAGAGTTTCCACCAGCTCCAGGTTTCTTCTGGTGGATGTATCAATTACCATGTACTGCCCTACCTGATACGGATTTAAGGTGGTCAGGTGCTCTAATGTGCTTTTCTGTGTTTCATAAAGGTACTGCATAACACATCCGGCAGCAATTACACCCGTATCGTAATCGGCAAGACCTAAACCGTCTAAATTTCCCACATGATAATGTTCTCGTAAAATTTTACGGCAGGTTTCATCTCCAAAAAAATGGCTGTCCAACGGGGCAATTGAAACTTGATACCGCCCCTTTAATTCATCAATATCCACGCCAGACATATAAAACGCTTCGTTGCAAATAATTTCTGATGGAGAAAATTTATTGATCTCATCAAACAGATCCCGCTCAGATGCCACTTCTGTTACAAAAAAATCACCTGTACTGATATCAGCGGAAGCAATGCCAAAGATTTCTCCTAAATAAACAATTCCCATCAAATAGTTATTCCTTGTTTCGTCCAATGCCTGGGCGCTGGTAATCGTCCCTGGAGTAACTACCCGGATTACTTCCCGCTTTACCAATCCTTTTGCTGTTTTCGGATCTTCCATTTGCTCCGCTATCGCGACTTTAAACCCTTTTTGTACTAATTTATTCAAATAAGAATCCACTGCATGGAAAGGGACGCCGCACATGGGCGCCCGCTCTTTTAAGCCGCAGTCTTTTCCGGTCAGGGTAATCTCTAAAGCTTTTGATGCCTTCAGCGCATCTTCAAAAAACATTTCATAAAAATCACCTAACCGATAAAATAAAATACAGTCCGGATACTGTTTCTTTGTTTCCAGATACTGTGTCATCATTGGTGTCATTCCAGCCATGCATTACCTCTCTTCTCTATCTTGTACAATCGTTCCCATATAATAAAATCCTTTAAATTCATCCAGAAACACTTGGGTGATGGTTCCAATCAATTGGGGTTCTCCCGGAAAATGCACCACAGTATTATTTTCCAAACGTCCAGTTAACAGCCGGCTGTCATGGCTGTTAACCTCTTCAACCAGCACCTTCTGAACCGTATGAACCTGACGTCCGGAAACCTTAGCGCTGGTTGTTTGGACTTGTTTTAACAAACGGTCAAACCGCTCCTTTACCACATCCTCAGGAACCTGATTATCCATCACCGCTGCCGGAGTTCCGGTTCGTATGGAATAAACAAAGGTAAACGCACTATCAAATCCTACTTTTTCTACCACTTCCATCGTTTCCTGGAAATCCTCTTCCGTTTCTCCTGGAAACCCTACAATAATATCCGTAGTTAATGAAATTTCCGGTATGGCATTTTTTATTTTAGCGGCCAATTCCAGATATTGCTCTTTGGTATAGTTTCGGTTCATTTGTTTTAAAATACGGCTGCTGCCAGACTGAAGAGGAAGATGGAGGTGAGGGCAGATTTTTTTTGAACGTTTCATAACCTCAATTAACTCATCAGACAAATCCTTTGGATGGGAAGTCATAAAACGGATCCGCTCCAATCCTTCCACTTGCTCTGCCAATTGAAGAAGCTGGGCAAATGATATGGGATTTGTTAATGTTTTTCCGTAGGAATTTACATTTTGTCCCAAAAGCATCACTTCCACTACCCCATCAGCAACCAGCATTTCAATTTCACGGATAATTTCCTTTGGGTTTCGGCTCCGCTCCCTCCCCCTTACATATGGGACAATACAATAGCTGCAAAAATTATTGCAGCCAAACATAATATTAACACCAGACTTAAAGGCGTATTTCCGTTCAGCAGGAAGGCTCTCTACAATTTTATCTGTGCCATCCCAGATCTCTGCCACCAGCTTTTTCGGATTCTCACGCATAAGGCAACGGCATAATAATTCTGGTAACTGAAAAATATTGTGAGTGCCAAAAATCAAATCCACAAAACGGTAGCTGGCCTTTATTTTATCTACCACTTCTTTTTCCTGCATCATGCAGCCGCATAAAGCAATTATCATATCTGGCCGCTTCTTTTTTATAACCCCAAGCTGGCCCAGGCGCCCATAAACACGCTGATTTGCATTTTCCCGAACTGTGCAAGTATTGTAGAGGACAAAATCCGCATCTTCGGAATTCGTTTCGTCAAATCCCACCGCCACTAAAATCCCTGCCAATTTTTCAGAATCTTTGGCATTCATCTGACAGCCGAAAGTCTGGATACACGCAGTCGGGCCACCACCGTGTATTCGCTCAAACTCCTGAACCCATTCCCGGCATTTTGCCATAAAGTAGTACTGTCTGGCAGGTTCTTCTGCGGGAGGCTCTGCATTCATATCTATCTTATCTAAATCGATTTCATTATACATTCTTCTTGACTTTTTTACCTTTCTATTTTAGAAAATAATCTTAATTATTATAGCACAAATTGTCGGAAAGAACAATACAAAACCAAAAAGCGACTTTCCCCGATAACCGTAGAAGAGAAAAAAACTGAACGGCCAGCCATTGCTGCTGTTCAGGTTTTTTCCTCTTCTGCATCGCTGTGATCGATTCTGTAAACACACACATTCCGATAGGTTCCGTTCTCCAATTCCCTGCTTTTCTGTATGCTCCCCCGTTTAAAACCGCATGATTCAAACAGCCTGCAGGATATCTTATTATCTTCTAAAATATGGGAATAAATGCAGTTTAGCCTAAATTCACAAAATACATAAGCAACTAAAGTGTTTACAGCATCCTGGCCGTATCCTTTCTGGCGGGCGGCTCTTATTAATTTAATATAAATTTCCGCTGCCTTATTCTTTAAATCCATATTGGAAAGAATGATGACACCCAAACCTGCCGCCGGGTTTTCTTTGTCTGCAATGATACGGCGCAGACCGTCTGGGGAGTCTGACAGCGCGCGGAACCTATGGATTTGGTGATCATATGAAACAGGCTGGGGATATCCTCCTGTTACTTTCGTTATATCCGGATCCTGAATCAAATCCAACAGCATTTCTTTATCCTGCTCTTCGATCGCCCGCAGAACTACCCTCTTCCCCATAATATCCATATGGATTTCTCCTTTAACTGTTTGTAGCGCGGCATTTTCCGTATCTATTTCCGCAAGCACAAAACCAAGTAATATTTCACCCTATACTCTGCTGCTTGCAGACAAGGTTTAACTTCGGAAACAAAAAGCCAGGCAGACATACCTGTTTCCTAATATGTCTGCCTGCCATTTTCTGCGTTTCCCCAATTAAATGTCCAACAGATCACTTAAAACTTTCAGTGCTCCGTCCGTTTCGTGGGCCAACACACGTTTTGCCAGCACTTTGCCAAGCTGCACGCCTTCCTGGTCAAAGCTGTTTACATTCCATACAAATCCCTGGAACATAACCTTATTTTCAAAATGGGATAACAGCGCCCCTAAGCTTCTTGGCGTTAACTGCCCGCCGATAATAATGCTGGAAGGACGGCCTCCTTCAAAGTTCTTATTCCGGTTCTCATCCGACTTCCCGCAGGCAAAGGCAATAATCTGGGCGGCTACATTCGCGCACAGCTTCTGCTGGCTTGTACTGCCTTGGATCACCACATCCGTACCGATCTGGCTGTTCTTAAAACCTACAAACTGAAGGGGCACAATCGATGTTCCCTGATGGAGGAGCTGATAGAACGAATGCTGCCCGTTGGTTCCCGGTTCGCCAAAAATTATGGGGCCTGTCTGGTAATTTACCGGCTGTCCAAAGCGGTTTACGCTCTTTCCATTCGATTCCATGTCCAACTGCTGCAAGTGGGCCGGGAACCGGCTTAACGCCTGGGAATAGGGAAGGACTGCCGTGCAAGGATAACCAAGCACATTGCGCTCATACACGCCAATCAACGCATCTAGCATAGCAGGGTTCTTTGCCATATCCTCATTCAGGGACAGCTTATCCTCTTCAGCCGCCCCTTCCAGGAACTGGGCAAATACCTCCGGCCCAAAGGCAAGGGACAGCACAACACCGCCTACCGCGGAACTGGAGGAATAACGTCCGCCAATATAATCATCCATAAAGAAAGCCGCCAGGTAATCATCGCTCTTAGCCAATGGTGAAGTTTCGCTAGTAACCGTTACCATATGTTTGGAAGCATCCAAGCCTGCGTTCTTTAAGGCATCTTTAACGAAAGACTCGTTGGTCAGGGTTTCCAGGGTTGTCCCCGATTTTGATACGAGGATAAAAAGGGAGTGGGCTAAATCGATGGAATTCAGCACTGCCGCCGCGTCATCCGGATCCACGTTGCTGATGAACTTTGCTTCCATCTTTAAGGTATTATTCTTTTTCGCCCAGTTCTCAAGGGCTAAGTAAATCGCGCGGGGGCCTAAATCGCTGCCGCCGATGCCGATCTGGACCGCGGTCGTAAACCGCTCTCCCGCTCCATTAGTAATTTCCCCCGCATGCACTTTCTTTGCAAATTCTGCCGCCTTCTGCTGCACCCCAGTATAGAAATCCCGTTTATTTACGCCGTCCGCCACAACGTCCTCACCTAACTGCCCGCGGGTCAGATGATGGAGCACCAGCCTCTTCTCACCGGTATTAATCACTTCCCCGTTATAAAGAGCCGCAAATTTCTCAGTTAGCTGCGCCTCCTTGGCAAGCTTGGAAAGGCCTTCCAGCACCGTATCGTCTACCTGTTTCGCCGCGTAATTGTAGACCATCCCTTCCGCCATGGGAACACTGTACTTTTTCACACGCTCCGCACCGTTCTCTCCGTCCATCACCTGGGCCAGGTTCACCGGCTCCGTTTTCGAAAGCTCTTGGAATGAGGCAAGAGCATCCATATTGTTCCAGTTGACCATAATCATGTCCTCCTTGGATATTAATAGATTTAGGCGTTTATTTCCGCAGGCAATGAGCCAGGCGCCGTGCTGGCGCAAGCACCTGGCCGATGCCGCAAGGGGCAAATACCGCACAGCTTGCCGCGCCGCAAATTTGGCGCCCGTTGCTTGCGGCGGGTTATTTGACTAACACCTGGCTTCATAGATTGCAGAATCTATGGCAGACAACATACCGCCCACTGGAAATAATTATACTATTATTCTGGTTTTTATTCAAGCATCTGTATCTATGTGATGGAAATTTTTTCTTCTTTCCGCAAAAAAAATCCTGTAATCCCCAAAGTAATCCCTTCCGTCACGGGAGCCGCCAGCCATATCCCCATCATCCCGAAAAACATGGGCAGCACAAAAATACAGAGCAGAAGGATCACCAATCCCCTGGAAAATGAGATCATTGCCGACGCAAAGGCCCTTCCGGTAGCCGTAAAATAAAAAGACGCGATGGCATTAATCCCGGAAAAGAAAAAGGAAATCATAAAAATCGCCATTCCGGATCTAATCATGGCTTTCACCTGTCCGCTGCGGACAAAGATTCCTCCATACCAATCGGAAATCAACATCATGATGAAGAATACTGCCGCCCCTGCACCAAATACGTACCGCACCGTCCTTTTCTGGATGTTTTTCGCCAGCTCTTCCTCTCCTGCCCCATAGCAAAAGCTGATTAAGGGGCTGGCGCCCTGCCCAAACCCCACGATCACCATACTGAATACATAGGCCACATACCCTACAATGGTAAAAGCGGCCACTCCTTCTGCACCCACCCGCCGCATAATCACAAAATTATAGGCAAACATGGCGATTCCCGTGGACATTTCCCCGATAAACTCTGAACTTCCGTTTAATATTGCCTGGATGCAGAGGGGAAGTGAAAAACTAAACGTTCCCAAGCGGTAAACTTCTGCCCTTTTCCAAAAATAGTACAAGATCCAGGCCAGGGAGGCCAATGCGGAAACAAAGGAAGCCCAGGCGATCCCTGACGCCCCAAAAGCTAGTATTCCAGCGAATACGTAATCGAAGCCTACATTCAACAAGACGCTTAACACCGTCACCTTCATGAAAAATTCCGGATGCCCTTCCCCTCGGATAAACATCCCGAAAGCAGAATTTACCACCATTACCGGAAACTCCAAAAGCATGATGGAATAATACTCTCGAAAATACCGATTTACTTCTCCTTCTGCCTTCAGCAGGGTTAACATCGGGCGGAAACAAATCCACATGACAACGCTGATTGCCAGAGAAACTACTGTTGTAGTGGCTATCGTCTGGCAAAACACCTGCTTGCAGCAAGCCCTGTCGCCGGATCCAAGAGCCATCCCGGAGATCGCTACACCGCCAATGGAGATCATCAGGCCCACCCCAAGATACAGATATACAATGGGAAGGCCAAGGTTCACCGCCGCTATCCCCTCTTCTCCCACATAATTTCCCATAAAAAACCCGTCCGCTACGGTAATAAACGCCGACAAGAGCATAGAAATAATTGCGGGAATGGAAAACTGCAGGATCTTCCCTCCCATGTTTCGCTTGATTTCGTGTAAATCCATAAAAATCCCTCCTTAACATGAATCTTCGTTTCTCAGAATTTTCTAAGTGAACATATCCATTATAAGAAGGGTTTCATTTATATACTTCTGAATCCTTGCCCTTTTTCGCTCTCCTTAATATTCTTTTATGAAAATTAAGCCCTTTCCTTAACTGGAAGACAGATATCCAGTTCCATATACATGGTATCATAATCCACCATATGGTAAAGGTCAAACAGGTTCCTTTCCGGATCTAACTGGTACATGGTTCCTGGCAGCCACACCAGGAAAAGCGTTTGGTATGCCGCGTAAATATGCTTGGCATGGCCTTTAAAGTGATACACGGCACACCTGCCTCCATGTATAATACGGGTATTCTCTGACGGGTAATCCTTTCCTACGCTCATGCAGATATCGCAAAGGCACCTTTCCGTTTCCGTCACCGCCGGATCATCGTAAGTCCTTTCCAAAAACCGAGTTTCTTCCGTAATATACGTTCTATTCTTTTCAATAAACCGGCTCCAATCCCGGCTAAGTTCTTCATAACTTCCAAAATGCCGCTCATACGCTACACGGTAATCTGGTATCTGCTTTACCGTAATTTTCCTGCTGCATTCTTCAAAACTTTCCGTCCGCCATTCCTCATGATGGAAAAACGGGTGCTCCATCGACTGCTGATAGCTTTTCCTCCTAAACATGGCCGGAGCCATACGGTAATGTTTTTTAAACGCAGAGCTGTAATTAGACGGGCTGTACCCGTAATCCGCGCCGATCTCTGTTATGGAGCGCTCCCTTTCCACCTTCAGCCGAAACGCGCTTTCCTCAAGTTTTACCCGCTTAATAAAACCGTAAACGCTCTCACCTGTCTGGTCTTTAAACAGGCGGCAAAAATAATACCTGGAAAAATGGCAGTGTCCTGCCACGTCATCCAAGTTTATTTCCTCTTCCCTATGCTGCAGGATATAGTCAATCGCCTGATCTACAACCCTGTTGGTGATCATAGTCCTGCCTCCTCTTTTCTCAATCTTATCTTTTATTTGATTTGATTTCCTTATTATCATAGCATAAATACCGCTATCGTTCTACCAAATATTCCATATTCCTTTCACAGATCTTATCCTTTGCAATCCTGTCTTTTCGGCGGTTTAGTCCGTTATCTTCCTTCTTCTCCTTCTGGCAAGCCTGGTCTTTTCCGTTCTTCTCCTCCTTCTGAGAACCGCCATGATTTGCATCAAACGGTTATATTTTTGAAATATGTTAATAAAGAAAGCAAATTGACACCATATATCCGCAAACCAAACTATGATTAGGAGAAACCACATGCTGTATGATAAAGATATCCGGGAGCCATTATTTGATTTTCTGGAAGAACGTTATGGGAAAACCCGGATTATAGAAGAAAAACGAGTAGGACGATCCAGGGCAGATGTAATGATGATCCGCCCTTTTAGCATATCCGGGATTGAGATCAAAAGCGATGCTGATACCTATGCCAGACTAAAGCGGCAGGTCAAAGACTATGACTATTACTTTGACTATAATTACGCTGCTGTAGGATCCAGCCACGGAATCCATATCCGGGAGCATTTACCAGAATGGTGGGGGATCATTACGGTAGAGCAGGAAGAAAATCATGTAGATTGTTATGTCCTGCGGGAAGCATCCCCTAATCCCAACCGCCGCCTAAAGGCAAAACTCAGCCTTTTATGGCGGCCAGAACTGGCCCATATCCAGAAGGTAAACCGGATGCCAATGTACCAGGATAAAAGCAAGACCTTTGTCATTGATAAAATCCTGTCAAACGTTCCGGAAGAACTTCTCCAGAAACAAATCAGCCAGGAGTTATTTGAACGGGACTATACCGCCATAACGGAAACCATACAATTATAAATAAACTCTTTATCTAAAAAGAGAAAACTTCTCTAACCGATCCGTTTTCTCTTCCAACACATTTTACAACCTAATTTGCATTAAACCACTCTTTCAAAACCCCAACACTAACATTCACAGCCTTAGCTATTTTTTCTTCACTAATTCCCATCCCCCTGAGAACCTGTGCGGTTTCTCTCGCCTGTTCCATTCTTCCTTCAATTCTTCCTTCTTTTTTTCCCTCATTTAAAATCTGTTTCGCCTCATATTCAAGAACCTTTCCACCCATAATCGATGTCACTCCTTCCT
>CAJUTC010000044.1 GCA_910589195.1 uncultured Lachnospiraceae bacterium
CATCTGATGGCTGGTGTATCCGTCGTGGAGATAGGGGGGCTGTCTGAACTGTTACCAAAAGCTTAATGAATTCATTCATATTTGGCATCTCCATAACATAAGTGATCGGTTATTAGTATACCATATCCTCCGAATATGCTACGCTGACGCGGTGCACACTCGCTCCGCTCGGCGCGGTATAATCTCTGACGAGATTATACCATGTCCACAGCCGCCAGGCTGCGGATAAGAGATATGTTTCCTTATTATACCATATTTTTCCAGAAAGATATCTATTTTCAACTAACTTTGGAAAGAACCTGTTTTTGCAAAAGGTGGATGACTTCTTTCAGATAAAGAAAACGTAAGGACAAAAATTAGCTGTTATTTTTTGTCCGTTTCTTTTTGCGCAAAAATAAAGAGGCAAAACAGCCCTTATATTTTGGATCAGAATCAAGAAGCGTATTTTTTACGGGCTTATTATAATAAAGATACTTGGATAACAAATATGAGCAAAGGAGAAGAAGGAAATGAGCAAAAAATTAAGAGTAGCAATTGTGGGGTGCGGCGGTATCGCAAATCAGAAACATATGCCTTCTATAAAAGCAAATGCTGATAAGGCAGAGATGGTGGCCTTCTGTGATACGATTTTAGAGCGTGCTCAAAAAGCAGAGAAGGAGTATGGAACGGCAGACGCGAACGTATATACCGATTATAAAGAAATGTTAGAGAAATCCGGAAAAGATATTGATGTTGTTCATGTATGTACGCCAAACGTAGCCCATTGCCCAATTACGGTTGCTTCCTTTGAGGCAGGGAAACACGTAATGTGTGAAAAGCCAATGGCGCATAACACGGAAGACGCTAAGAAGATGTTAGATGCCTGGAAGAAATCAGGAAAGAAATTTACCATTGGTTATCAAAACCGTTTGCGTGACGATACCCAAACCCTTCATGCTTCTTGTGAGGCTGGTGAACTAGGCGAAGTTTATTTTGCCAAGGCTCATGCGTTAAGAAGGCGGGCAGTTCCTACATGGGGCGTATTCCCCAATAAAGCGCTGCAGGGCGGAGGTCCATTGATTGATATTGGAACCCACGCATTGGATATTACGCTTTGGATGATGAATAACTATGAGCCTGCGTCTGTGTCCGGACAGGTATTTTATAAACTGGGACGTCAGGAAGACGGACCAGATGGAAATGTATTTGGCCCATGGGATCCGAAAACATTTGAGGTGGAAGATTCTGCTTTCGGCCTGGTTAAGATGAAAAATGGAGCCGTAATTTATTTAGAAGCATCTTGGGCGCTGAATGTTTTAAAGTCTATGGAGGCGTCTACAACACTTTGCGGGACAAAAGGCGGAGCAGAAATCCATCATGGCGGCAGCTATCCGCAGGATGAATTGATTTATAATACCGTAGAACATAATCAATTAATGGAAAAAACAATTTCTCCTGTTGGCGTAGTAGATTTCTTTGAAGGCGGAGCAGCGGCTGAAGCGGTTCGTGAACAAGAGCAGTGGCTTAATGCTATTATAAATGACGGAGAACCGTTAGTGAAACCGGAGCAGGCATTTGTCGTAACACAGATTTTGGAAGCAATTTACAAATCTGCTGAAACGGGAAAAGAGATTTACTTTTAACTGCCGCTGAATCAGCAAGGCGAATGTATGGATAATGAATGGAGGGAAGGTAATGGCAGGAAGGCAGATTTATTGCCCGGATAGTTTTAAGAATACAGAAGAAAATGGAATCATTACTGGTTATCAGTTCCAGTTTAAAGCACAGTATTACCGTGGAATTACATTGTCAATTATCCGGGATATCCGGGTAAATGTGGACGGCATAGATGCGGCAAGGGAAGATATCCGGTTTATGGTAAATAACCAGATATTTACCCTGGAAGAAATGAGAACAGTTGTAGATTCCGATTACCGGTGGGAATTTGGAGATTACGCAACGGTTCTGGTAAAGAAGGAAGGCGGGCTTTCTCTGGGAAATCATCATATCAAAGCATTGCAGGTGATTGCTCCGTCGTATATGCCATTTTAGATTGAAGCCGTGTGTGAAACGGATTTTGCGATAGGATAGGAGGAAACGGATGAGTTACGATATAAAAAGAAGCGTTTCTCTGTACAGTTATCAGGATGAATATTACAATGGACAGTTAGATTTGGAAGGATGCCTTAGGGAAACGGCAAAAACCGGTGCTACAGGCGTGGAACTTTTAGCAGAACAGATGATCCGCAGGTTTCCCCTGCCGATTGAAACGGAAGAATTCAGGGAGCAATGGTTTGGGTGGCTGGAAAAGTATCATTTGGAAGCTTCCTGTTACGATGCGTTTTTAGAAAATCATATTTATGATAACCGTATGTTAACCCTGGGAGAACAGATTAATATGATGAAGCGGGATATCCGGCTGGCTTCTCTGTTAGGTTTTAAAAATCTGCGTACCCTGGTTTCCACTCCAATGGATGTGATAGAAGGCAGTCTGGACTATGCAGAGAAAATGGGAGTAAAAATCGGTCTTGAAGTACATGCGCCATTCTCACTGAATTCCGGGTGGCGGATGGCTACTTAGAAATGATTCACCGGACAGGTACAAAATATTTTGGATTTATTCCCGATATGGGGATTTTCTGCCGGAATATCCCCAATGTATTACGGGATAAAGCCAGAAGACATGGAGCCAGTGAGGAATGTATCAAAATCGTTGACGATGCCTATGCCAAAAGAATTGAAAAGGGCTTTGTAAAGATTAAATACGATTTGGATCTGGGAAGAGCAAATATGGAATACCGGATGGCAAATGGGATGAAGGAAATGATGGATGCGGTTAAGGCGGCAGGGGGGCAAGCCGCTGATTTGGAATACGCAGGAGCTTCCTTTACCTATTCCTGGTCGGATCCGAAGGATATTATAGATAATATTGACTATATATTCCATATCCACGCAAAGTTTTATCATGTGGATGAAGCCTACAAAGAAACTGCAGTTGCCATCCCGGAAGTGGTGGAAGCTTTTAAAAAGGCCGGATACCAGGGCTATTTAAGTTCGGAATATGAAGGCGGCGAACATTTGCGGGCCGATATGGAAGTAGACAGTATCGAACAGGTAAGGCGGCATCAAGAGGCGCTTAGAAAAGCAATCGAAGGCTGAAGCAGTTAAGAAGTTACGTTCGTTCATGTAACAATGATAATATTTCCGTAAATAAAAAATGGCCGGGGAACTCCCGGCCAGAAAGGATAAAAACAGGATGAATAAAATAAAACTGGGTATTGTGGGCTTTGGCTTTATGGGCCATTGTGATGCAGATATGATGAACACCTTTGAAGATATTGATTTGGTTGCCGTTGCCGATACCAATCCAGAACAGATGAAGGATGCGCCGGATGGCGTGGAAACCTATGCCAACATTGATGAGATGCTGGCGAATGCGGATATTAATGTGGTTATGGTATCTACGCCTAATCCCAGCCATCCGGAAATGGTAAAAAGGCCGCAGCGGCAAAAAAACACGTTATCTGTGAAAAACCGGCAGCAATGAGTGTGGCGGAATTTGATGAAATGGTAAAAGCATGCCAGGAGAATGGCGTGCTGTTTACTGTCCACCAGCAGCGGCGTTGGGATAAAGATTACCGGATCATGAAAGAGGTTTATGATCAAGTAATGGTGGGGGATATGTATCTTATTAAATCGCAGCTCTATGGAGTAAACGGGAATATGCATGACTGGCATATCTACCCGGAAATGGGTGGCGGGATGCTTTATGACTGGGGCGTACATCTGATTGATCAGATGTTAGACATGGTGAAATCCCAAGTTGTATCCCTTTACGCAGATGTACAGAATGTGATTAATGAAAAGGTGGATGACTATTTTAAAATTATAATGAAGTTTAAAAACGGCATAACCGCAGAAATTGAACTGGGTACATATTATTTGACGCCTAAACGTTCATGGTTTATTGGCGGAAACCGTGGTTCCGCCATCATTGACGGGTTTGGCGGAGAAGGAAAGATTGTACGGACAGCCCATCTTTTGGAAAATGTGCCAGGGAAAATCACGATGACCGCTGCCGGCCCCACAAGAAGTTTTGAACCTCCGGAACCTGGCCTTTTGAGGGAAGAGGCTTTGCCGGAAGTCAATGTATCCCACAGAAATTATTTTGAGCATTTCCTCCGCGCATATAACGGTGAAGAAGAAATTATCGTAAAACCGGAACAGGTTCGTCGGGTATTGCGTGTTATGGATGCTGTCCGGGAATCTGCGGCTACGGGGAAAGCCATAGCGTTTGAAGAGTAAAGACAGAATGACAGAGAAAAGGAAGGGAGATAAGATGGCCGGATATGAAACACAGGTTTGCGTAATCGCGGCAGGACCCTCCGGGCTGTCTGCGGCAGTCCAGGCAGCGGAAGACGGAGCGGAAGTAATTGTCCTGGAAAAGGCATCTGGAGTAGGCGGCGCCGCAAATATGGGAATGGGGCCTTTAGGGATTGGGACCAAATATCAAAAGCAGAATATGCAGGATATTACGGTAGAGAAGGCATTTGGTATGTTTATGGAATATACCCATTATAATGTGGACGCCCGACTGGTAAAGCGTTATTTTGAGCAGTCGGCAGAAACCATAGAATGGCTGGAAGATATGGGTGTTGAATTTGAAGGGGCATTTAAATATTTTCCCCAGTCAGAACCTACGTGGCATATTGTAAAAACCGATACAGGGATTGGCCCAAGAGCAGCGTCGTTTATGAACAAAGCTTTGTATGCAAAGGCTCAGGAGCTGGGAGTGAAATTTCTTCTGGAAACCCCAGCAAAGAAAATCCTTATGGAAGAGGGCAGGGTAGTTGGGGTTCTGGCAACTGATAAAAATGGACAGGAAGTAAAAATCACCTGTAAGGCAGCCATTATTTGTACAGGCGGAGCCGGATGCAACCCAGAATTGATCCAGGAAGAAACTGGTTATCTCCATGGAAAGGATATGTTTAATTTTGCTATCCCTGGAATTATGGGTGACGGACTTAAAATGGCATGGGAGGCAGGCGCGGATAAACTTCCAGTACGGATTGAACAGGCAGCCAGTGTGGTTGGCGTGGAAGATTTACCAGGAAGCGTTTCCAATATTTTTGGCCAGCCAAATCTTTTGGTCAATTATGGGGGCAAACGCTTTATGAATGAAGATTATATGCAGAATGCAACCTATCTTTCCAACGCTGTTTCCCACCAGAAAAACCGTACCGGATTCAGCATCGTGGATTCGTCGATTGTAAAATATTATATGAAAAATGGTGTGGATAATGTGAGCCTTGTCCGCCCGGATCCGGATGTTTCTGATTTTATTGAAGGCGTGAAGCTGGCACAGCAGAATGGAAATACTGGTTTAATCATTGCAGATTCCATTGAAGAGCTGGCTCAAAAAGCAGGGATTAATGTGGATAATCTGGTAGAAACCGTAGATGAATATAATGATTTTTGTGATAGCGTGGATGAGGAATTTTTTAAGTCAAAGCGTTATCTGCGGCCAATCATAAAAGCGCCGTATTACTGTGCAAAGATATGTCCAGGCGGATATGGGACTGTGGGCGGTATCCGTATTAATGAAAACTGTGAAGCCTGTGGAAGCGATTTTGAACCGATTCCCGGTTTATATGCCGCAGGGGCAGATTCCTGTAATATTTATGACGACAGTTATATGTTCCTGCTTCCGGGAAATTCTATGGGCTATGCGGTGAACACTGGTAGGATCGCCGGAATGAGTGCAGCGGAATATGTGGAAGAAGAGGACTAGCGTTACCGCGCCAGAGAAAGAAAGGATAATACATAATGTCTGGAACGAAAAAACGGCAATTAGTGTTTTCCTGATTGCTTTTGCCTTCGGGCTTAACATTACTGGCATATCGCCGATTCTTGGTGTGCTGAATGAAAAATATCAGGAATATGGTACAAGTATGGTGCAACTGCTTCAAACCTTACCGTATCTTTTTTTAATGGTAGGATCGCTGTCTGTTGGATGGTGGACTACAAAAGCCAGCAAAAAGAAAATTGTACTGTTGGGACTGTTGATTATTGGGTTTTGCGGGGTGCTTCCATTTTTTTCGGAGAGTTTTTCCGTTTTACTTGTTTCCAGATTAATTATCGGGTTTGGATTTGGCATTGTCAGCCCTTTAAATACGGCGATTATCGCTGAAATGTTTGAAGAAAAGGATCGGGCAGGCTATATGGGGCTTCATGTTGTGGGCATGGGGGTAGGAACCATGGCTGGAAACCTGATAGGAGGAATGCTTTCCGGGTTTGGATATCAATATTTTTATTTAGTATATTTGATTGCTTTTTTATCTTGGTTCTTTATCCAGTTCCTTCTTTTGGAAACTCCGCCTGTGCAGACAGGAAAACCAGGAAGCATGAAATTGAACGCAACAGTATACATCCTGTCTGCCGCTTCCTTTGTCCATACATTGTTTATTAATGTCTATAGCACGAATGTGGGAATCTATATTTTACAGACCATAACAAAGGATACCACCGTTACCGGACTGGCAACTGCGGTAAATGCGGTATTTGCATTGCTTGTAGGCGCTTCTTTTGCCTGGATTAGCGGGCTGCTGAAAAAATATACCGTTGTTTCTGCTATTTTTTCAGCGGCGGCAGGATATGGCCTGATGCTTTTGGTTCCCGGTATGCCAGGGGTTTACCTTGGAAGCGCGTTTTGCGGAATATCTTTAAGCTGTTTCATGGCAGGATGTTCAATGCTGATTTCTGTTTCCGTAGAGCCGGAAGCCGTGGCAAAGGCAAGCGGCGTATTTTCGGTTATCGGCGGCATCGGCGGATTAATTGCCCCGGTTTTTATGGGAAATACAGCAACCGTACTATTTGGGAAAAATTCCCCGTCCAGTCAGTTTACAGTTGCTTTTACCGGAATGCTGCTTTTAGGGTTAGTTATGCTGGCAGCAGTTGCAAAAAACAAAAATTAGCAGGAGGCGGGGATGTTTGTAATGAGCATCCCTGTTTTCTATTTACGGATTATCATGATAAGGAGATTTTATAATATGGCTGTAATTACCATTAACGGTACAAAGCTTACTGTACCAGATAATAAAAATGTATTGGACTGTGCACTGGAAAATGGCATTTATATTCCTCATCTGTGCCACCATAAAGATTTAAGCCCGTTAGGTTCCTGCCGGATGTGTATCGTAGAAGTAGAAGGCCAGGAGGGATTAATCCCCTCATGTACATTGGAAGCAAAAGATGGTATGATGATTAAGACAAATTCGCCGGAAATTGAACAGTTGCGTATGCTGGCTCTGGAACTGCTGCTTGCAGGCCATCCAGAGGACTGTTCCACCTGTCCAAAGTATGGAAACTGCGAGTTGCAAATGCTGATTCAGTATATTGGGCCGAAAACCGGAAGGATGAAACTTTGGGTTAAAGGGTTTAAAGAAAATAAAGAAAACCCATTGATTCTCCATGATATGAACCGATGTGTTCTGTGCGGAAGATGTGTAAGGGCCTGCAACGAACTTCGTGGGGTGAAGGTATTACAGTATCAGAAGAATGAAATGGAAACTTATGTTGGAACTCTTCACGGAAAATTGTTAAAAGACGCTGATTGCCGATTCTGTGGATCCTGTGCGGAAGTTTGCCCTACAGGGACAATTCGGGATAAGCTGATAAGTTCAGAAATCAGACGAGAAGACGCCATTGTTCCATGCCGCCATGCCTGTCCTGCCCACACAGACATCCCCCGCTACATCCGCTTGGTAAAGGAAGGAAAATTTGATGAGGCAGCTGCGGTTATCCGTGAAAAACTGCCATTCCCTAAAGTTTTAGGCCATATATGCACCCATGCCTGCGAATTATCCTGCAAGCGGAGGGAAGTGAATGAGGCTATGGCGATCCGTGAGATAAAGCGTTACGCCGCTGAGCATGATACCGGTTCCTGCTGGAAAGGCAAGGGAAAGCAGCTTGCGGATACTGGAAAGAAGGTTTGTGTTGTAGGAGGCGGGCCGGCGGGCCTGACAGCGGCCTATTATCTGAGAAAGCAGGGGCACAGCGTAACAGTAAAAGAAACCTTGCCCAAAGCAGGCGGAATGCTGGCATATGGAATTCCTGCCTATCGTCTGCCACGTAATATCATTGCAGAGGAAATTGCCGTAATGGAGGAAGCCGGGGTAAGGATAGAAACGAATACGAAGGTAGAAAAACCTGTTGAACTATTAAAGGAATTTGACGCAGTGCTGATGGCAATTGGCGGGCATCAGGGAGTCCGGCTGCCGATGGAGGGCAACCAGCTTCCCGGGGTTTTACTCAATGCGGATTTCCTTCGGAACGCAAGTATGGAACAGGCAACTGGAATGGGAAAACGGGTTATTGTCCTAGGCGGCGGAAATGTGGCCTTTGACTGCGCTAGGACGGCAAAGCGCCTGGGTGCAAAAGAAATCCATCTGGCCTGCCTGGAAGCAAAAGAAGCCATGACTGCAGATGAAGAGGAAATTATCCAGGCACAGGAAGAAGGGATTTTTATTCATCCGGCACACACCTTTGAGCGGATCACAGGTATGGATTGTGTCACTGGTGTTGATTTTATGAAAGTAAAATCCTTTACATTTGATGAAAACCGCCGAGCGGTTATTGAAAAAGAAGAAGGTTCTCAGCATCATATTGATGCGGATACGGTTATTTTTGCGGTGGGGCAACGCCCGGATATCAGTGAGGACGCAGGTTTGATATTAGGACGGGCCAATTCTATTGCTGTAAAGGATATAGAAAAGGATAAACGGACTTCTATAGAAGGGATATTTGCCGCAGGAGATGTTATTTACGGAACAAAATCGGTAGTGATGGCGATTGCTTCCGGGCGGGAGGCGGCCAGCCAGATAGATCAGTACTTGGGAGGAAGCGGCGATATTTCAGAAACGCTTGCGCCTGTAGAAGACGTTAATCCCTATATAGGCCAGTGTCCGGGCTTTGGATATCAGGAACGGCATCATGCCCAGATAGATTCTCAGGAACAGAGAGGCGATAATTTTAACCTGTACGATCATGGAATCTGTGATGGGGAAATTTGCGCAGAGGCAGGAAGATGCTTACAGTGTGATTTGCGTCTGAAGATTTCAAAACCGGCTTTATGGGGCGATTTTACAGAGGGTAAGGAGGCGTAGGATATGCAGGTATTGGACAAGATAACAACAATGAGCAGCCAGGATGTGCTGAAACAGATAGAAGAAATGGGAATTTGTGAATACGGGGTGTATCATGGGCCTTTAGCAAAACACCTTACAAAATCGTTGCCAGGGCAAGGGACATGGATTGCGGCGGCGCTGAACAATGCAGATACAGATTATGTTCTTTTGGATTTACTCCGGGAAAACCCGGAAAAGGTCTTAAAGGGTCTGGCAATTGCCGCATATGCGATCAATGCAGAACAAAAGATACTGTATCTTCCGGAAGGGCAAGAGGCGCTCGCTGATCAATTAAAAGGGCTTGCTATGCAGTATCAGACACAGATAAAAACAGAATTTTTGGATGTACGGGCAAATAAGGGAACTGTCCGGCTCCATCTTGTTACAGCAGCTTCCCTTTCCGATGCTTTTGAAGGAATTGGGGATGACGGCATTTACGTATCGGTTAATGGCAGTCAACTGAAAAAAGTCCCCTCCAGTACAAAAATAGAAGAATTAATGGATATCCGTGATGTGAAAGCATTTCTTTTGGGCTACCGTCTGCATGGCCGGGAAGCGGCAGCCTGGACAGTAAAGGAAGCCCGGATCGCCAACGGCGTTATCCGTGGATTGACAGAAAAAGACTGTATTGTCTGTGAAACAGAAAAGCGTCTGTTGCAGAGCAGAAAGCAAAGCTGCGGGAAATGTGTATTCTGCCGTGAAGGGCTGATTCAGCTTTCCTATATGCAGAAAGAAATAACAGAAGGCAGGGGAAAAGCAGAATATCTGAATCTGACGGAAGAAATCGGGGCAGCCATGGGAAGTTCCACCCTTTGCAGTATGGGGCAGATGTCCGCAGAAATAGCACGTACAGCCATGGGCAGTTTTTCCGATGAATATGAAGCCCATATGAAAAAGAAAACCTGTCCGGCTGGTGTGTGCAAATCCTTTGTCCATATTTATATTGATCCGAAGCTTTGTATCGGCTGCGGGGAATGCATGGATGTATGTCCAAAAGAGTGCATCACGGGAAAAGAAAAGTATATCCATATGATTGATGCTTTTGACTGTACTAAGTGCGGCGCGTGTATGGAGGCCTGCGGTCAGGACGCAGTTGTACAGACTTCCGGTAAACTTCCAAAACTTCCGGACAGATTAACTAAAGTTGGGCGATTTAAGAAAAAATAACCGGATCAAACAGTGCAGATAAACCGGAACATGAGGTGAACTATGGAAAACGAACGAAATTTGATGCAGTTTTATATCATTGCAGAGGATGAGCTGGCGACACATTACCATCAAAACCTGGAAATTATTTATTTGCTTAAGGGAAAGCTGTCCATACAAATTGACGCGGCACAGTATCAGCTTATGTCCGGCGATTTTCTGTTAATAAATGCAAATAAACAACATTCGTTTACTGTAGCGGAAAATATCATTGGCGCAAGATTTGTGATTAATTTTCATTTGCTGGCAGAGTATATGGGGACAATGCAGTTAATGTTCTGGTGCAACACTACGGCGGATCACAATGATGCCTACGATGATGTGCGAAATATGTTGGATCGGATTCTTGAACATTATTTTGAAAAAGAGGATCAGGGTTCTTTGCGTCTAAACGCGTTATATTACGAAACTGTATACCTTTTAACCAGTAATTTTATGGTAAAAGCGGACGATTCACGTCTTGAAATGCAAAGTTCCCAGGATAGGGTCCGGGTGAAACAGATTCAAAATTATATTCAGGCGAATTATCAGAAGCAAATCAGCTTAAATGATTTGGCTGAACAGCTTTTTTTATCCAGTGCCTATCTTTCAAAGTATATTAAACGGCATTTTGGTCTGACATTTTTGGAATACTTAAATAATGTCCGTCTGTTCCATGCGGTAGATGAGTTGATTTATACCGGAAAGAACTTAACCCATATTGCCTTAGACAATGGTTATCCATCTTCCGCGGCCTTTAACAAGGCGTTCCGTGATGTTTACGGAGAAGCGCCCGGCGAACACCGGAAGAAAATGAAGCAGCAGGAAGCATCTGAAACACCATATATTCCAAAGGATGATCAGACCCACCAGTGGCTGATGAAGTATCTCCAGTATAAAAAAGAAAAAAATATGCCTGAAGCAAAGAAGCACAGTTCCGTCTGTACGGTAGATACGGAAAAAATGAAAAAAACCGATATGTCCTGGTGCCAGGCAATCAATGTAGGGGAAGCTTATTCGCTGCTCCACTCCATTGTGCAGAGCCAGGTTTTAGAGATGAAACAGGAAACAGGGATTGCTTGTGTGCGAATCTGGAATCTTTTATCCAAGGAATTTTGCTATGATGAAAAAGAGGGCTGTAATTTTCGGAAACTGAATATTGTTTTGGACTTTCTGGTGGAAAACCACCTGGTTCCTTATCTGGAGCTGGGAAATAAACCAAGATTATTTATGTATACCCCGGAACGAGTTGTGATGGAAAAGCAAAGCAGCGGTGAACTTTACAGCTATCCTGTGCTTTGTGATATTTTTAAAAAGCTGTGCTTAAACCTAATTAACCGATACGGTATTGGAGAAATGGAAAACTGGTATTTCGAGTATTGGAATTCCCCAGAACTCCATATGGAGCAGAAGGATGGCGAATATTATCGCAATTTTGAAATGATATATCATACATTAAAAAGTATTTCTCCCAAAATCCGTGTAGGCGGAGCTGGTTTTATCCTGGGCTATGAACAGGCCCTTTATCAAAATATTTTTCAAAACTGGAAAAAGCGGGCGGTTTGGCCGGACTTTTTGTCCTTTTGTTCGGTTCAGTATATTGCCGTCCATGAAGAAGAAAAACGTTACGGGCGGAAATCCATTGATCGTCATTATATGAAAAACCAGCTAAAACTGGTGCGGGAACTGATGGAAAGGATTGGATTTGAAACGCCGAAAATTCATATTGATGAGTGGAATTTTACTGTTTCAAACCGAAATGTAATTAATGATAGCTGTGAACAGGGGGCATATATTATTAAAACCTGTATTGATATGATCGATCAGGTGGATTTTATGGTTTATTGGCACGGTTTGGACGTTTATTCGGAATATTACGATTCAGATGCGATTTTAAATGGGGATTCTGGTATGATTTCCAGAGATGGCATACGAAAGCCATCATTTTATGCCTTCTGGTTTATTAACCGCCTTTTACCCAATATTATCGATAAAAATGAACATTCGATTATAACCGCAAATGGCTGGGGGAATTATGTGATTGTCTGCCATAATTATAAACAGCTTTCTGCAAAATATGTTTTTGAAGAAGAGAATGAAATTCTTCCTGAATATTTGGATTAGTACCTGGAAGATACGGAAACACTGGATTTAACATTCCATCTGCAAAAAGTAAAGAACGGGAATTATCAGGTGAAAACTTATTATATGAACCGGGAATGTGGAAGTGTACAAAATATATGGAAGAAATTAAGTTATGCCAGACATTTAACAAAAGATGAGATCGAATACGTAAAAAACAGTGCGATTCCGGCGATGGAGATGGAACATATACAGGTGGATAACAGAGTATTAACCTTAAACAGCCGGAAGCAGAGCCAGGAAATCCGTATGTTGGATATCCGGTATTGCTATAGCTGAAATAAGAAAGAAGAAAAGGAAAAAATCATAGTATGATTTTTTCCTTTTCTTCTTTTTTTGACAAAATCAAGCCAAAATTTCATGCTTAAATGCAATAAATCAAAGAAAGTAATCTGAGCGAAAAACAGGTAAAGTATAGTTATCAAATTAAAAACAGAAAGGATAAAAAACGATGAAGGTATTAGGTATTTCTTTTGGAAGACTGAATCAGCGCAGTGATGTTATGGTGAAAGAAGCCTTATTTGCAGCAAAATCTGCCGGTGCGGAAGTGGAATTTATTAATACGGTTCGGCTGAATATCGGGCACTGCCGCGCCTGTGATTACTGCAGCCGATGCAGAGATAAAGGAGATACCCAGATTCACTGCTGTATGAAGGATGATTACCATATTCTTGAAGAAGCATGCCTGGATGCAGACGGGATTATTATCGGCGCGCCGGTATATGCTGTGGGAATTGTGGGGCAGTTTAAGAATTTTGTGGATCGCTTCGGACCATCTCATGATCGTGCGGCGTTATTAGAAGAAAATAAGAAAAGAGAAGCCGAAGGAAAGCCGCTGCTGGATCCAAGATATTTTAAGGATCGTTATACCGGATATATTTCTGTAGGCGGCGCACAGACCCATAACTGGGTATCGTTAGGGCTTCCTATGCTGGATTTATTCAGCTTTTCCTTTTGTATGAAGTGTGTAGGCCATGTGGATGCATATGATCAGGGAAGAACCGGGCATCCGCTGTTAGATTCGGAATTGATGAAGAAATGTGGAGAATTGGGGAATGCGGTTGCCCAGTCACTTGGAAAACCTTATGAGGAGGTGGATACCTGGGTTGGCGATGAAGGAGTTTGCCCTGTTTGTCATAATCCGCTTCTTAGCATAAACAAAACAACAGATGTAGAGTGCCCTGTCTGTGGGATTTGGGGCAAACTTTCCATTGAAGGGACAAAGGTACATATTAACTGGCCCAAAGAAGAGATTGCCAGGGCACGGAATACAACCCCAGGTATTTATGAACATTATAATGAAATCCAGAACATGATTAAGGTTTGTGTTCCCAAGCTGACGGCTAATCAAGCAGCGATCAAGCAGCAGATGGAGAAATATATCCATTTTGATCAGACGATCAAGGAGATGTAGAGTTCTATGCTGTGAAATGCGCGCGGAATGGAGAAAAGAGAAAAACCATACTTGTATGTACTGAAAAATACACACGAAATGGAGGAAAAAATGAGCGAAAAGAAATTAAATGCTTATGGAATGGAACCGTTATAGCCAGTTAATTATTTCGTATATGGCCTTGGGAATTTTGCTTCTCAGTTGTCCTGGATGATGGTAAGCACCTACTTATCAATTTTTTATACTGATGTTTTCGGATTAGGGGTAGGGGCAGTTGCTATGCTGATGCTGGTGGCGAAAATATGGGATGGGATTAATGACCCCATGATGGGAACGATTATGGAACGGACACATACTAAATATGGCCGTTTTCGTCCGTATATTTTTGTGGGTGCTGTTTTCTTGGTGATCTTTACGATCCTTACCTTCACAGTACCAAGTTTTGGCGGGCCCGCAAAGCTGGCTTATGCGTATATTACTTACATTTTTCTTGGAATGGCCTATACCATGACCAATGTTCCTTATACAGCCCTTCCTGTGGTTATGACACGTGATCCAAAGGAAGTTAATAAGCTGAATGCCGCGCAGATGATGGGTATGACCATTGGACAGATTGTGCTGAATTTAACAGTGCTCCCATTAGTGACCTTTATGGGACATGGAAACCAGGCAGACGGCTACCAGAAAACAGCGGCAATATTGGCTTTAGTCGCGTTTCCCATGTTTTGGGCAGTAGCCATTTTATCAAAAGAAAAAATTACAGTAGAAAAGGAAAAACAGGGTAAGGTTATTGACGGCCTAAAACTGGTTTTCCGCAATAAAAACTTACTGTGTGCTATGTGCTACTCCTTTTTTAATATGTTCGGTATTTTAGGGCGTATTTCCGTTGCTGTATTCTTTTATATGCATTGTGTGCAAAATTTTGCGTTAATTACCATCTTTATGATGATGCAGATGATAGTCGGAACGATAGTTATGCCATTTGCGCCGAAGGTAATCGAGAAATTCGGAAAACGAAAAACTGGAATTATTTCCATGCTAATCCAGGGATTTTCCCTGATTTTGATGTATTTTGGACCCACAAAGAATATTCCCTTTAACTTTTTCTGTATGATTTTGTATGGAACAGGATATATTGCTGGCCCGTCAGGAAGCGGAATGATGGTGGACGCGATTGATGACTTTGATGATAAATACGGATACCGTAATGACGGTATGGCATTTTCCTTTAACGGAACTGCAATTAAAATCGCAACCGCCATTGCCAACTCTCTGTTTTTGTTGGTTATGGGTGCGTATGGCTATGTGGGCGGAGGAGAAATTACCCCTCATGTACAGGCTGGAATCAATATGGCGGCAAACTTCCTGCCAGGCGTGGTATTTTTAATTGGGATTATCCCGCTGATGATTTATGATTTAGATAAGCCAGGTTATATGGATGGGGTAAGAAGCCGTCTTGCCCAGCGTGACAGAAAAAGCATGGAAAGCGCATAATCCGAGTGCGAAAGAATGTAAGGAAAAGAGCAGAAAATAGATGAACACACAGAATGGAGGAAAAGATGAAACTGGGATTACTTACGGCAATTTGCGAAGGAATGAGTTTTGAAGAAGTTGTGGATTTTGCGGCAGAAAACGGTTTGGAATGCCTGGAAGTTGCCTGCTGGCCCCAGAGCGGCGCAAAAAGAAGATATGCTGGCGTAAGCCATATTGACGCGGCAAATTTAGATGAGAAAAAAGCACAGGAAATTAAAGATTTGTGCGGTAAAAAAGGGGTAAGTATTTCGTCCCTTGCTTATTATCCGAACACGATGGATCCGGATTTAGAAAAACGGAACGGGTATATCGAGCATATTTACCGCTTGATTGACGCATCTGCATTGCTGGATGTTAATATGATTACTACGTTTATTGGCCGGGATCCCAAGAAAACATTAACTGAAAATCTGGAGATTTTAAAGGAAGTATGGCCGCCAATTATTCGATATGCGGAACAAAAGGGAGTAAAAATCGGGATTGAAAACTGTCCGATGCTGTTTACAGAAGATGAATGGCCAGGGGGACAGAATATCATGAGTACACCGGCAAACTGGAGGAAGGTATTTGAAATTTTAGACAGCCCCAACATCGGAATTAACTATGATCCCTCCCATTTTGTATGGCAGCAAATGGATTATATTAAGCCAATTTACGAGTTTAAAGATAAAATTTTTCATGTACATTTTAAAGACATTAAAGTGTACCAGGATAAGTTGGCGGATGTAGGCGTTATGGGACTGCCGCTGCAGTATATGTCGCCGAAAATTCCCGGACTGGGCGATGTGGATTGGGGAAAATATGTATCTGCGTTAACGGATATCGGTTATAACGGATATACCTGCATTGAGGTAGAGGATAAGGCGTTTGAAAGCAGCCTGGAGGATGCAAAACGGGCAGTTTTATTAAGTACCAAGTATTTACGAAATTTTGTGATTTAGGTAATTTATAATTAAAGTAATTTGGAATTGGAGGAGTTTACCAGTGCCTGAAAGGTATCTGAATTAAAAAATGGCCAGTACATGGTATTTACAGCGTACTGGCCGATTTTGTTTGATAGGCTCCGTAAACAAACAGGTTACATGTTTTGACGGATTTCTATAGGTGACAGATGTTTTTGAGGATTATGGGAGAACAACATGTGGAGCAATCTGGTATCAAGGTGGCAAAAGACCTTTTGACACCAACATCTTTTGCTATGATTAATCAGAGGATTAGAATTTTGTGAAAATTCGTAAGAAAGAGGAGTGTTATGAAACGATATGCGTTTGGCGTAGATGTTGGCGGAACAACAATAAAAATGGGGATTTTTGAAACAAATGGAAACTTGCTGGATATGTGGGAAATCCCCACAAGAGTTCAGGAAAATGGGAAATATATTTTAGGAGATATTGCGG
This sequence comes from uncultured Lachnospiraceae bacterium, assembly GCA_910589195.1. Classification (GTDB taxonomy): domain Bacteria; phylum Bacillota; class Clostridia; order Lachnospirales; family Lachnospiraceae; genus Caccovicinus. The sequence goes on from CAJUTC010000044.1 coordinate 16,815, forward strand.
AAGCGGCGGAAAATAAAATCGAAGAGAAATCCATTTCCAAGTTAGATATTGAAGGGATCGGTATGGGAGTTCCCGGGCCTGTGGGCGAAGATGGCACGGTTTTTAAGTGTGTTAATCTTGGATGGGGAATTTTTAATGTGGAACAGGAACTGCAGTCCCTTACTGGCCTAAAGGTAAAAGCAGGGAATGACGCAAATGTGGCCGCTTTAGGGGAAATGTGGCAGGGGGGGAGGTAAAGGTTATAAAAATCTGGTAATGGTAACATTAGGAACTGGTGTTGGCGGCGGTATCATTATAAATGAACGTATTTTATCAGGAGCAGACGGGGCAGCAGGAGAAATCGGCCATATTCCTATGAGAGAAGAGGAACAGGAAACTTGCGGCTGCGGAAAACGAGGATGCTTGGAACAATATGCTTCCGCAACCGGAATTGTCCGAATGATGAAACAATATTTTTATGAGCATCCTCAGGTAAAGAGTCCATTACTCGCTATTGAGAATTTTACGGCAAAAGATATTTTCGATTGGGCAAAGTCAGGCGACAGGGCAGCTCTTTGCATTGTGGATGATACTGGAATCATGCTTGGAAAAGCCCTGGCATCAATTGCCTGTGTAGTGAACCCGGAAATATTTGTTATCGGCGGCGGCATGGCAAAAGCCGGAGCAATTTTGTTTGACAGTATCCGCAAACATTATACAGAATACGCATTCCATGCCGCGGGCAATACAGTTTTTAAACCAGCGGAATTAAGCAATCATGCCGGAATATATGGCGGCGTAAGACTTGTACTGGAATAAATAAAACTGATAAAAACTTCCCGATCTGTTCCGTTTTTTGAACATATTAGGGAAGCTTTTATTTTGCGGGCAAGGAACCAAATGCCATACTTATACGAGGATTTGGCGAATGCGGTAAGGGTAAAATCCCCTGTAATTGCCGCGCCGCAGATTTGATGTTCCATTGCCGGCGGCGGGGTATGTGACTTTTGGAACAACGCATTGTATGGTTTTATTGCGTGCTTCCGTTTGCGATAGCGGCAAGCTGGCACCATAATTCCATATAATGATTGAAGTATTTGGTTATTGTCTTTAACATATGATATTCCTCCTGAAATTTGTTTTATTTTTATCCGTATCGCATGGATTGATTCTCTTATTTGTAAAGCAGTCTGTGAGCATTTGCTTTATCAATCATGCACCTATATAGTATCAAATCACGGAAGAATTGTTTAGGTAGTTTATTGACCAGTTATCAGGCGATTTTGACTTGCCAAAGGAGCAGAATAGGATGGATAAGATAAAAAGAGATATCAGCATGGAGCCAGAGATGCCTCAAGGCTATCATATTGAGTTTGTAACAATCCGCCAGGCAGTACCGATGCACTGGCATAACGCACTGGAAATCCTGTTTATTTTAAATGGCAGGGCAAAAGTTGTGATCGAACAGAATTCTTACCTTCTTGACCCGTTGGATTTTATTGTTATTGATTCTTCCAAAACTCATGAAATATTTTATGGGCGAGGGAATACAATGGGGGTGAACCTTCACATTTCTATGCAATTTATCCGCACATTTCTTTGGAACGCAGAACTTATAAGCTTTTTTGGCTATTCGGGAAAACTGGAGGAAGGGCAAATAAAACCGGCTATGGATATCTGTGAAAAATTAAAGGATATGACTTGTATTTTTGTTCGTCCGTCTGACAGTGCCAGGCTTCGTACACAAGCCCTGGTTATGGAGATCCTGGCAGATTTAATAGATTATTTTTCCATTCCTGTCCCTTACTCTGCTATGCTGAAAAAAGCAGTTCCATGGAGAAGATGAAACAAATTTGTAATTATATAGAAGAACATTATAGAGAAAGGATTCTTTTATCATCAGCCGCTCAGCTACTTGGCTTTAATAAGGATTATTTTTGCCGGCTATTTAAAAAAAGTATGGGAGTTTCTTTTGTTAATTATGTCAATCATGTAAGAATGGATCGTATTTATCACGATTTGATGGAATCAGATGAAGATATTTTGCGGATTATAGAAAAGCACGGTTTTGAAAATCAGAAGTTGTTTTATAAAATGTTCCGGGAAGCGTACGGATGTTCGCCAAGAGAATTCCGGGCGGAAGTCAGGAGCGACAGATTATGAAGAAGATAAAAATATTAAGTTTCGAGGGATTATTTGTAAAAAGTTTTATTGTAAGAACATTTCTTATGTAGTATAATTTTGATATTACAGCTTCAGATGTAGGCTTGCTCGGTCTGCTTGGTTCTGAGATAAGCTGAAACTTTAAATTATATAATAAGGATATGTTTAAACCGATAATTTTAAGGAGGAAAAAAACATGAAAAAATTTGATATAAAAAGTTTAATTGCGGGAATGATTATTGGAACATTGGGGATTACAACAGTATTTGCGGCAACTGAGATCCGTTCCGCAAGTTTAAGTGACGCAAATCTTATGCTAAACGGGGCTCCATTGTCCCTTAATAAATCTTTAATTCTTGTTACAATGGATGATGAGCAAACTGCCAGTTTGTATGCGCCAGCAATTGAATTGCTAGAAACGCTTGGATATACCGTTCATTATGACAGCGTAACAAATGTGGTTAATGTAGTTACTGGTACTGGCAGCTTTAAGGAATCTGCCAGTAATGGAAATACTGCTTCTGAGAGCAGTGTTGTTATGAATTTAACGAATCACGCAGGCCAGAGGAATATAGCAGAATCTGGTTCGTTCCAGGCAGAAGATAATCAAATCTTAACCTTAACAGTTACTTCCGACATTAAAGGCGGCGCCGTAGATTTATTCTTATTTGATCCCAATGGGAACGAACAGCGAATTACAATCGGATCTGCTGACATCACAAAAGAAATTCCGCTAGAAAAGGGAATCTGGCAGTACAACTGTTCTGGCATGTTTAAGGATGGAGGGAATGTAACGATTGTAGGTACAATTAAGTAAACGAAATATTTCCCACCATACACCAAAGCTTAAAAGGACAGAAATGAAAGGCTGGCATATGAAAATACTCTACTGGATGGTTCAATGCACCTGGGGCGGTCTGCAGACATTTGCAGGTCTGCTTCTATTTTTAAAATACCGTACTTGCCGCCATCAGTGGTTTTACGGGTCTGTCCACACGGAATGGGAAGATAAAAGCGGGATTTCATTGGGAATGTTTATTTTTACCCCAACGATTGCGGGGAAAGAGGAGAAAAATCTGTTGGTTCATGAGTATGGCCACACATTCCAGTCCCTTATGCTAGGGCCATTTTACTGCTTCGTAATCGGGATTCCTTCCATAATATGGTGCCGGTCAAAACGGTTTCAGCAGCTTCGGGAGAAAAAGGGGATTTCCTACTACTCATTTTATACAGAAAAGTGGGCGGATTGGCTTGGGGAAACCGCAACCAGACTGCGTACCAGTCAATAAAGAGGTAGGATATGGCAAACATCTAAGACTAGCAAAATGGAAAGGCGGTTTGGAATGAAAGCAGTTGGTCTTGATATTGGCACAACTGCCATAAGCGCAGTTGTATTGGAGCAGGAAGAATCAGAATCCAGCAAACTACACTATCAAAAGGGTCTGTGGGATTCACATGAGAGAACAGTCCTTGAAGCAAGAACCGTTTTAAACGAATCATTTATTCCGTCAAAGAATCACTGGGAGCGGATACAAGAACCGGAAGAAATCCTTTGCAGGGCAAAATCTCTTTTGGATGGTTTGCTGCGGGATTATCCCGATGTGAAATCCATCGGCCTGACGGGACAGATGCACGGAATTGTTTACCTGAACCAGGAGGGGCAAGCGATTAGTTGCCTTTATACCTGGCAGGACGGAAGGGGAAGCCTACCGGAGTTTAACGGGAGGTCTTTAACAGACCTTATAAAAGAGCAGGCAGGCTTTACCACATTTTCCGGATATGGTCTGGTAACTCATTTATACCATGTAAAAAAGAGGCAGGTTCCGGAGGGCAGCGTATCGATCTGCACCATAGCGGATTACCTGGGAATGCGGTTAGTAGGTCGGACAGAGCCTTTGGTTCATGTTAGCAACGGGGCGGGATTTGGATTTTTTGACAGCGAACAGGGATGTTTTTTAGAGGATACAATTAGGAAGATGGGGATGGATCCAGAAATTCTTCCCAAACTGTCTGAGCAAATTGTGGTTCTGGGGGAGTACTGCCAGATTCCGGTAACCATTGCGATCGGTGATAACCAGGCGAGTTTCCTTGGATCGGTTGGAATCCGGGAGGACTCTATTCTGTTAAATATGGGGACAGGCGGGCAGGTATCCGTTCTGTCCAAAGAGTATTACCAAATATCCGGGATTGAAACCAGGCCACTGATTGATGGATACCGCCTTTTAGTAGGCGCTTCCTTATGTGGCGGGAAAGCGTATGGGGTGTTGGAACAGTTTTTCAGAAGCTATGCCGTAGCCGCGGGGGCAAAAGACGGTTCGCAATACCCGGTTATGGAGCAATTAGCAAGGGCAGGCCAACTGTTAGAAAACAGGCAGGCAGGAAGCCAGATGCAGGTAAGTACCGTATTTGACGGAACCCGCGTGAATCCGGCGGCAAAAGGCAGTATAACAGGGATTCGTACCAGCAATTTTACTCCAGAGGGTCTGACATTTGGAGTATTAAGAGGAATGGCCCAGGAATTATTTGACCTATACAATAAGATTCATGAAAAAACGGGAATTACGGCAAAGCAGGTAATCGCTTCTGGAAATGGCTTGCGGAAAAATGCGGTTTTGCAGGATATTTTCAGCCAAATGTTTCAAACCAGGGTTATCATGGCTCCTTATCAAGAGGAAGCGGCGTGCGGAAGTGGGATCAGCAGCTTGAGAGGCATTGGTTACGATTGTTAATCAGGATGGATAAAGGAATTGATATACATAAAAAGCGGAGGATTCATACTTTATGTAGATATCTGGAAAAGGATCAAACAGGTGAGGATGTGTTAAAAGGGCTGATTTTAAAATAGGGTAATATGTATGATATGAAAGGAAACCGGGTGTATGGAATCGGCACCCGGCTTTGTTTTTGGGAAACATATAAAAAAATTAGTAAAAATAAGGATATGAAATGATTTTTGTAATGCTTCGTATGGTATAATAAAGAAACATATCCTTATCTACAGCCTGACGGCTGTGGACGGAAAATAAAATTTAGAATGAAAAATAGAATATTCTGGTCGTTGTGTTTGATTGATATCTTACATCCGCCAGAATAAAACAGGAGGTGCTTAAACATTGGAGGCTCAAAGGGGAGGCTTTTATGCCCGGTTTTTAGGCGGCTTTTTCCTGGAGTTTGAAGGGAAATCAATTAAGATTACAAAAAATCTAAAGCAAAAAAGTATGCAAATCCTGCTGATCCTTTTAAAAGCAGGTTCAGAAGGGATTTCCCGCAGTCAGTTGATTGAAATGCTGGAATGGGAAGGGGAACTGTATGAGAAAAAGCTGAATAATTTAAGATGCCAAACTTGCAAACTTCGCAAGTTTATTTGTGAGTCCGGGTTTCCGGAGGGCAATTATATTTTGAATTTAAAGGGGCAGTATTACTTTAGCCTGGATTATAAAATAGAAACGGATATTGGAAGGATTGAAAAGATATACAAAAAGCTGAGAAGCCAGCCAGACCTTGAAAAACTGGAAGCCAGGCTTCGTGAAATTTATGACCTGTATCAGGGGGAATTTCTTCCTTCCCTAACAGCAGAGGAATGGGCAGTGGTGGAAAATGCCCATTACCACACTATTTATACCTGGAGTTTAAACAGACTTTGCCAGATATTAAGGGAACGAAATGATTATTCGGGACTGCTGCAGCTTTCTGCCAAAGCCAGCCAGATCCATCCCTTTGATGAGTGGCAGGCAGTTCAGATTGAATGCTTAATGGCTCAAAACAAATACCGGGATGCGGCTGAGATTACAGAAAAGGCTAATGAAGTGTTTGCAAAAGAGTTAGGGATTGTGCCGTTTCAAAAAAGGATGGAAGGATTTTCGGAATCAGAGCGAAAGGTAAAGCAGGATCGGGAGATAATGGATCAGGTGATGGAAAGCCTTTCAGAGGAGCCAAGGGAGCCTGGGGCATACCAGTGCAGCTATTCCAGCTTTATTGATGTATGCCGGTTTTTGGTTCGGGTATCGGAACGGACAGGAAAGGAATTGCTGCTTCTGCTGTGTACATTGAATTGGGATTCCAAAGAACATTTGGAAGAAACACAAGAAAAAGACGAAACTTTGAAAAAACAGATGAAGCAGTTTGAACGTATTTTGGCAGGATTAATACGGAATCAGGACGTTTACACTCAGTACAGTAAAAGCCAGTTTTTGGTGCTGCTGACTTTGGCCGGGAAGGAACGAGCCTCAATTATCAAACGGCTTTGCCAGGGTTGGAAGGAATTTGAAGAAAAAGAAAATTTGACAATCGAATTGGAAATACAGGCGTTGGATACGTTTTTCAGAAAGGAGGCCATATAAAATGGGAACAAACCAGACCTTTCTTGTACATATTGTGGAAGATCAGAATGCCACATGGCAGGGGGATATTACTTGGCTGGATCAAGATAAAACAGAAGGGTTCCGAAGCCTTTTAGAATTAATTAAACTGATAGACGGGGCAGTGGGTTCTGAGAAAAAGGAAGAGGAAATGCGACGGCTGACCGGATAGATATTGGGGCCTTACTGTGGCATTAATGGAATAGGATAAGGAAGTCCAGCGGTTAACCGGAAGGAGAAGGCATCAAAAGGGAAAGGCGAATAAGCATGTTATAAAGAAGTCCGTAAACATTACAAACGTTTGGTATCTTTTCTTCTGTTGCAGCTATGGTGATTACAAATGTAGGCGGTAACGCTGGTACCATATTTGCGTCAGACAGCGGAAAAGAGCGAGAAGTATCATTATTTATGGCAGATGGCCAGGAAATCTTGGAAGAGATCCAGGGATTAACGGATCAAGATCCCTTTAGCCAGGAAGAATTAGAGCTGGACTCTAATAAAAAGAGTCTGGTCAAAAAATACGAAAAGCTTTTAAAACCGGAGGAAGGAAAGGTTTATGAGCTGGATATTGACTGTCAGCTTGCTTTTGAAGGAATATCACTGAGAGTTTTTTATAATTAAGGAAGAAAAGGAAGTAATTTTCCTGTTTTTAAATGAAAGCAGTCAGGCAGTAGATTGCTGCATGAATATTGACGGGTATGAAACGAAGTTGGTAACAGTAGAAGCCAATGAAGCAAATATAACAGAAGAAACCCGGGGCGAAGAAGAAAGCAGCGAGGAAGAAGCGGAAGGAAACAGCGAAGGGCAAAGTGCTTCTGGAGGTAACTCGGGGGGTTATCCGGCGGATTTTCAGGAGGCAGCTCTGGCCAGACCTCGGAAACCAGGCCTGGCCAGGCGCTAGATTCTGATACCTGAACTGCGGTAAGGACTTGGCCGTCCTCAACCTGGACAGTGGAATACGGTCTAATCCACTTGGAGAGGGCAGATTTGGATACGTCGTATTCCCGGCAGAGCTGTGACTGGGTTTTGCCGTTCGGATAAAGGGAAACAAGGGACTTTTTAAAATCTTCATCATACTTGTTTTGTGTTGTCATGTGAATACCTCCTTTTTGGTGTCTGATTTATTGTAACAGGTAATGCAAATTTGTGTCTACTTTTTTAGTATAGTTCCAACGAAGGCGTTCCTTTATTTGGTATTCCAAGGACTGGCGATCGGAATGTTCCGGCAGGGCGCTGTTAGGAATAATGGTATTATCTTTTATGGCAGCTTGCGGGATTCATGTAAAGAAAAAGAGGGAAGAAGAGTAACGTACATTCTGAAACTATGGGAACGATAGACGGATAGTCTGATTCAAAATAAAATCATGGCAGAAAGAAGCAGGAACGAAATCAAAAAGTAGGCTGAATGAAAAGGAGTATCGGAAACGTTGTAAGATCCATAGTATTTTATAACGTGCCATGCTCCTTTAATTTGCTGTGACAGCTTTGTGCTTTGGCATTCTTGTAATCCATTAACCAAAATGCTATAATTTATTTTAAGAGTTAAGCGTTTGCAAGGGCAAGGCTTCTCAAAAGCAGAAGTGGCGCCAAAAAGGCCAAAATAGCCAGAAAATAGTAGAAGGAATGAAATGAGGTGTTTTGTATGAATACTGTAATAAAAACAGGAAAATATGAAATTGTAGAGTCAAAGGTACTTTTTTTAGACAGCCTTGATTCAGAACTTTGGATCCATCTGGCAGTAGATGGGGAACTTCTTGGAGATATCCAAATACAGTTTACTGTACAGGAAAAAAAAGAACCTGTTATAAGATGTGAATTGGAAAACAATATTCTTACAATAATATGTGTTAACTTTAACCAGTCATTCGGATCTGGCACAACAGAACCGATTGAGATAGGGATAGTAAGAGGAAAAAGCGTAAAGTTTCATATGTGGTCGTATTTAATGGGACATCAGAAGGTAAGGAAAATCGAATATAATATTTTCAGGGAGATATAAAATGGAAAAATCAGGGTTTTCGATTCGGCAATTCGAAATTCCAGTGGCGCAAAATGACAGTGATTTTGAAGAAAAATCGGGTGTTTATCCAGTTTGCGCATTCCGCCTAATTCATTTCAAGGCATTCCGGGATACTGGCTGGATCAAAATAAATCATTTAACATTACTGCTGGGAGAAAATTCCTCTGGAAAAAGCGCGCTTTACCAGGGTCTTTTAATGGTGTCAGAAGCGTATCAGTATTTGATGCAGGAG
>CAJUTC010000045.1 GCA_910589195.1 uncultured Lachnospiraceae bacterium
AAATTTTGCATTTCACTCTCTTTCAAACCCTTCACGAACCCATTTTACATAAGCCCACTGACGTTTTGTAGTATCAACTATGTTTTCATCAACAGGTGTTCCGCACTCTTGATATACATAAAACTCATCAAAAGAACTTATGTACTTATTGGCATAATACTTACATCCTTGTAAATCTGTGTTGTTTGCTTCTTCCTCTGTTATTTCTCCCATGCACTCAAAATTATCCGGAAGTTCGGATATCGGCATATCATCTGCAAAAAAGTGTTGTTTTCCCATAATAAGCATCGGTGGCAACGCGCCAGTATCCGCTTCATTCTTACTTTTTAGAGTTGACCCGCAACCAACCAAACCCAATACACATATTAATGTCAGAACTAATACTGCTAATTTCTTCATAATCTGCACTTTCCTAAAATTTTGAAAAGCCTATTTTTAACGGGTACACAATTCCGAAAAGGGAGAATAATAACCAAATTTAACACCACAACCAATCAAAGTCACTCAACCTGCAGTTGCAGAATAACAAAAAAGAAGAAATCCCTCCTTGTCCCGTCCTGTATTTGGATGACTGATGGCAGATTTCTTCTTGTTCAAATTATAAATGTAACTATGATTAATTCGTATTCGAATTGTATATGTAAATTACATGTTTTCTATATTCGAAATATAATGCAACTTCATTTCTGGCATTTGACCACTATACAATTTACTATCACATTTTATACTTCGTCAATGGCCTTCCCAATATCATGACGCATATACTTATTTTCAAAGGAAACCCACTCTGCTGCCTTGTAGGCATTCTCACGTGCTGCCTTTAAGTCCTCTCCCAAAGCCGTTACTCCCAGAACTCTTCCTCCGTTTGTCAGGAACGTGGTTTTATCATCTGCGAATTTTGTCCCCGCATGGAAGGCAAAGTATCCTTTCTCCTCCTGCAAGCGTTCCAGTCCTGAAATCGGAAGCCCCTTGTCGTAGTGAACTGGATATCCCTTAGAAGCAAGCACTACACATACTGCCGCATTATCCTCAAACTGCAGATCAACCTGATCCAAGGTCTGATCCACGCAGGCTTCCAGCACTTCCATAATGTCATTTTTCATCCTGGGTAGCACCACCTGGGTTTCCGGATCGCCAAAGCGCGCGTTATATTCCAATACCCTGGGCCCCTGCTTGGTCAGCATCAGGCCAAAGAAAATAATTCCTTTAAACTCCCTGCCCTCTGCCGCCATGGCATCTACTGTGGCCTGATAAATGTACTTCTTACAGAACGCATCCACTTCCTCCGTATAAAAGGGGCTCGGGGAAAAGGTTCCCATACCACCAGTATTTAATCCGGTATCCCCGTCACCGGCCCGCTTATGATCCTGGGCAGAAGTCATGATCTTTATGGTTTTTCCGTCTACAAAGGATAAAACGGAAACTTCACGTCCGGTCATAAATTCCTCAACCACAATCCGGTTTCCGGCAGAGCCAAACTTTTTATCCTCCATAAGCTCCTTTACCCCTGCCCTGGCTTCTTCTAAATGATTGCAAATCAAAACGCCCTTTCCCAGCGCAAGGCCATCTGCCTTTAGCACAACCGGCATTTTGGCTGTTTCCAGATAATCGTATGCGTCCTGGGCGCTGTCAAAGGTTTCGTAGCTGGCAGTGGGAATCTGATATTTCTTCATTAAATCTTTGGAAAATGCCTTGGAGCCTTCCAAAACCGCCGCATTCTTCCTGGGGCCAAACACTTTAAGACCTGCCGCCTCAAAAGCATCCACCACGCCACCCACCAAAGGATCATCCATTCCGATAATGGTAAAGTCAATCTGGCTCTCTTTAGCAAATGCTACCAGACGTTCAAACTCCATAGGGCCTATGGGCACACACTCGGCAAGCTGGCTGATCCCGGCATTTCCCGGCGCACAGTATATTTTTGTTACCTTTGGGCTTTGTGCCACCTTCCAGGCTATGGCATGCTCCCGTCCGCCGCTTCCAACGATTAACACTTTCATATTATCCTCCAATCCGGATCAGGCCATTGGCAATCATATCGATTGCTTTTGGCAATATGATCCACTCCGCCTCTTCCATTACCCGCTGCTGCAAGGTTTTTGGTGTATCTCCAGGATGTACGTTAACTGCCTCCTGCAAAAGGATAGGGCCGGAATCTACCCCTTCATCTACAAAATGTACCGTAGCGCCAGTTACCTTTACGCCTCGTTTCAGGGCGCCTTCATGAACCTTAAGCCCGTAATACCCCACCCCGCAGAAAGAGGGAATCAGGGATGGATGAATATTAATAATCCGATTTGGGTATTTTTGGATCATAGCTGCCGGAATGGTTACTAAAAATCCAGCCAGTACAATTAAATCCAATGAATACTGATCCACAGTTTCCAAAAGCGCCTGATTAAATAACTCCCGGCTTTCATACTGCTTTGGCGAAACGCAGAGCGCCTCAACATTATGATTTTTCGCCCGTTCCAGGGCATAAGCCCCGGCATTATTGCTGATTACTACTTCTACCTTTGTATTCCGGATGGTTCCGTTTTCGATTCCATCGAAAATCGCCTGCAGATTTGTCCCGCCTCCGGAAACCAATACGCCGATTTTCAGCATAATGTCACACCCTTTTCTCCGGCTTTAATGGAACCAATTTCATAAGGCTGTTCCCCTGCTTTTTCCATTGCTTCCATGGTACGCTTCACATCTGCCGAATCCACAGCTACGATCATTCCGATCCCCATATTGTATGTATTGTACATCATAGTTTCTTCAATTCCACCCTTGTCTGCTAACAGCTTAAAAATCGGCGGAATGGGATAGCTTCCCTTTTGAATCACAGCCTGCACCCCATCTGTCAGCATACGGGGCACATTTTCATAAAAGCCTCCTCCTGTAATATGGCTGCAGGCCTTTATTGTCACTCCTGCACGTTTTACTTCTTTTAACGCATTTACATAAATCTTTGTAGGCGCAATCAGCGCCAGTCCCAATGTGGTTCCCAATTCGTCGTAATATGTATTGAGTCCTTCTTTTGTTAATTCCTTTTCAAAAACCTTACGGACTAAAGAAAATCCGTTGGAATGCACGCCGGAAGAGGCCATTCCAATCAGCACATCGCCGGCCTTTAAGCCAGATCCGGTAATCATATCTTTTTCATCTGCTATCCCTACTGCAAATCCAGCCAAATCATACTCATCCTCCGGATAGAAGCCAGGCATTTCCGCCGTTTCACCGCCAATGAGCGCAGCGCCGCACTGCTTGCAGCCTTCTGCCACGCCGCTTACAATCTCTGCTATTTTCTCCGGATAATTCTTTCCGCAGGCAATATAATCCAGGAAAAACAGGGGTTCTCCTCCCGCGCAGGCCACATCATTGACGCACATGGCCACACAGTCGATTCCTACTGTATTATGCTTGTCCATGAGAAATGCCAGCTTCAGCTTTGTCCCAACTCCGTCTGTCCCGGAAAGCAGGATCGGTTTTTCCATCCCCTTGAAAGAAGACAGGGAAAATCCCCCCGAAAAACCTCCAATTCCGCCCAATACTTCGGGCCGCATGGTTTCCTGCACATGCTTTTTCATCAGTTCTACTGACCGATAACCAGCTTCAATATCTACTCCAGCATTCTTGTAATCCATATGTCCTCCATTTCTGCCTGAGCCAATCCGTTTCTTTCATGAATATCAAATATATCACACATTCAACCTATTTATTTCATGGATGCCAAATATGCCTGATATCCCACCTGTTCCAGTTTTTCAGCTTTCTTTACCACATCCTGCTTCAGCTTTTCAGAATATTCCTTCAAACGCCCTAAAAGAGCTGGATCCGAAGTAGCCAGGATCTTTGCCGCCAGGATCCCGGCATTGGCTCCGCCATTAATCGCCACCGTGGCAACTGGGATTCCGGAAGGCATCTGAACAATGGAATACAAAGAATCAACGCCGCCTAAGTCTGAAGTTTTCATAGGGATTCCAATTACCGGCATGGGGAAAATCGCGGCGCACATACCTGGTAAATGGGCAGCTTTCCCTGCTCCCGCAATAATAACCTGGAACCTTTCTTCCGCTGATTTCGCCCAGTTAAAAAAGATATCCGGCTCCCGGTGGGCAGAAATAATCGTCATCTCATACTCGATTCCCAGCCCGTCCAAAATTTCCGCTGCTTTTGCCATAATAGGCATATCTGAATCGCTTCCCATTACAATTCCAACCTTTGCCATAATCGGTTCTCCTTTCTGCCAGAGCATGGAAAAACTCTCCTATGCCCTGTTTGCGATACCAGGCACTTTATCAGCAGCCTGGTATTGTTATTTGTGGTAATTATAAGTAATTTTAATGAATAGCATCTTACTTATTCGTATCATACCGTCTTTTTTCTGCCCTGTCAATCAATTTTCAAGGGGGAGGTTTAATTCCTCCACTCCCGGCAACGCAAATCTTCCGTCCCGGATAATATCCGCCGCTTTTTTCCCCTCTTCGTACGTCGTGATCGATTCTAATTCATCATACGGAATCGTAATATCCGTATGGCAGTTAAAATAGGCAGCGGAAATATTCTCCTTGCGCAAGGCAGATACCTCGTTTTCCCTTGCAACCATCTCTTTCCCATCCGGATTATACATAGGGAAATCTTCTGCCCAGCTATAGCAGGTATCTCCTACGGCAAAATGAGGCCCCATCTTTTCTACAATCAAAATCGGAAGCCGATCTACAATCTGATACGTTCTCCCTATGGCATAAGCTGTGGTATTCGTCCCAATGGCAAACTCCCCCATTGGCAGGCTTTCATGATTTTTCATAATCACCTGACGGACTAGCTTTCTACATTCCGCCGGATTTTCCAAATTATCACAAGAATATTCTTTTACCATCCCGTTCTCAAACTTAAGCTTTAAATTTTTAAACTGAAAATCTCCGATATAAACACTTTTTACATGTAAGATCCCGTTTGTCCCCATTAGCTTCGGGGAAGTAAATACTTCTCCCAGAGGAATGTTAACGTCAGCCACACAGTTTTCAAAATTTGTTTCCTTCTCTGGGTTGTTTAACGGATGGAGCATAACACGCAAATCCGTACAATTTTCCCCTTTTCCCTTTATCTCCACATAATCTGCCTGATCCAGCGCGTCAATCAATACCTGCTGGAGACCTTTATACTGCTCATAATCCAATGTATTGATCCGGATCACTTCCCGGAAAATCTCTTCGTAAGGCTCACCGATTTCCGGCCTTGGAAACGCAATAATAGTAAAACTGGTTTCCTCTTCTGGCACATAATGATTCATTAACTGAGAAAACTCATTATTAAAATCACGGATTACGTCCTCCTGGTGACCGGAAAGGGCAAAACAGGCATCTTTATTCTCCGGAGTGAAGCCTGGTTCTCCAAAGGTTTCCACCACAGCAGGGCCTGCATACCAGGAAGCTTCTGTTCTCAAATCCTCTAATGTTGCCTTCATCACAGATAATTTCCGCTCTTTTACTGTATTTCCCATATAAATGGCGCTGTCATACCGGTGATCATAATCATACTGCTTATTGGGTGATGTGCTAAACCAGCCTATCTTCCGGCTAGGGTTTCGGTTAATAACGGAAATCGGAGCACGGCAAAACAGGGGCTCTAATCCCAGCTTTCGAAACCCGTTTACCGCTTGGCGGATCATCCGCTCAAACCCAAGTTCATAGCGGATCAAAACCGTCTTCTTTTTTGACAAGTTCCGTCCCATTACCTCAAATCCTTTTCGAAATCCTTCCACATAAGTATCCGCCATTAGCTGGATGGTTTCCTCTGGCAATGAATTTAAAAATTTTGCCACAGAAAGCTCTGACGGGGATATATATGCTCCAAACTGATATAAATAGCGGAGATCCGAAAGATCTTCTTCCATAATAATATCCTTCGCGAACCCCCATTGTGGATCAAGCCGCTCCCACAGCCAAGTCCGCACTGTATGATCTGCGTAATCGCTTACATACCAGTAAAGAATATCCTTTACTTCCTGCAATTTCGGAACAGGTGACGGTTCTGCCCCTCTCTCAAAAAGATTATAAATCTCTATTAATACCTCATTTGCTGCCGTAATTTCCAAAAGCCGGCCCTCGTAAGCATATGCAATCCCACAGCGCAGCTCTGTGTATAGGAAAGAAAGCATTGGGCCAAACTCACTTCCCAGCTTTTGTGCCGCAAAAGCCGGGTTTCCATAGCTTTCCTTATAATGTTCTGGCAAAATATCCCCATACAAATCATAATTCCATTTTTGAAGATCCTCTAATGATTCCGTTTTCAAGCTGCCATTTCTAAGCACTTCGATTAAATCTTCCAGCATTCCCACAAACCGGGACATTTCCTGAAAGAAGCCTCGGTAAGGCTCACAAACCGTAGTTTCCTCCGGAATCTGGCGAATCCGTTCCATCGAAAGTTCATAACGCTCTTTAACACATTCATTCTCTTCCTTCCAAAATTCCCAAACATTCAATCTTGATATCCTCCTTTTTCCGGCAGGCCATGGCCGCTTTAACGCATCCGCAGCCCGATTATCAGCATAATCACCCAAACTAAAATCATAAGGCTGTCCATAATCACAGACAGCTTTGCCAGGATATAATTTTTTTCTTTCTCAAACATTGCCCCAATTCCGTAAAAAAGGCCGCACAGCGCAAACAAAAAACTGGAAAATGCCATCGCCCCCACATTCAGCGGAACATTTCCCTGGGATTTTACCGCCAACCCAATGACCGAGCCAAATAGCACTAATCCCACAGCGGTAATCCCTGCTGCATAAAACCCGCCTTTTGCCAAAGGCTTCCGAATATAATTTACATATCTATTTCGCTTCTTTTCTTCTGCCACGATGCCTCCTCCAAACACGCACATGCTGCACTGCTTCATACATAACATAGCCTAGCGCCGCTCCAAGCGTATTTAAAATCATATCATCCACATCAAAGCTTCCAACCTTAAAAACTAACTGAATCGATTCTACCAAAAAACTAAAAGCAAACCCAATCAGAACCGTATTATACCACTTTTTGCTTCTGCGGCTAACAACAGGGAGGAAAAATCCCCCTGGCATAAAACCAACTATATTTCCGATAATATTCAGCATAAACGCCCGGAACCCTAATTTTTCCCGGTATGTCCAAAACCGCATAATCTCTTTTAATGGTATTAAGTTATAGGAGTACCCTGCCCTGGTACTGTCAGTCCTTCCGAAGGACTCTGCAAAAAACAGAAAATACACCAGCAGAGCCAGGTACAGAAGAAACAGTACCCAGCCCATTTTCTGGTGTTTGGTTGTATTTCGTATCATATAAGCTCCAATTGACTGTCTTTAAAATTCTATCTCTGACTTTCTTTTCAATAAAATCGCGCCTGTTACAATAGATATAATCCCTACTGTCAGCCCTGCTGTAGCGATTACAATTCCCATCGCAATGCTTCCAGCTCCCGCATTCCGCATGGTTTTATAAATCCGCTCCATGTTCAATCCGCTCACCTCCCGATTAATTCTGTTATTTTGCGCCATACTGGCTATAATATGCGTCAATGGCCGCTTTTATGCCATCATCAATCACAATCCGCCCCTGACATTCCCGGTTATGCAGATATCTGGTTACTTCTTCCATATTTACAATGGCCGCTGCAGGGAAGCCATATAAATCCTGAATCTCTTTTAATGCGCTTGTTTCACTCTTTCCCCGTTCCATCCGGTTTAATGAAACGATTAATCCTTTTATCTCCACATTTCCCTGAGCCTTGATAATAGGGAAGGTTTCTTCAATGGACTTACCAGAGGTGGTAACATCCTCAATGATCATCACCCGGTCTCCCTCTTTTAATTTGGTGCCTAGCAATATTCCGGTATCCCCGTGATCCTTTATCTCCTTTCGGTTAGAACAATACCGGACATCCACCCCGTATAGCTCACTGATTGCCATGGAAGTGGCCACAGCCAGTGGAATCCCCTTATAGGCAGGCCCAAATAGCACGTCAAATTCCAGACCGAAATTATCATGGATTGCCTTTGCGTAGTACTCGCCCAGCTTCCTCAGCTGAGTTCCGGTTACGTACGCGCCGGCATTCATAAAAAACGGTGACTTCCTTCCGCTCTTTAGCGTAAAATCGCCAAATTTTAATACCTGGCTTTCTACCATAAATTCAATAAATTCCTGCTTATACTGTTCCATCAATCCAATGCTCCTTTATGTGCTTTTCTTTCCTCATTTTTGTTTTCCATAGTATGTTTCTGATCGTATCCCTCTGATCGTTTATGTTTCATCGTTTGTTTTTATCGCTTCCTTTTATTTTACTGCTCCAATTAGAGATTTAATATCTTCAATCTTATTTTTTTCCATGTAATCGTTTATTCCCTCAATTACATCCAGGGTTGCGTGTGGGTTGCGGAAGTTTGCCGTACCTACCGCCACCGCGGATGCACCTGCCAAAATAAACTCCAACGCGTCCTCGCCGGTCTGGATTCCTCCCATTCCAATAATCGGAATACGAACCGCATTGGCAGCCTGGTACACCATCCTTACCGCCACCGGTTTAATAGCAGGGCCAGATAGGCCGCCTGTCTGATTGGCCAGGGCAAAGGTTCTCCTGTTTACATCAATTTTCATTCCGGTTAAGGTATTAATCAGTGAAATCACATCTGCCCCGCCAGCTTCCGCCGCCTTTGCCATCACCGTAATATCTGTTACATTGGGACTTAATTTCATAATTACAGGCTGTTTCGCATAAGCTTTGCATGCCCTTGTAATGGCCTCTACCGCCTTTGGATCTTGTCCAAAGGCAATGCCGCCTTCTTTTACGTTTGGGCAGGAAATATTAATTTCCAGCATATCAATAGGTTCATCCCCTAACCGTTCTACTACTTCTATATAATCCTCTGTGGTTTTGCCGCACACATTTACAATAATCTTTGTTTGGTACTGTTTTAAAAATGGAATATCCCTTTTAATAAATGTGTCGATTCCCGGATTTTGAAGGCCGATGGCGTTTAACATTCCTCCATACGTTTCCGCAATTCTGGGAGTAGGGTTTCCAGGCCATGGGACATTTGCCACGCCTTTTGTTACCACTGCGCCAAGGCGGTTTAGATCTACAAATTCACCGTATTCCGCGCCGGATCCAAAGGTTCCAGAGGCTTCCATCACCGGATTTTGGAATTCCACACCGGCCAGGCTGACTTTCATATTCATCACAGCTCCACCTCCTCTGCCCGAAATACTGGGCCATCTTTGCAAATCCGTTTATTGCATACTTGGGAATGGCTGTCCTTTTCCTTCGATTGGCATACGCAAGCCAAGCATGCGCCAATGCCGCAAGCCATCCGCCCTTCCAAGGAAATCAAGCACTCCATCTTTCGTTCTTTCGCGTATTCTTTTAAGGCGCCAAGCATGGGCATTGGGCCACAGGCAAATATAATGTCGCCCTCCAGCGCCTCTGCGCGGATCGCATCCAGCACATTCCCTTTTATCCCGGCGCTTCCGTCCTCTGTCGCAATCAAAACCCTGCCTGTTTTTTCAAATTCATCCTTTAAAAACATGTGGCTGTCCCGGTAACCTAAAATAATATTCTTATGGCCAGTTAACTGTTTTGCTGTTTCCAGCATGGGAGGGATCCCAATACCTCCGCCGATTAAAAATACCCGCTTTCCCTTTGCTTCCTCCAGGGGAAAGCCATTTCCCAAAGGGCCTAAGATATCAACCGAATCCCCTGGCTGATACTGTGAAAATTCCCTGGTTCCAGCTCCTGCCACACGGTACACAATCCGAATCCGTTTGCCTTCCCGGTCAATTTCACACAGGCTGATAGGCCTTGGAAGAAGTTTCGTTTTGTCTTTACAATACAAATCAACAAACTGTCCCGGAACTGCCTGACAGGCAATCTGCTCCGTTTGGATCCACATGCTGTAAATTCCCTCTGCCAACCGTTCCTGGCAGAGAACTGATGCCCGTTCTTTTACCTTTGCCATATATCCTCCCATCACAGTACATGGTTAATATCTTCCACCATATCCAAAACAGCCTGTCTGGAAGCATCTCCGAAATGCTCCGGGCCAAATTTACCATATGCTTCTTTTTTATATGCCGCGATAATTCCTCTGGAGGAATTTACAATAGCCCCAAATCCATCTTCATTAAAGCAATATTTTAAATCCTCTGCTGTGCCTCCCTGCGCGCCGTATCCCGGTACAAGGAAATAGGTATGAGGCATTTGTTTTCTTAAAATCCGGCTCATCTCTGGATAAGTAGCTCCTACTACAGCACCGATATTGCTGTAGGTTCCATCCATACAATCCGTTCCCCATTCCACTACCTTTTCCGCAACCCATTCATACAAAGGCCTTCCGTCAATCAGCCTATCCTGGAATTCGCCACTAGAAGGATTCGAGGTTTTCACCAGAACAAACAATCCTTTATCCTCCGACTTACAGATTTCCGCAAAAGGCTTTACACCGTCAGTTCCTAAATATGGATTTACAGTCAAAAAATCTGTATCAAAACCGGAATAACATTTGCTGCCTACCATTACCTTTCCTAAATGGCCTGCGGCATATGCAGCAGAGGTGGAGCCGATATCTCCACGCTTTGCGTCTCCAATTACAATTAACCCTTTTTCATGGCAGTAATCAACCGTTTTCTTATATGCCTTTAGCCCTTCAATGCCAAACTGTTCATACATGGCAATCTGGGGCTTAACCGCCGGAATTAGATCCCAAACGCAATCTATAATTTCCTTATTAAATTGCCAAATAGCATCTGCCGCCCCTTCCAACGTTTCCCCGAACCGCTCGTAGGAATGTTGTAACACATATTCCGGAATATAGCTCAACATGGGATCCAATCCAACACAAATTGGCGCTTTCGTTTTTTCAATTTTATCCATTAACCGCTTTATCATATTCTCCTCCTTAAATAAGGCATATTACGGCATCCTGCCTTCGCCTGTATATGGATTCTGCCGCATTTTAACAGGTTCTAAGCTATCTTATCATAATCCCGGAACGCTGTAAAGCGCACATACACACAAAATCCCCCCGGCCCTGCCTTCATATCCATTTATGGATAGTATGCAAATTATGGATATGAAGGTTTAATGGAAAAAAGGAGGAACAAAAATGGTATCATATGCCCCGTTGTGGAGAACGATGAGCGAAAAAAATGTCACCCAATACCGTCTAATTAAAAAATATGGCATCAGCGCTGGTCAAATCGGGCGATTAAAAAAGAATATGTATGTTTCGACCCATACGATAGAAATGCTGTGTTCCATTTTAAGCTGTCCGGTAGAAGATGTGATGGAGGTATTTCCGGATACCCCCTTGGAGGGAACATTTCCGAAATAGCGCCCACTATGGCAGATCGGATGTGAGGAAATCATTCAAGGATAAGGGCGCTTGCTGCACTATTATGGATGAAGGGGTGATTTGCGCTTTTTTGGCTAACCAGAAATCAGTATTTCCCAGTCCCCCATGCCCCATAAGGCACCACGTACTTTCTCAGCCCCCATGCCTCATAAGGCACCACCATGAATGATAGGGGGCTGAGAACCCTCGGGGGGGCGGAATACGGGATTAGAATTAGATATTGCCGCTTTGCAGACCCGTTTTTCTACAACTTATCGTCGTAATAATTGCTGATAAATTTCATAAGCATCCATATATCTGCGGCTTAAATCGATGGTTACAGAAAATCTCGTGCCGCATACTGTTTAACTGGCAGATAGTTCTATCTGTTTTGTTTTCATACCTTAAAATCCTTTCGTGGCCATCTTCTGAAAATCTGGCTGTATTGGATGGTTTCCTTGTTGGATATCATGTATGGTAAAGAATTTTGAAAGTTCCCACCCATGGTTTCTGCTCTCTTTGCCACAGTGTCTATGACTAATTCCTTTTCTTCCCATGTAAAAATTTTCATATATTCGCACAGTCTGGATACATCATCCATAAGCGTTTCCATATTGTCGAACGGTTCGATAGCAGTATAACTATCTTTTCGTACCACAACAAATTTATTCCATCTTTTGCCCTTGGTATCATATACTTGAAGAAGATTTTGCACACAGCTTGACAAAAATCCGATTTCGTGCTATTATATAATACGAAATCGGATTAATGAACGGAGGTAAATAATGGATGAATCACGGGAAGCTGTTCGGCGGCTTGCAATAGCAATCAGTAATTTTGAAAAAATTTATGTTGCCAATACCCCAAAGATTGGTAGGCAGTCATCAGAATTATGGCTTATGTATGCCCTTAATGACGGAGAACCGCACTCCCAAAAACAAATATGTGAGGAATGGGGATTTCCACGCACTACCCTTAACACAGTTACAAAAAAATGCGAAATTTCCGGCTATCTTACATTGACTGCTATTCCCGGAAAACGGCGGGAAATGCAGATCTGTCTTACAGAAAAAGGAAAAGCTTACGCAAGTCAAATATTAAATGTCATATACAGCGCAGAAGATCGGGCAATGAAAAAAACATTAGAAAAATATTCTGCGGATTTTGTTGATATACTGGGGTATTTTGTAAAAAATCTGGAATCATCCTTTGAACAGGAATTAAAGCAGGAGGAATTAAATTGAACACTCAGAATTGGATACTATGTCCAAATTGCAAAAATAAGACCAGGATAAAAATCCGGGAAGATACCATACTTTCCCGTTTCCCTTTGTTTTGTCCCAAGTGCAGGAAAGAAACCTTAATCAATGTAGAACAACTAAAACTATCAATTATCAAAGAGCCGGACGCAAAGACGCAGAGCCGATAATTCGTTACAAAGAACGGAATATCGGCTCTTTTTATTTTTGCGGTTCAGCTTTAGCAAAATAGACAGGAGGAAATTAAAATGTCCAGTTTTGGCATGAAAAATATAATAAAGTATGTTGTACCAATGATTCTAAGCAATGTTTGCTTCTTTCTGTTTACCATTATTGACGGGGTTTTTGTTGGAAGAGGCGTAGGAACAAATGCCCTTGGAGCAATCAATTTAATCAGCCCTTTCATCATGGTTATTGGCGCAATCAATATGCTGCTCAGTGTTGGCGGTGTAGCCATTTATGCTGTTTGCATTGGCAGAGGAGATGTGGAAGGGGGAAACAAAGTATTCCGCACAGGAATGCTGTTTATGGTATGCGCCGCGGCAGTTCTCAGTTTTATTGGTGTGTGTTTTGCGGATGAGGTTTGTACGCTGCTTGGAGCAAACGAAACGTTCCACCAATTGGCGTCTGAATATCTGTTTTGGTACTCGGTCTTTATTATTCCGTCCGCTGTATCTATGGGACTGCAAAATTATTGCCGTAATGATAACGCACCCGGATTGGTAAGTATTGTAGTAGTTGTTACAACTGTATGCAATATTTTGGGCGACTGGCTGTTGATCTATCCTATGGCATGGGGAACAAAGGGAGCTGCTATTGCTACTGGTATATCACAGTCACTTGGATTATTAGTTATATTGACCCATTTTATCCGTAAGCAAGGGAATCTCCGTTTTGGAAAATTAAAACTGGAAAAAAAGCTGTTCAAAGAAATCATTGTACACGGTCTGCCTGAAGGAATCAGCCAGTTAGCAACTCCTGTTATGACGTTTTGCATGAACATGGTTCTCATAGATATGGTAGGCGATCTTGGAGTGAATGCTTTTTCAGCCATCAGTTATGTAACTTCTTTTTCAATGGCTGTTTTTTTTTGGAGCCAGTGAAGGTTTACAGCCTTTATTTGGACAAAGCTATGGCGCAAAGAAAAAAGAGAATTTGGAGTTCTATTTTAAGGCAGGTCTGAAAATCAGTTTTTTGGGAAGTGCTGCTGTTACGATATTAGTTATCCTTTTTGGAGGGCATATTTGCAGCCTGTTTGGAACTAACGCTGTAACACGGTCATATATGCTCAAAGTTTTGCCCCAGTTTGCTGTTGGGTTTATAGCGACAGCAATGAATGTTATGATCTCTTCTTACCTGTATTCTACGGAGCGCTCTTTCCTTGCTTTGAGTATCAGCGTTTTGCGGAGCATTCTTGTAAACGCAGCAGTCATTCTGATTCTGCCATACATATTTGGTGAACGTATCATATGGTTTTCTTTGTTGATTTATGAAGTGATCGTATTGGTTATTGCGGCAGCATTATTAAAACATTCAGAAAGAAATGGTATCTGTTTCAAAGAGTAAAGGAGGAGCAAAATGATTATTACAATTAGCCGTGAGTTTGGAAGCGGAGGGCGTGAATTGGGAAAGCGTCTTTCTGATGTGCTGAAACATCCCTGTTATGACAAAGAGATTATTCAAACCATAGCAGAACGGCATGGATTTGATGAACAATATGTTTCCCACGTATCAGAAAAAATTCTGCAGGCAACATATCCGCTGACCATCGGGCATCGTTTTACTATGGCTCCCAGCCCTATCGCAAAACAGGCTGTTGCAATCGCTGCTGAACAGCAAAAAATAATTGAAAATTTCGCAAAGCAGGATGACTGTATTCTTATTGGACGCTGCGCAGATGTGATAGTAAAAGAATATCATCCATTTAATATTTTCGTTTATGCGGACATGGATACAAAGCGAAAACGGTGTATCGAACGAGCGCCCAAAGGCGAACATCTCACTCCCACAGAGCTTGAACGTAAGATACGGGAGATAGATAAAGAACGCGCAAAGCACCGTGAATTTTATATCGGCGCAAAAGAAAATACACGTTCTAATTATCATCTGTGCATAAATACCTCTGGTATAGAAATCAAAAAGATCGTTCCCGTGCTGGCTGAATACATTAAAGTTTGGTTTGAAATACGGGCAAAGAACAAAACCAACATATAAAAACTTTTAAAGAGATAATCTAAATAATCATAACCACCCCAATGGGTGGTTATGATTCCGTTTATTTTTGTATATTTTTCATGCTGTTCAGGCCAATCATCAAAGTAGAAACATTATGGGCCATAGCAGAAGTAGCAGGCTGTATCCTTCCGGTGATTCCAAGCAAGATCAGGCCTGAATTAATTCCCACAATCTGAATATAATTCTTCTGTATTCTTCCAATAAGACCTTTGCTGATGGTTCGCAGCGTCACAAGGCCTGACAGGTTATCTGCCTCAATCGTGATATCTGCTATCTCTCGGGCAATCTGTGCCCCATCGCTGATGGCAATTCCCACATCTGCCGCAGAGAGGGCTGGGGAATCATTAATTCCGTCACCCACCACGATTACCTTTCTGCCTGCTTCTTGCTCTTTTTTTACAAAATCCGCTTTCTCTTCTGGCAAAACTTCGGAATAATATTCATCTACGCCAACCCTGGAGGCTATTGAACTGGCAATCCGTTCACTGTCTCCAGTCATCATTACGATCTTACGGAAACCTGTCTCTCGTAATTTTGCTATCACCCTAGCAGCTTCTTCTCTCAATGGATCCTCGATGCAAATTACTGCTGCCAACTGTTTTTCTATGGCCAGATATAAATGGGAATATTCTTCTGGAATCTGGTCAAACTGCTCCTTAAGCCCATCTGGTATCCTGCAGCCCTCATCCTCAAACACGAAATGGTAGCTTCCAATAACCACCTTCCTCCCATCAATCATAGAAGATATGCCATGAGCTACAATGTATTCTACTCTGGAATGGGTTTCTTCATGGGTAAGGCCTTTTTTACTGGCAGCATGTACCACTGCCCTGGCCATGGAATGGGGAAAATGCTCTTCCAGGCACGCCGCAATCCGCAGCAGTTCATCCGGGCTTTCCTCCCCAAAGGGCACCACCGATACCACAGTTGGCCGAGCTTTAGTCAAAGTTCCTGTTTTATCAAAAATAATGGTATCTGCCTCGGAAACCTTTTCCAGAAATGTCCCGCCCTTTATGGTAATCCGATGGGTTCCGGCTTCCCGGATTGCCGACAGTACGCAAACTGGCATGGCTAATTTTAAGGCGCATGAAAAATCCACCATCAAAACAGACAGTGCTTTTGCCCCGTTTCTGGTCGCAAGATACACAAGAGCTGTGCCCAGAAGGGTATAGGGCACTAACCGATCCGCCAGCCTGGCCGCCTTTCCCTCCGCACTTGACTTTAGCTTTTCTGATTCTTCAATCATCCTGACAATCTTTTCGTATTTATTGGAACCGGAGCTTTCCTTCACACAGACCGTAAGCTGCCCTTCTTCCAGCACAGTTCCCGCATAGACATAGCCGCCTTTTTCTTTGGCTGCTGGAATGGATTCGCCGGTTATGGAAGATTGGTTGACTGCGCCATTCCCCTCCGCAACCACTCCGTCAAAGGGAATCACATTTCCCATACGAAGCACCACATAATCTCCAGCCTTTACCTGTCTGGTATCCACCAGGACTTCCCTGCCATCCGCAAGCATCCAAACCTTGTTGATATTTAAGGACATGCTCCTTGCCAGGTCATCAACAGATTTCTTATAGGTCCATTCCTCTAGGAGTTCCCCAATGCTCAGTAAAAACATCACTGAACCTGCTGTTTTCATATCCCGTCGCAAAAGGGATACTGTAATGGCGGTTCCATCCAAAACAGAAACTCCTAACTTTCCACGGCACAAAGTATGAACGCCCTTCCAGATAAACCTGGACGACCGGCAGCAGGTAGCCATACACCGGACTGGCATAGGAAGAAACAGTTTTTCTGCCATGCGCAACGCCACTTTCCAGACGATTTTATCCTGGTAGCAACGGTTTACCTTCCGACCGGAATTCTGCCATACATGCTCTGGAACAGACGCTTTCTCTACCGAAAACCGCTGAAGTAGCTTTATCATATGGTTCCTATCTCCCGTATAACAGACCACTGCATCCTGGCTTCTCTCATAGACTTTTGCCATAGTGATAGAAGATTGGCTTAACAGGCTATATTGGAGAATATCCGCCTCCTTACATCCCATCTGCCCACAGGAAATATGGATTCGCATCCGTCCTTTTATTTCATGCAATATTTTAAATTTCATGGTTCCAAAACCGGCTCTTCTTTCAAATCATCTGTCATTTCGCTTTCATCTTCAAATTCCATTTCCTCTGCCGCTCTCTGCTCATTGACCTTCACGGCCTCAGCATAGATATCCTCAGCATTCTCCTGGATTACATTGACAGACCTCATAATACATTCCCTCGCCCTAAGCACAGCAGCAATACAGGAAACGTATACCTTTTTTGCGTCCTTACTGGATAATACTTTGATTCCCGCTGTGCCAAACAGCACTCCCGCGGCAAAGATACCTGTCTTCTTTCCATCCAATTTCCCTAACATGTCCATCATAGCAAGTAATTCCTCCTAAAGTTTATTTGAGCACTCCGGAAAACTCTCCTGCTCCCATCTTACATCTGATTGTCCGCCAGATGCACCCGAGTATAATCAATGTACACACCTTTACACCTTATTGACAACCTATGAATCTGTGCGGTTCTGGCAAAAATCATCTTACGAATCTAAGCAGAACCGATTTCCAGAATCCTTATTTGTGTTTATAGCCTGTATAGAATGTCATAACCATACAGATTACTGCGGCCCACGCCCAGAATTTATGATTTTTCATGTGGCAGTCCTCCTTTGTTATCGTGTCAGAAGTATGAAACTCCTCCTCTCCATTGCCTTCAGCATGTCCCCTGGATTTCATTATAATGTTTGAGGAATCTACTTTCCATCAGTTTTTCTCTGTTGAGAAATTCTCTCAATTTCTGAATTACTGATTCTCTGAATGCTATTCACTCTGCCGATTTCCTGGAATTTTCAGTTCTTCCGTTCCTAACGTGTATATTAGCCATACATTCCTGCCATTTGGCCGATAGCAAGGTTCAGGCTTCATCTGATGTATCAGCCTCTTGTCCAGAAGACAGTATAATATTGGAAATATTCTGGTCCTCAATATAGCCACATGCCCGAAGTCCCACTGCCATAATCAGATGCCATTCTTTGGAAGACAGATGGCGGGTGGTGTGATCGTCCAATCCAACAATACAAATAATCTCTTTACTGGATTCCATATAGACCGATTGCCTGTATCCCTCACTACGTTCCTTACTTCCTATCGGGACCGAAACGGGTCTTGGAATGGTATACATATTTTTTCTGCTGATAGCCCCGATCTCTTCTAACAGATTAATCATCCTATATACCGTAGCAGATCCAATCCTGGCGTCCTCTTTTCTGGCTTTATAATAAATCTCCTTACAACTGGCACATTCCTCTTGTAAAATTACATTCAAAAGAACTTGTCTTTGTTTTGTAATCCTACAGCCCTTTTCCTTTAATTTCCGGAAAATCATTTCCTCCTGCATTTTTGTTCTATGATAATTTTCCTCAGTTCCTTCCGTCTGCTCCTGGCGGGTTATTTCCTCCATTGCATTCCACACTCCAATTCCTGTCTAGTTCAATCTTTGTGGTTTTCATTCACAAATTTTAGTTAGTCTTAGCTAACTTATTATACAGTATAACATCGCCAGTTCTTCTCTGTCAATTTACATGGAGTAATAGTATTGATAAACTTTCTCATTTTCTATTTTTTATTTCACCTGAAAAAGAACAAGCGTGAAGCCCATTCCACATTTATGCTTTTGGCTACACGCTTGTTCCGATTTATTGTTCAATTTTCTTTACATAGTTACCCACGCCAATCGTTTTTGGCACTGTTCCAAAGCTTGTTAGTATTTATCTACTTCAGATAGTCACCCACCGGGCATTGATTATATTGCTTAATCAGCTTTATTGAAATGGAACCGTCTGGCTGGGTTACCTCTTCCACAATCTTATACTGAGTTCGGTTTTGTTCCAATTTTTTCTTATAATTTTCTACCTCCTCGTTGACCAGCCTTACCGCATAGCCATGCTCTACATCTTCCTTCAGCATAAAGTGTAAGGTCTGACAAATACATGCCGCTTTTACTCGTTTCATAATGTTTCCACCTCCATATAATTAAAAAACCTTGTTGAATAAAGAATCCTGCTGCAAAAGATTCCATGCCTGCGGCAGACTGCTCCCGCAACATAATTTTGCTTAACCCCAGTCTGATCTTACCCGATGGCTTTTTATCATAGGGAAAATCCAAAGGATGTTCCTATATGAAAAACGTGTAGCATTCAACCGGACTTACGCAGTTAAACGCTACACGTTGTATCTTAATTATATTAAAAAAGAAGAACTCATTCAAAGGATATTTTTAACAAAAATTTATATTTTTCCTAAGTATTTTTACGCTTGACTTTCATTCAGTTCTCCTAGCTTCACATTTTCGTCAGCTCCGATTTGCTTCTCACGTTCCAGACCATTCCATATCATGGTACCTCTAAAATCATCAACCATTGTTGTTCCAAAGGAGTATTTGCAGCAGTGTCGTCAGGGTTCCCACTCAGGAATCCTGGCTGGTTATGTGGCCAAACAATCCATTTCTATTTGCAATGTGAATCATGGTATTGAACAAGGTGTACCCATTTCCGTCAAAGGCGCGTAAAGGCACAGGAAATTACCAAAACGCCTGCAATCCCCAGGACAAACAGCCTTGATTTTAACCGCTTCATACCCATATGCTCCCTTTTCTTTATGCCAATGCTTTTCCAAGCTCTTTACAATTATTCGTTCCCTCCTCATCTGGGGCTTCATTGCAGATCACACTGTCGCATACGAGTATAGCCCCCGCAGACCTGCAGGTTTCCTCCCAGTTTTGCATCCACTCTCCACTGCCCCATCCGTAAGAACCAAACAGAGCAATCCTCTTATCCTTCAACTTGCTTTTGCAAGACTCAAACATAGGTTCAAACTCGCTTTCCTCCAACTGCTCGCTTCCCATGGACGGGCACCCAAAAGCAACGGCGTCATAAGAATCCATCATTGCTACATCAAATTCACTGCACGTCATCAGGGAAACCTCTGCTCCCTTCTCCTTTGCGCCTTCTGCCACAGAAGCTGCCATTGCCTCCGTATTTCCTGTACCGCTCCAATAAACAACCGCAACTTTTACCATAATAAATTCCATCCTCTCTTTTTTATAGTCTATGAACAGCTCACAATAAGCCGATCAAGCGAATGATATTTCCGGAAATCCTCATCATATACTCTGGCACATTTTTTGAACCGCGCAAATTTACATTTTGCCGCTTCCACATTTCCGTATACCTTCCATATGCCAGTATACTTTGCTCCGGCTGCTCCATGTTTCATAAAAGCCTCCACATCTTCCGGCGGGTATCCCAGAAATAGCCCAATCTCATGAGGAAAAACCGTGCCAATTTCCAGACGGCGGATCAGATACGCCACGCATTGGCTTTCCTGGCTGACCGGATAATTTTGCGCTGCCAGAAGCCGCCGTGCTGTTTTGTCAGACAGGTCTTTTTTCAGCTTTTGGGGACGGTACATGTAGATCAATGCCCTTCCTTCCCTGTATTCCATGGGGATCAAACGAATTCCACGTGAAGCAAACTGCCTGTTTACCCTCCGGATATCAGCCAAAAGTTTCTCTTCATCTTCGGTCTGGCAGCTAAACAAATTTCCCGTTTTTAATCCGGCCAACGTAGGGGCGCAATGGCGCACAATTAATTCCTCCAGCCTCATATCAGTACCTCCTTAGTTAGTTTTTACTAACTTATATGGAAAGAAAAATGCCACTTGGCAGTTTAAAATAATATAGCCGCAATTCCATGGTTCTAGACCATGGGTAGTTCACATGTCCACACCTGAATATAAGCTTTTCTTGATTTTTTAGGTTAGTCTTTACTAACTAATGCTGATCTTACCATTTTTACTAATATCTGTCAATAGGATATGAAACAGCGCTGTTGATAAGGTTTCTCAAAAAGCTTTGCTCCATCCTTCTGATCATTCCAAAAATGGCAGTTTGAAATTAGTGCTTCAAACTGCCATTTTTGAAATAAGGCGGTCTGCTCAAGCAAACGAAATGCTGCTTGCAGCTATCTTTTAGTCAGAATTTTAATCAAAGAAAGCTTCGGGCAATTCAAAAAGGTATGGTATCTCCTCATCAAGCCCAGATAACCAACAATCCCTCTATGGCAACGGTTCTGAAACAAGCACATCTTTATGCCATCTTTACATAAGAAGCAATCAAATCTGCTGTTTTTTCTACACCGATGGAGCTGTCTACACACAATTCATAACTATGGGGATCTCCCCAGTTTTTACTGGTAATGCTTTCGTAATACGCCTTTCTGGCTGAATCCGAGCGCTCAATGCTCTTTTCTGCCTGATCCCTGCTGTCGCCATACATTTCCATTACCTTTTGGATCCGATATGATTTCGATGCGGTTATAAAGATACGAACTACATTTTTGTAGTTTCTCAGGACATGATCTGCAGATCGCCCTACAATCACACAGGAACCTGCGTCAGCAATCCTGCGGATTGCATGAGCTTGCGCAGTGATGGCATCCTGTTACCACATTAGTGCTCAAGTATAATTCCCGCATGATGGCGTTTTCATCGGAATTCAGATTGGATATAAATTCTTCTGTCAGACCACTTTCATGTGCGGCAATTGCAATCATTTCTTTATAATAGCAGGGCATTCCCAGCTTTTTAGCAACCAATTGCCCCACTCGTTTTCCGGCAGATCCATGCTCACGGGATATCGTAACTACAACGCCCGCCCTTGTAGGATACTCTGGCAGTTTTTTGGCCGGAGCCATTATTGCCTCTTCCTTATTCAGTTCCTTCCAAAGCCGAATCATAACTGGAGCTGTCACCAGGATTGCGAATACATCCGCTGCAGGAGCTGCCCAAAAAATTCCGGTAACACCAAGAAATAATGGTATGATTAAAGAAAGCACAATCAAAAATACATCCCGGACTACGGAAAGGGGAGCTGAAGCTTTTGCATGGCCGATGGACTGCAGGAAAATAGCGCATACCTTCTGCACACAGGTAAACACAATAAGAGAAAGATAAATCCGCAAGCATCCCACTGCAAACTGGGTATACAATTCTCCGTCTGCGCCAAACATACGGATAAAGACCTGGGGAATTGCCTCAAACAAAGCCGTACATACCAGACACACGATAGCAGTCCAGCCAATAATCAATTTTAGCAGTTCTCTCACCCGGCTGTACTTTCCTGCCCCGTAATTATATCCTACGATAGGCTGGGCGCCAGCGGCAATGCCGATGGCAATGTTTAGCACGATCTGGAACAATTTCATGATGACAACAAAGGCCGCAAGAGGAATGTCCGCTCCATAGACAGAAACAGCGCCATAGCGAACCAACAGGATATTATTAATTACCGTGATAACAACAATGGATAACTGCGTTAAAAGGCTTGATGTTCCTAACGCCATGATCCGTTTCAATAGATTAGCATCTAGCCGGAAGCTTCCTGCAGATATGTGGAATGTTCTGCTTTTCATCAAATAAGCGGCACAGATCACAAAGCTTACAAACTGCCCTAAGATTGTTGCGTATGCCGCCCCCCGGATCCCAAGTTGAAGGACAAAAATTGCTACTGGATCGCCGATAATGTTGATAACCGCTCCTGTAAGCATGGCCCCCATGGCATACGCGGGGCTTCCGTCTGCCCGGATAATGGATGCCAAGGTATTCTGAGCCATTGCAAGAGGCATCATGGCATAAATAATAAATCCATAGTCATGAGCCATTTTCAGGTTTGCGTCAGTTGCCCCGATTAACCGCAAAAGGCTGTCGCCGCACCCATAGCTGATCGCAATAATCACCACCCCAGAAAGAAAAGAACAAAAAGCGGCATTCCCCACACCCTTGTGGATGGATTCCGTTTCATTTCTTCCCAACGATACACTCAAATGTGCCGCGGCGCCATCTCCAAAAAATAGCGACATCCCCCACCCAACCACAGTAATCGGGAAAATAACACCTGTTGCCGCATTTCCTAAATAACCGATCCCATTACCTACAAAGATCTGATCTACAATGTTATACAGGCATGAAATGATGAGGGAAAAAATACAAGGAATCGCAAACTGCCCCAGCAGCCTCCCTACCTTTTCCGTTCCAAGATATTGATTATTTTCCATAAATCCTCCTTTTTTCACAAAAAAAGACACCTGCAGCACCCGTACCGTAATCAGATTTACGCGCCGTGCGCTACATGTGTCGTTAATTTTGCCTGATTCAATTTCCGAATCTTATTTTACTTCTTTTCTTTCTGAAAATCAAAGGACATTTTCCACAATTTATCAGACCGCAGCATTTGTTGAAATTGCTGCTCTGCAATCATTATCAATATGCATCTATTTGAATAAATAGTCATCGGCAAACTGCCAACTTAAAATGCGGCAATAAAGCTCTGAACTCATTCCTGATTTTAGCCCCTAATGTTACTTCCTAATGTTGGCCCTAATTTTCAACCTTATTTTGAAGCGCACTGGCAAATCATGCCGCCAACAAAGGGTGATAATTCCAAACGAATAAAATACCCCTTATCATGGCTGCATACCGGGCATTTTTCTGGTGCCCGTTCCCCCTCAAACACATGTCCGCAATTTAAACAGATCCAGCCGGTTTTTACGTCTGATATAAATAGTTTATTTTCCTCTAATAGTTTGGCAAATGCCCCAAACCGATCCCCGTGAAACTTTTCAATCTCCGCAATCAAATAAAACGAATTGGCTACCTTCGGGAATCCTTCTTCCATAGCCTTATCGCCAAATGTTTTATATACTGGATTATGCTCTTCATATTCATTATGCTGGGCTTTTCGCAGCAATTCTGCTATATGATCAGTAATATCCACAGGATATCCTCCATCTACATGGATCGTTTCTCCCGCCAATTCTTTTAAGTGGTTATAAAAAATCTCCGCATGCTCTTTTTCCTGATGGGCCGTAAAACGGAATACGGCTTCAATTACCTGAAGTTTCTGTTCTTTTGCCTTATCTGCCGCAAATGTATATCGGTTACGTGCCTGGCTTTCTCCGGCGAATGCCCGCATTAAATTTTCTTTTGTTTCGCTGTCTTTAAAATTAACTGCCATACGATTTGTTCCTCTTTCTAAGATTTATTTTTTCAAAGAATTTGATTAATAGGAAACAGTGTTGCTCCCCAATAAGCTCTATTTTATTGTGGCAGAAATTTGGAACATTATTCACAACTATTATCTTGTACTTGTAGATTCACTTTGCTGCAATAGGGAAACTACCATCTTTACATAATTATTCAGACCGACAAATTTATATTTTCCAAATACTTTTACATTTGTGAAGCAGAATGGTGTAACGAACATATATGCGATTTGGATAATCCTGTAAATGTTCTTTTATCAAAGATACATTACCGGAGAGAATGCTCATGTATGGTAAAGAAGTAAGTAACCGAAAACAAGAGATAGACCGCCAGCACCAC
>CAJUTC010000046.1 GCA_910589195.1 uncultured Lachnospiraceae bacterium
ATAACCTGGGCATCCGGGTCCGGAGCCATAGCAGTAAAATGGTCGCTGACGATTTGCACATAATCAACATAATGGGTCTTATACTTTTGATAGTAAGTGTTTATGGAAGAATAAATTTCAGAATAGGCATTCGGAGGTATAATGCTATCTTCCGCGTCATGGCACTGGCTTAATGAAGATTGAATGACAGAATCTTTTAAAATTTCATTGCCCATCTCTTCAATAGCATTTAGATTTCGTGTAATATCTTTTGAGGCATAGGACAGCAATTTGCTGGAAGTCCGATACAGCAGGTTGTTGTTTGCGTGGATGATCACAGTATATCCAATAAAAAGAAAAAACGAAAACAGCATAATAGCCGTTAATAAAATGCTTAATATTTTCTTTGTTAATGGAAGGTTTTTGGTTTTTTCTGATAATCTGGTAAGCATATATCCTCCTTAACCTTCATATGCCAGGCAGTGGGACGCTGTAGCAATGCCCCATAAAGCAAGACTATGGCTTGATGAAATTTAGTGTATTATAACAAAACATATTTTGAAAATCCAGACATCAGAAGGAAAACAAAGTTTTTAGGATCATTTAGTCGGAAAATTGTCATAAAAAGTTGGATTGACTGCTTTACTATTATGTGGACAGGAGTAGAAGAATTTGAAAAAGAAAAGGATTTTAGCGGGCATTTTTGTTCTTATAGCAATGCTATGTCTTGTGACGTCTTGTGGAAAAGACCATGAAAACGCACATAATGATCATGCGGTAAAACTAAATATGGTTTGGTGGGGAAACAAGGTTCGTAATAAAAGGACACTGGAAGTATTAGAACAGTATCATCAGATGGACAGCCGTGTAACAATTGAAGGAAAATTCTTTCCTGTAGAAGATTACTGGGACAAAATGGCAGTGTATGCCGCCGGAAAAAACATGCCGGATTTATGTCAGATGGGATACAATTATTTTGCCCAGTATGTAGGAAAAGACCTTTTGCTGGATCTGACACCTTATATAGAAAACGGTGCGTTAGACGTATCCGGAATTGAGGAATTCGTGCTGGATTGGGGGAAAGTAGGCGATGGTATTTATGGCATAGCAGCCGGCATGAATGCAGAATGCTTGGTGTACAATAAAACTGTTACGGATCAATGCGGAATTGTTATGGAAGATAATATGACATATGATGAGTTTGTTAAGATTGCAAAAAAGATTACGGAGCTAACCGGATACCGTGCCAATATTTGTCCTGTGGATGGATATACGTTTATGAGGCAGTGGTCCAGAGCCGAGGGAATCTCTGTCCAAAAGGCCCAGGTGCCCACTGACAGCGCGGACGCATACGTGCCATTTTTCAGAATTTTGGAAAGCGGCATAAAGGAAGGCTGGCATCTGGTGCCGGATTATGGGGATATGACAGTAGTTGAAACTGATCCTCTGGTATATGGCTCTATCCCTCGGAATATGGCGTGGTGCACCATCCATGGCGGCTCTAATCTGCTATCTGCTTTTCAGGCAGCGGCGCCTGACGGCGTAGAAATAGGAATCACTACGATCCCCACAAGTAATCCGCGAAAATCCAACTTTTTACATCCAAGCATGTTTTTTAGTATAAGCGCTGATACGGAAAATCCTGACGAAGCTGTGGCTGTGCTGAATTATTTCATAAATTCGTTTGAAGCCAATAGCATTCTTCTGGGGGAACGAGGTGTGCCGGCATCCATACCGGTTGCGGATATGATTGCGGATAAAATTGCTAAACCGGAACAGGAAGCTGCTGATTTTGTAAGGAATGTGATTGCGCCTAATTCTTCTACTATTGACCCTCCTGATCCGGAAGGTTCTATTGAATTGGCAAAGTCTTTGGTGAAAATTCTGGAAAAGGTGGCATATGGGGATTATACGGCAGAGGAAGCCGCGCAAGAATACTATGAGCAGCAACAAAAACTTTGGGGAGAGTAAGGCGGTAAGCCGTTCTTATTTTGTCTGGTTTGCACATTCCCTGTACATTGAAAAGGGGTTTCGCAATTATCTGATTTTATATTTAGAGAAAAGGAGATAGGAGCATGAATCTAAAGAATATTTATACTTGTTTTCCAGGCGGAAGATATAAGGTTTTAACTATGAGTTATGACGATGGCAGGGAAGAAGACAGGCGGTTGGCAGATATCTTTAATCATAATGGCATAAAGGCAACATTCCACTTGAATTCCGGTCTTTGCTATGAAGATAATGATGATAGAAGGCTGCGTCCGTCAGAGTGGAAGCAGGTTTATGAAGGTCATGAGGTGTCTTGCCATACAATGCTTCACCCCGCCCTTGCCCGATGCCCTATAGAGCAGGCGGCACTTCAGATTCTGGAAGACAGAAGAGTCCTTGAGGAGCAGGTGGGCTACCCTGTTCGGGGGATGTCTTATCCTTATGGATCCTACAGCAATGATATTGTAAACCTGCTTCCCAAGCTGGGAATGGAGTACAGCCGAGTGGTGGGGAACACGGATAGTTTTGAAATGCCTGAAAATTACCTTCTGTGGAAATCAACCTGCCACCATAACCACAATCTTTTGGAGAATGGAAACCGTTTTCTGGAGCTAGACAGGCCACAGCTTTTGCATATGATGTATGTCTGGGGCCACAGCTATGAATTCCCAAGGGATAATAACTGGGATCTGATGGAACGGTTCTGCCAGCTTATGTCCGGAAAAAAGGATATATGGTATGCCACCAACATTCAGATTGTGGATTATATGAATGCGGCAAAAAATTTGAAATTTACGATTCATGCGGATAAGGTGTACAATCCTTCTGCCCAGAGCGTATGGATCCAAGCTGATAACGAGATAGTAGAAGTTCCCGGAGGGCAGACGATAAACTTAGGATAGGCGAAAACGGAAATTGAGTTATCGTTCTATTTTTACAAATCAGGGACTGCTTTAGAAAATTCCCGGTCAATACAATACTGGATTACAGATTCCAAGGGCGGGGAAACCCACTTATCCCGATGGTAGAGAAGCTGCTTCCATACATGGATTTCAAAATTTTCTACCGGGAGGATTGTAAGGTTCCCTGCCTTTATTTGCGCTTCGGTAATATAATCCGGGAGCAAAGAAAGGCCAGCTCCCTGTTCTACTAAGGAGCTGATGAGCCTGGTGCTTCCCACCTCCAAAACAGGACGGATTTCAAAAGACAGTTCAGCCAGCCGTTCATCCATCAGCCGGCGATAGCTCATCCCTTTTTCCGTTAAGAGAAACGGGTAGGCGATTAATTGATGGATGGGAATCTTGTGGTTTTTACATAAAGGATGGCTTTTGCAGGCTACAAAATGCACTCCCACCTTTTCTTCTTTTGCAATTACATACTCAGCATTATAAATATGGCTGTCTAAGGTTAAGATGGCATCGGCTTCATTATGGTTTAGCAGCCGGAACATTTCCTCTGTGCCTGCCGGGATAATTTTTAACGTAATCCCAGGATACCGGGTTCTGAAATCTAAAAAACGTTCATTTAAAAGAGAGTCGCAGAGAGAGTCCGCCATAGCAAGCCGGATATGGCCGCAAACGGCAGGCCTTGATTCCGTTTTTTCCATTTTTTCTTTTAATTCCAATGAAAGACGCTGAATTTGATGGGCATACTGGAGTACTTCACGCCCTTGCCCGGTTAGAGCAATCGTGTGATGGATCCGCTCAAATAGCTGGGAATTCAACTCTTGTTCAAGCTGTTTGATCTGAAAAGATACTGTTGACTGGGAGTATCCCAAGGTTTCGGCTGCTTTTGTAAAGCTGGACAATTCCGCCACTAGAATAAAGGTATTTAAGTTCCGAAGATCCATTAGATATCCTCCTTTTTCATGTAGATATCAATCCGTAGCTAAATTTCGGGAGTATTTGAATCGAATTTTTTGATTCATACCATTATTATTATCAATTTTACACATGATAATTTCTACTATATACTAAATTAGGGAAATATGCAAATACTTATGTAAAACGAAGGATTTTAAAATGGGGGATATTACAATGAAGATAATCCAAATCGTGTATCAATTATTGTGGGGGGATTTGATTATCATTCCGCTTCCGGGGGGAAGCAGTTTAGGTTTGTCGCTGCTGGTGCTGATTTTAATCCCGTCCGGAATTTATTTTACTATCCGAACCCACTTTCTGCCCTTCCGCCTGTTTCCGGAAATGCTGCGGGTAGCAATGGAAAAAAAGTCAGCAAAGAAAAAACAGTCGATTTCCGGTGTTCAAGCATTGATCATTTCCACAGCAACACGGGTGGGGATGGGAAATTTAGTTGGAGTAGTAGCGGCCATTTCCGCAGGAGGGGCAGGAGCTATTTTCTGGATGTGGGTTACCGCTCTTTTAGGGTCTTCTACCGCCTTTATTGAGGCTACTTTGGCCCAGCTTTATAAGGAAGAAGATCCACTTTATGGAGGGTATCGGGGAGGCCCTGCCTACTATATTCATCATTTTGTAAGGTCAAAAGGGGAACACTCGAATCACAGCTATATGGCACAGAAGCGGAGCCGGGAAAAGCGTTCCGTCCTTGCCGTGTTGTTTGCCCTTTCTGGTCTGCTTTGCTGGTGTGGAATTAGCCAGGTAATTGGAAATTCTGTTTCTTCCGCCTTCCAAAATGCCTTTCGGATCCCTCCTCTTTATACTACATCCATCTTAGTTTTTGTGGCGGCAGTGATTGTATTGCGAAAACATGCCACTGTCAAAGTATTGGACGTGGTAGTTCCGATCATGGCCGGGTTTTATTTCCTGCTTACAGTAATTGTGATTATTAAAAATGCAGGGCAGCTTCCAGTCGTATTCCAAAATATTTTCCAGGAAGCCTTTGGCCTTCGCCAGGCAGTAGCCGGAGGATTTGGCGCTGTTTTAATGAACGGGGCAAAGCGGGGGCTGTTTTCCAATGAGGCCGGTTCCGGCTCAGCTCCTTGTGCCGCAGCTGCAGCCGATATCAGCCATCCGGCCAAGGAAGGGCTTTTGCAGGCATTTGGGGTTTTTATCGATACCATTGTAATCTGCAGTTGTTCCGCCATGATTATGCTGTTGACACCAGAGGGTCTGACAGACGGTCTTGCTGGCATGGATCTGCTCCAGAAAGCCATGGAGTACCATATGGGCACCTTTGGAGTGGTATTTATTGCCGTGATTTTATGGCTGTTTAGCTTTTCCACCTTCATAGGCATTTTGTTTTATGCAAGGCCTAATGTGGCCTACTTGTTCGGGGATACCTGGATGTCCCAGACCTTATATAAAATTCTTGCCCTGATTATGCTGTTTATCGGCGGGCTGGCTGCTTATACATTTGTGTGGGATTTAGGGGATATCGGCGTAGGCCTGATGACCGTTTTTAACATGCTCGCACTGTTTCCCCTGTCCAAAAAAGCCATGGAATCTTTGGATGATTATGAGAAGACAGAAGGGAAACCGCGTCCCGCATTGGCAGAAGATAAGAAAAATTTAGAAACAAAATCATAAACGGCGCGAAAAAGGCAGGCCAAATCTTAGACCATACATGATAAGGTCAAGTTGGCGCTGCCTTTTTGTATTGGTAAGAAATAGGCAATTGCCTGTAAGAAAGCTTGAAAAGTGAATGAAATTTTTCTATATATACAAAAATGGTGTTTTGCGGAGTTGAAAATTATACATAATCTATAAAAAGTAACAGAATATTAAAAAAGTATATGTTTGTTTGCTCTTCGAAACAGAACTTTGAAAAAAGGAAATCTTAATGTGAAAATTGTAGATTCAGAAACAGAAGGTTTTTTGCTAAACTGTATGTAACAACTTGTTGAAGGAATATATAGAGGAGGAAGTTATCATGAAAAAAAGACAATGGATGGCAGCATTTATGGCAGGAGCCATGATGTGCGGCACGTTGGCGGCTTGCGGAAGCAAACCCGCGCAGGATCAGGGAAACCAAGACGGAGGAACCGAGCAGGCAGGGGATACAAATTCCGGCCAGCCGTCTGATGGCAGTTCCGGGGCATCCGATGAAAAACAAGTACTGTCTGTAACCACATGGGATAATGATTCCAGCCCCCAATTTCAGGCGGTGATTGACGCATATGAAGAGAAAAATCCCAATGTGGAGATTAAGATTATTGATACTTCCGCAGATGAGTATAACAATTCATTGGGAATCAGCCTTTCCGCGGCGCAGCCAGATCCGGATGTGATTTGGGTTAAGGATATGGGATCCATGCTTCAGATGGCAGATAAGGAACAGCTCCTCCCCATTGATGATTTTATTGCGAAAGATAATTTTGACTTATCCATTTATAAGGGAGCGGCAGAGCAGTTAATGTATAATGGGAAAACATATTCCCTTCCTTATCGGAATGACTGGTATATCCTTTACTACAACAAGGATCTGTTTGACGCGGCTGGAGTGGAGTATCCTACCAACGACATGACCTGGGAAGAATATTATGAACTGGCCGCTAAGATGACAAGCGGCGATGGAAGCAGCAAAGTATACGGATCCCACAATCATACCTGGCAGGCGCTGGTGACAAACTGGGCTGTGCAGGATGGAAAGAATACAGTTGTGGAGAAGGACTACAGCTTTATGAAATCCTGGTATGAGGAATGCCTTGCCCTTCAGGATAACGGTTATATTCAGGATTATTCCACACTGAAGACAGCCAATATCCATTATTCATCTGTATTTAAGAATCAGCAGTGCGCTATGATGCCTATGGGAACCTGGTTTATTGCTACTATGATGCAGTCGCAAGAAGAAGGCGAAACCGATTTTAACTGGGGCATTGCAACCATTCCTCATTCAAAAGATACAGAAGCAGGTTATACAGTAGGCGCCCTTACTCCGGTTGCAATCAGCGCCTTTACGGATCAGGCTGACCTGGCATGGGATTTTATAAAATTTGCATCCTCTGAGGAGGCAGCGGAAATTTTAGCAAAACAGGGCGTATTTACAGGAATACCTTCGGAAGCCGCTTTTAAGACCATTGCGTCTGCAGAGCGTTTCCCGGAAGGCGAAAGCAATGTGGAAGCACTGAACTATACCCATTATTCCTTTGACCGTCCGCTGGATCCACAGATTGAAGAGATCCGTACCGTTCTGGATGAGGTACACGAGATGATTATGATTCACTCTTACAGTGTAGATGAGGGAATAGCCGAACTGACGGAGCAGGTTGCAGAAATTAAGGGATGGAATTAAACATGACTTGTTAATTAAGCATACTCTCGGGGTTTTTCTTGCTGTGTGGTATCTTCACTGAGAAAACTCCGAGAGTATATTTCTATAAGGTTATAGTTCTATAAATGGTAAATAAAAGACCATAGCCGGGTGTATAAAGGCTTACGATAAAAGTCCGTAAGGATTCATAAAGGTTTGTGATATCCATCCATAGCGGGCGTAAGAAGGTTTCGAATCTAAGGAGGGTGCATATGAGCAGCGGGAAAACAAGTGGTTTGACTTCCAGGCAGAAAAGGAAAATCCGGAATAATATGACAGGATATGCGTTTATCCTTCCCAATTTAATTGGCTATACAATATTTGTATTTATACCGGTTGTTTTTTCTTTTGTGCTAAGTGTTATGAGTTGGGATGGTTCCCAAAGGCCTATGGAATTTGTAGGTCTTGAAAACTTTGTTGATATTTTTGGCGATAAAATATTCCGTGGGACTTTGGTGCATACGGTCAGTTATTCGCTGATGACTGTTTTGCCCACATTAGTATTGGCTCTTTTACTTGCGGTACTGTTAAATAATAAACTAAAAGGCGTGGCAATTTTTCGAACGGCATTTTACTTTCCCTATATTGCTTCCATCGTGGCAGTAGGCGCTGTATGGAATATGTTGTTTCAGCCAGACTTTGGGCCAGTCAATGAAATTCTTAAATTTATCGGCATTTCCGATCCGCCCAGATGGGTAGTAGACAAAGACTGGGCCATGGTTGCGGTTTCCATCGTAAGCGTGTGGAAATATATGGGGTACTACATGATTGTTTATCTGGCAGCCTTACAGGGCATTTCCAATTCCCTGTACGAGGCGGCAAGTATCGATGGAGCAAATGGCTGGCAAAAACTTTGGTATATTACGGTTCCCATGTTGACTCCAACCACCTTTTTCGTATTGATTATGCTGACCATCCAGTGCTTTAAGGTATTTGACCTGGTATACGTCATGACAGGGGGAGGCCCTGGAAACGCGACTAAAACACTGGTTAACTTTATTTATGAAAAGGCATTTACAAGCTGGGAGTTTGGCCCTGCCAGCGCAGGGGCAATCGTGCTGTTTGCCATTGTGTTAGCTATCACATTAATCCAATTCAGCGGCGAGAAAAAATGGTCCAAAGACTTATAGGAGGAGAATGGTAATGAGTGCAAAAAGAAAAGTAACAAAAATAATCCTGTACGTTCTTTTAATCGGTCTGGCGCTTGCTATGATGGTTCCATTTTACTGGATGGTGATTTCTTCCCTGAAGCTGAATAAGGACGTATTTTCCATCCCCATGAAATGGTGGCCGGAAACCATGCACCTGGAAAACTACAGCGTAATCTGGAAAAAGCTTCCTCTGGTTACATTCTTTAAAAATACTGCAAAGCTGACAATCATTACCACAATTGTCCAGTTGTGCACCAGTTGTTTTGCAGCGTATGGGTTTACAAAATGTAAATTTGTAGGAAGAGATTTGATCTTTTTAATGTATGTTACTACCATAGCAGTACCGTGGCAGGTATATATGGTTCCCCAGTTTATCCTGGTATCAAAAATGGGTCTTAACGACACCCATATCGGCTTGATTTTGATGCAGGCATTCTCCGCGTTCGGAGTATTCTTAATCCGTCAGTTTTATATCAGCATTCCGGATGAACTGTGTGAGGCGGCCAGGATTGATGGTCTGAATGAGTTTGGAATTTTCAGGAAAATTGTGTTCCCATTAGGAAAACCGGCCATGGCCACATTGACCATCTTTACTTTCACTAACGTGTGGAACGACTTTATGGGTCCTCTTATTTATCTGAAAACCAAGGAGCTTAAGACAGTACAGCTTGGCATCCGTATGTTTATTTCCCAGTATGGGGCGGATTATGCCTGGATTATGGCGGCTTCCGTGTGTTCCCTGGTTCCCATTGTAATTGTATTTTTAAGCTGCCAGCGGTTCTTTGTGGAAGGCGTGGCTGCCAGCGGAATCAAAGGGTAAGACGGAAAGGGGCATAGGGTT
This sequence comes from uncultured Lachnospiraceae bacterium, assembly GCA_910589195.1. Lineage (GTDB taxonomy): Bacteria > Bacillota > Clostridia > Lachnospirales > Lachnospiraceae > Caccovicinus. The sequence goes on from CAJUTC010000046.1 coordinate 9,193, forward strand.
ATGGCGCAGACATTTGAAACGATTATGAGTTATCCGGCAGCGGATAGGGAACTGGCAAAGAAAGCAATAGATGATGCAATCCGGATTATCCAGGGGGATCTTTCCATATTCACAAGCAAATTTCCATCTTCTAACAGTTTTGGCGGATTTTATGAAGCTACAGAAAACGTGGAATGGACCACTGGGTTTTGGACCGGATCCATCTGGCTGGCCTATGAATATACGAAAGACGATGCATTGAAAAAGGCGGCGGAAGTACAGGTAGACAGCTTTTTTGAACGGATACGTGATAAGATCGATGTAAATCATCATGATATGGGATTTCTGTTCAGCCTTTCCTGTGTGGCCGCCTATAAGCTTACCGGAAACGAAAAAGCAAAAGAGGCGGCGCTTTTGGCAGCCAATCACCTGGCAGAGAGGTATCGGGAAAACGGCTCGTTTCTTCAGGCCTGGGGGAATGTGGGAGAAGCATCGGAGTACAGGCTGATTATTGACTGTCTGTTAAATCTTCCAATCTTATACTGGGCCAGTGAAGTAACAGGAAACAAACAGTATGCACAGAAGGCGGAAAACCATATAAAGACGGCAATGAACTGCATTTTAAGGGAAGATGATTCCACCTATCATACTTATTTTATTGATATGGAAACAGGAAAACCGTCTTACGGTGTGACTCATCAGGGAAACCGGAATCACTCTGCCTGGGCCAGGGGCCAGGCCTGGGGGATTTATGGCATTGCGCTGAGTTATCATTACCTTAGGGATGAATCCTATATCCAGCTATTTGAGAGGGTAACCGACTTCTTTTTGCGCCATCTGCCAGAGGATCTAATTCCGTATTGGGATTTCGATTTTGACACGGGAAGCACAGAACCAAGAGATTCCTCTGCAGCCGCTATTGCGGTATGCGGAATGCTTGAAATGGCAAAATATCTGGATGATGAGAAAAGGAAAAAATATACGGACGCAGCAAATCGGCTCTTGTATGCATTAATCCACAAATGCGGCAACCGGGATCAAAACCAGTCTAACGGCCTGCTGCTTCACGGAACTTATGCAAGGGATTCCAAGGAAAACACTTGCAAAGATAGAGGGGTAGACGAATGTAATACCTGGGGGGATTACTTCTACATGGAAGCTTTAACCAGAACCCTTTCAGACTGGAAGATGTACTGGTGATATTGGGAAAGGAACTGCAATGAAAACAAATCTCATCTATATTTTCGCAGACCAGTGGAGGTATCATGCACTGGGCTGCAACCATCAGGATCCAGTGCTAACCCCGAATATGGATCAGTTTGCCAAGGAAAGCCTGTGTTTTGAACATGCATATAGCACATTTCCTTTGTGTACGCCTCACAGGGGAAGCCTGATGACAGGAAAGTATCCATTTTCTATCGGTTTATGGACCAACTGCAAGACTGGTTTGGAAGAAAAAATAATGCTGAAGCCCCAGGAAACCTGCATCGGCAATGTACTGCAGGACGAGGGGTATGAAACGGGATATATTGGAAAATGGCATCTTGACGCATCGGAACAAAACTTTACGTCAGCTCCAAAGTCAGGGGCTAAAGACTGGGATGCCTATACGCCGCCAGGGGAAAGGCGTCAGGGGTTTCACTACTGGCTTTCCTATGGAGCATGTGACGACCACTTAAATCCCCACTATTGGACGGACTCGCCGGAACCTATTTATCCGGGGAAATGGTCGGCAGAATACGAAACAGACAAGGCGCTGGAATATTTGGAACAACAAAGAAAAAACGAGAATCCCTTTGCCATGTTTGTGTCTTACAATCCGCCCCACCTTCCTTATGAACTGGTGCCAGAACGCTATTATGAAGCATTCCGGGATTGTAAGGTTTTATGGCGCCCCAATGTGCCAAATGAAAAGCGCACACCTGAGATGGAAACCATAGCCAGGCAGTACTTTGCCGCAGTGCATGGAATTGATGATCAGTTTGGACGGCTCTTACAATACCTGAAAGAGAAACAGATGGAGGAAAATACCCTGGTTGTGCTTTCAGCGGATCACGGGGAAATGCTAGGCTCCCACGGTCTTATGAGCAAAAACGTCTGGTATGAGGAAGCCATCCACATTCCTCTTATGATGAGGCAGAAAAACCGGATTCAGCCAGGAAAGAGTAATGTGATCGTTGCAAGCCCTGATCATATGCCTACTCTTTTGGAGCTTCTTAATCTGCCGATTCCAAAAACCTGCCAGGGAATCAGCCATAGGGCATCGGCCTTGGGAGAAGAAGAGAAGGCGCCTGATAAAATGTTCCTTTGTTCCTATCCGGGATCGCCGGAAAGCGTGTCTTCCTTTGCAAAATCAGGGATGACCCACAAGGCCCATGGATGGAGGGGGATTAAAACCAGGGAATCCACTTATGTGATTACCAACGGATATTTTCCACAGGATAAGCAGGCAGAATATCTGTATGACGATAAGCAGGACCCCTATCAGCTTCATCCGCGGGTAATTGGACGAAACTGCCAGGATCCTGAAATTTTAGAATTTCGGAAGCAATTAAAGGAATATTTGGATCGATTAGAGGATCCCTTTTTGTGGGAGAAGGAGCGAGATGGCGCTAAGTGAGAAACAGCGTAGGCAATGGGAGCGTTTCCAAAAAAAGATGGTGGTAACGAAAGACCAGAAAAAGAAGCGTGCCAGCCTTTGTGAAGAATATTGGCCGGACGATTGCCGCAGGACGCTGAAAATAGCAAATGAATTGTTAGAACATGTATTTTTATTTCAATTGCCATGGGATATGGAGCAAACCCAGGAGCCAGTAGCATTTCCCAAGTCCATTGACTGGAAGTATCTGTTTCATGAAGATCCGGAATTTATATTCCAAATGAACCGCCACCGTTATTGGCTCTGTTTAGGGCAGGCATATGGAATAACAGGCGATGAACGATACGTGAAAGAGTTTGTGGCTCAGATGGTAGACTGGATGAAAAAAGAACCATGGACGGATGAAACGGAAAGCCTTACTTGGCGGACGTTAGATGCCGGACTTCGGGCGGACTACTGGGTGCGTGCCATGGCGCTTTGTGCAGACAGCCAGGCTGTGACAGAGGAAATTGTGCAGCGTTTTTTGGAAGGGCTGGAGGTTCATGGAAGGCGTCTTTTTCAAAACCCTAAAACCGGTTTTTCCAAAAAAAGTAATTGGGGTGTTATGGAATATGCCGGATTATACCTTTTGGGCTTTCTGCTGGAAAATGATGAATACATGGAGAAGGCACGAAAGTATTTAAAAAGCGGTCTGCATATTCAGATTATGGACGACGGGATGCAGTGGGAAATGTCTTCCATGTACCACAATGAAGTGCTGATGGCCTATCTTGAGGTGCTTAGGATTGCGCGCGTCTGGAACGACAAGCCATTTTCCCAGGAAGAAATTGCAATCATTGAATCAATGGCATATGTGACCCTGGCGCTTCAAACCCCCACAGGGCACCAACCCATGACAGGCGATTCTGATGATACAAACGTAAGGGATTTGCTAAGCCAGGCAGCGCTGCTTCTTGGAAGTGGCCGGCTAAAGGCAGGGGCGTTCAGGCAACTGGATTATGAGGGAATCTGGATGTTTGGCATTCAGGGATTTGAAACGTATGAGAACATAAAGACAGAAGCATTGCAGCCAGGACTTGTAACATTTCCTTGTTCTGGCCAGGCAGTGATGCGCAGCGGCTGGGGAGAGGATAGTAGCTGGCTGTATTTTGTAAACGGTCCTTTAGGAGGCGGACACGGACACCAGGATAAGCTCCATTTAGGTTTGTGGATGGATGGGGAAGAAGTATTAACAGACAGTGGCCGCTATACCTATAAAGACATTTCCAGCCGGTACTTGCTAAAATCGGCAATGGCCCATAATGTGCCTATGATAAAGGGATTCGAGTATGCAAAAAGCACGGATACCTGGACCTTTCAGGCGCTGCCCCAGTGTACTCCCGGCCAAATACGGAAAAAGGGGGAGTATCTGTTTATAGAAGGCGCCCATGAAGGCTACATGGCTCAGGGAACCTTGGTAAAGCGGCGCATTATAGCAGTATCCTTTGATCTGTTTGCCATTAGTGATACGTTCATTGGAACAGTGCCAAATGAAATTGCCCAGACGTTCCATTTCGGAGAAACCATTCATCTATCCATGGCAGAAAAAGGGGCTGAGGGGAGGGGACATGGATGTGGTTTTGACATCCGTTCGTTTTCAGAAGGAAAACCAGCCAAGATCGAACTGGAAACTTCCATGATTTCCAGGCATTACAACCAGTTGGGAGAGCGGGCAAGTGTAAGCATTAGCGGGAAAAATGCAAGAACCCTGACCACATTTCTGATTAGGCGCCAGGGCAATGAATCGGTGGAAATTATTTCGGAGCCGGTTTGCAACGGCGTCAACGGGCAGAGCTTACATGCCCGGGAAGGGGAAGGATATGTGATTACTACGAAAAACAGGAAGACTGGTTTGGTACTGTTACATCAGGAAGTGGGTAACAGCACAGACTTTAACGGCATACAGGGTATGTATGGCCTTGGCAGAACCATGGTATGCCGCCTGGATCAAAAGCCGGATCATATGACCGTTTTACAGTGGTAACATGCCGTCCTGCCAAGATGCGAGGTTTGCCAGTCTGGACAAAAATCAGATCGGATGTAATGGCAGGCCACCCTGATTTTGTTCCCTTTGACCAGCGCTTTTACGCAAAGAGAACCTTTTGCAATCCAATACTTTGATAAAAAAGAAGAAAGATGAGGAAAAAGAGATGAAGAAAAAGCCGGTACTTGTTATTATGGCGGCAGGTATGGGAAGCCGTTATGGAGGCTTAAAGCAGATTGACCCGGTTGACAGGTATGGAAATCTGATTATTGATTTTTCCATCTATGACGCAATGGAAGCAGGCTTTGAACGGATTATCTTTATTATTAAAAAGGCAATCGAAGAAGAATTTAAAGAACATATTGGCAGACGCATGGAAAATCATGTGGAAACGGCATATGTATACCAGGAGCTTGATCATCTTCCGCCAGGGGTTAGCTGCCCCGAAGGCAGGGTAAAACCTTGGGGGACAGGCCATGCCATCCTCTGCTGTGAAAAAGAGCTTAAGGATACTCCTTTTGCTGTAATCAATGCAGACGATTATTACGGAAAATCAGCGTTTAAGGCCATGTTTGAACAGTTATCCCACATGGAGGATGATGATACGTATCATTACGCTATGGTAGGCTATGAACTGTATAAGACATTAACGGATTACGGCCATGTTGCCAGAGGCGTGTGTTCTCTGGATGAGAATAGTATGCTTCAGAATATTGTGGAACGGACCCGGATCGAGAAACATGAAGGAAGAGCAGAGTTTACCAAAGATGATGGGGCAAGCTGGACGTATCTGCCAGAGGATACGGCAGTTTCTATGAATCTGTGGGGGTTTACTCCCAGTATGGTAACGGAACTGAAGGAGCGATTCCCGCTGTTTCTTGACAGGAATCTGAACCAAAATCCTCTGAAATGCGAATATTTCCTGCCGTTTGTGGTGGATGAACTGCTCAAGGAAGGGCGGGCAGATGTAAAGGTGCTCCGTTCGTCTGATAACTGGTATGGCGTTACCTACAAGGAAGATAAGGAAACGGTAATGGAGGCAATCCGTAAATTCAAAGAGGCAGGATTATATCCGGAGCGGTTATGGGAACCGTAAGCTTTTAACCATTTGCCATCCATAGGGGGAAAGAGGCTGGTATCGGCTATGGATGGCAGGGATTTATGGTTGTGTAACACCCTGTTTTGGAAATTTATTCCTTTCAGAATGTTTGGGAAGGGGTTACGTCTGGTTTAATTTTCGCCAGCATTCATAGTTCTTGGGAGCCATACCGGTTACTTTTTTAAATACCTTGCTGAAGTAATAGGCATTTTCAAATCCAAGCTGGTCCGCAATTTCATAGATTAAATATTGTCCGGAATCGATTAATTCTTTTGCGTGTTCAATTTTTACTTCAGCTATATAATCAGAAACGGTCTGATTCATGTAACGGCTGAATGAGGAACTAAGATACCCGGGGCTTATTTTTAAATATTCCGCAATTTCAGACAAGGTTAATTTTTCACGGTAGTGCTCATGGATATATCGCTTTGCCATATAAACGAATTTATCAGAGCGTTTTTCCTTCCGATCCGTAAGCATGGCGCATATTTTTTCACAAAAGCTGTTTAGCCACAGCAAGATATCATCCAGGCTGCCAAGCTGTGATAGCTGTTCCGCAATATCGATACTGTATGGAAATACATTATCTTTACCACTTTCGTTTTGCAGCAGATCGTGAAGGTAGGAATAAATATTGATACAGGCACTGACTGCCTGGGTTTTATCCGGTTTGTATTGGGCAAACAGATCGGAAAGCTCATAAAAGATTTCCTTTAAATCCTGGCTTTCATTTTCCAGAACAGCGGCTGACATGGATTTTTTCAGAAAATTAATATTAAATTCTCTTTGCGCTGGCTGTTTGATCCGGGAGTACTGACTTTTATAAAAAACAATCCGCAGGGATGAATCATAATAGCAATGTTCAAGGGCAGACTGGGCTTCCAAGTAAGCGTCGGAAAGCTTTAGGGGGTTATTCCGCTTTTGGCTGATGCCAAATAGGGCGGTCAGGGCAAAATATGTGCCGATGGCAGCATTAACTTTGGCGCAAAATTCAGAAAGGGATTTTTCACTGTCACTTTCCGGCTTGGGAGAAACTACAAGGAGCATGGTATCTTTTTGAGGAGCCAGTATGGTGTGGCTGGAAAAATAGCGTGCCCCGATTCCGGAAATTACATCCAAAAGCTGATTGGAAATAAAAGAAAAGTCATAAGCTTCTGCCTGGCCAAAAAGGATTTGTTCCGGTTTCATCTGAAACAAGATCAGGTACATGCTTTCATATCTGGCGTCAATCTCAGGATTAGAAGGAAGCTCTGGATCCGACGGATGAAAGATCAACTGGGAAAAGTAATTGCGTTCCAACTGTTTTTGATTGTCCTTTAAAAGAAGGGTATACAGCTCTTTGTTATGGTGGCTTTCCATGCGGGAACAGTGCTCCTTGGCACGCTCTAATGCCTGGATCAAGGTCTGTGGCTGGAGATCCAGCTTTACAAGATAATCAACAGCGCCTAAATGTACGGCTTGTTTTGCAAGCTGGAAGTCCTCCATGTTGGTTAGGAAAATAAAAGCGAATTCACAGTTTTTTTCTTTGCAGGCCTCAATTAGTTCCAGACCATTCATTACTGGCATACGGATATCCGTAATTACAATATCTGGCCGCGCTTCTAAGATCAGGTCAATGGCGGCATGGCCGTTGGTGGCTTTCCCAACAATACAGCAGTCATGTTCTTCCCAGCAGATCAGGGACGCAATCCCGGCCAGGATAAGTGGTTCATCATCAATCAGAATGATTCGGTACATAAGAAACTCCTTCATCACAGTCTTTCAATTCTAACGGAAGCGATACGGTAACACAGGTATAAACTCCCAGTTCGCTGTCAATCGTAAGGCCATATTCCTGGCCGTATACCAGCTTAATTCTTCGGTCAACATTGGGCAAACCAATCCCGCTCATATAATGCTTCGTTACCCGGGAAGTGTCGGTTAGCATCCGGGCAATATTTTCATCCGATATGCCGATGCCATTGTCCCGAATACTGATATACAGCACCTGCTCCCTGGAGAAAATATGGATTTGGATTAATCCCGGTTTTCCGCTTGGCTCGATGCCGGAAAAGATACTGTTTTCCACCAGGGGCTGTAATGTTAGCTTAATGATATATGCGTCATATAGCATCGGGTCGTCAACCGTAATCGCAACGTCAAAAAGTTCCATATAGCGGATTTTTTCAATGGTAATATAATTGTCAAGAAAGTCCAGTTCCTGGCGGATCGTTACTTTTTCATGAAAGCCTTTCGCCATGTTTTTCAGCAAAGAGGAGAGGGCAGAAACAGCCCGCACAATTCCGGCGTTATGCTGCATGGTTGCAATCCATTTGATGGAATCTAAAGTATTGTAAAGAAAATGGGGGTTGATTTGGGCCTGCAACATTTTGATTTCCAGGCTCATCTTTTCTTGCTCATCACGAATGCGGTTTTCCATTAATACGGAAACGTGGGCAGACATTTCATTGATCTGCCGTCCGATAATTCCCAGCTCATCGTTGGATTCAATGTGAGGGTTCCTGCTAAAATCTCCAGATGATATGACCTCCATATGATCAATCAGACGCATAATAGGCCGGGTCAGATACCGGGTAAATAAAAGGGACAGGGAAAAACCAATGGCAACGCAAGAAAGGAAAACCAGCCCCACGGTGGCGCGTATCGCGTTAAGGTTGGGGGAAATTTGGTTCAGCGGAAGGACTTCGCAAAGAATCAAACCGCTGACCGGGAGGCGCTCCCATGTAAGGATACAATCCATATCGGAAAGATTTACCCGTAAGCTCCCGATCGGATCAGAAGGGGACTGCAGAATCGCTTTCATATCCTCCAGGGTAAAGGAATCCATATTGATACTGCTGATGGGTGAATAGTCGCTGGTCATGATCATGATGGACTTGTCCTGAGGCAAAAGCTCCAGCGTATTCTGAAACAGCTTAGGAGATAAGGTAAGGCAGACCCAAGCATCCTGAGGAGATTCCTTTTTGGAATATTGAAGGGGACGGATCAGAGGAAGAAGCTGGGGGATGGTTTTCGCGTTCAGGGGAAACGGGTTATCGATCAGGGTCAAGGTATATTCCCTCATATTTTTACTGAGCAGTTCATGAAACCAGGGGGCGGACATAATGCAGTCGGCATCATTCCAGCTTCCGTGAGAGGTTCCGGCCTGGATAAAAAGAGAATCCTTTTCGTATACCATAATCTTATGGATGTATTCATTGTATCCCGAGATGGCGCAAAGATCCTTTAATACGTCAGCGGCATAAATTCCAAATTCCTCGTTGGATCGGTTATTGCGCCCGGTAAGGATGGAGGTAAGGAATAAAGACTTCCGCCCGGCACAGTTTTGGACAATATTGATTAGCTCGTCACAGGCTATGTCAAGCCTGGAGGAAAGCAAATGCAGCCGGTTGGCAGAGCTGGCTGTTTCACTGGCAACCGCATCCCTTTTATAGAAGGAATAGGTGTAGATACTGATTATGCAGGAAATACAAATGATCACCACAAGATTGTACAGGATCATGCGCTTCCGGAAGGTTATGGGGATTTTATTTATATTCATTAGATGCACCCTTTCCAGCAATTCTTAAAGTTATTATACAAAAAAATTACGGGATTTACAATAAATACTATGCAAGATATACAAAAAGTAACAGAATATGAAAAAAGTATATGTTTTTTCGGCAACAGGAAGGGAATTTAAAAATAAGAAATCATAATCTTAAGATTATGGATTCAGCAGGAACCCGGTTTTTGCTAAACTGAACCCAACAGAGAAATGCTGGTTATGAAAATAGGTGAAGGAAAATGAATCAATATTTGTATACGATTTTTGCGATGGTAAGTTTTCTGGCTTCTGTGGTAGGCGCCGTGTGCGGAATCGGCGGCGGGGTTCTGATCAAACCGGTTCTGGACGCGTTTGGGGTCTTAAACGTGGCGGCTGTCAGCTTTCTGTCCGGCTGTACCGTACTTTCCATGTCCTGCTATTCAGTGGCAAAAGCCAGGATAAGCGGTTCCTGCCTTGTGGATATAAAAACAGGGACGCCCCTGGCCATCGGAGCCGCAGTAGGCGGCATTGTGGGTAAAATCATGTTCCAATATAGTTCCCGGCTGGTGGAAAATAAGGATCAGGTAGGAGCCATACAGGCACTATGCCTTCTTATCATTACGTTTGGAACCTTTCTTTATACGCTGAGGAAAGATCGGATCAAAACCCACCGTATCTCCAATCAGCCGGCCTGCATGGCAATTGGACTTGCTTTAGGGATTGTTTCTTCATTTTTAGGTATTGGTGGCGGCCCGATTAACCTGGTAGTGCTGTATTTCTTTTTTTCCATGGATACAAAAACAGCGGCTCAGAATTCACTGTACATTATATTGTTCTCCCAGGCTGCCAGCCTGATTAATACCCTGATCTCAAAAAACGTGCCAGAGTTTGGGATTGGCCTGCTGGCTGTTATGGTTTCTGGCGGGATTCTGGGAGGGTTTGCCGGAAGGATGGTAAACAAACGCATGGACGCCGAAATGGTTGGCAAGTTGTTTATGGGTCTTATGATTCTGATTATGCTGATCTGTGTCTATAATATGATCCGGCTTATGTGAGAAATTCATCCCCATCTTCAATCAGACGCATTCCGGCAGTTTCCGTAACCGGAAGCGAGAAGACGATAGATCGCGCGTCGCTGCTGGTTCCAGCCTTATCCATAATGGCTTTCATAATTTTATTCTTGTTTTCCCGGCGGGTTACCATAAAAATCATTTCCTTTTCGACGGCGATGGAAACTCCTAAAAATTTTTGCGCTTCCTCTGTTCCTGTCCCTTTTGCGTGGATAACGGTACCCCCGGCGGCATTGGCATCTCTTGCTGCGTCCATAATCATATCGGTATAGCCCTGGTTGGCGATTACCACCAGAAGTTCATATTTCGTGTCTTTCAATGTGCTTTCTTCTCCTTTTTTAAACTCACGGCCTTCTGTCAGAAACAGGAGCTGCTTTTTTCCGCCAATACTGCTTAAGGGGATGATAAAAGCGATCCCGCTGCCAGGGATATCGATTTTGATCTGTTTTTCAAGGCCGCGTTTGATGGTTGGCCATTCGGCGTCTGTGACAAAGGAAAACATCAACGCTTTTTCAGCGGCTTCCAGGCCAAATGAATCCAGGATTTCGGAAGCGGCTGTGCCTTTTCCGAAAGTAATCAATGCTACCGTAACCCCGTATTCTTTATAAAAAGCTAAAAAACGCCGGGTTTGGTTCCGATCGCTGATGGTGGCCATCATGTATAATTCGCTCATAAAAACCTCTCATTCTACAATTCGATAATCGCGTCTTCTTCCAGACGATCTAAGGATATGGCAGGGGTTTCCCGGGCAATCCATGCTTGCTTGCGGCTTCCGGCGATTTTGGACGCCAGGCCCATTACCTGGATGGTAATTAAAGGTGTCATGGCTACCATGGCTACCACGCCGAAAGCGTCTGTGACAATATTGCCGCCGATCGACGTGCAGGCGCCCTGTGCCAGAGGAAGAAGAAAAGCGGCGGTCATAGGCCCGGAGGCCACGCCGCCGGAGTCAAAGGCGATTGCCGTATAAAGGCGGGGGACAAAAAAAGAAATGCCTAAGGCGACGCCATAGCCGGGAAGCATGAAATAGAGGATGGAAATCCCGGTCAGTACTCGGATCATGGCCAATCCCAGGGAAATGGATACGCCGATGGAAAGACCCATGCCCATGGCTTTTGCGGAGATTGCCCCGTCTGTGATTTCTTCTACCTGCTTATTTAGCACGTATACGGCAGGCTCTGCTTTTACGATGAAAAAGCCAATCAGCATGGCGATGGGGATGATGATTTCCGGGTGTTTCTGCCGGGCCAGCACCTGGCCCAGATAGTTCCCTGCCGGCATAAAGCCTACGTTGGCTCCTGTTAAAAACAGGACAAGGCCTACATAGGTATATGTAAGGCCAATTAAAATTTTTGCCATGGTACGTTTGGAAAGCCGCAGCATAAAAATCTGGAAGCTCATAAAAAATAGGAAAATGGGAAGAAGAGAAATGGAAATTTCCTTCATGTATGTAGGGACTTCTGATGAAAAAAGCTCCCAGAGCTGTCTGGAGTTATCTGCTTCCAACATGGCTGCCTCAGGCGCGGCGCTTCCTTGTGGGTTGTAAATCATGCTGAGAATCATAACTGCCAGAATCGGCCCTACGGAGCAGAGGGCAATCAGGCCGAAACTGTCGTCGGCAGCGTGCCGGTCGCTTCGGATAGAGGAAATGCCCACACCTAAAGCCATAATAAAGGGAACGGTCATGGGCCCGGTGGTTACGCCGCCAGAGTCAAAAGCAATGCTGAGGAAGTCTGCTGGCACGGAAAGTGTCAGTACAAACACTGCCAGATAAAACAGGATCAGCAGGGGCGGGAGAGCAATGCCAAACAGCATACGAAGAAGGGCTAAAACTAAAAAAGCGCCTACTCCTACTGCTACGGATAAAATGAAAACCATATTAGGGACTGCCGGTACTTGCCCTGCCAAAACTTGAAGATCTGGTTCGGATATTGTTACAATAAAGCCCAGCAAAAATGATACCAGGATAATGAGCCATAGATTGCGGCTTTTGGTCAGGCAAGATCCCACCCGCTCGCCCATGGGTGTCATAGACATTTCAGCGCCCAGAGTAAAAAACATCATGCCCACTAAGATAAATACCGCCCCCATTAAAAAGCAAAGCAGAATACTGGGGGAGATGGGGGCAATGGTAAAGCATAATACAAGAACGATGCAGATAATCGGAAGAACCGCCTGCATGGCTTCCTGCCATTTTTCTTTTAATTTTTTCTTATTTCCCAAATTTTCACCAAAATCCTTTCCGTTACAAATGATATGTTTTTGTCTAATGAAGGTAGTATAATATAGTTTTTTTACGGAGGCAATAGAAGGATGGGAAAATTAGCAAAACTATAATACTGTGGTGCGATAATTCTTGTAACTGAGGGAAAATTTGTTTATAATATGGTTAATGTGTCTGAATATTCATTCCAATCTTCTGCACGCCTTGGATGTTCATTTCTGAATACATTGCTGAATTGATCTGGTTTCAGCACATTGAGATTAATCTAATTACAGGAGGTTACCATGATGAAAAAGAAAAATTTACGTGTCATAGGGGCTGCATTTTGCACAGCCTTTCTGCTGACAGGAATCGGAGCGTTCCCAGCCAGCGCTGCCCAGCAATTTGATCCAGCGTATTATGCTGGTTCCTATCCGGATGTGGCGGCAGTATTGGGTACGGATCCCCAGGCGCTGCTGAACCACTACCTTACCTGCGGGATCTATGAAGGGCGGATCCCTTGTGAAGGGGCAGCGCCGGGGGAAGCCGTAGAGGGTATGGATTCTGCAGCCCTTGAAAATGTGGGAAATCCTGCTGGCCTTGTGCCCATGAACCAGCTTGCCAATCTGTCCAGCCTTCGGAAACGGACTACAGATGAGGAACTGGCACAGGCATATAACATAGCAGTGCAGGTGGTAACGCCTTACATAGGTCTTGACAGGGAAGAACAGCTTTTTGGGATCGCATCGGATTTGCGGACAATTTTTGATAATGGCATGTCCTATTCTATGTCCAATGCCCACTACAATGACCCTTACGGATACTTTGTGCTGGGGACTGCTTCCTGCGCCGGATGCACCAGGGCCACAGGACTTTGCCTGAATATTCTTGGGATCCCTTACGAACATGTAAATGAAAACCAGTACTCCCATCAGTGGTGCAGGGTAAATCTAAATGGTACCTATTGGATTTGTGACGCCTTTGGCCTTTACTGTGGCCCTGAGCCTGCGCCGTATCAGCATCCGTATTTACAGTAAACCCTTATGCTTTGCAGGTTCTACCATGAATGAAAGTGGGTTTCCTGTAACCCTCCGGGGGATGTGCAGAAAACGGAAATGGAAGATGCCGCTTTGCATCCTCGTTTTTGCACAGCTCAGCGACAGAGCGCTGAGCTTTTTAAGGCCCCCTATTCCCTGTAAGCGCCACCTTGCCCCGCATCTGTTTCCGGAGGGTTAGCCAGGCTTTCTAATGTGATGTTATAAAAGAAATTATGAACCATTTGATCAAAGTGTTTCCACATGGGAAGAGTATTGCAGCATTCTTTCCGCTGGCAGGTGTCAGCACCTTTTTGCAGGCAAGCCACCACTGCCAGTGTGCCTTCTGTCAGTTCCAGTATTTCGCCAACCGTATAGTCAGCCGGGTGGCGGGTTAACTGGTAACCTCCGCCTTTGCCCCGAAGCCCTTTTAATAATTTGTTTTGCACAAGGGATTTCAGGATGATTTCCAGATATTTTTTTGAAATCCCCTGCCTGGTGGCAATTTCATCCAGGGGAATAAATGCGTCCGGATTTTGCTGGGCCAGATCGATCATTACCCGCAAAGCGTATCGCCCTTTTGTTGAAATCATATAATGTTACCTCCTTAACACATAAACCTATTATAATGCAAGGTAAGAAGGCTTTCAAGAGTTTTAAAACCGCCATTTTTTGCGAAATCAGATGCATTTTTCAGAAATGTCTGCTAAAATAAAAGAAAACCAACGAAAGGGGATTTTTTGATGGATGATCCAATGCAATGTTATCGTGTCAGTTCTACCTTTCGGATGTTAGGAAGTCTTCCGGTAGAGGATGTGGAGCTGTATTTAACGGTATGCGGTACTGAGCGCTGCACCGCGGATAAATTTTACGGGCCGATAGTGAGGCGGGATTACCATATGCATTTTATTTTGTTTGGAAATGGCCGGAAAGGTATACAAGCTTCACCGTGGCCAGATTTTTGTGACAGTGCCTAATGTAGATGTTTTTTACTATTCCGATCCAAAGGATCCCTGGCATTATGGCTGGGTTTCGTTTAATGGATCCAAAGCCGCCCTTTATCTGGAGAAGGCAGGAATTACAGCGGATCATCCGGTTCGTGACGCTTATCTGGAACCAGAAGAATTTCTGACAATTACAGAAGAGATTTTAAATCACCATGAGATTACGGTTGCCAATGAATTAACCAGGACCGCGCTGCTTTATCAAATCCTGGCACTGTTGGTAAACTCCCAGAATCAAAATCTGGAAAGACAAAACAAACCCATTCCTCATGACTATTCCCCGGATGTTTATGTAGATAATGCTCTTCGCTATATCCATAACCATTATGCCCATGCAAAGGTTAGTGAGATTGCCGCGTATATTGGGATTACCAGGTCATATTTGACCCATATTTTTAAACAGAAAATGGAAATTTCCCCTCAGGAATATCTGATGAGTTACCGGTTAGAGCAGAGCAGCAGGCTTTTGCGCA